>CAYTNM010000001.1:0-311472 GCA_964439205.1 uncultured Ohtaekwangia sp.
GGTGCTTTCGTTCTTAAAATATTCTTCTGCCTTTTCAAAGTAGATGAGTGCATTTTCCTTACCACCACCATAGGCCTCCGGAGTGTAAAATTTGCTCATGCCCTCTACGTAATAGATACGTGGATTGTCCTTGCGAAGTTGTTTCGCTTTGCGAAGATTAGCGTGGTACGTTTCCATATGTTTTTGCCAGGCTTCTGGATCTAACCCAATGCGGTTGCTGGCAATCATGGCAAGCAAGGTATAGACCTCATCGTTTTCCACGGCTCCGCTGACTTTCGCAGCTTCGAGGCTTTTTTCTGCCTCATCAAATAATTGAGTTTTTTTGGTGTTGTCGGACTCGGTAGCGCCTGCAATCGTCTTGGCGTATCCTGCGTAATAGTGAGTGATCCAATCGGTACTCCATTTTTTGGCGATCAGATCAAAGCGGTTCACAGCGGACATCATCGCTGTTCGGTCACCGGGATTAAATTGACCAAGTGTTGTTTGGATTGCTTCTTCTACGGTTTGTGATTGCGCTGCAATGCTTGTCGTAATAAGTACTAAAATGGCTAGCTTTTTCATATTGGGATGAATGATGTTTACTATTAGTTAATTGATTTGGATTTAGAGTTCATCTCGGTTGAATGCTGAAAGCGAGAAATTCATTCCAACAAACACCGAGCGATAAAGTGCTGGCTCAATTGGAAAACGGGTTGTTCCATCATCCGTGTAACGATAGCCAAAGATATTTTGGCGATTGGCTATGTTATCAAGGCCAACATAGAACACCGCAAATACTTTTTTGACAGTGGTGACATAACTCAGATTCAAAGAGATATTCTCAAAATAAGACGCGCGATCAGTCAAAAAATCAGAATTGTTTGGATCGTAGTACGGCCTGCCGGTAGCAAAGGAGTAGGTGGCAGCTATGTTTACTTTTAAAGGTTCAATAAAATATTTGGCGATCACGTTTAGATTATGATTGGAGATAAAGGTGGGCGTAGCACGCACAGGATAGTTTTCAAAGAGTCGCTCAGTATTTACCCAGCTATAGGAGATCCAATAATCAAGATTTTTGACAAGTTTTCGGTCTCGCCAAAACACATCGACTCCTTGTGCGAACCCGTTTCCTGAATTATCGATTTCACCTGAGATGAACCGGAAAGGATTTGGGTTAAACGGAACATTTAATTCCCGCACCAGTTGATCATATGACTTGTAGTAACCCTCGATGCGAAACGTCTGTTTATCACTAATCCACTGGTAGTTGGCGATATAGTGAATAGAACGCTGAAAGCCGGCTGATTGATTGGCTAGAAAATAGCGAGTGTTTGGATTTTGATAAAAAATACCGCTCGCAACTGAAACCTGGCTTTTCTTTCCAACTTTATAGGCCGCGGATAAGCGTGGTGCGAATGCAGATTGATCCAATAATTGACTATTCTCAGCACGTAGCCCCGACTTCACACCGAATTTTCGGGTGGGTTTCCATTCTAGTTCAGTATAGGCTGCTACTTGAGTCTCGTCAAAGCCGGATAGAAATGTATCAAAACTCCGACTCACACTGAATCGCTGAATCTCCAGACCAGACAGCACTTGAAGGGTGGAGTTAATTTCATAACCTAACTCAGTACGACCCTGCAAGCGCCACTCCTCTGTTCTGGATGGGACGTTTCCAAAGTTGACATCGTCTATGTTGTTGCCAAACGAAAAAGCAGAAAATGAATATAGTTTGGAATTGATGTTGTTGAGGTACGAAACATTTGAATAGGTATTTCTATTGTTGATTCCAAAACGAAAACGTTCCCCAACCACGTTAATATCGGGTATCTCCGTACCACTGTTGAAGCCACCATGACTCAGTAATAATTTGAAGATGCTCTTGTCTCCGTTCTTATGAACCCATCGTGCCGAGCCAGAGATACCCTCTGGTGCTTTGTAGAAGTCAAAATTCGTGTTAGCAAGATTGTAAAAAGGAGCTACGTTAACATAGCTTCCGGTTACTTCCAGCGAATTTTTTTCAAAAACTTTGGTCGCGGAACCAAAGATCCCGGACATGTTGATTCCGGCATTTACCGTACTTTCACCAGGCATGTCGTTCGTGCTTAACTCCAGCACCGATGACAATGCCTGACCATAACGCACGCTGTATCCACCGCTGCTGAATGAAGTGCCTTTGAATTGAAAAGGGGAGAAGCGACTGCGCTGCGCAATACCCGGCACATCGCTGGTAAAAAAGTTTTGAACAATCATACCATCAATCATCACATTCGCTTCGCTGGCATCTCCACCACGAACAAATAAACCTGTTTGCTCGCCTACTCGGGTGGTGCCTGGAAGCGTTTGAATAGCACCAATGATATCTCCGGCTGCGCCCGCAGTCGTGACAATATCCAATGGACGCAAGACGGCCACTTTTCGATCGTTTGTAGCTTCCATAGTACCGGCTGAAATGACCACTTCATCCAGTTCGCTCACCGCTTCTTTTAATCGGAAGTTGATGACGTAGCTTTTATGCTCAAGTACCATGGGTTGGTTAATGGTTTCATAACCAATCATGGAAACAACCAACGTCTGATTTCCTGTTTCGAGTGTGATGAGTGTATATTGACCTGCTATATCAGATGAAGCTCCATCCAGAGTATTTAAGAGGTAGATACTCGCGCCCGGCAGTGTCTGGCCTTGTAAATCGGTTATTTTTCCGGTAAGAGTAGATTGCCCCCTGCTGTTTATGCAGCAAATAGCTAATATTTTTATCATCAGAAGTAGTCTCATATCAGTTTTATCATGATCGTATCAGGGACATTTTACTTTTAAAAAAAATTGCTGGATGAGTTTACTTTTTTGCTTTGGCCAGCCATAGTTTAGCATAAGTGAAATCAGGCTCCAGGCCGATGGCTTTTTCGAACTGAGCAATCGCTTTGCTTTTTTCTTCGTTTTTTAAGTACGCCTGTCCCAGCATCGCGAGCGTATCTAAATACATCCAGTTGGATGCTACAGGTGTTGCTTCGAAGAGTGTCACTGATTTTTCCAAAGCCGTAATAGCCTCTTTTACATCTCCTCCGAAGTTAGAAGGTGTATAGAACTTATTGATCCCATAAAATCGCCAGGCCAGGGGTGAGCCTGGTGCCAGACTCTTGGATGATTCTGCGAGACTACTACTTTTACCACCCAGGAACATTCCTTTCATCGGGCTATATGCCATTTGAAGTCCCATCACGGCTGATAATAATCCTTTGCCGTCCGCTGCTGTGACAGGAGAAGCAATTACCTTTTCCAGGTGGTCTTTTGCTTTAGAGACGTACTCATCAAACAGGTCTTCATCCTGACTAGCCATGGTGCCGAGCAGAAGCCCATAATGGGCTACCGCGAGCTTTAGTTGTTTTTCGGTGCTGGTAGGAGAAAGTTTAACTTCGTTTTGAAATAGCAAAACACTCTTGACCCATAAATCTTTATTCTGTGATACATAAGCATCGTACATGAGTTGATGGCCACTTTCCTGGGAAAAGATTTGCTGAGAAATGGCTGCTAAGCAGAAGGATAGAATGTATTTTTTCATATAACTACTTTGTTTTCAAGGGAGTTTATCGTGGTGAATTTGTTCAGGATCTGTGTTGAAGGAGTCATCAATTCCTCAGTTGCTCTTCCTGATGGCTGATTATTGCTTCACCAGATCCATTTCAATGAATGGAAACCACTGTTTTCCATCGGAAGAAAACTCTCCAGTTTCTTTCCACCGATTGTCATTGATCGTGATGACATAGCGTATTTTTCGGCCGGGATACTCAAAGCCCCACATGTATTTTCCTTCCCCTGTGACTGAGAATTCAGCGTCAGCCATCTTTCCATCACTCAGATATGAGTGGAACAAGAATTTTTTTTGACTGACATCGAAATTGACAATTGCTAACGCATGATGCTGCATGGTGCCGTTTACCTTTCCAAGGCCTTCGATTTGAAGTACAGCACCTTCCAGCTTTAATTCGATCACTTCCGTTTGATCCACTTTTTGAGGCTCTCCAGGTCCCATGCGGTAGAGAGCGATGCCTTTCCAGTTTCCAACTAAGGGCTCCAGTTTTTTCATTTCGTCCTTGTGGTTTTGTGCATTCATCGTAATGGCCGTAGCCAGTGAGAATAGAATCATTAAAGTTTTCATAGTTTTTTTGATTGGTGTGATTGATTTTAGTGAAGGATAAAGCCTATATTCAAACTAAGCTGAAAAGAGCTAAACGAATCTTTTAATGATCTGGTAAGCCCGTCTGCTTTCCATGTTCGTTCACTGCTTAGTCCCATGTTGTATGTGGCTTTCATGCCAATAAACATGGCGTCAGAAATATTACGCTCGATGCCGAGTGAAGTATGAACGAATCCATCTCCAATAGAAACGCTACTGCCATTGGCTTCGCTGCTAAATAATTCAACAAGCGAGGAGGCAGGTACAGATTGGGTTGCAGTGAGCGTGAGTCCACCGAAGCCAATGCCTGCGGCCGGTACGATGTTCCACTTTTTACGTTGCCATACATAAGCACCATAGAAGTAACCAAGGCCGCCTGAAAGGGAAGTCCTGTTTTGACCACGGGAAGCATCTCCTGAAAAGTAGGTGCCTTCCCCACCGATTCGCCAATGATCGACAGTTCCAAATCCCCCTACACCACTTCCAAAAGTCATCGGAACTTCGGCAAGGCCAGTCTGGGCGAGGATGTTATTCATACTGTTAAATGAAAACCGCTGGGCTGCGGGCATCAGATAGATGGCACTACCGGGAGGTTGAGCTATCAACGGAGTCAACCAACCTACAGCAAGGAAGAAGACGATTGTTCTTTTCATATTTATAAACTGGTTTATATTGTAAACTATATTGATAAAAAAAATTACGATTTGATATATCCTTTGAGTGAATTCACGTAATCCTCAAAAGCCTTGATCCCCTTTTTAGTGATGCGACAGGTTGTCAGCGGTTTTTTACCATGGAATGACTTTTCAATCAGGATATAACCCGCCTCTGAAAGTTTATCCAGTTGTACACTCAGATTACCTGCGGTTGCATTTGTCTTTTCTTTCAGGAATACGAATTCAGCAGAATCTAATCCAAGAAGTAGTGACATGACCGCCAGTCGGAGTTGAGAATGAAGCAGGGGATCGAGTTCTTTAAACATGGGTTACTATTTCTGCGATTTTAACAGATAGCCCGGTACCAGATAACCCAGTGCAATTGTCACCGCTGCGATCAGCGATTGTTGCTCAGTAGTAAAAAAGAAACTAACCAATCCGGATGCAAAGAATATTACCCCACCAATCATCAACGGTTTAAATTTTAGAATTACACCTGATGCCATTGTTGCCATACTTCCAACAAGTAATATCAGCGGATTAATCTGGTAATTGATAAAGTTTCCAAAAAAAGGAATAACAATTGCCAATACACCAAAACCAACCCACAAGGTGATATTTATTTTTTCAAGGTGAGTAATGGCTCGTTTTTGTGTTTGGCGTTGACGTTTCCCATAGATAAATGAAACAATCCATGCGGGTATTATAATCAGCCACACTGCATATGGGTATTCAAAACCAATCTTGTTTAAGACAAAACTTCCCAGGTGGGCGATGATTAGTACCCAACCCCAAAACAAATAGTAAAAAGAGCTGTCGCGCACATTGCCCTTTGCCTGGCTGATCATGCTCGCGATCAGATCCAGACTTTGCTGAGGGCTCAGCGTATCGTTTTCTGGCTTCATATCAGTATTAACGGAACAAATGTAAACTGGTTTATATTATAAACCAAAATTTTCGATAAAAATGAATATTATATACAAGTAATTGATATTCAATTTATTAACTGATAAATTTAAAACGTTAACTATTTACTCCAATTATGAAATTTTAGTCAAACGCACGAAAGAGGTTTAATGTCAATTATTTCCACTCAAATAAAAATCGGCATTTCCCTATTCTTTTTCGACTATTTTGCTCCACCCAAACCTTATACCATGAAAAAAATTTTTACAATTCTTTTAGTTGCCACAGGTCTGTCCGTGATGGCACAACCTGAAACACGGCCTCTTGAAAAATTAAAGGCTGATGCTGTGATGGAAGTCGAGAAAAATGCTGTACTCGGTCAGCAAATCAACGACATGCTGTTTAGCTTTTCGGAGCTTGGTTTTCAGGAATGGGAAACATTCAACTACCTGACTACATTATTGGAAAAACAAGGATTTAAAGTGGAGAAGGGTGTGGCTGGAGTACCTACCGCCTGGATCGCAAAGTGGAGTTTTGGTAGCGGCAAGCCGGTGATTGCCCTGGGTTCAGATGTGGATTGTATCCCCAAAGCCTCTCAGAAACCAGGCGTTGCTTATCAGGATCCGATTGTCGAAGGGGCTCCCGGACATGGTGAAGGTCATAACTCCGGTCAGGCATTGAATATCATTTCGGCCTTGGCGCTCAAAAAAATTATGGAGCGCGAAAAAATCTCAGGTACCATTATGCTTTGGCCCGGTGTGGCTGAAGAATTGGTGGGCACGAAAGCATATTACGTAAGAGCAGGGTATTTTAAAGATGTTGATGCCTGCATATTTACCCACGTAGCCAACAACCTGGGGGTGGGGTATGGTGATGCCGGTCAGAATGGTCTGGTGTCTGTTCGTTTTAATTTTGAAGGATCTGCAGCCCATGCAGCGGGGGCTCCATGGCGGGGACGCAGTGCCCTGGATGCCGTTGAATTGATGAACATTGGATGGAATTTCAGACGCGAACATCTGGAGTTAACTCAGCGTTCGCATTATGTTATTTCTGATGGGGGCGATCAACCCAACGTAGTGCCTTCCAAAGCTTCGGTTTGGTATTACTTCCGCGAACGTACGTATCCCAACATCAAAAAACTGTTTGATATTGGAGTAAAAGTAGCGGAGGGTGCCGCCTTAATGACGGATACCAAATTTACGTATGATGTACTTGGATCAGCGTGGCCTGGCCATTTTAATAAACCGATAGCGGAAGCCATGTATGACAATATAAAGAAGGTGGGATTACCTCAGTGGTCGGCTGAAGATCAATTGCTGGCTAAAGCCACGCAAATTGAGCTAAAGGCACCCAAGATCGAAGGGCTGGCTACTAAACTAGATACCCTTGGGTTACCATCACCCACCGGTTCAGTTAATGTGATGGGCCGTCAATTGATGGCGATGGGAGGCGGGTCGGATGATATTGCCGATATTTCATGGTCGTTACCTACGGTGGTCTTGCGATATCCTTCCAATATTCCGGGGTTACCTGGTCATCACTGGAGCAATGCTATTTCGATGGCGACTCCGATTGCTCATAAGGGAATTATTTACGGGGCAAAAGCAGAGGTCATGACATTGCTCGACATGTTACTCAAGCCAGAAATCATTAAGAATGCCTGGGAGTATTATCGAACAGAACAAACCAAAGAATTACAGTACACTCCACTGGTAGGTGAGAAAGATCATCCAGCCATTTATCTCAACGAGAAAATCATGAAAGAGTATGCGCCTAAATTGAAAGCGACCTATTACAATCCAGCCAAGTATAAAACCTACCTGGAGCAGCTAGGCATTGCTTATCCAACACTTCGGCCGGATCAGAAGGAAGCGGTTGGAAAGTTAAAATAAGAGCGCTTTGAAATTAAATTTTTGATTTATCCTCAATAGTTACCTCTAAAACGGAAGGCACGTGGACAAATAAATTTTATTTGTCTTCGTGCCTTTTGCTTTCTACCTTTCAAACTACTTCTATCTTACTAATCTGATGAAAAAGCTCATTCTCTTTGCCTTTTTGGTATCATTTCTTCTCACTTCTTGTGATCAAAAAATCAAGGAACGTCCACGTGATCCATGGGTATTCCGTTCGGTTCTGGATAAACAACCCCGGATGATCACGGCCACGCTTCACAAAGATCTTTTTGTTGCTTATGATGCCCGAAATGGTGGATTATATAAAGCCTGGAAGGGAAAAGTTCTTTTGGAAGGAGCGGTCTACAACACGCAACATGGACCTCAGCCCAGCACGGAAGGATACGCCTATTTCCAGCAGCGGTTAAACGGGTCGCCTTTTTTGATTTTGCGCGGGCAGCAGGAAGTTTCTCCCATCGTGAAATGGAAGGGACATGCGTTTAAAAACGATCAGGTTGTTTTTAAATATAGTATTCGCGATGAAGAAGGAAACATTATAGACATTGAAGAAACACCCGAGTACGTTACCAAAAATGGTAAACCAGGACTTCAACGCACGTTCAAAACTCAATACATGCGAGAAGGCATTGGTGTGCGGCTAGTCACCCATTTGACCAACCTGGAAAGTAAAGATGATTTTTCAACCACAGGAAAGTACATCATCACCCAGGAAAAAACTAATACCTACGATCAGGGAAATACTATTACACTGGAGGGCTATCTTGAACTATTGCCCAATTCCGTGACGGAACTGACGGTTTATTTTCATCCCGGTTTTCCACCATCGGAGAAAAAGGAAAACGAAACCCCGGCCGACCTCTTGACACAAGGGAATAACCTTATTAACGGTAGTGACTGTAAGACGTGTCATAATGAAAAAGTAAAAACCATTGGCCCATCCTATATAGACGTAGCAAAAAAGTATGAGTTCACCGAAGCAAATGTGAAGATGTTAGTCGGTAAAGTAATGAATGGGGGCACAGGAGTATGGGGGGAAGTTCCTATGACAGCTCATCCGGATTTACAAGCAGAAGATGCTGCTAAAATGGTTAACTACATTATGTCACTGGACGGTGAAACACTTCAATCAAACGCTCCGGGAGATTTATTCTTAAATGAAAAAGCTGTGGATCTACAACCCCGGGACGTTAAAAATCAGGCTGAAAAAGGAGAGAAGCCAGGATTGGCTTACAATGTTTATAAGCATACTACTTTTGATGGGTCGCAATATGATTTACCTAAAACCAGCAGCCCGATTGCCTCGGGAGTGGCGCCACGGGTACACATGGATGATGCTTACATTCAGTCATTGCCGTCAGAATTTCGTGAGAATGTATACGCGGAATTCAGCGGATTTATAACCATAGAAGAGGAAGGGAATTATGTATTTCGATTAATCAGTGATGATGGTTCCCATCTTTATATTGATGATAAGGAATTAGTGAACAATGAAGGATTTCATGGGGCGGAAGCAAAAGACGGGGAATTGATTTTAAAGAAGGGTAAACATAAAATACAGATTACTTACTGGCAAGGCAAAGGAGGAGCATCGTTGTCTCTTCAGTGGATAAAGTATGGCGATAAAGGATTTAGCATAGTGCCGGCAGAAATACTTTCACATGAAGGAACTCAATTGCGCGAGGCCGTTCCATACGTGGCCAGCGTCTTGTTGAAGAGAAATGTACCAGGTGACCAGGGAGACGAGGCAGGGGTTCACCCCATGTTTGATCTTAAACAGGCACGCCCGGATGGATTTCATCCGATGGTAGGAGGTATGGATTTCTTATCTGATAGCAGTTTGTTGGTATGTACTTGGGATTCCATTGGACCAGTCTACCGGTTGGAAGGAGTGACACGAAATAATCCTGAAGACATTAAAGTGACAAGAATAGCCTCTGGCTTGGCAGAACCTCTGGGGTTAACGGTAGTTAACGACACTATTTATGTGTTGCAAAAGCAGGAGCTTACCCGTTTGATTGATACCAACCAAGATGGCATCATAGATGAATATCAAACGGTTTGTGATGGCTGGCGTGTTTCTGCCAATTTTCATGAATTTGCTTTTGGCCTGGTGTACAAAGAGGGATTTTTTTATGCTGCTCTTGCCACAGCCATTGAGCCGGGTGGAGCCAGCGCCAACCCTCAAATTCCGGATCGAGGAAAAGTAATTAAGATATCAAAGAAGGACGGATCTTTTGAATTTATTGCTCAGGGCCTTCGCACGCCTAACGGAGTAGGGATTGGAGTAGACAACGAAATCTTTATCACAGACAATCAGGGTGATTGGTTGCCCTCCAGCAAAGTAGTTCATGTGCAACCCGGATCATGGTTTGGATCCCGGTCTGTAGATTTTGAAGGCACAGCTAATCTGAAAGAGACATTGCCCGTGGTTTGGCTTCCTCAAGACGAAATTGGTAACTCACCAGGCCAACCCACATACCTGAACATTGAACCCTACCAAGGTCAACAACTGCATGGCGAAGTTACACATGGTGGTTTGAAGCGTGTATTTACGGAGAAAGTGAACGGAAATTACCAGGGAGCTGTCTTTCGTTTTTCGCAAGGTTTGGAAGCAGGTGTAAACCGGGTGAAATGGGGGCCTGATGGTGCTTTATATGTGGGAATGATTGGTAACCCTGGAAATTGGGGACACAGTGGAGGATTGTGGTATGGCTTGCAAAAACTAGTGCCGAATGGAAAATTTGCTTTTGAAATGCTGGCCGTGCGCGCCAAAAGCAACGGTGTTGAGATCGAGTTGACTGAACCATTAGCAGACGCCTATGGGAATAACCTTAGTGATTATGAGATACAGCAGTGGTACTATCTGCCAACAATCAATTATGGCGGACCTAAGCTGGATCAGCGAAAGTTGGCTATTCAGTCATTAAATATTTCCGAAGATCGTAAACGAATATTTCTGGAGTTAAAAGATATCAAACCTAATCATGTGATTTATATCCGGTTAAAAGGTGCGTTCGTAAGTATCTCTAACAAAAGTTTATGGTCGACCGAAGCATGGTATACCATGAATCAAATTCCGCAGGGAGAAAAAGGATTTTCTCGACCGGTCACATCGAAACTTAATTCGCTTTCAGACATTGAAAAAAAGGCTGGATGGCGCTTGTTGTTTGATGGTAAATCAACCGCAGGTTGGCGCAGTTTTAACAATAATAAAATTGGTTCAGCCTGGAAAGTTCGGGATGGCGCCTTGTATCTGGATAACTCCAGAAAGAACGAATGGCAAGTAGAGGGTGGAGGAGATATTGTTACAGAAGATGAATTTGAAAACTATGAGTTAATGCTGGAATGGAAAATTCAACCGAATGGCAATAGTGGTATTATCTTTAATGTGGTAGAAGATAAAAAGTATGATTATGTCTGGCAGACGGGCCCTGAGATGCAAATATTGGATAATGCCGGACATGCGGATGGACAAATAGCCAAACACCGGGCTGGCAATTTGTATGATCTTATTGAAAGCCCATACGTAAGTGTCTATCCGGCTGGAGAGTGGAATCATGCCCGTATTTTATTGAATCAAGGTCATTTGGAACTTTGGCTGAATGGTCATAAGCAAGCAGAAGCAGAGATGTTTACGGAAGAGTGGACACAAATGATTAAGGCCAGTAAATTTAAGGACATGCCAGATTTTGGTTTGGCACGTAAAGGCCGGATTGCCTTGCAGGATCATGGCGATCAGGTATGGTTCAGAAATGTAAAAATCAGAGAATTAAAGAAGGCTAACTGATCATGGGTTCACGATTATTTTGGAAACCGGGGGTATTCATGCCCGTTGCTTTTCTGGCCGTATTTTTACTAGGTCAAAGTTGCTCGGATACACCACCGAGAATACTCGTTTTTTCCAAGACCATGGGTTACCGCCATGAGTCTATCCAGACAGGAAAATTGGCACTGATTAAACTTGGAAAAGAAAATGGTTTTGAAGTTGACACCACAGAAAATTCTAATGACTTTCAGGAATTTAATTTAAAACGCTATCAAGCTGTTATCTTCCTAAGCACGACCGGGGATGTTCTTACCTACTCCCAACAAAATGATTTACAAAGATTTATTCAATCGGGAGGAGGGTACGTGGGCATTCATGCCGCTGCTGATACGGAGTATGAATGGCCCTGGTATGGTCAATTGGTGGGTGGATATTTCAAAAGCCACCCGGAGCAACAGATAGCCACTCTCAAGCGCGTAAAAGCATTTGGTCAGGCTGTACTCCCTGAAACCTGGCAACGATTTGATGAATGGTATAATTACCGGAATCTGGCAGAAGATTTGAATGTCATTTATAATCTGGATGAGAATTCTTATAAAGGCGGAGAGAACGGTTCTCATCACCCCATTGCCTGGTATCATGACTTTGATGGCGGACGTTCTTTTTATACAGGCTTAGGTCACACGAAGGAGAGTTTTGCGGAACCTGAATTTTTATCACACGTCCTGGATGGCATTCAATATGCTATGGGCAATAAATCCTTGAATTATCAACAGGCAAAATCACAGAGAGCACCCGAGAGTGATCGCTTTACCAAACAAGTCCTGGGTTACTATTTTGATGAACCAACAGAAATGACCATCCTTCCGGATGGCCGAATCATTTTTTTGGAAAGAAAGGGGAATGTGAAATTGTATGACTCTGCTGCTGACTCCATTTATGTTATCAACCGCTTTCAGGTGTACACTCAATTTGAAGATGGAATGATCGGGCTGACACATGATCCCGATTTTACCAATAATAAGTATTTGTATGTTTTTTATTCGCATCCGATTCGTTCAGCCAATGTGCTATCTCGTTTTGTGTTTGACGGAGAAAAAATCGATCTGTCGTCAGAAGTGGAATTATTAGAAGTTATCGTACAACGTGAAACCTGTTGCCATACGGGAGGCTCCTTGGCTTTTGATTCCCATGGAAATTTATTTATCTCGACAGGCGACAATACTTCACCGTTCGAATCGGATGGTTTTAGTCCGTCAGACGAGCGTTTGGGACGGGCACCGTTTGATGCACAAAAGTCATCGGCTAATACGAATGATTTACGAGGCAAAATTCTGCGAATTCATCCGGAAGCCGATGGAACGTACACAATTCCCGAAGGAAATTTATTTTCAGAGGGGGAACCTGGGACTCGCCCTGAAATTTATGTGATGGGAACACGCAATCCGTATCGAATCTCCGTTGATTCTCATAACGGATTTTTGTATTGGGGTGAAGTGGGCCCTGATGCTGGTCAACCTGATTCCATTCGCGGACCGCGAGGTTATGATGAAATCAATCAGGCAAAAGAATCTGGCTTTTTTGGTTGGCCTTACTTTGTAGGCAACAATTTCGCCTATGGTGAGCATGACTTTCAGACAAAGAAAACCGTGGGTAAACATGATCCACTCAAACCTGTTAATGATTCCCCGTATAATACTGGTAAACGTGACTTGCCCATGGCTAAACCTGCTATGATTTGGTATCCGTATGCCCGATCAACTGATTTTCCATTGGTGCGCGAAGGAGGAAGAAATGCTATGGCAGGGCCAATATACTATAGTGATGACTTCAAAGGACAATCAACAGCGTTTCCATCCTATATGGATGAAAAAGTGATTATCTATGATTGGATGCGTAATTGGGTTATGCTCGTAACACTGGATTCCAACGGGCAATACCTTTCCATGGAGCCTTTTCTAGAGGGAATGTCTTTTAACAACATTATTGATATGGCTTTTGGACCAGATGGCCGACTTTATACGCTGGAATATGGGACGGCTTGGTTTAAACAAAACATGGATGCCAGGTTGTCCCGGATAGACTTTAATTCAGGGAACCGAAAACCACAGCCCAAACTGCAGACGAAAAATTCAGTCGGTAGTGTTCCTTTGACTGTCACTTTTAGTTCATATGGGACGTATGACCCAGAAAGTGACCCATTAACCTATGAGTTGACGTATGACGACCAAACCCTTTCGTCAAAAGATGGCAAGTTTGTAGTGACATTCGAGAAGCCCGGTGTGTATAAACCCATTTTAACCGTGACCGATAGTAAAGGTCAAAGCTCAGAAACGGAAGTCATGGTGTTGGCAGGTAACGAACCACCTTCCATTGAAATTATTCTTGACCATCAAGCTGACGTGATTGCCCCGGAAACAGAACTAAAATATAAAATCATGATCCGCGATAAGGAAGATCAAGATAAGATTTCGATGGAAACGGTTATGGTTACGTTTGATTATCTGGCCGATGGATATGACCTTACTCAAATTGCTCAAGGTCATCAACGGCCTGAACTTCCGGGAAAAACACTCATCGCACAAAGCGATTGTAAATCTTGTCATTTGATTCATACTAAATCAGCCGGCCCGGGTTATTTAGCAATTGCCCAACGCTACAAAAATCAATCAGGTGCTATGAATCTATTGGCGGGCAAGATTATCAAAGGTGGTGGTGGTGTTTGGGGAGATACACCTATGGCTGCACATCCTCAGGTTTCGCAAGAAGACGCATTGCAAATGGTGGAGTACATCTTTTCATTAGATGAGAAGAAAGAACAACAGAAACTTCCTTTGGAAGGAATTGTTAAAACGGGTAAGCAAAGTCGGGGAGTTTATGTATTTTCAGCCAGCTATGAAGATAAAGGAGCGCCCGGCTTGCCTTCTCAACAAGCCTCTCAGACAGTTGTTTTGAAAGTACAAAGTGATACAGATCAGTAGCCTAACGTCATAAATACAATTAACCAAAACTATGAAAAGAAGAGAATTTATCCAGAATACGGCAGCGGCAGCAGTTGCGCTTTCGGTATTACCTTCGTTCGCTCCTTCTGCCAAAAGAAAGATAGGGTTGCAACTCTATTCTTTGCGTGATGTAATTAATCAAGATGTCAAAGGAATCATTGAGCAAGTAGGTAAGTGGGGCTATCAGGAACTGGAGACGTATGGGTATAACGATGGAAAGGTTTTTGGTATGAAGCCAAAGGATTTTAGTCAATTAGTAAAAGATAATGGGATGAGAGTAGTGAGCGGCCATCATCTCTTCGGAAAGGCTGATGCCATGAAAGCCATGAATGGAACTATTCTAAATGGATGGGAGCGAGCGGTGACCGATGCCAAAGAGGCTGGACAGGATTATATGGTATTGGCATGGTTGCATGATAGCGAAAGGCAAACACTGGATGACTACCGGTTTGTTTGTGAAAATCTGAATAAAGCCGGAGAGGTTTGCAAAAAAAACGGAATCCGGCTGGCATATCACAACCATGAATTTGAATTTCAACCAATTAATGGAATTACTCCATACGACCTCATGCTTAAGCAATGTGAGCCTTCTTATGTAGCCTTTGAATTGGATTTGTATTGGGTGGTATATGCGAATCAGAACCCATTCACATATTTTGCAAATCACCCAGGCCGATTTGAACAATGGCATGTCAAAGACATGGATAAGACCGATCGGAAGCGTAATGCAGATGTAGGCACGGGAATGCTGGATTTTGCCAAGTTGTTTGCTCAGTCAAAACAAGCGGGACTCAAACATTTTTACATTGAACAAGAATCCTATCCTGTAGATTCTCGCTCAAGTATCAAAAACAGCATTATCAATTTAAAAAAGATCATTTGACGTCTGACGATCTAATGAATGAAACCGAACAAACGAACCGTAGAATTTTAAATAAAAGATAGTGTGAGATGGATATGTGCTGGCTTTTTCCTGAGTTGGACGGTTAGCTGGGGTCAGATTAACCAAAATGTCAGGGGTACCGTATTAACTAATTCAGGTGTTCCGTTAATGGGCGCTTCGGTTCAATTGTTAGCCAAACCTGATTTGTTTACAAGCGTAACAGACTCGGCAGGCCGATTTTCTATTTATGTACCAGCTCAGCGGTATGATCTAAAGATCAGTTTTATAGGGTTTCAATCAGTAGAGCAAGAGCTATTGGTGATAGCGGGTAAATCAGCTAATGTTTCTATTGTCCTGTTAGAATCCATAACTTCCCTGGATACGCTTGAAGTCATTTCTAATTCATATTTGACGGGTGGGGGTATCATTCATATACCTCTGGAGCGAGCACTACGTTTGCCTGCCAGCTATTTTGATCCCATGCGGGCCATGATATCATACCCAGGTGTGGTGCAGGCAAATGATCAGGCAAACTCTTTAATCATCCGGGGTGCGTCTCCGGCAGGAATGTTATGGCGTTTAAATGGATTGGATATTCTGAATCCCAATCATCTGTCCAACGCTGGTACGTTAAGCGATAAGCCCGTCAGCAGCGGAGGAGGAGTGAATATGCTAAGCGCTCAGGTGCTCGATCGCACACAACTGATCACCTCAGCAGCTCCGGCCTCGTATGGTAACTATACTTCTGGTGTTATGGACTTACATTTTCGCGAAGGAAACCATGACAATCATGAATATACAGCCCAAGTCAGTTTGCTGGGTCTGGATCTGGCAGCAGAAGGCCCAATAGCTAACTCTCGTCAGCATTCATATCTGGTCAATTATCGGTATTCGACCATAGGTTTACTCTCGCAAATGGGAGTCAACTTTGGTGATGAACAGATTGACTTTCAAGATATTTCGTTCCAGCTATCTTTTACTAACAAAAGGAGCCAAACCCATGTATTTGGGGTAGGAGGAAAGAGCAAAAATAAATTTGAAGCTAAACCTATCCAAGAACGAGAAGTGGAAAAAGACGCTTTTGATGTCAAATATCAATCGACAGGTGCATCGGCAGGTATTACACATTTGTATCAGGGTCAAAGATCAACACTTAAGATAGGGGCTGCGTATAGCGTGAAAGACCAAACCCGTCATTCGGAAACGGACTTCCTGTTCACGCAAGGCACCCTTTCAGATCAATATTCTTCTATTGAGCAGTTGATGTCAGGGATGATACAAGTTCAAACACGTTTGGCGAAGGTCATTCACCTGTCCTATGGAGCAATGGCTTCCTGGCACCAGCTAGATTTACAAAATGACGTAATTCAGGTAGCCGGATCGATCAACCTGAAAGAAAATATCCGGATTTGGCTTTTACAACCATGGGTAAGTTCTGATTTTCTCCTGAGTGATCATTTAACTATGGAATTAGGCCTCCGTGGACATCAATCAAATGCTCACGGAATACATCATTCTCGTCTGGATCCACGCATCAAGGTGAATTATCGCAGTCGGAAAGCCACCTGGGAATGGAGTTCGGCTATGAACTCACAACTTCAGCCGCTTTCGGTTGTGGTATCAAATGCAAATCTAAAACCTTCCAGAACTTGGCAAACCAATCTTTCCTATTCACAAGTATTCAAGAAAAATTGGCGACTGATTCATCAATTATATTACCATAAGTTAATGGATGTTCCAGCCGTTAGTGGGACACCTACTTCCCTAATCAACTTTTTTGATGAATCTGTTCCAACAGGACTGACGAACTCTTCATACGGAAATGTGTTAGGGTGGGAGTCATTGGCAGAGAAGCGGTTCCAAAATCAACGATATGCCATAGCCTCGTTCTCGGCTTATGATTCCCGGTATAGAGTGGAAGGTCTCCCCTGGAGGGCCTCCAGATTTCATGGTATTTACACGTTTAGCCTAAATGGCGGTAAGGAATGGAAGCGAAAAAAGGAAAAATCATTTGGAATTCATTTAAGAGGCTTGGCTGTAGGCGGACAACGCACAACACCTATTTTGGTAGATGCAACTGGCATTCCTTCCTTTGATTTAGCCAACCCTTTCGGTCAATCGCTAGGCGACTACCTTCGTCTGGATAGTCGTTTTGTTTGGAGTAAAAATAAAAATAGCTATACACGATCTATTTCACTCGACATTCAAAATACGTTGGGAATTGAAAACGATGGATTTCAATACTTTGACCGGCTTCAGCAGAAAGTTATTCGACAAAAGCAATTGGGAATTATCCCCATACTTGTATACCGTGTAGATTTCTGACCCGTGAAAATTTCCATGTTGAAATGCCGGATAGTATTTTGCTCGTCTTTATTCTACATTGGGTCAACATCAAAAACAACTTTCACATTCCTGAAAGTGCCATGCTGAGTAAGTCTATCAGCTAACTCGCGTAGAATCATTTTAATATCTGCCAGGTGCCCCCGATCACGCGGGATTTTTAGCAATATATTCATCAGGTATTCATTTCTTACCTTGTTGACTATCGGCTCACCGGGACCGATCAACCTGATGCCTTTGATTTGTCTACTGATAGCTTCCGCTAATTGTTGAGCTGAGTCGTTTACGATCTTTTTATCATAGTGCTTCAACATAATGGAAATAAGCCGGGTAAACGGTGGATAAAAGTAGGATTGCCGGTCTGGAAGTTCATGATCCATAAAACCCTTAACATCATGATTGACCACGTATGTAAAGATGGGATGATCTGGTTGATTGGTCTGTATGACCACTCTACCTTTTTTAGCTCTCCGGCCTGCACGTCCGCTGACCTGAACCATCAATTGAAATGCCCGTTCGTGTGATCGGAAATCGGGGAAATGTAGCATCCGATCGGCATCAAAGATTCCTACCAGATTGACGCGATCAAAGTCCAGGCCTTTGGTAACCATTTGTGTGCCCACCAATATATTAGTTTGACCCTGCTCAAAGGCTTCCATGATGGAGTCATAACCGGTTTTACTTCGGGTAGTGTCTAAATCCATACGTTGGATTTGTGTCTCGGGAAAGTGAATTTTTAATTCCTCTTCCAGTTTTTCTGTTCCATATCCTAATGTTAAAATTCGCTTAGAGCTACAGGTAGGACATTGATGTGGCATTTCTTCGCGATAGCCGCAGTAGTGGCAAACCAAGGCATGTTTATATTGATGATAGGTCAAACTCACATCACAATGAATACAGTGGGGTATCCACTGGCAGTCCTGGCATTGTACCATGGGAGAATGTCCCCTGCGGTTTTGAAAGAGAATTACCTGCTCTTGACTTTTTAGGCTGTTTTGTATTTCATTCAATAAAACGGAGCTGAATTCACCTTTGGCAAGTCTACGCTTTTTTTCCTCGGAAAGATTAGCAAAGATAATTTCAGGTAATGGGGCTTCGCCATATCGTTCGGTTAATTGACAAAAACCATATCTTCCGCTGATTGCGTGAAAGTAGCTTTCCAGAGATGGAGTAGCGCTGCCTAATAAAACCTTCGCATGATGATGTTGGGCCAGTACCAGAGCCGTATCCCGGGCATGATACCGTGGGGCTGGATCGTGTTGTTTATAGGAACCATCATGTTCTTCGTCTACAATAACTAAGCCCAGATTATCGAACGGCAGGAAAATAGAAGATCGTACTCCAATCACAAATCGAACTTTACCCAACAGGACATTGTTCCACACTTCTACGCGCTCATTGTCTGAAAATTTGGAATGATACACACCTGCCACATGGCCAACCATCTTAGCCAGCCGTTGTACGATCTGTGTGGTGAGGGCAATTTCTGGCAGCAAATAGAGTACTTGCGAACCTCCTTCCAGTGCGCGTTTAATCAGATCAATATAAATTTCTGTTTTACCTGAACCGGTTACCCCTTGAAGCAAAACCGTATTCGTTTTTTCAAAGTGATTGATTATTTCATTTCTGACCAAGGTTTGCTTCTCACTGAGGAGAATAGGATAGGAGCTGGTAGTCTGGGATAAATCTATTCGGGGAATGACTATTTCAAATTCCTCCAACACATTTTTTTTGATCAAGGATTTTAATCCAGAATCAGACAATCCGTCCATCAATAACGATTTACTAATTCCATGAATGTTTAACTGAGGTTGATTAAAAACCGGAACTTGTTGAAGATATCTTAAAAGAATTTCTTCTTGTTTTTCCCGGGTAGCTACGGAAGCAAAGATTTCTTCCAGAGCGATCCGAGACTGATACTTCGCTTGCAGTCTTATTCTCTTTTGTGTTTTTGGTTTGTACTTGCTTTGAACCTCTTCTAACAATACAATGGCTTCTTTTAAAAGAAGCGACTTGATCAATGCATAAATGTGTTTGGTGTCCAGTAATCTTGATACCTCGGTATAGTTAAGCGTCCCTTTTGTAAGATGGGTAATGATCAAATGCTCTTTTTCCGAAAATGAGTGTGGAGTATTTTCCGGATCAAAGACCGGATTAAGTTGAACAATTGATTCACTTGAGAGTTTCAGACCTGCGGGTAAGGCAGCATTTAGAACTTCGCCAAAAGAGCACAAGTAGTAGTCAGCTATCCATTGATAAAGCCGAATTTGCTGATCATACATGATTTCGTACGAATCCAGAATTTCCAGAATATATTTGGCTTCGTACTCTTGCGGTGGCTGCTGGTGGATGGAGATAATGACGCCCGTGAGGATCTTCTTTTTACCAAAGGGAACAATCACGCGCTGTCCTATTTTTATCTGATCGCTAATGGCCATCGGTATCCTATAGGTGAAAAACTTATTCACCGGTATCGGTATAGCCACTTCTGCAAAATGAGTGGTTACTTCAGTAAACAAGTCTTTTGCCAAAACAATCTGTTCTAATGATTAAAAGTAGGATATTAATATTCAATTCTCAACAGAATATGAAAGGCTCTCAGGGGCGGGCGGGCCTATCAACTCAAGAGCCTTTTCTACGGAGTAGACCGGAAGTTGGCAGGTATTATTTTTACATACATATATCCGCGTTCGTTCATCGGTTGATTCCCGTTCAACTAATAATGGAAGTGAGCTTTTGTCTTTTGTTCCACAAAAAACACTAAAGGGCAGATGATAGGATCCTAACGCATGGCGGTAAGCCAGGTAGTCTGGGCCTACGATAACAATTTCTGTTAGGCCAGTGGCCAGTTGGGTATATACTTGGGCCCACTGAGATAGATAGACAGGTTCTTCCAGAATTAGTTTAGATAGGCCCTCCGTCATTTGTTTACTGTACAACATCCACTCTGGATTTTGTAACAATGTTCCCAGTACCAGCAGATTACCCGCCATGATGGAATTGGAGGAGGGGATGACGTTGTCAAATATTTCCTTTTTACGGGCAATTAACTTTTCTGCCCGATGACTGGTGTAGAAAAAGTATCCGTCTTCCGGATCATAGAACTGGGTAAGCGCAATCTTGGTTATTCGTTCAGCCATCAGAAGATGGTTTTCATGGAAGGTAGTTTGATACAGTGTTACATAGGATTGTATGACAAAGGCATAATCCTCCAGAAATCCTTCGGTCGGATTGCTATGATTTTTGTATGTTCGCAATACTCTATCTTTCAAAATCAGTTGATTCTCTAGAAATTCGATAGCTTTCAAAGCGTATATCAAAAAATCTTCTTCACCAGTTGCCAAAAATGCTTCAGACAGTCCCGTAATGGTCATGGCATTCCAGGCAGTTATAATCTTATCATCCAAACCAGGGCGTAGACGTCTATTTCGTATTGATAGCAGCAACTTTTTGGAATCCATCAGCTTAGCTTCAAACGCTTCCTCAGTTATTCTATGCTGGCTTAAAAATTGATGGTAGTTATCTGGTCTTTTAAGAATAGAGAAGCCATGCTCCCAATTGCCATCTGATGCTATAGAATAGAAATCTTCCAGGAGAGAACTGTTATTTCCAAGTGCTTGCTGCCATTCTGCGTAGGTCCAAACGTAATATCTTCCTTCTATTCCTTCACTGTCGGCATCCAAGGCGGAATAAATTCCTCCATTCGGATGAGTCATTTCCTTTTTTAACCACGCCAATGTTTCTCTCAGAATTTCCAGGTATCTCTTCTTCTTCAATAGACGCCACCCGTTCGCATACAAACCCAGTAATTGACCGTTGTCATACAGCATCTTTTCAAAATGAGGTGCAAACCACTCACCATCTACCGAGTAGCGAGCAAACCCGCCTTGAATTTGGTCGTAAAGCCCTCCATCTGACATGCGCGTGAGAGTTAGATCAACCATTTCCTGACCATTCACTTTTAGATTTAACGGGTGATACATCAATAGCCATTGCCAGACGGAAGGCATCACAAACTTCGGAGCCTTGTCAATCCCTCCATAGATGGAATCAAACCGACTCTTAAGGATTGTAAACAAAGATTCTAAATGATTAATCTCTAACGACTTCTCCGGCAGACTGACCAACCGATGGGTATCGCTGATGGCTACATGTCTGGTCAGGTCGTCAGCCGCTTCTTCAATTTCTTTTCTTCGATTGTGAAAAGCTTTGCTCAGTTGAGTCAACGTGGTGGCCCATCGGTCTCTGGGAAAATAAGTACCACCATAAAATGGTTTTTGATCAGGTGTCAGAAATACATTTAACGGCCAGCCGCCATTTATCTTCATGGCCTGCACAGCATCCATGTAAATCTGATCGATATCAGGACGCTCTTCCCGGTCTACTTTGATACAAACAAAGTGTTTATTCATCAAGTCGGCAATCGACTTGTTCTCAAACGACTCCCGCTCCATTACATGGCACCAATGACAGGAGGAATATCCGATACTAATCAAAATAGGTCTATCTTCGCGCTTAGCTTTTTCCAGAGCCTCCTGTCCCCAGGGATACCAATCGACAGGATTGTGAGCGTGCTGTAACAAGTATGGGCTCGTGGTCTCTGATAGTCTATTCGGCATGATCGTAACTTTTCTTGAACTATTTTTCTAACGACTTTTTATAAAGATCGGAAAAAAAGTCCATGGCAGATGGATTACGAAGTGATCCCGGATTGACCACACTCTTCAAAGGGTGTCCCATCAGTATTTTTTTTACCGGAGTTTCGGTTTTCTTTCCACTAATGGTATAAGGTATATCAGGAACCTGAATAATTTCATCCGGTATATGACGTGGACTATAGTCCATCCGAAGTGTCTGGTTTATCCTCTTTCGGATTTCATCTGACAGTACTTTGGAATCCTGCATGACCACAAATAATGGCATATAAAATTCACCTTGAGCTTTCTCCAAACAGATAATCAGACTGTCTTTTACCTCCGCTACCTTATCCACGGCCCGGTAAATTTCGCTGGTCCCAATACGAACGCCTCCGCGATTTAATGTAGCATCGGAACGCCCGTAGATGATTATTCCTTGATGTTCAGTTACTTCTATCCAATCTCCATGTCGCCAGACCTTTGGAAAAATTTCAAAATAACTTTCGTGGTATCTCTTGAAGTCAGGATCGTTCCAGAAAAAGACAGGCATGGATGGCATCGGGTGAGTGATTACCATTTCACCAACTTCTTGAATAACTGACTGACCGGCTTCATTCCACGCTTCCAGCCCGACACCCAGAGCCCGGCATTGAATTTCTCCAGCATAAACGGGGAGCAATGGATTCCCACCAACAAATGCGCTGCAGATGTCTGTTCCACCACTCATGGACGTCAGCCAGACATCAGATTTTACTTTTTCATAGATCCACGCAAAACCCTCAGGAGGCAATGTACTTCCGGTAGATCCGATAGAACGTAAATTTTTAAACGATCCCATACTCCTGGGATCAATTCCGGCTTTCATGCAAGCCAGAATAAAACCGGCACTGGTACCAAAGTGATTCCATTCCTGTTCTTCGGCCAGTCTCCATAACCTGTTTAAATCTGGGTAAGCCGGGCTGCCATCGAACAAAATGACCGTAGCACCCAGTAGGAGCGAACTTTGAATATAATTCCACATCATCCATCCTGTGGTAGTGTACCAGAAACATCGTTCCTGAGGTTTAACATCCTGATGAAAGGAAAGATATTTTAAATGTTCAAGTAAAATACCACCTACACTCTGTGTGATGGCTTTTGGAAGCCCAGTTGTTCCAGAGGAAAACAAAATCCAAATAGGTTCATTAAAACCGCTTCGATAAAATGTTAGAAGAGAGGGCGCTTGTGCAAGAATACTTTTCCAGGAAGTCGAGTGGGGCAGTTCTGTATCTCCAATAATGATTGTCTTTCTGACCGTGCTTAGTTGCTTTTGCAACGCCTGAATGGTTTCCTTTTTGGGAAATGTTTTACCACCATAACTATACTCATCTACCGCTATCAGGATCGCTGGTTCAATCGGTGCGAAGCGATCAATAACGGATTGGGTTCCAAAATCAGGTGAACAACTGGACCAAATAGCCCCCATGGAGTTCACCGCTAAAAAAGCGATGGTGGCCTCCAAAATACAAGGAAGGTAGCCCACAACACGATCCCCAGGTTTTACATCCATAGAAATCAAAAATCGCTGAACTTTAGACACCTGATCACGGAGTTCCTGATAGGATATATGCTGAATCTTATTGTTTTCGGAAATTGCGATAACGGCTGTTTCCTGAGTCCGTGCAGACCGGAAAACATGTTCCGCATAACTTAATTTCGTATTTTCAAACCACCGCGTTTGGGGCATGCTACCCGACAGAATCTGGTCAGGATTTCCATCCGCCTGAATCTGAAAGTAGTCCCATAGTACTCTCCAAAAAGCACGATGATCTGTGACTGACCATTTCCACAGTTCTTCATAGGAATCAAAATGTTTGCTCTTTATTTCCGAGAGCCAATCAATGAAGCGTGTCAGGTTGGCCTGGGTCTTTATTTCTTGGGAAGGAACCCACAATGGCTTATTCATCATGGCAGTTGGAGTTGATTCAAAATTTTTTGTGCGGCTGTTTTATCTCTTTGCAATTGCTCCTTGAGGGCCTCCAAATCTTTAAACCGAACATCTCCCCGAAGTAGACGGATAAATTTTACTTCTAATGCTTCGCCATAAATTTCTTGAGCGAAGTCAAAGATATTCACCTCAATGACTTGCCTGGTACCATCTACCGTAGGGCGATTGCCAATATAAAGCATGCCTCCATACTGACGAGTGGCATGATCCACGGTAACAGCATATATTCCTTCGCTGGGGATGAGCTTATAGGGAAAATCAAGGGCCAGATTGGCTGTCGGAAATCCCAGCACCCTTCCCAGACGATCTCCCTTTACCACTCTGCCGGTGAGCGAATACGGCTTCCCCAGAAAGTGACTGGCAGTTTCCAGGTCTCCCTCTTGCAAAGCCTTTCGAATCTTGGAAGAACTTACGCCTACATGATCGATGTCCTGCCTTGGTATTTCCTCTACTTCAAACCCATACGAATGGGCGTTTAATTTTAGTTGCTCAAAACTTCCTTCTCGATTCTTCCCAAAACGATGATCGTAGCCAATAACCAGTTTTTTGGTGCCGATGGTATTGATCAGAATCCTGGCAATAAATTCCTGAGAGGAAAGAGAGGAAAACTCGCGGGTAAATGGAATGCGAAGTAAATGATCAACGCCATTTTCTTTTAACAAGGCCGCTTTTTCCTCAAAAGTATTCAGCAATCGTATTTCCTGATCCTCGGGTTTCAAAACTAACCGCGGATGAGGCCAATAAGTGATGACTACCGTCTCACCTTTCATACGCGTAGCTACTTCCTTTAGACGCTTTAAGATAGTTTGATGTCCTACATGCACTCCATCAAATGTACCTGACGTAACGATGGCCACTGGTAATCGTTGGAAGTCATCGGGAGAGTAATAGATTTTCATGGTTCCACCTGATCAACAGTCAATGCGTCTTCTAGCCGGTACGTCCCAATCCGGGTTCGACATAAAGCGGAAAGATACGCGCCCACACCTAAACTCTGCCCGAAATCATGGGCCAGACTTCGGATATAAGTTCCTTTTGAGCATGAAACACGGAAATGCACCTGTGGGAGGGAAACGTGAGTGATATCAAAAGAACGAATCGAGACATTTCGAGGCGGAAGGGCTGCCTCTTTTCCCTTGCGCGCCAGTTTATAGGCCCGCGTTCCGTTAATACGGATGGCAGAGTGGGCCGGAGGTATTTGCTGGATTTCTCCGATAAAGGATTGGGTGGCCTGAACGATTGACGCGGTGGTAAGATGAATGACCGATTGAGGAGGGGAGGGCTCCGTTTCCAGATCATAGGAGGCCGTAGTTTGACCCAACGTAAACGTTCCGGTATATTCTTTCTCCAATCCCATAAAGGTGTCGATTTGTTTACACATTTTACCTGTACAAACGATCAACAATCCGGTAGCCAATGGATCCAAGGTACCGGCATGACCAATTTTCTTCATCTTTAATCTGAAACGAAGTTTATTGACCACATCAAACGATGTCCAGTTCAACGGTTTGTTAATTAACCAAACACGGTCGATGGAATCCATTAGACAACAGAGAGTTCAATCCCTAAAAAGTAAAGAATGAGCAGCGATACACCCACTGCAATGCGATAGTAACCAAACCATTTAAATCCATGCCGGGTAACGAATGTAATAAATGATTTAATGGCTATCCAGGCCACCAGGAAAGCAATACCATTGCCGATCACCAGCAGGGTGATTTCATCAGATCCAAAAGTATTTCCGGCTTTTAGATACTTGAATAACTTATAAATGGTAGCGGCAAACATCGTAGGAACAGCCAGGAAGAATGAAAATTCCGCAGCGGTTTTTCTATTAAGACCCTGAGCTAATCCTCCAATGATCGTGGCCGCTGAACGTGAAATACCTGGAACCAATGCGATCACTTGGAAGAGACCTATTTTGAAGGATCTGTTGATGGTGACTTCTTCCGGATTTTTCTCTAGCGAAGGATGAAAAATTCGATCCATAAAAAGAAAAAACACCCCGCCCAACACCAGCATGTAAGCGACTACATCTACACGTTCCAATAATGTATCGATATAATCACCCAGAAGTAAGCCCACCAGAGCAGCTGGGAGAAAGGCAGCCAAAAGCTTGAAATAGAAATTGATGGATTTAAAAAAACGCTTAAAATAGAGAACAACTACGGAAAGAATAGCTCCAAACTGAATGCAAACCGTAAACATTTTTGTAAACGGATCGCTTTGAATTTTCATCATGGAAGAGGCAATGATCATATGACCGGTGGAAGATACCGGCAAGTACTCCGTCAGCCCTTCCACGATGGCCAGGACAATAGCTTCCCCAACCGACATATGTTATTTATTTTCTTGGGGAGAATGTATGATCGCAAAGATCTCGATGATAAAACCTGCCATCGCTACAATGGGTCCCAAGGTGAGCCCCATGAATCCAAAGCCATGTTGCTCCTGATCCATTGACATGATGGTGAAGCCAACAATTAAAGTCACGACTCCGAGAATCATTAACCTATAGTTTTTTTTACCAAAAGGAAGTTTGCTCATATTTTTAATATAATTCGTCTAATGAAAGCTTTAGATAGGTGTGTACCGCCCGAAACGTTCCGGCTACAGAAATTATAATGCCGCCCAACAGTAAAGATCCAAATAAAAACAGAAGTCGTTTTGTATTTTGGATGACTGCCAGATCGGTAACATGTTTATTCGCAAATGCCAATAAGCCCACAAGCGCTAAGGATGCCAATACCCCAGCGACCAATCCGTGAAGAGCCGCACGACTGAGAAACGGACGTTGAATAAACCAATGACGGGCACCCACCAGTTGCATGCTTCGGATCAAAAACCGTTGCGAAAACAGAGCCAATCTCAGGGTATTATTGATGAGTAGAATGACCGTAACCAACAGCAATGTGGCAAGTCCAATCATAATCAGACCAATTTTAGTGACGTTTTGATTGATTGATTCGATAAGGCTCTCAATGTAGTAAACCTCAAATACACCCGGTATTTTTTCAACTTCAGTTTTGATGGCAACAAGTTTTGCTTTATCATGAAAGGCAGGATCAATATTCATCAGGTATGCATCCCTGAGCGGATTTTCACCTAAGAACTTTTTAAAATCTTCTCCGGTTTCTTCAATAAATTGTTTAGCCGCTTCTTCCTTTGAAACAAACTGAAGAGTAGAACTCTTGACCATGTACGGTTTAGCGGCCAGCACCTTCTCAATTTTTTTGCGTTCGGCTTCTGTAATCTGACTTTTCAGATACACCTGAATTTTTACATTTTCGCGGACCACACGCTCCAGTTCTTTTGAATAGATGAGCAGGCAACCAAATGCTCCTATAAAAATGAGCACCAGAGTGATGCTTAGTACTACGCTCACATAGGGGTAGCTACCGAGTTTTTTCTTCCTGATTTTAAACTTGGGTGCGGTGGACATAACGTCCGCAAAGATAGCGAATGAAGCTGTAAAACCGCTCTTTTGGGGCACTCACCCGAACGATCAAATTTCCAATTAAAAACTTGCTGTAAAGGTGGTCCGCAGCCACCCGTGGATTTACCTCCGGTACTCCCGCAACAGCCGTATCAGAGAAGGGTCAGTGATGGCTTTCAAAGGGGTGATTTTAGTCTCTTTTTCATTTAGAAGATAGTAGTTTTCTTTTTGGTAAAGAAAAATAGCATGATTTTCACCGTTTACTTCTAATATTTCATAGAGATTTTTGTCAAAAGGGCCGAAGAGTATCAGCTTACCATCCGCAAATTGGTAGTGAAAAGAGTACTTCTTTTGCGAACTGTCGGTCTCAACTTCGATTTGAGCGGTTTGAATAGTTGCTTGAATATCCGTAGTTTTTGCTTCCTGTTCGGCTGAAATTTCATCAGAAGGGTCCACAAGCTCCAGAACGGGTTTTTGAACTGGAGAGATGGTGCTGCTATTCGCCTTATCTTTTTTATCAACCTTCAATTCAGAGGCGGACACATGCGGAGCTATTTTATCATCCTTAGGTATTACAATTGGCGCATGTTCAGTTGTTGTATCTTCAGTCGCTTTTATATCCTGAGCAGGTAATTTTTTTGTCAATTCATCCAAGGCCGAGGATGGATCTGTCTTTGTCTCTGAGCGAAAAGCCGAAAAATAAACAAGAGTAACCACGGCACTGGTAGCCAGAATACCCGCTACCCACTTTAAAGCAAACGTACTACTTCCGGATACCGGAGGAACAGGTACTTTACTCAGCATCGCTTTCAACTCTTTCTGTCGTGCCAGTTTAACGGCCTCAATGATTTGTTTCTGGTCGGCCACTTCTTTCTTCAAAACAGGATTCCCTGCCAGTTGCTTTTCAAACTCAAGACGTTGAGCGGCATCCAGTTTTCCGGTAAGATATTGATCTATAATTTCAAAATTCTCCATGTCTGTATTAGTCTAAAAAATCCTGCGCACTGTATTGCGCTTTCACCAATTCATCCAACTTTTGTTTGCACTTATATTTTTTGGTCTTGGCAGTATCGGTGTTGGCAAACCCTAGTTGATCAGCAATATCCTGCATGGACAGCTCATCAAAATAGTACAACATCAATACTTTTCTACACGTTTCGCCCAGTTGCTCCAGACACTTAGCCATGATCTTCTGTCGCTCGGGGCTATCCATATCCATTTGTACAGACGAGTCCTTTTCTTCATTGGATAACCTTTTCTTGCGGTCCAGCTCTTTTCTCCAAAGATTCTGGCAGATGCTATAAATATACGTGCTCATTTTTGAGGTGAGCACCAGATTTCCAGATCGTGCCTTTTGCCAAAAAACCACCAGAGCGTCCTGGTAAACATCCCGGGCTTCATCTTCTGTGCCACTGTTAGTGATGACCAGCTTAGTCATCATCCGGTAGTACTTTTTATAGACGATCTCGAGCGCTTTTTCATCTCCTTTGCGTATACGCTCGAAGATTTCGGTCTCCTCAAATTGCCCGTCTGACTTAGATACTCTCAGTGCCACTTCTGGTAACCTTTAGGTATGGTGAATGGGATATGTGTCGGTTGAAAGATCGTTATTTTCCGGTAGAATGACGCTGCCATGTCTGAGTACGGAAAAACGGGCCAACGTAACCCCTTAGTTTAAGGGTATTGCCCTCCAGCCAGATCTTACATCGATAGACTTTGCCCTCTTCCGGGTCCAAAACGGTCCCTCCGATGTACTCATTCCCGGATTTTTGAAGAGATTGGATGATTTCCATACCGAGAATCGGTTTTCGGTAGCGGCTATCATCTTTTGGGCACTTCTGACACAAAGGATTCGGTTCTTCGCCCGGTTTTGGAAAAATCTGAACCACCTTGCCCGATATCATGCCTCCTTTTTCAACAATTTCCACAACGGATTTCAGTTCATTGGTGCGGTCATCTATGCTTTTCCAGAGGCCAGTAATCTGCGCTGTGGCTGGCACGTTGATGATGAAGAACAGAAATGCCAGACGAATCATAGCGTAATAGGGGTATTGATTTTTAAACAAAAAACCCCGCGAAAAGGTCGCGGGGTTTTTTAAAAATTTAACTAAAGTCTATTTTAGAATAGTCTGAGATTGAACAATTTCAATCGGTTTTTTAACCTCTTCCTTCTTTACCTGGGCATTATCAGCAGGCACTAATAAAGGCGCTATAACCAAGGCAACCACCGACATAAGTTTCAACAAAATGTTCAGTGATGGCCCGGACGTATCCTTAAAGGGATCCCCCACGGTGTCACCCACGACAGCCGCTTTGTGAGGCTCCGACTTTTTAAAATATTTTTGTCCATTGATTTCAACCCCTTCTTCAAAGCTTTTCTTCGCATTATCCCAGGCTCCTCCAGCATTGGATTGAAAGATAGCCATCAATACACCCGTCACCGTTACACCTGCCAGCAATCCTCCCAGCGCTTCAACACCCAATCCGGGCATAAAGGCAACCACCACCGGAACCACGACAGCCATGACACCGGGAACAATCATTTCTTTTAAGGCAGCTTTCGTAGAAATTTCTACGCACTTGCCATATTCAGCAGAACCATCAGCCTCATGGAATACTTTTTGTTCATCAGATGACCATTCTTCTACTGGTTTGTCGCCATTCTTTTTCATGAGGGCAAGAGCAGCCTTTAGTTTCGGGATATCATTAAATTGTCGTCTGACTTCTTCAATCATCGCCATGGCTGCGCGACCCACAGCTCCCATGGCAAGGGCTGAAAAAACAAACGGGAGCATACCACCGATAAACAGACCAGCCATCACGTTGGCTTTAGAAACATCAATGGTTCCGATTTTGGCTGTGGTCATAAACGCTCCGAATAGTGCCAGGGCTGTTAAGGCCGCGGAAGCAATAGCAAAGCCTTTACCAATAGCAGCAGTCGTATTCCCTACGGCATCCAGTTTATCCGTCCGTTGGCGAACTTCTTTTGGCAAGTCGGACATCTCGGCAATACCTCCGGCATTATCCGAAATAGGGCCGTATGCATCCACTGCCAGTTGGATACCTAAGTTGGAAAGCATACCCACGGCAGCAATAGCAATACCATAAAGGCCACCAAAATGAAAAGCTCCGATGATGGAGGCAGCAATGATCAGGATAGGCCACATGGTTGACATCATCCCCACGCCTAAACCTGCAATGATATTCGTGGCAGCGCCAGTGGAGGATTGACGTACAATGGATAAAACGGGTTTTTTACCCATAGCCGTGTAGTATTCGGTAATCAAACCAATCGCTACGCCAGCCACCAAACCGATCACGGTAGCAAAGAAAATTCCGGTTGAGGTATAATAATTACCTTTTACTGGATCTGACCACGCATATAATGGATCCTGAAACCACCATTCGGCAGGAAGCATCCATTTAATGATAAACCAGGAGGCGATAATCATTACTACGGAAGAAACGATCTCTCCAATATTGAGGGCCGTTTGCGGATTACCACCTTCTTTTACCTTAACGAAGAAGGTTCCGAGGAATGACATTAAAATACCGACACCGGCCAATACCAAGGGTAAAAGAACAGCTGAAAGTCCATCAAAATTGTCAATAAATCCTGGAACCATAAAGGCGGCACCCAACACCATAGTACCCACAATAGAGCCGACATACGATTCAAATAAGTCAGCACCCATACCAGCCACATCTCCCACATTATCTCCCACGTTATCGGCAATGGTGGCAGGATTTAACGGATGATCTTCCGGAATGCCAGCTTCTACCTTACCCACCAAATCGGCACCAACATCCGCAGCCTTTGTGTAAATACCTCCGCCTACACGCGCAAATAAAGCAATGGACGAGGCACCAAAAGAAAACCCGGTGATGATGGTAATGACTTGATTTAAGCTGGCTTGAGAATCAACCCCATAAATTTTTGAATAGATGATAAACAGAACGCTTAAACCTAAAACACCAATGCCAACCACTCCCATACCCATCACCGATCCACCGGTGAAGGCTACTTCTAAAGCCCTGCCCAGACTGGTGCGGGCCGCATGAGTTGTTCTGACATTGGCCTTGGTAGCTACACGCATGCCTATAAAACCTGCTAAAGCTGAGCAGAAGGCTCCTAATACAAACGAGACACCCACTAAAGGAGAGGAAGTTTCGCTATTGGCAGTGACGGCTAGCAATACCGCAACACAGGCTACAAAAATGGCTAAAACTTTATACTCAGCTTTTAAGAAAGCCATCGCTCCCTCAGCAATATGGCTGGCAATTTTTTTCATTTTGTCGGTGCCGGCATCTTGCTTCGCTACCCAGGCACTTTTCCAGACAACATACAGCAAGCCCAGCAGGCCAAGCACAGGCATCGCATAGAGTAAATTTTGCATAACAGGTTTTACAGTTAGAATTAAATAAAATGTCCGAATTGCTCGGACATGCTTTCGCAAAGTGGCGCAAAGATAAAAGAAGGACTTAAACCCACAAAATATGCCAAAAAGGGCTTAAAAATAGCTTTTTGGGGCACTGAACCTAATCTGGATCACTGGGTTAGTTTCTGTAGAAACTCGGCAAACCTGGGCTTACCAAAATTAGTAGTTCCCACTTCCTTTCGCACCACCTTACCCTCTTTACTTACGATAAAAGTTGTGGGTATGGACGGAACTGTTAATTGTTGGGTCAGATAGCCTCTGGGCATATACACCGGGAATGTAAACCCTTTTTTACGAATGTAATTCCTGACCTTTTCTTTGTCTTCGCTGGCATCAATCGACAGGATGATAAAAACAATATTTTCATTGGAAGACGTTGTTTCATATAGCTGCTGGATGGAGGGCATTTCAACCCGGCAAGGACCACACCAGGTAGCCCACAGGTTTAAGAAAATAACTTTATCCTTCAGCTCAGATGCTTCGATTTTATTCCCATCCAGGTCCTGGAGACCAAATCCATAGTCAAAATCCTCTGGGGCATCTTCTGTGGTGGTAGAGGCATTCAGCACACCTGTTTTCATGATGGCCGATTGGGCAACATAGGAAACGTCATCAAAGAGACCAGTAACCAGGAGAAGACCGACTATTATAGCTGCAGAAAGGATCGGTTTTATCCATTGAAAGAACGTCTGTAAGTATCTCATTTTGGCGCGGTTCTTGTAATTCGTTGGTTAAAAGTAAGTTGAAAACCCTAAATTCGCACGAATACAACTTCACTAACCCATGAAATTTAAAAATAGTGCCCTGTTGTTCTTTTTTATTCTGATGGCTTTGATAAGTCAGGCGCAAAAAGTGAAGTACAAGGACATTCTCTTTTTGTTGAAATCAAAACAGTATGAGCAGGCAGAACCATTTTTGAAAAGATATATCCGGGATAATAAGCCCAATCCCAACGCTCATTTATTTATGGGATTTGTCTACCAGGATAAAGCTGAGAAAAATGATTACTTATTACACACAGATGTTTTGTTGCTCAACAGCGACTCGGCCATTTATTTTCTTGATTTAGCTTATAAAGGAATTACTCAGCGGGACTTAAAAGACGAAGAAGAATATGGAATGTATTCCCGCAGGGATCTGCGCAGCGGTAATTTTGAAATCAAGCTTTCGGATGTACAATTTGATATTGAAACAAGAATCAAAAACATCAAAGAGCGTAAAGAAAAGGTAAAAATTGCCAAGAGTTTTTTTACAGATGCCCAAAGCCAATATAACCGCGCTCAACAGCTGTTTAAGACAATCCAGGACGGGTATGCATCTTCCAAGCAACTTTATCTTCGGGCAGATGATGATCTGCTGAAAAAATTAACCCGTTTGTCTCAGACATACGACTCGGTTACGACCACATTTGCGAGTTACCGGTCTTCCAATCAATCTCTTGGTAAATCAGGATACAATCAATCGCTGGAGGCAAAAGAAATACGGGACTTTAAAATCGATGGAAATGACGAAGTAGATTTCTTGAAAGAATCGGTACGAGTCTGGGACTATAAACGATGGGCGGATGGTGTATCCACCAGCATTACCAAGGAAATTTTGTCTATTCGTGAAAATCTGGTTAGTTACGATATTGAGATCAATAAACTTCGGGATAAAGTCAAAAGAGATTCTGTTTCTGTTAAAAATGATCTCACTAAATTGGTCAATCGGCTGTTGTTGGATCAACTAAAAAGATACGATCCTTTACCGATGCCGATGGCTGTATTCGGAATGAAGATTGCCGAACTGGAATATGGAAGTGAACGGTCTGAGCACCGGGTGTTCAGGGATTCTGCGGATTTACAGTTACGTCTGATTCTTCTACGATCTGAACTTAACGCCTTGAGTAGATTGGACAGTATATCCAATCAGTTAAACCAGATTGATTTCACGGAGGCCGAGAAAGACTATGCGCACTTTGTTTCACATGCTTATGGAACTGCGGGTGTTTTAAAAAACCTCATTCACTCCACCCATGAATTTGCTCAGCGGGAACGCCAAAAAACAAAAAGCCAACTGGATCGTACGGAAAAATCGTTAGTCTGGATTGTTGATAAATCAGATTCGATACCCTTGGTAAGAGAAGTGGTGAATACGTCCCGTCATATTCCGCTTTTAATCAGTGAAAATCAATTTACTGTTGGGTTGTCCTTTGTAGATTCCCTGGCAACGGGTTACTTCTATACAATTCAACCTTCCCGGATTCCTGATGTACGAGCCACCTTTGAAGTTGACCAGAAAAACTTCACCAAGCGAAATCTGCCCGTCCTGAAGTCACTGGCGACCAGTGATGCGAAAAAACTGGTTTATTTTACCGCCATTTATTCCGAAAGCAAGATAGGGGATAAATATCCTGTCACGGTTGCCAAGATCTACCGATCGGATGGTTTGGCCTGGACGATGAACTACTTATTGGATTCCATCCCATCCGAATTGACTTTCCGGGCGGACAGTGGCGAGCTTTCAATAAAGACCACTACTTCCACAGGTGAAAATTCAGTGGTGGTAATTGATAAGAGTGGAAAGAAGATACAGTAAGACACCGTCCACTGACCTCATACAGGCATTCTAGCCCAGAATATTCGACTACAAAAAATGAAGTGCTAGTTTGTTAACTAAAAGAGGCTGCCTTTAGAGACAGCCTCTTGTTAGTGTAAAGTTATCTACGAATTACTTCTTTTTCTTGGATACTTTTTTTGACTTGGCTTTTGCAACTTTCCGAATTGGTCTTTTACCTGCTTTTTTTACAGGTTTTACGACTTTCTTTTTGACTGATTTTGCCACTTTTCGGATAACTTTTTTAGCTGCTTTTTTGGCGACCTTTTTAGCAACTTTCTTAACTGCCTTTCGGGCAGTCACCGGTTTCTTACCAGCGGATTTCTTCGCGGTTGATTTACCGGTCGCACGCGCTTTACCCATGGCATTTAAAGCTGAGCCCGCTTTAAACCAATCAATCTGATTTTTATTATAGGTGTGATTTACCGTAATGGATTCCTGCGTCCCATCGCTGTGATGAATGACCATGGTTAATGGCTTTTCAGGAGCAAAGGAGGTGAGCCCAATGATATCAAACACATCATCCTCTTTGATTTTGAGGTAGTCTTCCTTATTGGCAAAGGTCAATGCCAACATTCCTTGCTTTTTTAAATTGGTTTCGTGAATTCGGGCAAAGGATTTCACCAAAATGGCACGAACACCCAGGTGGCGAGGTTCCATAGCCGCATGCTCACGCGAAGATCCTTCACCATAGTTTTCATCGCCTACCACAATGGACCCAATACCCATGGCTTTATAGGCGCGCTGTACTTTCGGAACTTCATCATATTGCCCCGTCAGGCTATTTTTAACACTATTAATGCCATCATTAAAGAAATTGGTGGCACCGATGAGCAAGTTATTGGAGATGTTGTCCAGGTGACCTCGGTATTTTAACCACTTACCGGCCATCGAAATATGGTCGGTAGTGCATTTGCCTTTTGCTTTGATAAGAAGCCTTAAACGCTTTAAATCTGTTCCTTCCCATGCTTTGAAGGGTTCGAGCAGTTGCAAACGATCAGAACTTGGGCTGACTTTTACCTCGACTTTACTGCCATCTTTGGCTGGTGCCAGATAACCGGGATCTTTTACATCGAATCCTTTTTTTGGTAACTCGTCTCCGGTGGGAGGGTCAAGTTTTACCTGTTGTCCATTTTCGTTGGTCAGGTAATCAGTAATCGGATTAAATCCAAGGTCTCCCGCAATGGCTAAAGCCGTTACCAATTCCGGGGAGCCTACAAAAGCGTAGGTATTCGGGTTGCCGTCATTTCGGCTTTGGAAGTTTCGGTTAAAGGAATGAACGATGGTATTTTTTTCTTTCTTTTCGGCACCCATGCGGCTCCACATTCCGATACACGGGCCACAGGCATTCGCAAATACTTTTGCTCCGATTTTATCAAACGTTTCTATAAAACCATCGCGTTCAATGGTGTAACGAACTTGTTCTGAACCAGGAGTTATGGTAAACTCAGCTTTCGTTTTTAAATTCTTATTGGCCACCTGCCTGGCAAGACTGGCTGCCCGGGCAATATCTTCATATGAAGAATTAGTACACGATCCTATCAAGCCCACTTCAATTTTCATCGGCCATCCGTTCTTGGTTGCTTCCTCTTTCAGTTTAGAAATGGGTGTAGCTAAGTCAGGAGTAAAGGGGCCGTTGAGATGGGGCTCCAATTCTGATAAATTAATTTCAATGACTTGGTCAAAGTACCGCTCCGGGTTTTTATAGACTTCAGGGTCTGCCGTTAAGTGCTCCTTGATTTTATTGGCCATTTGAGCCACTTCTTTGCGGCCGGTAGCCGTCAGATATCGCTCCATTGATGCGTCATAGCCAAAGGTTGAGGTGGTGGCACCAATTTCAGCACCCATGTTGCAAATAGTTCCCTTGCCGGTACAACTCATGGAGGTGGCGCCTTCACCAAAGTATTCAACGATGGCCCCGGTTCCGCCTTTCACCGTGAGAATGCCAGCTACTTTTAAAATCACATCCTTGGCTGAAGTCCATCCATTCAGCTTTCCGGTAAGTTTTACTCCAATCAACTTAGGAAACTTTAACTCCCATGCCATCCCTGCCATGACATCCACAGCATCAGCACCACCCACACCAATGGCTACCATCCCCAAGCCGCCTGCGTTGACCGTATGGGAGTCTGTTCCAATCATCATCCCACCTGGGAAAGCATAGTTTTCCAATACTACCTGATGAATAATTCCCGCCCCTGGTTTCCAGAATCCCAGACCATATTTGGTCGATACAGAAGAGAGAAAATCAAAGACTTCTTTGCTATCGGTGTTCGCCACGGTCAAGTCATCCTTAGCACCGGTTTTGGCGACAATCAAGTGATCGCAATGGACCGTGGACGGAACCGCCACTTTGGCTCGTCCGGCAGACATAAACTGCAGAAGCGCCATTTGGGCGGTGGCATCCTGCATCGCAACACGGTCTGGCGCAAAGTCAACATAGGATTTTCCCCTGCCGAAGCTTTCCAGCTTCTGGTCAGCATGCAAATGAGAATACAATATTTTTTCCGAAAGGGTCAGGGGTTTCCCTACCACTTTTCTGGCTTTGGCAATGCGACCGGGCATGGCAGCATACAGCCTTTTAATCATGTCTAAATCGAATACCATAAAATGATGATCGTCTTGGTTTTAAGATCGCTAAACTACTAAAAAAGAGATGGGAAAAAACGCAACTGGCTCGTTTTTCTAATCCAATGCGGATGAATTTAAGAATGCAGAGAGCGGTTAGGCTCAACAACGATAGCTTGAACGACTGAATTTCTATTTTCTGCGGATCGCACGCTCGGCTGCAGCGACTATGTTTTCAGGCCCTAATCCATACTTTTTTAGTAATTGAGTAGGGGTTCCGCTTTCGCCAAAGGAATCATTGACCGCTACCATTTCCTGAGGAGTGGGGTAGAAGCGCGCCAATATCTGGGCGACTGCATCGCCCAACCCACCATTCATCTGGTGCTCTTCTGCAGTGACCACGCAACCGGTTTTACCCGCAGATTCGAGAATGGCCTCAACGTCCAATGGCTTAATTGTGTGTATGTTGATGACCTCCGCGCTGATTCCTTTTCCGGCCAGAATTTCTTCCGCTTCAATGGCTGTCCAGACCAGGTGTCCACACGCAAAGATGGTTACGTCTTTTCCTTCGATGAGCTTATCAGCTTTTCCAATTGTGAAGGGCCTTTCAGGGGATATAAAAACGGGCCAGCTGGGTCTTCCAAAACGGAGGTAGGCAGGACCTTGATGAGCCCCCAAAGCTAGTGTGGCAGCCTTGGTTTGGTTATAGTCGCAAGGAACAATAACGGTCATTCCCGGAAGCATACGCATCATGCCAATGTCTTCTAAAATTTGATGAGTAGCCCCATCCTCACCCAGCGTCAAACCCGCGTGAGAAGCACAGATCTTCACATTTTTACCTGAGTAAGCAATTGATTGACGAATTTGATCATATACCCGACCAGTAGAAAAGTTGGCAAAAGTCCCGGTAAAAGGAATTTTTCCTCCAATGGTCATGCCTGCGGCTAGCCCCATCATGTTGGCTTCGGCAATACCTACCTGAAAAAAGCGCTGGGGAAATTCCTTTTTAAAAGCATCCATTTTAAGCGACCCCGTAAGATCGGCACAAAGAGCGACCACATCTGGATTTTGCTTTCCCAGCTCATGTAATCCAACTCCAAAGCCCGAGCGTGTATCCTTTTTTTCAGTGAATGTAAATTTTGTCATGGGGTAGCAATTGTTAAAGATTGGTTAAAGAACAGTGCCATGGTAACTGCGAATTTTTACATTCCGTAAGCAGGTAATGATGAAGCTAATGAATCTTGTTCGTGACAACCGTAAGCTGTTGTTCTGGTTTATCCTTACGCTGCTGATGGCCATTGTTCCCTGGTTTGTCATTTGATTACTAAAGACAATAGCACTTGTTAATAGTCACCTAAAGTTTCCTCCAACTGTGCCAGTGCCTTCTTTAATTCATCGTCATTGGGAGCCACTCCATGCCATTTATGCGAGCCCATCATATAGTCAACGCCATATCCCATTTCAGTGTGCATGAGATTAAGGATGGGTACGCCTTTTCCAGTTAATGACTTAGCCTGTTCAAGCGCTGTGACGATGTTTTTCATTTCGTTTCCGCGACTTTCAATTACTGTCCAGCCAAATGCTTCCCATTTTGCTTTCAAATCCTTGAGGTCCAATACTTCTTTGAGCGAGCCATCAATCTGCTGACCGTTATAGTCAATCGTGGCAATCAGGTTATCTACCTTATTGTGAGCGGCATACATTGCTGCCTCCCAAATTTGCCCTTCTTGCTGCTCGCCATCGCCCATGAGCACATATACGAGCCCGTTATCTTTGTTTAATTTCTTTGTCTGGGCGGCACCCAATGCCACGGACAATCCTTGTCCCAGTGAACCAGATGCTATGCGTACACCGGGTAAGTGCTCATGGGTGGTGGGGTGTCCCTGAAGCCGGGAATCAATCTTTCTAAACGTAGCCAACTCTTTTACATCAAAGTAACCAGCCCTGGCCAGAGTAGCATAAAAAACCGGAGAAATATGACCATTGGAGAGAAAGAAAAGATCTTCTCCAACTCCATTCATTTGAAATTTTGCATGATGTTTCATGGCATGGAAATACAATGCCACAAAAAAATCTGCGCAACCCAGCGAGCCGCCTGGATGACCGCTCTGGCAGGCATGAACCATACGGACGATGTCTCTTCTGATTTGGGTGGAAAGCTTTTGAAGTTGTTGAATGTCGGCCATGGTTGAAATAAAAATGCGAAGTAAGTAAAAAAGCTCCACCAGACAGCATCTTTTCTGTATTTGATTCCATTAAAAAGCCCTTGACTTTTGGCAAGTCAAGGGCATGGATGGATTATTGGTGAGACGCGCTATTTTTTCTTCTTTACTGCCTTTTCAACCACTTTTTTTACTGACTTTTTTGTACCCAGAGTCTTGCCTTTGGATGACTTCAAAATGGCCTTTTGGGTAGATTTGGAAGGCGTTGACTTTTTAACTGCCGGTTTGATAGGTGGTGCCTGGCCTAAGATCTGCGCGGCATGATTTTTTGTATCAACCTTTTCAATGACCTCTTCAATTACGCCTTGTTCATTGATGATGTAAGTAACCCGTGCGGTACCCATATATTCCCGGCCGTACATAGACTTTTTTACCCAGGTACCGTAAGAGGCATGTAGTGATTTATCTGTATCGGCTAACAATCGAAAGGGGAGTTTTTCCTTGGCGATAAACTTCTGATGACTGCGCTCATCGTCCGTGCTGACCCCCAGGATTTCATATCCAGCCTTTTGCAAAGCGCGATAATTGTCGCGAAGGCTGCAAGCCTCAGCGGTGCAGCCGGGAGTCATGTCTTTCGGATAAAAATACAGAACTACTTTTTTGCCTCTGAAATCGGAGAGGCGAACTTCTTTTCCATCCTGGTCTTTTGTTTTAAACTCAGGAGCCTGATTGCCAATTAGTAACGCCATAGGTGTTAAAGAATTTTTTGCGTATAAATTTTTACATTTCCGGATCGATCTGTTACCCGTAATTGAAAGTCGCCTTTGAGCAACTTGCCATCTTTCCGTTGCGACTGAATGATGCCGGTTTTATAATCATATGTCATTAACAGCCATTCGCCATTTATGTTGGCCTCATACTCTGCAATGCCTGAAAGATTGTCCCGGATTCGAAATCGGGCGGACGCAGGTGTACATCGTATCCGGTAGATCGTAGGGGGAACCGTATCTTCTAAAATCGCAAAGTCACCTAACTCACGAGTGCTAAATTCCATTTTACCGTTTTCAATCTTTCCTCCCAGATAGTCGTATCCTCCTGAAATATTATACACAGCTGCTTTAGGTCCATACTCCTTTTCTGTTTTCAAACGGATTGTCACATGATTAAACAGGGGGGTCAGGCGTGTTCCAATGGCATAGATTTCCGAAGGACCCTTTTTCCGGTATAGTTGCAGATACAAAGTGTCGTAAAGAGAATTGCTTTTAAAGGTAATGTCAGCCCAGTTGCTGTAAAAAGTGTAGGGGATGCCAGAAGGGATGCGACCGGCAAAAAAGAGAGGCAATGAAAACTGATCGATAACAACGGAATCAGGTTGATGCCTTTTTAAGTCAATCAAAAAAACATGGCGATTTTGATTGAAATAACTTGCTGAAAATGAATATTTTATACCATTTTCATAGAGATTAAGATTACCCACAGAATCTGTCGGTGACGCTTTCCTGGTAACGATCAAAGTATGGTGGTGTACTTCAAAGTCGATAGGTTTTGTCACCGATCCCAGTGTGGGCACTTGCTGAACGATAGGCGATGGCTTTAACTGAAAGGATACTGTACTCGTATTTCCGGAAATGTCTTTGAGTAGCGCTTTTAATTGAACGGTCTTGTCGGCTACATGAACAAACCCACCGGAAAGACTGGAATCATAAAAGGGCAGTTGATTGCCAGCATCAATGTATAACTTATTAAATCGACTTCCTTTGGTTTTTAAAGTTGGATAATCCATCACGGCAAGAATCTGACGTGTTTTTTGAAAATCGATTGTCTCAATTTTCTGCTGAAATATTTTCTGATCATCGGCAAACAATTCAATGTAATTAATCCCACATCGGAAGTGAGCTTTGTCTACCTTGTCATGGGCTAATAGTTCAATGCCGATGCGGCCGCTCGCCAAAATAGGTTTAGATAAGCTAAAGTTATTCCCATTACGGATGAGGTAAAACTCAAATCTTCCAAACTGATCATTGATTCTGGAGTTTTGATCAAGCGTGCGAAGTGCAATTTTTTGAGCCAAAGGTGCCAGCAGGTCATTGACTTCCTTGAAACCAAAGGTAAGTGGGTTGATGGCTTCGTTATTTTCATTGCGGATTTCAAAATGGAGGTGAGGGCCATTGGATCCTCCCGTGTTTCCCGAAAGTCCGATCGTATCACCTTTGGTTACCTTAAACTGATGGGGTTCCAGCGTCAGATCGATCTCAAATGATTTGCGGGCGTATTGTTCTTTAAGTAAATGACTGGCCACTGCTCCCTTGAACTGATCCAGATGCCCATACACAGTCGTTTGGCCGTTGGGATGAGCCAGGTAAATAACATTACCATAGCCGAAAGGACTGGAACTTATGCGCGACACGTATCCATCAGCCGCTGCGAGAATGGGAAGACCAACCGTATTGTTTGTCCGGATATCAATTCCTGCATGAAAATGGTTAGATCGTAATTCACCCATGGTTCCCGCCAATTGATTGGGTTGTCCGGGGTTAAACGGGAATTGATAGGTCATATTTTCACTGCTACCCGCCATTCCATCACGGGTAGGGTTGTTAAATTGACCAAAAGCGTGTATCGCTGCAAGGCACGTGAGTGCCAGACTACTTAACTTCAAATTCCAACATTTTCTCATCTTCCAGATAGGCAGTTAACCGATTGCCGACTGACACCGGCCCAACGCCTTTAGGGGTGCCTGTAAAAATCAAATCACCGGTTTTAAGTGTAAAAAATTTTGATAGATAACTGATGATATATTCAACGCTAAAAATCATCAATCCGGTATTTCCTTGTTGCTTCAATTTTCCATCAATCTCAAGTCTGAAATTAATGTTACGAAGATCTTTGATTTCATTTAATGGTATAAACGTATCCGATAGCGGAGCGGAGCCATTAAATCCTTTCGCGATATCCCAGGGCAATCCTTTCTCTTTTGCTTTCTGCTGAAGATCGCGGGCGGTAAAGTCAATACCCAGGCTTATGGAATCGACATATTTCAAGGCAAATTTTTCTTCAATGTTTTTTCCTTCCCGGCCAATTTTAAGAACCATCTCAACTTCATGATGAACGTCTTTTGAAAAAGAGGGCAGATAAAAAGGTGCATTGTTACGCAAAACAGCCGTATCTGGCTTCGTAAAAACCACCGGGTCATCCGGGCGCTCATTATTCAATTCGTGAATGTGATCTACATAGTTTCGTCCAATGGCAAAAATCCGCATATCAAGAGAAGTTTATGACTCACAAAACTATCAACAATATTCCTTTGTCCTTTGTATTTTTGATGAAATTTATCTTTTCCTATGAAACAAATCTCCCTTTTCAGTTTATTGGCGATCAGCCTATTTGCCTGCGCGACTGTGGCCGTTACCGGTCGCAAGCAGTTAAATCTTGTTTCCAATGCCGAGATCATCCCGATGGCTCAGCAGCAATATGCCGAAGTGATAGCTAAAGGTCCGTTATCAACGGATCAGCAACAAACAGCCATGATCAAGAGGGTGGGCGTGCGTATACAAAAAGCAGTCGAAGAATATATGACGGTGAATGGACGGGCTGCGGAACTGGAAGGTTTTGCCTGGGAATTCAATCTTATTGATGACCCGAAAACAGTGAATGCATGGTGTATGCCGGGGGGTAAAGTGGCATTCTACACCGCCATTCTTCCGATATGCAAAGATGAAACGGGAGTGGCCATTGTGATGGGGCATGAGGTAGCTCATGCCATTGCAAACCACGGCCGGGAACGGATGAGTCAGCAAATGGCTGCTCAGTTTGGGATGAATACGTTATCGGTGCTGCTGGGCCAGAATCCTACCGGAGGTGAACAACTCTTGATGCAAGCAGTGGGTGCCGGAACAAATGTGGGTATGCTTAAATTCAGTCGCGACCATGAATCTGAGGCTGACCACCTGGGAATCATTTTTATGGCAATGGCTGGATATGATCCGCAGCAGGCTCCTTCATTTTGGGAACGGATGGCTACACTTAGTGGGGGACAGCAACCTCCCGAATTTTTATCGACTCACCCATCACATGAGACTCGTATTAAAGATTTACAGGGATGGATACCTGAGGCCATGAAGTATTACAAGAAGTAATAGGTCATTCGTCACGACCAAAATTAAATCGGTCTGACATTAAAACACTTTATTCGTTTTATTGCTTTATAGTGATAGTCTGTTGCCCAAGCTACAGAAGTAGATATCTATGACCGAAGCTTACAATTTCCTTTCGTCCTGGCAGTTATTTCCTGAACGCGGTACCTATGAGTTTGGCGATCGCCCCAAGTCAGGCATCTACCGGCTGGAGCTTGGAGAAACCAAAAAACAGTTGAATATCAGCATGAACTGGGTGACGCTCGAAGACCAGGCATTTTCATCAAAGTATTCTGTTTTGGCTACCGATGAGCGTATTCCTTTTGATGACCAAACAGTGGCGGATTATATCCGTTGCCATATTCCTGACTCTATTTTGTTGCTCATTCATTTTTATAGACAAGAGGATGTCATCCTGGAAGTTATTCATGAGATCACGCCCAAGGGTTATCTTCAGGTTACGCAGAAAAAAAAATCTGAGAATGGAGCCATTTTGATCAATGTTGAAATTTATCATAAACAATTAAGTGTTCTTCCATATTCTGCTTCGGTAGCGGGTGCGGTGATCAAGCCTACCGAGGAGGGGATGATTCGACATACCGCGTTGACGGCCATGGAGGAGCAAACCAATATGCAACTCTCTCAAATACGCCAGCAGATTGAGCTGCTGGCTCTGCAAGCGAGAGAGATTCAACAAAGGAAGGAATTATCAATGATAATCTATGATGCCAGGCTAAGTTTTGCACCTGTTATTGGAAAGGTCTATTACCTGTATGAAAAGGAAGATCATTCCTATCTGGTCTCGATGGTATCCCCGCAGGAATGGGGAAAAAAAATTCCGTTCAAAAAGTTTGTAGCGGCTGTTCAATTATTGGCCGACCACACCTGGAAAGAGGTGCAATAAAAAGAGAGTCCCTGAAACCAGGGACTCTTTTTATTTTATTCGTGTAAGTCTAGAAAGCAAAGCCTAACGTGATACCAGCACGGAGTCCAAAGCCATCAAAAACGTCAACATCTACATTGTCTGAGCCAGATTTCGCCTTGTAGTTTCCCGATATGAATTGGGGACCAATAAAGGTATCCAGTGTTATTTTTTCTTTGAAGACCCACTGCCGTCCAATGACCAGACCTCCTCCAAATCCTGAATAAGTTCCTTCGCTCTGACCGTCAAAAAGCTCTTCTTCTACCGTTAAACTTGTGTAGCGCAAGAACGGGCCAATGTAAGTACCTTGAATGGCTTCAGTCTCCGAAAGATAATACCGATATTCCGGGGTAATCCCGAAGCCACGGAAGGTTACCTCGCTTGCTGAAAAGCCAGTATAATAGAGACCAAGTTGAATTCCGGAATTGCTGTTTAGTTTGTGTTCGTAAGACAAATTAAGCGTTCGTACCAGCGGGCTAATCAGGTTGATCTTTATGGCGTTTTCCTGTGCCTGAACAAAGGTAGAGCTCAAGATGAAAAAAAACACAACGAGGGTAGGAGCAGGCTTCTTCATAAACTGTAAAAGGGTTAGTTAAAAGAGTTAATTTTTTCAGTAGAGTCGCAAAACTAAGGCCAAAATCTATTTCTTCAATAAACTTAGCTTTAATTCCGTTAATTTTCGTTTAGTATCCAAAGTAAAATCTCCATTCATCATCCAGTCATAATAAGACGGCTCTTCTTTGAACACCTGAAGCACCGACTTTAACCGGTGTTTACCAAAGTTGAAGATAACCGTTCCTTTTTCATCCCGGACCATTCTTCCAGCCAAATCAACCATTTCGGAGGAGGTGAGTTGGTGAATCGTATCCATATCATTTTTAACTACACCAATGGTTTTGCCAATCCCATCCGTGACGGGTTGGTTTTCATATTTTTCAATCTGGGCTAAAAAAACCTCCATGGTAGCTTGTGTATCGGCTTCAGCGGAATGAGCATCCTCCAGGGATTTACCACAATAAAATTGATACGCGGCTGCCAAATTTCTTTTTTCCATCAAGTGATAGATTTTTTGGGCATCCACAATCCGCTTACGGCTATAGTCAAAATCAATCCCTACTCTTAAAAACTCTTCCACCAGGACAGGCACATCAAATTTTAATATGTTGAAGCCGGCCAGATCACATCCTTCCAAAAAGCGAAAGTAGTCTTTCGCTACATCCTTAAATGTAGGTTTATCCGCTACATCAGCATCATGAATACCGTGGATGGCGGCTGATGCAGCAGGAATAGGTATCGTTGGATTAATGATGTTTTGCTTGCGGAGAAGTTCTCCGGAAGGCATAAGCTTTATGACGGCTATCTCAACAATGCGGTCAACCGCGATGGTTGTCCCGGTGGTTTCCAGATCGAAAAAGCACAACGGAACTTTTAAATTTAATTTCAAGCAAGCTTTGGTAAGAGTTCGAGTATAGGTAAAGAATCAGATAATCGGGTTGCCAGCGGTCAGTGTGGCGATGGAGGAATAGAACTGATCTTGTGTAATTCCAATTTTTTTTAATGTTTCTAACGCTCCACTGATGTATTGAAAATTTTGTTTGCCAGTGAGGTTGAGCGGAATACGTTCTTTGTGATTGCCAATCAGAAACTCTTTATTATTTTCAGTGGTGCTGGCATGTGTCTTAAACGAAACATAGGAAACGTCCGGACGTTCCTTGTTACATAAAACAGTGGCTACCTTGTCCATTTCCCCATATACCAAAATTCCACCTTTCGGGGTGGCATCTGCAAACAAATCAAACTGGCGCATGTAATCATCTTCGCTCATGTTTTTGGCTGAAGATTGCCAATCAATCGTGCTGATGACTCCAATGTGATGCTTGTATTTGATAAATGACGGAGTATGGTAGAGCGCAGAAGAGGGGTTATCGCTGGCCTCGACAACGATTAATGGTGCATCTGACAACTGAACAATCGCCTGTTGATCAGGCGCGGTATGTAAGATATAATCAAAATGTCTTTTTTGGTCTTGAAGGACGTGGACAATAATGGAAGCAATGATATTTCTGCCTTTGCTTCCCACAATAACCAGCCGCTGTTTGTCTTGCGCGAAGTCAAAAATAAACTCAGGGATCGTGTAAACCTTTAAGCCAAGTTGCTGAGCCCTAAGTACTTCCGGATTATCTTTGGTCACCTTTACGCCAACAATGACGCCTGAGAGATCTCCTGATATCTTCAATGGATCTCCCTCACTTACATCCGACCCTGAGATAACATAACCCAATCGGGATAAAGATTCAGCCAAACGACTGGTAAGGCTCTCATTTACAGAGATAAAGTGATACTTCTTTGAAGCAATCATAGCGTTGAAAGTCGAGTTAAAAATAAGCGAAATGTTTTAATAACTAAACCACCTGGAATTAAATTGATATGCACACCATGACAAAGGCATAATTTATGCACAAATTCACGTGGAAAAGTTGTTGACGGTAGTTTCAGTCAATGTTCTACGTTTGTTGCCCATTAAAAAGAAACACGTACAACAACCACGAATGTATGGAGCAAGGATCAATGCCAGTGAGGTTAAGTACTCTAACTAACCGGGGTACCGGAAAGTCCACGCGGCTTGCGAGAGATATCTCTGAGAGCCTCGGAAAACTTCCGCCTCAGGCACTTGATCTGGAAGAAGCGGTGTTGGGTGCATTAATGCTTGAAAAAAACGCCCTGACGGCTGTCATTGAGTTTTTGAGACCAGATCATTTTTACAGCGATCCACACCGGGAAATTTTTCAGGCAATCACCGATCTCTTCAAATCCTCTGAACCAGTGGATATGCGAACCGTGGTGGCGCAGTTGCGAAAAAACGGGAAGCTTGAAATTGTAGGAGGGGCTTATTACGTGGCAGAGCTTACTTCTAAGGTAAGTTCGGCTGCGAACATTGAGTACCATGCCAGAATCATTATAGAGATGGCGATTAAACGCGATCTGATTCAGATTGCATCTCAAGTTCACAGCGATGCGTATGAGGATACAACCGATGTTTTTGAACTCTTGGATAAAACAGAGCAATCCATTTTCAAAATTTCAGATACAAACCTCCGAAAGAATTATGACAAGATGCAATCCTTGATGTATCAGGCGATTAAGGAGTTGCAAGAGAAGAAAAATCACAAAGACGGCCTTACCGGGATACCCAGTGGTTTTTCGAGATTGGATAGGGTGACCTCCGGTTGGCAAAAGTCTGATCTGGTTATTATTGCCGCGCGACCAGGTATGGGTAAGACTGCCTTTATCGTTTCCGCATTGCGCAATGCGGCCGTAGATTTTAATCATCCCGTAGCTATTTTTTCTTTGGAGATGGCTTCCCTTCAGTTGGTCAATCGTCTGATCTCCGCAGAAGCGGAATTGGAATCTGAAAAAATTAAAAAAGGAAATCTGGCAGAATTTGAATGGCAACAATTAGTGCATAAAACCAGCCGCCTTTCCAGTGCCCCGATTTTTATTGATGATACCCCTGCACTTTCCATACTGGAGTTGCGTGCCAAATGTCGGAGACTGAAGGCGGAGCACAACATACAGATGATTGTTATTGACTATCTGCAGTTGATGAAAGGTGAGATGGGTGGTAACCGCGAACAAGAAATTGCCTCCATTTCACGGGCGCTCAAAGGAGTGGCCAAAGAACTAAACGTTCCGGTAATTGCCCTCTCGCAGTTAAGCAGAGGAGTGGAAACCCGTGGTGGTGATAAACGCCCGCAGCTTTCTGACTTGCGTGAATCGGGCTCTATCGAACAAGATGCCGATATTGTTATGTTCTTATATCGACCCGAGTACTACAAAATTGATGTGGATGAAGAAGGACAACCCACTCAGGGGATGGCTGAAGTAATCATTGCCAAACACCGAAACGGTTCGCTCGAAAACGTAAAACTGAAATTTATTGGTAAGTATACCAAATTTGCCGATTATGATGCACCGGATGGATTCAAACCGCTTTCAAGTATCACCCGGGAAAGCCGGATGAATCAGTCTTCTCCACCTCCTTCCAAGATGGAAGATGAGGATGCACCATTTTAATGTTATTTCCGGCTTAAACTTCTGACAGAATTCTGGAGGGAATTGTAAATCGTCATTTTTACAATCCAACGGTATTTATCATCTTGCCAGGCATGAGACTTTCTTTAGTGAGGTGCTTGGTTTTTATGATCGGATCTCTGCTGGTGACTCAGACGAACGGCCAAATCAACTCAAATCCCTATTTTGATTCCATTCGGTTTTCAATTTTGGATGAGCCGTTGAAAACTGACTATTACCTGGAACAAGCCGCCCAATGGGACTCCCTGGACGAAGCTACGAAGGCACAGAAACTGTCAACGGTATTGGCCACAACCGACTCGTTGCTTAGCCAGGTGGAAGTCGAAAGAGCCCAATTTCTACGAGTGGAAAAAGAGTTGGTGCAGGGTAATCAGACCAGGATTTATTTTTTTTCCATTGCCTCTGTTTCTTTGTTAGCCATCATTGGTTTGGGAGTCTACTATCATTGGCGACAGCGGAAGGAGTGGTTGTCAAGCCTGGAAAAAACAGAACAAGAACTGGCCAGCACTAAAGCAAAACAAGAACGGTTTTTTTCAGTCGTAGCCCGTGATTTAAAACAACCTGTTTCATCTCTGACCCAGTTTGCCAAAACTTTGCAAGCTTCCAAAAATGAAGTTAGTCCGCAAGAGATGGCAAGTCTGTTGAAACAATTAGCAGCAGAGAGTTCTTCGGTGGCTCAGTCAATTGACAATCTTGCTGAATGGTCTGTGATCCAGACAGGCGTTTTTAATGTCAAACGGGAGAGATTTAACCTGCTACCTCTCATTCACGAAACGCTGGATCAATTTAAACACTCCATGGAGCAGAAACAATTGAAGATCGAAATGTTAATCCCGGATCTTCTATTTGTGATGGCTGATCGTTCGTTGATGCTTCTTGTTTTTCGAAATCTCCTGAGCAATGCCATACGATATTCTGCACCGAGGGGTGCCCTCGTCTTTTTTGGCGGGCGAAAGGAAAACGTGATTACGGTTGGATTGCGGGACTTTGGCAAGGGCATGAGTGTTGCTGAGCAACGAAAAGTTTTTGTGACAACATCCAGCGTACCTGAATCGCGCGGTACCGGGCTATTGTTGGCGTATGAACTGGCTCGCGCATGTGGTGGAAAAATGGCTGTGGAGAGTGATGAAGGAAAGGGCAGTACTTTTTACCTTACCCTTCCGGAAGAATAAAGTGAAAGTAATGGCCTAGTCCATTACCCACCAGACCCATGCTATGAGAAGCGGATGAATAATGACCAACCTGACCCATCCAACCCATTCCGGAACACAGAGACCTTCGGGTATACATCCGCCCAACTGAATAAAATAAACGTGAGAGGGTATAAAAGCAACGAGCATGGCGATAAGGGAGTAAGCCGCTATTTTGCGTGTGCCGGCTGGCAAAACAAGGATGCCCAGGATGACCTCCACCATACCGCTGAACGTGTTGATCAAATTATTCCATGGCAAATAGTCGGGTATCAGGGGTCGATAGAATTCCGGGTGCCAGAAATGATTGATGCCTGCGGTAACATAAAAGGCAGCCAACACCAGCCGGGCCCAGCCCTTATATACAGTAAATTTTCGACTCATAAGGCTCAAGGTATCCAACTTAAATTGTTAAGAAAAATGATATCAACTATTGATTCTTACTTGTGATTGTTGAAACTTGACTTTAAATTAACCTCGTATGAAAGCATTGGTATTAACAGGACCCGGTCAGATTGAACTTAAGGATTTGCCGAAACCTATACTCACCCCTGGCAAAGTTCTGGTAAAAATGAAAGCTGCCGCATTGAATAGGAGAGATGACTGGATTCGTGAAGGAAAGTATCCCAACATTCGCTTTGGCGTGGTGATGGGGTCGGATGGTTCAGGGGTCGTTGAAGAGGTGTTTGATGAAGAACAAAAAGGCTGGGTCGGACAAGAAGTTGTCATTAACCCAAACATTGACTGGGGCTCAGATCCGGAAGTCCAATCATCCCGGTATACCATTTTAGGGATGCCTGTTAATGGCACGTTTGCGGAGTATGCATTGGTAGATGTTGATCGGTTACAGCATAAACCTTTTCACCTCGATTTTTTGCAGGCTTCGGCATTACCATTGGGAGGGCTGACCGCTTTTCGGGCGTTGTTCCGAAAAGGAAATCTGGCTCCTGGAAATAATGTGCTCATTTCGGGCTTTGGAGGAGGTGTCGCACAGTTCGCCTTCCTTTTTGCAAAGGCCGTGGGAGCAAACGTGTATGTTACGTCCGGGAGCGATGAAAAATTAGCCCGGGCCCTGAAGATGGGAGCGAAGGGAGCCTACAACTATAAAAAAGAAAGTAACTACAGCGATCTGTGGAAAACCAAAGGAGGTTTTGATGTGATTATTGACAGTGCCGGAGGTGATCAGATCAATAATTTTATTAAAGTGTTAAAACCGAAGGGCAAGGTTGTTTTTTATGGAGCCACCAATGGATTACCCTCGAAGCTTGACCTATACCGGATGTTCTGGAATCAACTTTCTTTGCTGGGGTCTACCATGGGCAACGATCACGAATTTAACGAAATGCTTACGTTTGTCAGCACTCACCAAATCAGGCCATTGATCGATTCCATACGCCCGTTTTCAAAAATAGTGGATTCCTTTGCAGATATAACCAAACCAAATAAAGTGGGTAAGATTGTATTCCAGATTTAACCTTTCTGATACAGCTTGATTAACTCCAGATACCGGGGCTCTGTTTTAAGAATTTTAAAATGGGTGTCATCGATCACGTCTTTTAGCATGTCGTTATTGTCTTTTAAAAGCTTGTGAAGAAAATCAATTGCTTCGTTTCTCTTTCCTTGAGTAGCTTTTAACCTAGCCATGATCAGGTAAGTGTTTGATGGTATATCTTTAGTTTTTCTTGAAAGCGACATGGACTTAGTAACATATACTTCGGATAATGTGAAATCCTCATTTTTGAATGCCCACTCTGCAAAAGTTATGTAATCGTAAGCGTCAACCTTGTACCCTTCAGTGAGTATTTCTTTGATGACTCCAAGGGCTGCACCATAATTGCCAACATCAGCATTATAGTTTGCTAAATTGTATTTGTAGATTAGCGAAGTTTCAGAATCTGTCAAAGGAATAGCTTCCTTGATTGAGGCAATCGCTTGTTCAGTATTTCCTAATCCACTATACGACCGTCCAAGTTGAGCTAAAAAGTAGCTTTTGTCAATGGGTTTCTTTTCAAGTGCATTTTCAAGGATTTGACGAGCTGAATCGTAATAATTTAATTCTCCATTATCTCCCATAGAAAGGCATATGCTACCCAGCGTATACATGATGTCGACATTTTTGGGTTGCAACCGACTGGCTTCCTCGCACACTTTATAAGCATCGGAAGTTCTCCATTCTTCCTGATAATCAGTAGCCCGTTCCAGCAAATGATCGGCTAAATTCCATAATAGATTTGCAAGTAATACACTATCAAGGGGTTTAGATTGTCGATTAAGAGATATCTCGCTTTCATAAATTTGTATAATCTTGTCGGAATATTTTTGATACTCGTCTGTTAGCCCAAAGGACAAAAAGTCACTGACCACATCTTCCAGGTTAGATATAGACTCATGAGTATTCATTGCAATCACTTGATCAAAGTATTGCATGCCTTTTTCCCAGTCACCCTTCTTTTTACTGTACATATATTGTTTACCTATTTGAGTCAGGTAAAAACCCTTACTGGATTCATCCGCGTGAGACATCGCTTTTTGATAGTACCCAATTGCCTTTTCTTTGTCATCATAGAGATTTCCAAGGTTATTATAAATATGTTCAAAATCTGGGTCCAAGGAAAGGGCATTTTCATAGTACTCTATTGCTTTCTTTCTTTTTCCTTTAGTTAAGTAAAGCGTGCCCAGATTATTGATGGGATATGACCATTTAGGCGCCAACATGGCTGTCTTTAGATAATAATACTCAGCTGAGTCATAATTTTTAGAAGTATAGTGTACATTGCCCATGCTGTTGTAGATGTAAGCGCCATCGGGTTCAAGAAATAAGGCTTCTCTCAGTTTTTTCATAGCGGCATTGGCCACTTCGCGAGAAGATTCTTGACCATGACAAATACAGAATAGAAATCCATTTTCCAGAAATAAAGACCGTGCCTTCAGGGATTTGTATCGAATATCAGATGATTCGACCAGTGATACTGCGACTTTCATCTCCTGAGCTGCTTTTTCTATTTCGCTAGACATCAGTTTACTGTCATTAACCATATATCGATTAATCACTTTTTGAGAATTCTTATCAATCGCAGCTACCAAAGCCCTTCGAAGATCTTTTGACATGCTTTGATTGTTTTCAGGTTCGATAAGCTTTAAAAAGTACCATGCACTTTTTTCTGCAGGTTCTGTTAGCTTATTAGCATTTAGGGCGTCTCGGAATTGTCGATAGTATTTTTGAGCCTTTTCACTCGTAGTGTCGTTAGCGGTGATGGCTCGTTTAGCGATCATATTGGACTTATCCTGATTTTGCAATTGTTTTTTTGCTTTCAAAACAGCCAATTCAACGTCATTTACCTGGCTCACTTTCACTTTTAAACTGCCAGATACAAGAGGATTTTGTTCATTATCAGTGGCTTTGGGTACTTCTGTACTTAAAAAAATATTAAGCTCTGACAGTGAGACAAACCCATCGTTATTGCTATCGGCTAACCCCTTGAGTCCATCAATAAGATGGTAAGTAAATACTCCATAACCTCCGCCCCACTTGGAACTCTCTGCGGATTTTTCCCCGGGTTGGGCAGATAAAATCTTGCTGATATTCGACCAATTTTCCTGTAAGGAGGCCGTTGTTTGTGCTTGCCCAGCATCACCACCAGCCAATTTACCAGAGCGGCACGCATCCGTAATCAACAAAACGCTGGACTTATTTTGTGAGACAAGCGTTTCCAAATAGTCATGAATGTCCATTACCTTGATCGTGCCACCCGCATGGTATCCTGCTCTGGGGGAATCATGGGCCAACAAGAACCCTCGCTGGCGAATGGTCTTCATTTCAACATCCCCATGACCAGCAAAGTAGATAATCACTTTATCATTTGGCTTGCTTTTGTCCAGCAACCAATCCAAACCGGCATAGATTTCACTGGCAGTAGCGTCTTCCTCAAGCAATAGCTTTACAAACTCGGGTTTGACGTTACCCCCAGCCGGGGACAGAAGATAATTGTAAAAATTTTTGGCATCGGTATGGGCAAAATCCAATTGCGCATCTTCGGGTAACTCCCGATAGGTTGAAATTCCTACGATAAGTGCTCTTGTTTCCGCAGTGGAAAGCACCGCACCGGACTGTGGTTGAATAAAGGCATCTCCAGTCAACTCCAAAGTTCCTTGAGCCAGCAAAACATTGCAATAGCATAGGAGAAATGAACCGAGAAGAAACTTTCGCATAAACATAGCTATTTATGGATTTTGAGTAATCGTAAACTCTGTTCTTCTATTATATCTCCGACTCGCTTTTGTTTTGTTAGGCACGAGCGGCTTCGACATTCCATAACCAATAGCGGAAACCCTGCTTTCTGCAATCCCTGTTTGGATTAAATAGCTTTTCACTCGTTTGGCTCTTCGTTCGCTTAGTTGTTGATTGTAGATTTCGTTTCCAATATCATCCGTGTGGCCAGAAATCAGGACATTCAAATGAGCCGACTCTTTAAGAAGAGTTGCCAATCGATCCACTTCGGTGTAGGAATTTGGAATGTCGCTATCAAAATTGAAATAGATGTTTAAAATCTGAGGTAGGTCACGTTTGATGGGATCCAGAAAAATAGTGTCAATACGATTTAGTGTTTTCATACCATCAAAGGCAAATGGTTTGAAAGGCGAGGGAAGGTATCCTTCACTTTTAGCTGACAGCGTGAATCCGGGTGCAGATTCAATCAAAAACTTGCCAGGAGAGACTTCCTTAGATCGGGTCATGGATGGAGCTTCACTGTTGATCTCCAACCGGGCTGGAATAGGCTTCTTCGTTTCCACATCGGCTATCGTCAAATCAACCAAAAAATAAACTACGGCTGGTGTTTGTATTAAATCAAGCGTATCCGACTTTATCAGAGGTTTGTTCTGCTTTTTTTCTTCATAGATAGCCACTCGCTTTTCATATGATACAGGCTCCCAAAAGCGCATGTCAGCCCGATAAATGTCCTGTTCTCCATGATTTTGAAACTTGACCGAAGAAAAATAGGCATATCGCTCATCTCCGGTAAGGGCAAAGTAGATGTCATTTTCTGTGGAGTTGATGGGGTAACCAAGATTCACGGGTTCACTCCAGGTATCTGTTAATGAATCATAACTCGAACGAAAGATGTCCAGATCGCCCATACCGATGTGTCCGTTAGAACTAAAATAGAGATGTTTACCATTAGCGGAAATAAAAGCGCCATCTTCATCATAAGGCGTATTAATTACCGGTCCCAGGTTCTTGATATTGGACCATTTACCCTTACTGTTCTTCGTTGCCACATAAATGTCTGTTCCGCCTATCCCCGGTGGGCGGTTACTGGTGAAGTAAAGCTTTTGATAATCGGCAGTGATGGAAACGGAGTTTTCCGCGTAACTGGTGTTAATCTCTTTCAGTGACTCAGGCACTGTCCAGGTGCCACCAGGGGTAAGGTAGCTGACGTAAATGTCACCGGCATAGTCATCGTGATAAATAAACATCTCCTTCCCATCGGGTGATAAACTGACGCTGGCATTGTGATAGCGATCGTTTAAGGGAGGGCCCGCATTAACTGCTTCCGACCATTCTCCGTTTTTTCGGGTGGCCATATAGATATCTTCGTAATATTCTAAGTCGGCAGCCAATTTAGGATTGAGATTGCCCTCCTGTCTCCGCGAGGTGAACACCATAAGGGATTCATCGGCCGTAATGGTGGGGGCATAGTCTGGATACTCACTATTTACTTTGTTGGTCACGTGGACGATATCCACGTTTACGGGGGCCGCCATAAAAATCCGAGCCTGATCACATTCTTTTATCTTTCGCTCAACCTCTTTTCTGCGCACGAGTTGCAAAGAATCGGTGGTACTGGATGTTTGAACCAGATACTTCCGGTAATGAACTTGAGCACTATCAAAATTTTCTGAATATTGATAAGCTTGTCCCAGATAATATAAGATATCACGATCAACACCTGGGTCAAGTTCCTTTGCCTTTATAAAATAGTTCAGAGATTGTTCTTTACGAATGGTGAGCATGATGGATTTACCTGCCATAAAGTGTGCTTTAGCACTCTTAGGGTTCATTTGAGTGGCCAAGGTAAAAAGTTCAGTGGCCTGCTTCCGATGGGTAAAGTCAAATATTTCGTTACCCATACGATAATATTCTTCCGATAGGGCAATAGAATCCTGCGCATGACCAAATCGAATAAGGACCAAGATCAATGCCATTCCCACCAGGAAAACACGCCAAAAATGAGAGAACATGTGAACGAGATGAGTCATAGACTTACTAAAGTAAAAATTCTTTCCGATTTACAGAAAATAGCGGTCATTCTTCTAACAGATTCTGTAGTTCTGCTCCTGTTTTAAAATTCTTGACGTTTAAAGCCAACTCAATCCCTTTGGTTATCACCTCTTTGGCATGTTTCTGACGCCCTTGGCGGATGAGTAATAAACCCATTTGATAGTAATTAGGGAGGTAATCGGGAAAAGTGTTCAAAACGTGGGTATGAAGGTCTATGGCACGGTCGGGCTGTTCCATCTGTAAATCAAGAGCCAAAGCATAATAACCAAAAGGGTCGGAAGGGTCGTCCTGAATCAGGCGTTCCAGAAATTCTACTCTGCTTTTGTTCATCGGCCTAAAATTGGCTTACTGGTTCGGTTTTTTGAATTTATCACCTATCTTGAGGCCAAATTTAATTCTGAATATTCGGATCGTAAATAAACGAATTTGATTTGTGCCTATGAAGATTCTTGTTTGTATTTCTCATGTACCTGACACTACCTCGAAGATAAGCTTTATTGATCAAAACACTCGTCTGGATGGAAACGGTGTTCAGTTTATTATCGGCCCGTATGACGACTATGCCTTGGCAAGGGCTATTGAATTGAAGGATTCTGTTTCAGGAACTACCGTTACCGTTATTAACGTTGGCCCAGCTGATACCGAACCCACCATTCGAAAGGCACTGGCAATTGGAGCTGATGACGCCATTCGGGTGAATGCCGAGCCGGTCGATTCCATGTTTGTAGCCACACAGATTGCAGAACATGCAAAAGGATATGATTTGGTTTTGATGGGCCGGGAGTCTATTGATTATAATGGAGGGGTGGTTCATAGTCTGGTAGGGGAACTTCTTGGACTCCCTTCCTTCTCCCCGGTCATGAAATTGGAATTGGATGGAAATAAGGTTGTTATGGCACGCGAAATTGAAGGGGGTAAGGAATATCTCGAAGCTTCCTTGCCTCTGGTGGCTGGTTGTCAGGAGCCTATTGCGGAGTGGAAAATCCCCAATATGCGGGGGATTATGTCTGCGCGTACCAAACCCTTAAAGGTTGTAGAAGCTAAGACCATTGACCTGCCAACGGTGAGTCAAAAATTTGAACTACCTCCTCCTAAAAGTGCTGTGAAAATGATTTCAGCTGATAATGTTGCGGAGTTGGTGACGCGATTAAAGAATGAAGCAAAAGTTTTGTAAACCGAATTAATCAGATTTTATGAAGACGCTGGTGTTTGTTGAAATTGCAGATAACAAAGTAAAAAAGTCATCCATTGAAGCTGTCGCCTATGCGAAAGCGATGGGAGGAGAGGTAACGGCCATTGCGTTGGGAACAGTTGACACCGCTGATCTGGCAGCCCTTGGGACTTATGGTGCATCAAAAGTGCTTCATGTGGCCGATTCGAAGCTAAATCAGGGGATTGCCAAAGTATATGCGTCTGTTTTAGTTAAAGCGATGCAGGAAGAGGGAGCCAGCATTCTTGTGTTAGCAACTTCATCTTTGGGTACCCCCGTGGCGGCTCAGGTGGCTGTAAGAATGGACGCCAGTCTGGCGACTAACGTAGTAGATGTTCCCGACACTTCATCTGGTTTTGTGGTCAAACGAAGCATCTATACCGGAAAGGCATTTGCCTACTTGTCGTTAACCAAGACAAAAAAGGTCATTGCCATCAAAAAGAATGCGGCTGAAGTAAAAGAAGTAGGTGCACCTGTGGCAGCAACACCATTTGTTGTGACTTTATCTGAAACTGATTTTAATGCCATCATCACCAAAACGGAAAAGGCTACCGGTGAAGTCTTGTTGCCCGAGGCAAATGTGGTAGTTTCGGGTGGACGTGGCTTGAAAGGACCGGAACATTGGGGTATCTTGGAAGAATTGGCGAAAACACTTCATGCTGCTACCGGATGCAGCAAACCGGTATCTGATATGAATTGGCGTCCTCATCATGAACATGTCGGGCAGACTGGGGTAAAAGTAGCTCCTCAATTGTACATAGCCATTGGTATCTCCGGTGCCATCCAACACCTGGCGGGTGTTAATTCCTCTAAATGTATTGTCGTCATTAATAAGGACCCGGAGGCGCCCTTTTTTAAAGCGGCAGACTATGGTATTGTCGGGGATGCGTTCGATATTATTCCTAAATTGACGGAAGCTATTAAGGCTGCCCGATAGTTGTTTTAGATTACCGTTTTTTTGTAGTGAAGAAAATTAAACTTGAAATATTGGGCTTGTCTTCAAGCCAATCACAATCCGGGTCTTTTGCTTTGGTCTTGGGAGAATCAGACAGCAACCGAAGACTTCCCATTATTATTGGAATGTTTGAAGCACAAGCCATAGCCATTGAGATTGAAAAGATTACTCCCAATCGTCCGATGACACATGATTTGTTCAAGGCATTTGCCAATACTTTTCATTTTCATGTAGAGGAAATCATTATCTCAGACCTAAAAGAAGGTGTCTTTTTTGCCAAAATTGTTTGTACAGATGGATTGAAGAAAACAGAGATTGATGCACGCCCTTCGGATGCGATAGCTGTGGGCTTGCGCTTTGATTCGCCCATCTATACTTACGAAACAATTCTGGCAGAGGCAGGTATCGTTTTGACGGATGAGGAAGAAGAGGAGGAAAAGGAAAAAACGGAACCTAAGGCGGAGCCCAAGCCAAAAGCAAAAAAAGAGAATACAAAAAAAGGTGACGATTACAAAAATTACACGCTGGATAAATTGACTGAATTGCTTAAAGACGCTATCGATAAAGAAGATTATGAGCGTGCCGCCAAAATCCGTGACGAGATGAGTAAGCGAAATTGATTGTGTTATTTGTTACCTGATCTATCTAAACCTTTACCATGGATATTCTTCGCGGAATCATTGGATTAGTTGTATTAACAGCCATTGCTTTTTTACTTTCCAATAACCGTAAATCCATACGCTGGCAAACCATTGGGATCGGAATTGTCCTTCAGGTAATCTTCGGGATTGCTATTTTTAAAGTAGGTTTTGTGCACGATGGCTTTTCCTGGCTCAGCAGTAAGTTTGTAACGTTTCTAGACTTTGCCAGACAAGGAGCCGTCTTTTTATTTGGAGGACTTTCCAAAAATAGTTTTGCGGATGATTCTGCCGGGCATAGCCTGGGATTTTTGTTTGCCTTTCAGGCGCTGCCTACCGTTATATTCTTTTCAGCCGTCACAACAGGGTTATACTATTTAGGCATCCTTCAAAAAATAGTTTACGTATTTGCCTGGATTATGACACGCACCATGCGGCTGTCTGGCGCGGAAAGTCTTTCGGCTGCGGCCAATATATTTATGGGACAAACGGAGGCACCCTTGTTAGTGAAGCCCTTTATAGCCCGGATGACGAATTCAGAACTATTTTGCCTGATGACCGGTGGAATGGCAACCATTGCCGGTAGCGTATTGGCCGTTTACGTTGGGATGTTGGGTGGAGCTGATGAAGCAAGTAAAGCTACCTTCGCAACATATTTATTGTGTGCATCGATTATGAATGCACCTGCCGCAATAGTGATGTCAAAAATAGTTTTTCCAGAAACAGAAGAAGCTAAAATTGATCGTACCCTTAAAGTCAATAAAGAGTTAATCGGTTCCAACCTGGTAGATGCTCTGGCCAGTGGGGCGGCAGACGGACTCAAACTAGCGTTAAATATTGGCGGAATGTTACTGGCTTTTATCGCCATTATCCTGGCTTTAAATTGGGCACTGGCAGGCGTGGGAGAATTGATTGGAATCAATGACTGGATCAGGTTGTCTACCGCAGGTGCTTATCAGAGCTTAAGCCTGGAATACGTATTGGGTCAGGGTTTTCGTTTTCTGGCATTTGCCATGGGTGTGGACTGGAGTGAGTCACTTCAGGTGGGAAGTTTATTGGGTAAGAAGATGGTCTTGAATGAGTTCCTCGCGTACACAGATTTGACTGCCTTCAAAGCAGGAGGATTTTTAAGCGAAAAATCAATCATCATTTCTACCTACGCACTATGCGGATTTGCAAACTTCAGTTCCATTGCCATCCAGATTGGTGGTATTGGAGGAATGGCACCGCAACGGCAAGGTGATCTTTCCAGGCTGGGTTTAAAGGCTATGCTTGCAGCTTCTCTGGCTACCATGATGACTGCTACCATTGCCGGAGCTATTTTTTAGTATACCGATATGGTTTCGAGAATTATATATTTGCTATTAGCAATGCTATTCTTAGGCTTTGCTTTTGTTCAGGTAAATGATCCTGATCCCATTTTGTGGGTTCTCATTTATGGAGCCACCTCTATTGCCTGTATTATGGCTGCATTTAGGTACTATCAAAAAGCATTTTTGATTTTCCTACTGCTCAGTTTTAGCATTTACCTGGTCTTCCTTTTTCCTGGATGGAAGGAATGGTATATGTCTTCGGATCGCTCACTACTATTGGATGATCTGGCCAAAATGCAATACAATTATATCGAAGAGGCAAGGGAGTTTCTGGGATTGCTCATCTGTATAGTTTGCCTGGTGGTCTTTTTGATTCGGTCGTTTTCTAAGCGGAGCTGAGCCTTTATTTGAAAATAATTTTCTTAACTTCAGTTTTCTGAGACGTTTGTACCCGCACGATGTGTAATCCGGAGGGAACTTCGCTTACATTAACTTCTAACGTATTTGATGGATTTTCGAAACTCACTTGTAACAAACGTTGTCCGGTAGTAGTGAGGATGTCAACCATTGCAAAGTCTGTATGGGTGATGGGAATCATCAGCAAATCCTCTGACGGATTGGGATACCATTCAAATTTATCATTACTTTCTACCGATGTAATGATAGAACCTACAAGTCCAGGTTTTTGATCTGGCTGTTTCGTAGTGGTAAATATCTTAAACTCTCCAGGAGCCAGAGTCACTGATTGGCTCAAAGAGGTAACTTCTAAAGTAGCATTGCCAAAGTAGTCAAACCAGGTTCCTGTTTTTGTTAAGAAGCCGTTTACCTGTTGGATATTTAGTGAAAAATTCCCGACAATAGCAACATCCATAGAAGCACTTTGGATGCCAATGGTTCTGATGGCTCCGGCAGGAGTCCAGACAAATGTTCCAGTCTCAAATACAGACTTGTTTCTATTAATCAAGTCATTAATGGCTCCAATCGTTTGATATAGCCTTTGTCTGTCCGGATCACCATAATAATTTAATCCGCCACTTCCCCAGGGTAGGGGCTTTGGATCCACACGACAGTTTCCGCTGATTGATCCATTTGGACAAAGATTAATTGTTTTATCGTATCCAAGTTCCCCAAACTGCCAAAGCATTTTGGGGCCGGGAACAGTATAGAAAAACGCGGCACCCAATTTAGCCCGATCAAGTGCCGTTGGCAACTCCTTGATATTATAAGAACCGCTGGTTTTTCCGTTGGCCAGCAAATCGACCATTTGTCGTTCTTCATCATGACTTTCCATATAATTTATATGAGAATTTCGTTTGGCGGCAGAGAAATCGGTGTTCACATTGCCTTCAAGCGCGGATGCATATGAGTCCACCAAGTTACCCCAAAGGATCATTCCGTTATTGGCCAAAACAGTCTCTTCACTATTGTCAGCGAAGTGCTCCAGAATCACGTATGCATTCGGTTTATAAGACCATATCTTGTTTGCCATACGGGTAAGTAAATTAATTCGTGACTGGTCATAGTTACCCCATGCTCCAACATTATTAGGATTGTTGGTTTGCGTAAAGCCTTTCGACAGATCAAATCTATACCCATCAAAATGATACTCTTGAATCCAATAAGCGCACACAGTGTCTACAAAATTTTTCGTAAACTGACTCTCGTGGTTAAAATCATATCCAACGTTAAACGGATGTCTTGCATCAGGATTAAACCATGGATTATTTGCTGCCGGTTTTCCCAGACCATTATCCCAGTACATTTGTACCATTGGATTTTGGCCAAAGGCATGATTAAGTACCATGTCAAGAATAACAGCAAATCCTTTTTGATGGGCTGTTTCAATGAATTTTTTCAAATCATTTTTGGAACCATAGTTCTTGTCAGGGGCCAGAAAATACGAAGGGTTATATCCCCAACTATTATTACCTTCAAATTCCATAATGGGCATAAGCTCAATAGCATTAACCCCTAACTTCTTTAAATAATTTAAAGTATCAGTTAATGTCTTGTAGCTCTGTGTTCCGATAAAATCCCGGATCAGTAACTCGTAAACAACCAACTCGTTTTTAGGCGGTCCAGCCCATGTGTTTTCTGATGCACTCCATGTGTAGGGTGTTTGATTTGTCTGGAGAACGGTTGCAATGCCGAATTCTTGTCGATTGTAAGCTGGAAGATTTGGATAAGTTGACGCAGGGATAAACTGATCATTCCATGGATCTGCTACCTTTTCTGCCAGCGGATCGCCAATCTTAATAAGTCCGTCTACCCAGTATTGAAAAACATATTCTTGTCCTGAAGAAAGACCTTCGATTGTAAGCCAGAAGAATTTGCCATCGGGAGTTTTTTTCATAAAAAAGCCATCATCTGCTTGCCAATTATTAAAATCTCCAGCTACATAGACAAACTGCTTGGATACCGGGGTTTCAAGAACCAGTGTTACTTTAGTAGGATCTGACGGGTAATAATTAATACCTTTTTTTAGGCCGCTAGGAATTGCTTCAATAGCTGTGGTAGGGATAGAAAAAATATTAACAGTTCTATCGATACTTTGATCCACGCCAGCAATAGTGGCGGTAACTCGAATAACTTTTAACCCAGAGGATGTTGGGCTGAAATTAACTGTCAGGTTGTTCGTGTTTGTTCCGGGACTTCCAACATCGACAAAGCCACTACCTTCATTAACAGAAATTTTTACGCTCGAGGCCTCGGAGCAAAGAGACGCAGATATTGGCAGCGATTGTCCCGAATTGAGGAAAATATCATTTATTTGAGGCTGAGTGATGGAGATAACCTGATTTAACCGAATATAAATATCTGGTCTTGTTTGTTTGCTTCCGTTAGCATTTCTGAAAACGATAGCCAACCAGTAAATAGGTGCGTTGGCTGGTGATAGAGAATTAAAATATCCTCTCAGGGTGGGACCTAACACTAATTGCCATTTATTTGGTTGACCACTTACCGGAGTCATTTTGCCAACACCATTATCTGTGCCCCACGTACCTTTTACTGCTGTCCAATCGCTTCCTACGGGATTGTTGGTGTTATTGATAACAACGCCTGCATGTGCATAAACATTGGTTTCACCACTTAATTCCGTGCCGTTGGCATCAAAGGTGATGGTGACTTCTTGTTCAGAAGAAGGACTTTGACAGGGACTAAGAACTACCGTTTGGCTATACATTTTATAGCTTACTACGAGTAGCATGGCTATGATATAAAACTTTTTCATATGACTGAACTTATCGTGAATTACGAATCTATAAATTCAAATATAAGCAAGTTGAGTGGTGATTTTCTTTGAGTTATTTCAAACTGAGCCGCAATCGATTGCGGCTTACCGGTAGATCGTTAAACAAAATGTTTTTTTGTCGTCAAGTTGGTTTAATACATACAATTTTTACCTTTAATCGAATGAAAAAGTGCTTTTTTATAACGATTTTAGGACTCTCTCTTTCATGTTCTACACCCCAGGAAAAAATACCTGAACCCATGCCTGCTAGTTCAAAGAAAATGGTGGTTTATCAAATGATGACTCGTTTGTTTGGTAATACGCAGACAATCAATAAATTATATGGCACTATTGATGAGAATGGTGTAGGCAAATTCCAAGACATTTCGGAGGCGGCTCTGGAAGGCTTGAAAGAACTGGGAGTGACTCATGTGTGGTATACCGGAGTGATTGAACATGCCACGTTAACTGATTATTCAGCCTTTGGAATACCTCTCGATGATGCTGAAGTGGTCAAGGGAAGAGCCGGTTCACCCTATGCCATTAAGGATTATTACGATGTGAATCCCGATTTGGCCACCGATGTTAATAACCGAATGGATGAGTTTGACCAATTGGTGAAAAGAACACATGAAAAAGGGCTGAAAGTAATTATTGATTTTGTCCCTAACCATGTGGCGCGAGCTTACAAATCGGATCTACGACCTCCTGGGATAAAGGACCTGGGTGAAAATGATGACACTTCCGTTTCGTTCAAACCTTCTAATAACTTCTACTATTTACCGGGGCAGCGTTTTCAAGCGCCAAAAGAATATCAGTCACTGGGAAATAATGCCCATCCAACGAAAGACAAAGTTTTTGAAGAATATCCTGCTAAAGTGACAGGCAATGATCAGTTTACTGCATCCCCAGGCATTCATGAATGGTTCGAAACTGTTAAGCTTAACTACGGAGTTGATATTCAAAATGGTAGAAAAAATTACTTTGAACCCATTCCCAACACCTGGGAGAAAATGCGTGATATCCTGATCTACTGGGCAACTAAAAAAGTAGATGGTTTCCGGTGCGACATGGCAGAAATGGTTCCGCATGAGTTTTGGGGGTGGGTGATTCCGCAAATAAAGGCCGTCAATCCCGAGATCGTTTTTATCGCAGAGATTTACAATCCTTCTCAATACCGGAATTATATTGAAAATGGAAGATTCGACTATCTATATGATAAAGTCCAGTTGTACGACACGTTGCGTCTTCTGGTGAACAAACAATCCAGCACAGGCCACATACCAGAGATTCAACAAAGTTTAGCTGGCATCAACCATCGGATGCTGCACTTTTTAGAGAACCATGATGAACAGCGTCTGGCTTCTCCCTTTTTTGCCGGTGATCCCTGGAAAGCAGTTCCGGCCATGGTGATCAGTGCTACCATTGACCAGGCACCCATCATGATTTATTTCGGTCAGGAAGTAGGAGAGCCGGGGGCAGGAACAGAAGGTTTTGCCGGAGAAGATGGGAGAACAACTATTTTTGACTATTGGGGTGTGCCTCAGCACCAAAAATGGGTGAATGGCGGAAAATATGATGGAGGATTACTTACGGATCAGCAAAAAGCACTACGACAATTTTATGCCGATGTACTTACGTTAGCTCGTGATAATGTTGCCATCACACAAGGTGACTACCTCGATCTGACTCATTTCAATTTATCTCAAGGCACCATCGATCATCAAACCCATGTATTTGTCAGAGTTTTTGGAGACGAAAAATTAATTATTGTATCCGGATTCCATGACCAAACCAAACACGTTCAAATTAAATTGTCGGAAGAAGCTATTCGGAAACTCGGACTCGAACAGGGTGTCGCCTATGTTGGCCGTGATTTACTGCGAAGTGGTAAAGATATTGGCTTAGACAGCTCATATTCGTTTGAGTTAGACCTTCCATTTTATTCATCGTACATTTTTAAAATCAAACCATGAAATTGAAAGTTGGGATTATCGGTATTTTTTGGGTATTCGCCATTTCCTGTAATCATCAGGACAAGTCAGATCATTGGCCTCATGGTGTAAACTATGAAGTTTTTGTTCGATCCTTTGCTGATAGTGATGGAGATAGTATTGGTGATTTCAAAGGATTAACGGCTCGCTTGGATTATTTGAAAGATTTGGGTGTTGGAGGTGTTTGGCTCATGCCGATCATGAATTCCCCGACCTATCATAAATATGATGTCACGGACTATAAAAGTATTGACCCTGAGTATGGCACGGTTGAAGACTTTAAAACCTTTGTAGCCGAAGCTCATAAACGGGATATTCAGGTATTGGTAGATCTGATTCTTAATCATACTGGCTACGATCATCCCTGGTTTCAAAGTGCTATGCAGGGCAAAGACAGTCCTTACCGCGATTATTACGTGTGGGCAAAGAAGGATTCTGTTCGTGAACAAATTGCCAAGAAGTCTATTTCGCTGGATTCTGATAACCTGACTCAATGGCATCCGGTGAAAGGCGATACTCTTTCTGAACATTACTATGGTTTTTTTTGGGGCGGGATGCCCGATTTGAATTTTGATAACCCCAAGGTCAAAGAAGAGTTTATCGATATTGGTCAATTCTGGTTGAAAGAAATGAATGTGGATGGCTTTCGGTTAGATGCTGCAAAACATATTTTTCCAAGTGAACGCGCCTCTGATAATCATGCCTTTTGGGAGTGGTTCCGAGAAGAAATGATCAAAATTAAACCCGATGTGTATTTGGTAGGAGAGGTGTGGTCACGTGCGGAGGAAGTGGCTCCTTACTTAAAAGGTCTTCCTGCTTTATTTAATTTTGATATGGGCTATGCCATTACCAAGGCGGTGAGGCAAGGCGTTGATTCTACCGGACTCATTAACAAATACAAGTCCATTAGTGACTATTACAACCAGTCTAACCGTGAGTACATTGATGCTACCTTCTTAAAGAATCATGATCAAAACCGGATTTTAAGTGAACTAAATGGGGATTTAAACAAAATGAAGGTAGCCGCCAGTATACTTATGTCTTTGCCGGGCACCCCTTACATTTATTATGGTGAAGAAATAGGAATGATCGGGACCAAGCCTGATGAATACATACGCGAACCATTCATTTGGGATGTGGACAGTAAGGATCTCATGCAAACCAAATGGGAGAAACCAAAGTATAGCACGGATGAATCGGTTATCCCACTTGCTGTACAAAAGAATGACCCAGCTTCCTTGTATTCATTTTATAAACGTTGGATTGCGTATCGGAACAGCAGCGACATTTTAACATTTGGTTCGATCAAAGAAACGCCTATTCGAGTGAACGAATTGGTTTCTTTGATCAGAGAGAAAGATGGTCATTCGCTTCTGATTATCCATAATTTATCCGATGTGGAGTTGACTGTCTCTAAGACCGATGAGTTGAAAAAGTTTTCGGCTATTGATTTTGCAACCGATACCACTGCATCGATAGATGCAAACGAAATTCGAATCCCCGCTCATAGCTCAGTGGTAGTTAAATAGTGAGTATACATGACAAAAACGAGAGTAATAGTTGAGTCCATCCAGCCCGAGGTTGATGGCGGAAGGTTTCCGGTTAAGCGCACCGTGGGTGAACGTGTAGACGTTACCGCGCATATTTTTGGAGATGGTCACGATCACATACGTGCACAGGTATTTTATAAGCATGAAAAGTCAAGTGACTGGTCATGGGTGGAGATGACGCCTACCGTCAATGACGAATGGTCAGCTTCATTCACCACGGAGAAAGCAGGACAATATACATTTCAAATACATGCCTGGATTGATCATTTTGATACCTGGTTTGATGGATTTAAGAAAAAGACTCAAGCAAAAGTGGATGTATCCGTTGAGCTTATGGAGGGCGCTATCTTTCTCAGGCACTTGGCACGAAAGGATAATCCAGAACTAGAATCGTTGGCGCTTAAATTAGAAGATAAATCGAAACCAGGAGAGGCAATTGCAACGGTGCTGAGCCACGATTTTGCAGAAGTTGTTCACTCGTATCCGCTCAAGGAAAATGAAACTAAGTCAAATGAAGTAACGATCCGGGTAGAGCATCAGAAAGCACTGTTTAGCACCTGGTATGAATTTTTTCCGCGTTCAGCATCTTTGGAAAGTGGTAAACATGGAACTTTCAAAGATTGCATTCGACTATTGCCAAGGGTAGCTGCCATGGGTTTTGATGTATTGTATTTTCCTCCGATTCATCCTATTGGAAAATTGAATCGAAAAGGGAAGAATAATAATGTTCGTTCTGTTGCCGGTGAGCCAGGTTCTCCATGGGCGATTGGCAGCGATGAGGGAGGACATAAATCTGTACTGCCAGCATTAGGCACTTTAGATGACTATCGTGATTTGATTCGGGAGTCCCGAAAATATGGAATTGATGTAGCACTGGACCTGGCATTTCAATGTGCGCCCGATCATCCCTATGTAAAAGAACATCCGGAGTGGTTTAAACAACGACCAGATGGATCTATACAATATGCTGAGAACCCGCCTAAAAAATATCAGGATATCTATCCATTCAATTTTGAGACAGAACAATGGAAGGAATTGTGGGAAGAGCTTAAATCGGTGATACTTTTCTGGATTGAGCAGGGGGTAACAATTTTCCGGGTAGACAACCCCCATACCAAACCTATTCCTTTCTGGCAATGGGTCATAGCAGAAGTCAACAAAAAGTATCCGGAAGTTATCTTTTTGTCAGAAGCATTTACACGACCCAAGATCATGGCATCTCTGGCCAAAGTAGGTTTTACACAAGGGTACACATATTTTACGTGGCGAGTAACCAAGCAGGAGATTACACAATACATGAATGAATTGGTGAACGGCCCATCACGGAACTATTTCAGACCTAACTTCTGGCCAAATACACCTGATATTTTACCCTATCATTTACAACATCAGGGTGAGAATATATTTATTATACGATATGCACTAGCCGCTACACTTTCGGCCAGCTATGGCATGTACGGCCCGGCATTTGAACTATATGACAATGTACCGATCGAAGGCCGGGAAGAATATTTTAACTCTGAAAAATTTGAGATCAAACATTACGATTGGAAGAAAACCAATCGGATGACAGATATTATCTCCATGGTGAATCAACACCGGAAAGAGCATAAGGCGTTGCAGTCTACCTGGAACATGCAATTCTGTACTATTGAAAACAATAGCTTACTGGCTTTTATCAAGGTTACCGATGATCTGTCGAGCATCATATTGACCATTATTACATTGGATCCTCAAAGCAATCAATCAGGCTATGTACAAATGCCCAAATCTTTGCTCAGACTTGGTAATCACATCAATCTGAAATTACATGACTTGATGACAGATGAGCGATTTACCTGGACGCAAGAATGGAATTATGTTGAGCTGAATCCACATAAAATGCCTTTTCATTTGTTTAAAATTGAGATACACGAGTCCAACATGTAGCATATGGCAATTCCAATCAAAACAAATGACCCGCTTTGGTTTAAAGACGCTATCATCTATGAATTAAGTGTTCGTGCTTTTTGTGATAGTAATGGGGATGGAGTGGGTGACTTTCCAGGGTTGATTCAGAAGTTAGACTACCTGGATGATTTAGGAGTAAATGCCATATGGCTTTTACCTTTTTATCCTTCACCGTTGAAAGACGATGGATTTGATGTTACCGATCACTACGACATTCATTCAGACTATGGAACACTAAGTGACTTTAAACTTTTTCTAAAGGAGTCTCACAAACGAGGCATACGTGTCATTACCGAATTGATTCTTAACCACACCTCAGACCAACATCCATGGTTCCAAAAGTCTCGTAAGGCCCGGGCAGGCTCACGGTTTAAAGATTATTATGTGTGGAGTGATACGGCTGATAAATACAAAGAAGCCCGCGTGATGTTTAGTAGTGAGGAAAGTAGTAATTGGAGTTGGGATAACGAGGCAAAGGAGTATTATTGGCATCGGTTTTATCGCCACCAACCAGAATTGAATTTTGACAATCCGGAGGTGCAACTGGAAATGATTAAAGTTGCAGACTTTTGGTTAAAGATGGGAGTGGATGGATTTCGCTTGCCCAACGTTCCTTTCTTGTTTGAAGAGGAGGGAACCAATTGTGAAAACTTGCCACAGACCCACGCCTTCCTTAAAAAGCTACGTACGCATATTGATCGGGAGTTTAAAGACAAAATACTCATAGCGGAGGCCAATTTATGGCCGGAAGATGCGGCTACTTACTTTGGAAATGGGGAAGAATGCCACATGAATTTTAATTATCCGCTTATGCCCAGGTTGTTTTTGGGCTTGCGGACAGAAGACAGTTATCCCATTGTAGACATCATCGAGCAAACACCGTTGACTCCTCCGAATAGCCAATGGGCATTGTTTCTTCGTAATCATGATGAAATAGGATTGGAAATGGTAAGCGAAGAGGAAAAAGACTACCTTTTTAAAGCCTATGCAAATGATCCAAATACGAAACACAATTTGGGTATCCGTAGAAGGTTAGCACCTTTGATGAATAACGACCGCAGAAAGGTAGAACTTCTGTATACCATTTTGTTTTCTTTACCAGGCACACCGGTGATTTACTATGGTGATGAAATTGGTATGGGGGACAATATCTATCTGGGTGACCGGTTTGGTGTGCGAACACCGATGCAGTGGAACATGAATTTAAATGCCGGATTCTCCACGGCCAATCCTCAGAAACTATACTTACCAATCATTACCGACCCTGTTTACCGATACGAATCTGTCAATGTTGCCTCACAAGAAGAAAATTCATCCTCTCTCATGTGGTGGATCAAAAACGTGCTGGCCATGCGCAAACGTCTTAATGTTTTTGGGCGGGGCGATTTGAAGTTTATCGACAGCTCAAATGCAAAAGTTCTGGCTTTTGTTAGAACATATGAGCAACAGCGGCTGATAGTCGTGGCTAATCTCTCCCAGTTTTCACAAGCCACCACTCTTAATCTGACTGATTTTAAGGATTGCGATATTACAGAGGCCTTTAGTCAAAATCGTTTCAGGAGCGTAGAGACAGCTGAATATCCGATAACGATCGGTCCGTACGGCTATTTCTGGTTTCAAGCGGATGTTTCGGAGAAAAAAGAAACCGCTACCAGTGGAAATGAACTTCAGTTGTTTAAAACGGAGATTTCTTGGGAACGGGTTTTTGGTAATTATAATGAAGTGAGGGTTTTTGAGAGGAAGATATTACAGCCTTTTATGAAGAAGTGCCGGTGGTTTGGCGGCAAAGCCAAAATCATCAGCAAAATGGGGCTACACAAAGTTATTCCCCTAAAAGTGGAAGGAGAAACTCATTTCCTAACGATCATTGAAGTACACTATGTTCAGCGCTTGCCGGATCTGTATTTTCTGCCCATGTGTTTTGTGCCTTCGGACAGCATGTTTGACAAAGTAGAATATACCTCTCAAAGTGTGGTCTGTCGGGCAGAAATTCAGGGAAAGTCCGGTTTTATTTTGGATAGTAGTTACGATAAGGATTTTCGTGATTTTCTGTTTCAGAGCATGGAACGCAAAGTCCGTATTAAAGAAGACGATGGAACGTTGGAATTTAACTCCAGCGTCTTTGCAAAATTAAATGCAGACAAAGTTGAGTCTAAAATCCTTAAAGCCGATCAGAGTAATACGGCTATTATTTATAATGACAAGTACTTCTTTAAATTCTACCGAAAACTGGAACGCGAAATCAATCCTGATCTGGAAATTGTTCGCTTTTTATCGGAGAATACAAGTTTTAAAAATTCTCCAAAGTATGCCGGTAGCGTTGAGTTTCATGATACCGAGGGAAAAACCATTGTCTTTGGATTGCTTCAGGAGAAAGTAGAAAATCAGGGTGACGCATGGAACGTTACGATCGATTCTGTTGGTCGTTTTTATGAGCGCGTCATGACAAAAGCTAAAAAGGAGAAGCTTCCGAAGCTAATCAATAAAGCGGCAATTAAATTCGAAGAAGCTCCCGAAATCATACAGGAATTTATTGGGTTGGGCTTTTATGAGCGTGTGGTTCGGTTGGGACAGCGCACCGCGGAAATGCACCTGGCGCTGGCCAGTGACTCATCCTCTCCGGCCTTTGCTCCCGAATACTTTTCAGCCAACTATCAACGGTCACTTTATTCTTCCTTGCGTAAGCTGGTCAAAGACCGGTTTAAGTTATTAGAACAACAGAAGCATAGACTAAACAAAGATGCACAAGCCCTGGCTGATAAAGTTTTGGCTCTGGAAGATCAGGTGCTGGAGTGTTTTAGTGAAATTTATATGACACGTATCAGCGCCATCAAGACTCGTATCCATGGAGATTATCATTTAGGACAAGTGCTATTCACGGGTAAGGATTTTGTGATCATTGATTTTGAGGGTGAGCCCGGCTTCAGCTTTAGTGAGCGCAGATTGAAGAAAAGTCCGATCAAAGATGTAGCTGGAATGATCCGATCCTTTCATTATGCCGCATTTGGAAAAATACTTTTGAATGAAAACTATCGTGAAAAAGACCTGGAATTTTTGGAACAGTGGGCGGAGCAATGGCAACATTATGTAAGTCGCTTTTATTTAGGGGCTTACATGGAACGCATGGGTACGGGCCTGACACTTTCCGAAGAAGATGAAATTCTGATCCGGGTCTATTTAATTGAAAAAGCTGTTTACGAACTCGGCTATGAGTTAAATGGCCGCCCGGATTGGGTAATTATACCTTTGCGGGGAATCTATTATCATATGCAGAGATATTCCTTAGCAAAGGAAGAGCGCGAGAAGAAAAAAAGTAAGACTTAACATTATTAACGTATAACGTCATGGGAAAAAAGAAATCAACCAATACCACTACTGGTGAACAGCCCATCACGCTGCTAACCGATTTTGATATTCATCTGTTTCGCTCGGGTAAACATTATAGATTGTTTGACAAACTAGGAGCGCACGTTACGGAGTTTAAAGGAAAGAAAGGTACTTATTTTGCCGTATGGGCTCCCAATGCAAAGGCGATATCGGTTATCGGAAATTTCAATTCGTGGCAGCCGGATAGCCATAAACTGAATCCCCGATGGGATGAGTCAGGAATCTGGGAAGGATTTTTTACTGATGTTGGCAAAGGAGAAGTCTATAAATATGCCATACATTCCAATACGGGCGCATTTTTAGAGAAGTCTGATCCGTTTGCTCTTTTTGCCGAGACGGCACCTAAAACCGCATCCATTGTTTGGTCTACTTCACATTCCTGGAAGGATTCAGTGTGGATGAATGATCGTAAGAAACTTCAGGGAAAGCCGCGTCCGTATTCTGTCTATGAAGTTCACTTGGGAAGTTGGAGAAGGAAACAGGAAGATGGGAACCGATCGTTGAGTTATCTGGAATTGGTTCATGAGTTAGTATCTTATGTAAAAGAATCAGGTTTTACACATGTGGAATTTCTTCCCGTCATGGAACACCCGTTTTTTGGTTCATGGGGATATCAGTTGACGGGGTACTATGCACCATCGAGTCGTTATGGGTCACCGGAGGAATTTATGCAATTGGTAGATGCTTTGCATCAGGAAGACATTGGTGTGATCTTGGATTGGGTTCCTTCTCATTTTCCGGGAGACGCCCATGGATTGTATCAGTTTGATGGCACCCATTTGTATGAACATGCCGATCCCCGCAAGGGTTTCCACCCGGATTGGAGCAGTTATATTTTTAACTATGGACGAAATGAGGTCCGTTCTTTTCTGATCAGCAATGCAATCTATTGGCTCGATCGCTTTCACATCGATGGCTTACGGGTAGATGCAGTGGCGTCCATGCTCTATCTTGACTACTCCCGCAAAGCAGGTGAGTGGATACCCAATGAATATGGTGGTAATGAAAACATCGAAGCTATCCAATTCTTGAAGGAGTTTAATGAAACGGTCTATGGAGAGTTTCCGGATGTGATTACCATCGCGGAGGAATCCACCGCCTGGCCAGGAGTATCGCGACCAACTTATCTGGGCGGATTAGGGTTCGGGCAAAAATGGATGATGGGATGGATGCATGATACGTTGAGCTATTTCAAAAAAGATATGATCTATCGCAAGTATCATCAAAATGAGATCACCTTTAGTATTGTGTATGCGTTTACAGAGAACTTCATGTTACCATTATCGCATGATGAAGTAGTGCATGGGAAAGGATCTATTCTGGGTCGGATGCCCGGTGATGAATGGAGAAAATTTGCAAACTTACGACTGCTGTATGGGTATATGTTTACGCACCCAGGTACAAAGCTTCTGTTTATGGGAGGAGAGTTTGGCCAATCAGCTGAATGGAATCATGACCGTAGTCTGGATTGGCATTTATTGGACTATCCCTACCATCGTGGGGTCTTTGAATGGATCAAAACACTAAATTCCATTTATAAGTCTGAACCGTCTTTATACGCTTTCCCATTTGACGGAAGGGGGTTTGAATGGATAGATTACTCTGACCGGGAGAACAGCGTGATGATCTATCAGCGAAAAACAGAAACAAAAGAAGATACCCTGGTGATCGTTTGTAATTTTACACCCGAAGTTCGACATCACTATCGAATCGGTGTCCCGTTCAGGGGTAAATGGAAAGAAATTCTTAATTCAGACAATCAGCAATATGGAGGAAGCGGAATTCTGAATCCGGCTCTTTTACATACGTCTCCTGTCAAATACCACAACAAAGATTATTCTTTCACCATGACGTTATCACCGTTATCCGTCAGCATATTAAAGTTGCATGAGGAAGTGGCAGAATTTGAAATTCAATAGTCAGTTAATGGAAGTTGTACGCTAATTTGTTTTCAGGATGTCAAGTCCCCTTAAGTTTGTTTGTATTCACGGTCATTTTTATCAACCACCAAGAGAAAATGCGTGGCTGGAAGTAATTGAAGTACAGGATTCGGCTCATCCCTATCACGATTGGAACGAACGTATATCGGCTGAATGTTATGCTCCAAATGCAGCCTCACGCATTCTGGATGAAAAGAATGTGATCAATCGGATTATCAATAATTATTCACGAATCAGCTTTAATTTTGGTTCCACATTGCTATCGTGGATGCAGGAGAACGATAAAAGCACCTATCAGGCCATTCTCGAGGCAGATAAAGACAGCAGCAAAATGTTTAATGGTCATGGCTCAGCCATGGCTCAGGTGTATAACCATATCATCATGCCACTCGCGAATAAACGCGATAAGGTGACCCAGGTGATCTGGGGGTTACGGGATTTTGAACAGCGCTTCAAACGCAAGGCCGAGGGAATGTGGCTGGCAGAAACTGCTGTGGATACCGAGTCTTTGGAAGTAATGGCAGAGCATGGAATCAAGTTTACCATTTTTGCACCTCGACAGGTAAAAGCGATTAGAAAAGTGGGCACGACTGATTGGTTGCCAATGAACGATCAAACCATCGATACACGAAGAGCCTATGTGTGTCCATTACCTTCCGGTCGTCAAATTGTAGTCTTCTTTTACGATGGCAATATTTCGCAAGGTGTAGCTTTCAATGGTTTGTTGAATGATGGAAAAAGATTTGCAGAGAGTTTGCTGGCGCCTTTGGATCGAACGTCTGATGAACCTCAGCTTTCACACATCGCCACCGATGGAGAGACGTACGGACATCACCATCATCATGGGGACATGGCCCTGGCATTTTGCATCGATCACTTTGAAAAAGACCCATCTGTTCATCTGACAAATTACGCTCAGTTTCTGAGTCTGTTTCCTCCAACATATGAGGCACAAATTGTAGAAAATAGTTCCTGGAGCTGCGTCCATGGCGTTGAACGATGGCGAAATAATTGTGGGTGCAACAGTGGCAAGCCCGGCTGGCATCAACTTTGGCGCAAGCCCCTCAGAGAAGCGTTAGATTGGCTTCGGGATGAAGTTGCCATCATATTTGAGCAAGAAGGAGGAAAGGTATTGAAAGACCCCTGGCAGGCTCGTGATGCGTATATCGATGTGATTTTAAAGAGAAGTGACGAAACAATTCAATCGTTTCTTGACGCTCATGCCTTTTCAGATGTCAACGTCACCCGTGTACTTCGGCTAATGGAAATGCAACGCAATGCTTTGCTGATGTATACGAGCTGCGGGTGGTTCTTCGATGAAGTTTCAGGAATCGAGACCACGCAGGTGATGCAATATGCCTGCCGGGTGATTCAGTTGGCAAATCAATTGGCTGGAGTAAGCCTGGATGACGAGTTTTTAAAGAGATTAGCTTTGGCGCCCAGCAATGTGCCAACTTATGAAAACGCATCTGTCATTTATACCAAATATGTGTTGCCTTCGAAAACAAACCTTCAGCGGGTGGGTATGCACTACGCGGTGTCGTCTATTTTTGAAGAAGAGCCGGAGTCGTTGCCACTCTTTAACTATTCCGCTGCCAATGACTTCTTTCTAAAAAAAGTGGCGGGAGAGCAGAAACTGGTCTTGGGAATTACTAAAGTGCGGTCTTTGGTAACTAAATCTGAGAAAAAGTTTGCTTTTGCCGTAGTGTGTATTGGCGTGCATAACATTATTGGAAATATTTCTTTGGATATGGATCCGGATCAGTTTGCCAGCATGCAGTTTCGAATTACCACTGCCTTTGACAATGGAAGGTTGGGGGATGTGATTGGTATCATGCAGACGTATTTTGGCCCTGATAAGTACACGATCTGGCAACTCTTCAAGGATGAGAAGCGGAAGATACTGGACATGATCGCTACTAAGAGTCTGGAAGAACTGGAGACTTCTCTGCGCAGAACCTATAACCGCGACTATCCGCTTATTAATGCTTTATCTAATAATGAGATACCCATTCCTAACGCTTATCGCACTACGTTTGAGTATATTCTAAATGCGGATCTGATTGATAGCTTTGAGTCTGATAGAATTAACATCAAAGAGATTGAGCGCATTTTAGCTGAGATGGAAAAATGGAATTTAAAAATTGAAGATGCCAGTAAAGTTTCGCGGTTGGCAGGTCAAAGTGTGTTTAAAGAGCTTCAACGAATTCGGAGTGAGCGGGAGAATCTGAAACGGATTCAACGATTAAATCGGTTATTCCCGTTGTTATTAAAATTTGATATTAAACTTCAACTTCATCAAACCCAAAATCTATACTTTCAAATGTCCCTTGAAAACAAAAAAATGGGACAACAGGAAATTATTCCTGAATGGTTGGATCAATTCAAAAAATTAGGGGAACATTTGAGCATACGCGTGGCGTGAGAGAATAACTTCAGGAAAAAAGGAGTTTAAAAGCATCCATCAACACTTTTTTTCGGGAAGATTCTAATGCCTTGAGGTCAGCAAGCAAGCAAGAATATAGGATGGACTTTTCATTGATTTTTTGAATTTCACCGATTGGCCATGAGGATGGCATCGGAACACCAAAAACAATGATTTTTTCCGAAAACTGACTCGTCAGATCTTCCACGCTCAGTGATGCAGATGAGATAATCCGCACACTTTCTGGCCGGATTCGATAGAATTCCAACAATCGATTTAACTGATGCTTATCCTCAGCTGAGGTGAGGTTCCACGGAGAGGGGAGGATAACCAAAATCCTGGGAGCTATGGCATATACATGCGAGCCGAAAAGCAATTGTGTCGAATTCATTATTCCTTGATATCAAAGATCGATTTTAGTTCTTTTGCTTCGGAAGGTTTCATGCGCCCAGAAAGGATCAACCGAAGTTGACGTCTGCGCAACGCTCCATCATAAAGCGCTTTTTCTTCTTCGGAGGTGGTTTCAATTTCCGGAACATCGATGGGTCTTCCACTTTGATCCACTGCGACAAAAGTGAAGTAGGCACTGTTGCTTTCAAATTTGAGCCCGGCCGGAACATCTTCAGCATCCACATCAATCCGTACTTCCATGGAAGAACTAAAGGCGCGTGTTACTTTAGCGCGCAGCGTAACTACATTCCCCAAACGGATGGGATGCCTAAATGAAATATTATCAACCGATGCAGTTACAACAATGCGGTTGGAATGCTTCTGGGCAGCAATGGCTGAAACGATATCCATCCAGTGCATCAACCGACCACCCATGAGATTATTAAGCGTGTTGGTATCGTTAGGTAGCACTAACTCAGTCATGCTAACCAGTGATTCAGATGGAGTTTTCGTTCTTCTTTTAGACATATGGCGCGATCGTTGTCACAAGCTAATGCTTGTTTGGTTTTGATTATTTAACACAAAAATCCACAATTTTCTTTGCAATCGGTAAGCCGATTTCATTATTTCAGGCTTTCATGAAGAGCATCTTTTATTTTTCCATCCTATCCGCTCCTGTAGTCTTTATTACAGGCACTACCATTACGGGGTAACCCGTATCTGCTTCTTCACCCGCCTCGTGCCAATGCGCATCTTGTTCCAGGAACAAACAGGCATTTTTTTGTTCGATAGAATTCACAGTTACTTGTAAGTAATACAAATGAAAGTTAAAAAATTTGGAGGGTCATCGGTGGCTACTCCGCAGCGGATAAAGTCCATTATTGACATCCTTCAACTGGAGGAAGAACGTGATTACACTCTTGTTTTTTCCGCTTTTGGCGGTGTAACGGATCAACTTATCAAGGCGAGTGCGCAGGCAGTGGAAGGAAATCACGAATATCGCATCACTTTGAATCAACTGGAAGTCAGACATTTGGATGCTGTGCGATCGCTGCTATCCGTGCAGAAACAAAATCCGGTCCTGGCCCGGGTTAAGATCTTACTGAACGAACTTGAAAATGTTTTACAAGGAGTGTTTCTCTTGCGTGAGCAGACGTTGCGTACCCTTGATTATATCATGAGCTTTGGTGAGCGTCTTTCTGCTTACATTATTTCTCAAGCGCTCAACCATCATGGAATTGCCACCGAATTTTTGGATGCCCGAAACGTTATTCGAACCAATAGCCACTTTGGTTATGCAGCAGTCGACTTTGCTGTTACCAATCAATTGATCCGGCAGCACTTTGCAGGGGTCAGAAACGTTCAGGTGATCACCGGCTTTATCGGCTCTGATCAAAATGGTAACACGACCACGTTGGGCCGAAGTGGGTCAGATTATACTGCGGCTATCTTCGCTGCCGCGCTTCAGGCTTCTGGTCTTGAAATATGGACAGACGTAGATGGAATGATGACCGCTGATCCTCGAAAAGTTACGAAAGCGTTTAGCGTGCCGGAGATGACGTATCAGGAGGCAATGGAGTTGTCACATTTTGGTGCCAAGGTAATCTTTCCGGCTACCATGCAACCTGCCATGATTCAGGCTATTCCCATTCTTATCAAGAATACGTTTAACCCAACTCATGCCGGCACCATTATTTCGCACATATCTAAACATGAACAGGGAATCATCAAGGGCATATCATCGGTTGATAATATTAGTTTATTGAATGTCCAGGGAAGTGGATTGCTGGGAGTAGTGGGTGTTTCCATGCGTTTATTCCGGGCACTAGCTCAAGCAAAAATCAATGTGATCTTGATCAGTCAGGCCTCTTCCGAGCATAGTATTTGCCTGGCGGTTGATTCAACCCACGCCCATCTGGCCAAGCAGTCCATTGAAAGTGAATTCGCCTTTGAGTTACAGACGCATGGAATGGATGAAGTATTATTGGAGGACAACCTGTCTGTTATCGCTATTGTCGGGGAAGGAATGAAGCAAAATCCAGGTACCAGTGGCCGGATGTTTCATGCTCTTGGAAAGAATGGAATCAACATCAGAGCAATCGCCCAGGGGTCTTCCGAGTTAAATATTTCTGCCGTTGTCAGGCAAACAGATACGGCCAAGGCATTGAATGTTTTGCATGAGGCATTTTTCTTATCCGACAACCGGACATTATCTCTTTTCATGGTAGGTACCGGATTGATTGGAAAATCATTGATCGAAATGATCAATGCACAATCGCAGATATTAAATACCGATCATCACCTGGAAGTGGTGATTAATGGCCTTGCGAATAGCCGCCAGATGTTGTTGAGCAGCACGAATGAGAGTATATCAAAGGCCGACCTGGATGAGAGGGGAGAGTCGATGCGGATGACTTCCTTTGTAGAGCAAATGATTACGTTGAATTTACCCAATAGTATATTTATTGATTGCACCAGCAGCGAAGAAGTCACCGATTTCTATCAGGTAATCCTTTCGGCCAATATATCGATTGTTACCCCTAACAAAAAAGCAAACACAGGCTCACTGAGCAAGTACAAAACCTTGCGACAAGCGTCTGCGCGCAGAGGTGTAAAATTTTTGTATGAAACGAACGTAGGAGCCGGGTTGCCCGTCATCAGCACCTTAAATGACTTGCTCTTGAGCGGTGATCGGATCATTCGGATTGAAGCCGTTTTAAGCGGCACCATGAATTTTATTTTTAGTTCTTTTGGAGAGGGCGATTCCTTTAGCCGGATCGTGGCCGAAGCGCGGTTAAAAGGATACACAGAACCAGATCCAAGGGATGATCTAAATGGCATGGATGTAGCCCGAAAATTGCTGATCCTGGCTCGCGAATGTGGAATGGATATGGAAATAGGTCAGATTGAAGTTGAAAGTATTGTTCCACCAGACTGTCGAGGGATTGAAAAAGTAGATGAGTTTATGGAGGTGTTTCAAAAATATGACAGTGAGTTTGCTGCCCGCCAAAAGGATGCTGCGAAAAGAAATGAAAGGCTCAGATACATGGCGGTATTGGAAGAAGGTAAAGCCAAGGTTCAGTTAAACTCTGTCGGTCAAACCCATCCTTTCTATTCTCTGGCAGGCAGTGATAATATAATCTTGTTGACTACCGAGCGCTACCATGAACGCCCCATGGTCATCCGGGGACCCGGAGCGGGAGCTTCGGTGACGGCTGCCGGAGTTTTTGCTGACATTATACGGATCGGTAACTATGTATAAAATGAGAACGGTTCGCGCGTTTGCTCCGGCTACAGTAGCAAACGTCAGTTGTGGATTTGATATTTTGGGTTTTGCATTGAATGATCTTGGAGATGAAGTTCATCTGACATCCAATGATTCAAATGAAGTGACCATCCAACAAATTATAGGCGATGGTGGTCGGTTACCTATGGAAGTTTCCAAAAATACAGCAGGGGTAGCGGTCCTCTCTTTTTTAAAAGCGGTTAAGTTGACTTTTGGTGTCTCCATTGTTTTGCATAAAAATTTACCGCTCGGCAGCGGTATGGGCTCCAGCGCAGCCAGTGCGGTGGCTGCCTTGATAGCCATCAATGAATTAACTGGAGTACGATTGCCCAAACAAGACCTGTTGTTACATGCCATGGAGGCTGAACGAATCGCTTGCGGCTCTGCCCACGCAGATAACGTGGCCCCTTCTTTACTTGGCGGATTTATTTTGATTCGCAGTTATGATCCGCTGGATGTTATTCATGTGCCTTTACAGGCCACGTTGTTTGCCACATTGGTGCATCCTCATTTGGAACTTAAAACGGAAGATTCGAGAAAAATTCTACGTCCAGCCATCAGCAGAGAAGAGTCCATTCAGCAAAGTGGCAATGTAGCTGCGTTAATGGTTGGATTAATGACTTCTGATTATGATCTGATCAGTAGGACATTAACTGATACGATTGCAGAACCCACGAGGAAATTGTTTATACCTGGATTTGAGGCTATTCAATCAGAGGCAAAGCGAGTAGGCGCATTAGGTGCTGGAATCTCGGGATCCGGCCCAACCATATATGCGTTGAGTAAAGACTATGCTACCGCCCAACAAGCCGGGCAAGTAATGGCGTACACTTTTCAGCAAGAAGGCTTAAAAAGCGATGTTATTATTTCAAAAATCAACCCGACTGGCGCCATGATTCTGGATTGACACCTAAGCCGAAGTGTTAAGCCGTTTTCCTGCTTTTCATATAGAATACGAGCCCGGTAAATGCCACGATCAGCCCGATCGGGATAATCAGGGTAAGATCAAGTATTTCAGGTCCTGCGGCACGTTTAGCCTCAGCCAGTAAACCGACCATTTCTGGTGTTGCGCTGGACGAAGTGTAATCTTTTAAATCAGCGCCAGCTGGAAGTTTGGAGGCCAGGAGGCTATCATATTTGCCACCCATGAAAATGGTATACAACGAAACCGCAAACATTCCTGCACCTCCCATCAGATTCAAACCCACGGCTCCGGTCTTGGGAAGATTTTCAGACACAAACCCAAGCATGGTGGGCCAGAAATAGCACACACCCATCCCAAAGACGAGAGCCCCCACGAAAATCATATGACCACTGGTATGCCCCAGCATAAACAAACCGACTGCCGAAAGTATAGCGGACATCAATAACACACCCTGAGGTGAAAACTTATGTACCACAGGTTCAGCCAGACCTCTGCCGATGACCATCACACCTGTGGTGATGGTTAGAATAAGGATAGCATTTTCGGTCACACTTTTCAGCAAAACTTCAATCCATTGTCCCGTAAATAACTCAGTGATGGCTGTACCAAACATACAAATGATCATGAATACAAACAGAGGACTGGCCACGGCTTTATACATATCAGTGGTGGACACCCCTGATGCCACTCGTTCGGTTACCGGAAAATCGAGTTTAGAGAATAAGTATCCATAAATCAATGTTGGAATTAACATCATGCCTACCTGTACCTGCCAGCCAAGCCCTATTCGATCAAACAAAAACACGATCAACGTACCGATCACGATACCTCCCGGGAACCACAAATGAAAATGATTAAGCTTGGTCGTTTTATTGTCGGAGTAAATGGCTGTTACTAACGGATTGCAGGCAGCCTCCACTGTACCGTTGGCAATTCCAACCAGTAAAGTCGAAAGGAACAATGACCAATACCCTCCGGCAAAAATGGTAAGTACAATTCCCAACAGGTGAAACATAAAAGCGAGCACCAGCAGCCGCTTCATTCCAATGACGTCCACAATAAAACCGCCAATAATTACTGCCAACGGGAAACCCCAGAAAGCGGTAGCGGCAATGGTGCCCAGTTCACTGGCACTCAGATTAAACTCTACGCCCAAGCGGTTAAGTATCCCGGCCCGGATTCCAAAGGATAAAGAGGTGACAAGCAATGCCAGGCAACTGGCCCAGAAGAGAGCCTTGGGTTTAATGGTTTGGGTCATAGGTTTATAGTTTATGGGCTGTTAATATGAAGTGTTTTCGGGGGATGTGCAAGTAAAATTGACCAAAAGGTGTTACGAATAGAAAAGCCGAAACGGGCGCAGCTTTCAGGAACGATCCAATAATTCAATCTGACATCACATGATAACGTTAAAATGAGCATTATTTTTCAACCCAATTGTTTCATACTTTTATCCAATGGCATCCAATTATTTACTAGGAATTGATGTTGGAAGTTCATCTGTAAAATGTTCATTAGTGGATGTCTTCACCGGACGATCAGTAGCGTTTGCCCAATCTCCCAGAGACGAGATGAGGATATCGGCACCACATGAAGGTTGGGCTGAACAAGAACCCGGGCTTTGGTGGCAGCATGTGGTGATCAGCATTCAAAACTGTCTGAAAAACCAGGGGATTTCAGGGGTAGCAGTAAAAGCCATTGGGATTTCTTACCAGATGCATGGACTTGTTGCACTTGACAGGATGGGAAAGCCGGTGCGGCCCTCTATCATTTGGTGTGACAGCCGGGCTGTTGAAATAGGTCAGAGGGCCTATCAGACGCTTGGATCTGATTATTGTCTAGGGCATTATCTGAACTCCCCCGGTAATTTCACAGCTTCCAAACTTCGTTGGGTCATGGAAAATGAGCCCCGCATCTATGAACAAATCCACACATTTTTTCTTCCGGGAGATTATATCGCTTATCGCCTAACCGGTGAACGAGCCACTACCGTTTCAGGGCTCTCCGAAGGAATCTTGTGGGACTTTCGCGAGAGAGCCCTGGCCACAGATCTGCTTTCGCACTATGGGATTAGCAACGATAAAATACCTTCGATTGTAAATACATTCTCCATTCAAGGTCAACTGACGGCATCGGTTGCTTCCGAATTGGGTCTGGCGGCAGGTACGCCCATTTCGTATCGGGCAGGCGATCAGCCTAACAATGCTTTTTCTCTCCATGTATTGGATCCGGGCGAGACAGCTGCTACTGCTGGTACATCCGGGGTTATTTATGCCGTTACCGACCAGATACAAACCGACCCAAAATCCAGAGTCAATACGTTTGTGCACGTAACGGATCAGCCAACTTCACCCCGTCAAGGGATACTCTTGTGCATCAACGGTACAGGTATTCTTAACAGTTGGTTACGTAAACAGACGAAAGCATCAGACTATGATGAAATGAATTCACTAGCCATGGTCACCCCCATAGGGGCCGATGGGTTACGGGTTAGTCCATTTGGTAATGGAACGGAACGCATTCTGGAGAATCGTTTGGTAGGTGCCTCTTTTCGTAATCTGGATCTAAACAGGCACACGCAAGGGCATTTGTATCGGGCCGCTCAGGAAGGAATCGTCTGTTCCATGCGCTTTGGATACGATATTATTCAATCGATCAGTTCAGCTTCCTCTGTTATACGGGCGGGAAAAAGTAACTTGTTTTTAAGTCCGCTAATGAGGGAAGCGTTTGTCAATACATTACAGGTACCATTGGAACTATACGAAACCAATGGCGCGACAGGGGCAGCTTTAGGAGCAGGCGTAGGGGCAGGTCTGTATGCTTCCACAGAAGAGGCTATGACAGGGCTAAATCGTCTGGAAGTGATAGAGCCAGATTCATCAAAAAAAGAACAGTATGAGCTGGTTTATCAGGAATGGAAAAAGGAATTTGGACTTTAAGCTGCGAAGTACCAACCAGATAGTCAACCCTCTACTTTTAACATTTGGAAAAACATGCAGATAAGTTGTTTTGGTAGTTCAGGGAGAGTCAAGGATTTTCTTCTACGTCATTTGAAATAACAATAGTCGGTGTACTTATTCTTGTTTTTTTTTGGTTTGTATTTCTTTTGGATCATCGTCCTTGGTTTGGGATGGCAACGGTCATTGCACTCACCTTCGGCACCACCAGTTCAGGTTGAGCCCATCACGGTAGTAGTAGCCTTTCGAAATGAAGAGTCGAATTTACCAAACCTGGTTCAGGACTTGCTCAGACAAACCCTTCCACCAGCGCAAATCATTTTAGTCAACGACCATTCAACTGATCAATCCCTCACCTGGGCCCTGCAGGCGGAAAAGTCGCACGCCAACCTAAAAGTGATTTCATTGTCAGGTAGGGAAGGTAAAAAGCAGGCGATCACGAAAGGTGTATCGGCCGCTTCAACCGATTGGGTCTGTCTTACGGATGCCGATTGTCGGTTACCTGCCTCGTGGCTCATGGCCATGCAACAAAAGATGACAATCCAGACACAGTTTATCATCGGCCCGGTCAGGTTAGTCGAAAAGCGTTCATGGTTTTCAAAATTACAAGAAACCGAATGGCTGAGTCTGCAAGCCGTCACGTTTGCATGGGCTGCCCTTCATCGGCCGTTGATGTGTAACGGGGCAAATCTGGCATTTCGAAAGACAGCCTTTGACCAGGTAAAGGGATATGAAGGCAATGAAGGAATCGCTTCCGGTGATGATGAGTTTCTCATGCGCAAAATTCAAACATGGAAATCTGATGGAATACAATTCATCAACACTGAGGAAGCAATTGTTTCAACCGATGGACAGGCTTCGTGGATCTATTTCTTTAATCAACGGATTCGGTGGGCAAGTAAGTGGAAATATAACACATCCCGGTTGGCAAAATTCATAGCATTAACGCTTTTCCTTTTTCAAGGGTGTTATGGAGCATTAGGGGTGGGGTGGTTGATGGGTTTCATTCCTTCATCATTGGCTTTTCCTCTCATGGGAGGAAAGTGGGTATTGGATGCAGCTCTCTTACTAATGGTGGCCATCCATCACCGGAATCGATTTAGTTTTTTTTCAATGGCGATCCTTCAGATTATTTATCCGCTCTATATCATAGGAGTTGGATTTTTTTCATGGAGAAAAACTTATCAATGGAAAGGCAGAGTCGTTCGGTCTTAAGAGAGTTGTGGAGACGCATGGTAGTTATGCTATCATGTGATAAAAGCATCAAAATGAGCCTGGTTCATTTAAAAACAGTAACTTTGAGATTATGCAAACGGAAGTGTCTCTTCAGCAGAAACTTGAAAAAAAGGAACTTGAACTCAACTCATTATTGGAGATCACGCAAGCGATCAACAGCAATGTAGCGGAAGACTCTCTCTATAAGATTTTTAACTTCACGCTTAGATCAAATCTGAATATCAAGAAGTTAGCATTATTTGTCTTAGATGATCGGTGGAATTGTAAAGTGAATTTTGGTACAACAAATAACTTTATGCGGGAGCGGCTGGACGATCGCTTTGAACTTATCAAGAATATCCATCGCCTCAACGAATTTGATGGACATTGTTCATTTCATGAGTTTGATATGGTTATCCCGATCTCTCACAAAACCGAAACGCTGGCGCTGGTTTTTGTTGGTGGGCTGGAGCAGAATAGCACCCATGATCAAGAAGAAGGAGTAAAGTTTATACAAGCGCTTAGTAATATTATCATCGTAGCCATTGAAAATAAAAAACTGGCACGTCAACAACTTCAACAAGAAGCTTTCCGCAAAGAATTGGAAATAGCCAGTGATGTTCAGCAGTTTCTCTTCCCGGATAAGTTACCCTATACGGAAGTTTTAAAGCTGGAAGCAAGCTATTTACCACATGATATGATCGGGGGTGATTACTATGATTATGTCCCTATCAATAAAAACCAGTTTTTGATTTGTGTGGCAGATGTAAGCGGGAAAGGTATTGGGGCTGCTTTAATGATGAGCAACTTTCAAGCTTCTTTGAGAACATTACTGCGACAAACACCTAACCTCAGGGATATTGTCGAGGCTCTCAACTACCAGGTATTAGAAAACACCAAAGGAGAAAAGTTTATCACTTTTTTTGGCGCGGTATATGACATCGCTCTCAAAACAATGGTATATGTGAATGCCGGGCATAATCCTCCATTGCTTTGGCACAACGGCAAGGTTACTCCGTTGGAAGAGGGAAGCACAGTTTTGGGGGCCATGCATCCACTCCCTTTTTTGAATGAAGGATTTATCACCAATCTGGACAATTTTACGTTGTTTGCGTATACGGATGGCCTGACAGAAACCGCCAATGAGAAAGAAGAGGAATTTGGGGTTGGTTCATTGATCAAATATTTTGAAACGAATCACCAAAAAGATATCCGAACCATGCACCAGGACATCATTGTGGCATTAGATGGATTTAAAGGAAAAAATAGCTACCGGGATGACATAACCATGCTTACGTGCCGGGTAGGATGATTTCTTTTTGAAGATTCAACCTCCGGGTTATCTTTGAAGTTCATTTGCACACCGATTGAACCTCTTTCGAACCCCTTTTATTCTTCCGTGGATTTACCCCACCTTACTCTGGAAACTTCCAACCCGGGAGAAGGAAATTTATCTCACATTTGATGATGGACCTGTGCCGGACGTGACCCTGGAAGTTCTGAAGGAACTTGAGCGCACAAAGGCTCAGGCGACTTTTTTTTGTATCGGTGACAACGTTCAAAAGCACCCGGAAGTATTTCAGCAAATCATTGAACAAAAGCATGCGATCGGTAACCATACCTTTAACCATTTGAAAGGCTGGACAACCAACACAGATGCCTATGTTAAGAATGTAAAACAGTGCGAAGATTCGTTTATCTTACATGGGAAATCGGAAGGAAAGTTGTTTCGCCCACCGTATGGTCGAATTACCAAAAACCAAATTGAATCTTTATCGGAGTACACCATCGTTATGTGGGATGTGCTCACCCATGACTACAATGCCACTCTTGGCCAGGAGTATATTTTGAGGAAGTCGATAGAAGCCACCCGACCGGGGTCTATCATTGTGTTTCATGACAGCGTCAAAGCCTATAAGAATCTTTCGTATGTGCTTCCTCGCTATTTGGATCACTTTTTAAACCTGGGTTTTGAGTTTAAATCATTACCCGGGTGAAAAAGGTGATCGTTGCTTCTATGGATTGGGGCCTTGGTCATGCTACCCGTTGTGTACCCATCATCCGAGAACTATTAAATCAAGAACTGGAAGTTATCCTAGCCTCCAGTGGAAGCGCCTTGGATCTATTAAAAATGGAGTTCCCCAAACTCTCATGGATCGCATTACCCGGCTATGCCCCTGTATATTCAGGAGGCCAAACTTTATTTCTTAGACTCTTGATTCAGGTACCGAGATTTCTTCGGATTATTCGTCAGGAGCACCAGCTGATCGAACGTTACGTTTCAGAAAATGGAATTCATGCCGTTATTTCTGACAACCGGTATGGTTGTTGGTCGAAACAAGTTCCATCCGTCTTTATCACACATCAGCTAAATATCGCGGTGCCGGGGTGGCTCAGGAGATTGCGTTTTGTCGTCAAATACTTTAATCACCGTCAGATACGTAAGTTTGGTGATTGCTGGGTGCCTGATGACCGTTCTCATACGTTAAGTGGTGAGCTTTCTCATCCCTTCGGCTTATCTGTAAAGTTTATTGGACCACTTTCAAGGTTCTCGAACTCACGTACAGTTGACACCTACAAACTGGACGTATTGGCATTGATTTCCGGACCTGAGCCTCAAAGGGGCTTGTTTCAAAAACAAATGGAAGCGTGGTTAAGTAAGAGTTCATTTCGATATAAAATAGTTGCCGGGCAGCCAGGTATTCCTGGCGCGATGAATAACCCCGTCATCAGTCATTTGAAGGCAGATCAACTTCAGGAGTTAATCGAACAGACGGAAGTGGTAGTTTGTCGGTCTGGCTATAGTACCTTGATGGATCTTTACTATTTGAAGAAGAAAATGGTAGTGATTCCAACGGCAGGTCAGCCTGAGCAAGAGTACCTGGCAGCATATTGGAATTCAAAAGGCCGAGCCATCCGCGTTTTGCAAGACGAATGGAACGAGCAGGTGATTAGCCGTGCGCTTTTGCTGAACCCTGCTACCTTTGAGCCGGTATTTTCCAACCTTAGCAAAGTTGTTCAAGAATTAAAAGCCAGGATGTAGATGTTGATTGATACACACGCGCATATATATGTAGATGAATTTAATCGCGATCGGGAAGATATGCTGAGGCGGGCGCAAGACATAGGTATACAAAGAATCTATATGCCTAACATTGACCACCGGAGCATTGATCCGATGCTGGAATTGGAACAACGCTCGCCCATGTGCGTGGCCATGATGGGGCTTCATCCGTGTTCGGTAAAAAAAGGTTTTGAAAAGGAACTATATCAAATAGAAACCTGGCTGGCCAAAAGACCCTTTGCCGCCATTGGGGAAATGGGTACTGACTTGTATTGGGATAAAGAGTTTTGGCCCGAGCAGCAGGAAGCTTTTAAGATTCAGGTGGCATGGGCCCAAAAGTATCAACTACCGCTAGTCATTCACTGCCGGGAATCCATCGATGAAACCCTGGACATGCTGGAACCGCTTCAGGACGGAACTTTAAGAGGCGTTTTTCATTGCTTCAGCGGAAATCTGGATCAGGCGCACCGGATGATTGCCTTGGGTTTTTACCTTGGGATTGGCGGGGTAGCAACTTTTAAAAATGGTGGATTGGATCACCTATTACCTCAGGTATCGCTTCAACACCTGGTGCTGGAAACCGATAGCCCATACCTGGCACCCGTGCCTCATCGGGGAAAGCGTAACGAGCCAGCCTATGTGAATTTGATAGCCGATCGGTTAAGTTTGCTAAAATCCGTTTCACGAAAGGAAGTGGATCAAGCAACGACTGAAAATGCCATCCGATTGTTTAAGGAACAGTTATGAATTATAAAAAGATAAGCATTAATACGGCTACCCCTGAAAAGGCCAGATCAAAGGTTATGTTGATTTATACGGGAGGCACGTTTGGAATGACTAACAATGCCGCTGGTGTTTTAGTGCCTTTTGATTTCTCGTTGATTTTAGAACACTTGCCGACTCTTCGGAGTTTAGCACTGGACTTAACTGTCATCTCATTTGAACACCCTATTGACTCTTCAAATATTGATCCAGGCCATTGGCAAACACTGGCTCAGATCATCTATGAACACTATGAAAGTCAGGAAGGATTTGTGGTGCTTCACGGGACCGATACGATGGCTTTTACAGCCTCGGCATTAAGTTTTATGCTGGTCGGCCTGGCCAAGCCGGTGATATTTACGGGCGCCCAGCTACCGATTACAGAACCCCGTTCGGATGCTCGTGAAAACCTGATCACGTCACTGGAAATAGCTGCTGCCAAATTAAACGGTAAGCCACGTGTGCCCGAAGTTTGCATTTATTTTGATTACGTTTTGCTCCGGGGTAACCGTTCTCGCAAGGTAGAGAGTCAGCACTTTGATGCCTTTGAATCCGAAAATTATCCTCCTCTGGCAAAAGCCGGGGTGAGCATCGATTATAACGATGCAGCTATTGCTCATCCAGTGCCGGACAAGCTATCCATCCGGGGCCATTTCGAAAAAAATGTAACTGTCCTTAAGTTATTTCCAGGTATACCTCCCGAAGTCATTCGTTCGGCTATTAAAACCCCCGGCTTAAAGGCATTGATTCTGGAGACTTACGGCTCAGGCAACGCTCCGTCTGATCACTGGTTTATTGAATTGCTCCAACTGGCTATTCATCAAGGTTTGTTGATTTTAAATATATCACAATGCCCGGGAGGCACCGTTCAGCAAGGCAAATACGAAACCAGTAAACAACTTAAAGATCACGGAGTGATCAGTGGTGAGGATATGACATTTGAAGCTGGTATTACCAAACTGATGCTTTGTATAGGCACCTATGGGGTAGAGGATAGCCGAAAAATGATTCAGCACCCGTTGGCTGGAGAAATTACGGCCATCATGCCATAGTCCACCTACGTTAAGAGAATATAACGAAAAGATAACCTTAGGATGAAAGAATCGAGAGATGCGGAGAGGGCGGGATTCGAACCCGCGATACCCTTTCAGGTATACACACTTTCCAGGCGTGCTCCTTCAACCACTCGGACACCTCTCCAAAAAAAGCACGCAAAGAAATGGATAATTTCCGGGCTTACCAAGTTGCTGCGCAAACGAATGTGTTAGCTGGTCTTTAAGGGTGCAATCGAGAGACAAGGACTATCCATTAACCATTTATCAAACCCAATTTCTGGTTGATCAGTGTCTTTTTAACAACAGGGGTATTATTTAAGCTGAAACGAGGAGACAGTTGAACAGATTTTTAGTTTTTTTTTCGAAAAAATGTTTAAAAATCACCAAAACCGTTAATTTTGGCCACTTCAAAGTTTTATAATAAACCTTAAACCATGAAAAAATTATTCGCTATTCTCGTTGTAGTAGGGGTCTTTGCAACAACCTCTATTGCCTTCGCTCAAGATGCAGCCACTACCTCCACTGAGCAGGTGGCCGATGCCAGTGCTCACCAACTCATTAAAGATAAATTTATAGAAGGAGATGTGATCTTTATGTGGCCTATTTTGATCTGTCTTATTCTAGGATTGGCCGTTTCTATTGAGCGTATCATTACCTTGAACTTAGCGACTACCAATACCAATAAGTTGTTGGGTCAAATTGAAGATGCGTTGGCCAAAGGTGGCGTAGAAGCAGCAAAGGAGGTAACACGTAATACACGGGGTCCTGTGGCATCTATCTTTACCCAAGGGTTAATGCGTGCCTCCGAAGGCATTGAAATGGTGGAGAAATCTGTTGTGTCGTATGGAGCAGTTGAGATGAGTAAATTAGAAAAAGGACTTATCTGGATTTCATTATTCATTTCCCTCGGACCCATGCTTGGATTCTTTGGTACGGTTATCGGGATGATTTTTGCATTCGATGCGATTCAGGCTGCCGGAGATATTTCGCCAAACGTAGTAGCCGGTGGTATGAAAGTGGCCTTGATCACCACCGTAGCCGGTTTGATTGTAGGTATGGTTCTTCAGGTTTTATATAATTATTGTGTTTCTAAAATTGACGGTCTGGTAAGCAACATGGAAGATGCTTCCATATCCTTAGTGGATATTTTAGTAAAGCATAAAGTAGCGAAGTAATTTGTCGTCCACCTTTAAATTAAGTTAAATGGATGCTATGTGTTTAGAAAAAAATCTTTCTGAGTTCCACTGTTCAATGGTGGGGTTCGGTCTGATTTCTACGTACATCATCCTTGGGCTAGCTACAGTTTTAGCAGTGTTATTGCCGTTGATTAGTTCGTTGAACAATCCAAAGGCATTGTTAAAAGTTTTAGCAGGCGTGGGGGTGTTGGTTGTTCTGTTTTTGGCATGTTATTTTATTTCCAGTGACAAGTTATCCGATCCTGCCCTGGCCGCAGGATTGGGCATCACGGGTTATAAATTAGTTGGTGGAGGTCTAACCATGTTTTACATTGTATTTGTTATTGCTTTTGGAGCGCTCTTCTTTACAGAATTGAAAAATGTAAAATCTGCAATGGAAGCCATCAAGATATTGTTGCCAGCCGTGATCGTTGTATTGGCTCTGATATCTGGCGTAGATGGCGGTTTGTACCTTACATACGGTATCATGATCGTTGTTTTGGCAGTATTACTCTTTGGTATATTCGTTTCGTCTCGTACCGGCTCCACAGAAAAATGGAGAATGGCTTATTGGCTTGGTTTTTTTGTCATCCTGGGAGGGATTGCCTTCGCATTAGCGGGTGATGAAGTCAAGCCATTTTACAAGATCGCTGGAGTGGATAGCACGCAGTCAAGGTTTGTTGAGACAGGTCTGATTATGTTTTATCTGGCACTTCTGGCCTCTATCATTGGAGTCGTGTATTCTGAAATTAATAAAGCATTGAAATAATATGGCAAGATCAACACCAGACATACCCAATGCTTCGATGGCGGATATCGCCTTCCTGTTGTTAACATTCTTTCTGGTAACAACCACGATTTCGAATGACCGCGGTTTGAGTATTCAGTTGCCTCCACCACCGGAGGCCCAGCCACCCGAAGATGTAAAAGTGCAGGAGCGCAACATTTTTAAGGTTCAGGTAAACTCAGCTGATCGTGTCCTGATTGAAGGGGAACCGATGGAGGATCTAAGCGGACTAAAGGAAATGATTAAAACCTTTGTTTTAAACAATGGGGCTGATCCTAATTCATCGGACAGCCCTGATAAGGCCATCGTTTCGTTCAAGACCGATAGAGGTACCAGTCATAAAAAGTTTGTAGAACTTCTGGACATCTGCCAGGCTGCTTATTATGATATCTATGCTGACCGGGCTGGATTATCTGGTAGTATGGAGGAGAAAAATAAAAAGTTTCGGGAATTAGCCTCTGACCTGGCAAACCCTGACAATAAGGCGGTTTATGACCGCGCCAGGGAAGGTATACCGATGCAGATATCCATTGCTGAACCAACTAAAGTAGGAGGGAATTAATTATGTCAAAGTTCAAGAAAAAGGCAAACGTTAAGCAGGACATTCCGACTTCTTCAATGCCCGATGTGGTTTTCATGTTGTTGTTTTTTTTCATGGTTACAACACAATTGCGTGAAACCTCCATTGAGGTACAACAAAGAATTCCGGAAGCCACCCAATTGCGCAAACTTCAACGCAAAACATTGGTGACCAATCTGTATATCGGTGCTCCGGTGAAAACGGAGCAGTACGGAGTGGAACCCAAAATTCAGGCAAATGATTCTTTCATTGAGCCCTCTGGTATTGCCAAGTGGGTAAACGCGGAGCGCGATAAACTACGCGAAGATGAGCAAGATCAATTGACTGTCGCGTTAAAAGTAGATAATGAAGCCAAGAGAGGGATTATTGTAGACGTAGAAACAGAATTACGGAAAGCAAATGCCCGTAAGCTTCTGTATACCACACGAGAGGCTGCTAAAAATAACAGTCGCTAAACCCTACTGGCTGAAACCCTAATGGCCTTCCGGACACCGGAAGGCCATTTCTTTAAATGACAACTCCCAACCTAAACCTAAACGACACCAAGGTTGTTAGAGCCTGGACGATGTTTGACTGGGCAAACTCCGTGTATTCGTTGGTGATTACTTCGGCCATTTTTCCGGTTTACTACAATGCTGTCACAACCTCCGAAACAAGCGGTGATCTGGTATCCTTTTTGGGATGGGAAGTTCGGAACACAGTCCTTCAGTCGTTTGCCTTGTCTTTTTCATTTTTGGTGATCGCACCGATGTTGCCCTTGCTGTCAGGCATGGCAGATTATACCGGCAACAAGAAATCCTATATGAAGTTCTTTGTGTACGTTGGGGGATTGGCCTGTTGCGGTCTTTTTTTCTTCACCGGACCGGAGAATCTTGTTTGGGGAATTACCTGCTTTACCTTAGCCAGTATCGGTTATGCCGGCAGTATTGTCTTTTATGATGCCTATCTGCCTGAGATTGTATCTCCCGATAAATATGATCTCACGAGTGCCAAAGGGTATTCTATGGGATATTTTGGAAGTGTAATTTTATTGATCGTTAATCTGGTCATGATCATTTTCTGGGAGTCATTTTATTTTCCCAACGAGGCGATGGCTACCCGGTTCTCGTTTCTCATGGTGGGCATTTGGTGGATTGGTTTTTCGCAGATAACATTTAAAAGACTACCGGATAATCCTTTTAATAGACCTGCCAGCAGAAAAGTGTTACTAAACGGATATTACGAACTCCGAAAGGTTTGGCAAAGCCTGGGCAACTATCCTAACCTTAAAATGTATCTGTGGGCTTACTTCTTTTTCAACATGGGTGTGCAAACGATTATGTACCTGGCGGCTTCGTTTGGTGCCAAGGAGTTGAAATTAGAAAGCACCAAACTTATTGCTACCGTGTTGATTATCCAGTTGGTAGGCTCCCTAGGGGCCCGGTTATTTGCTAATTTATCCTCACAACGAGGAAATCGGTTCTCACTAGTCGTTATGATTTTGATTTGGATTGTGATTTGTGCGGCTGCCTATCTGGTTACCCATGAATTTGAGTTTTATGCACTAGCCTTTGTTGTGGGGATGGTGATGGGAGGAATCCAATCCTTGTCCCGTGCCACTTATTCCAAATTGATTCCTTCAGGAACGATTGACCATGCTTCTTACTTTAGTTTTTTTGACGTCACGTTTAATCTCTCCATCGTAGGAGGAACATTCTGTTACGGCATGATCGAGCAGATCACCGGCAGCATGCGTACCAGTGCCCTTGCACTCATGAGTTTCTTTATTATTGGGCTGGCTCTGTTGAGTCAAGTGAAAGTGACGAATAAGGCCGGAAGCAGCAACTAATATCTCAGGTGCTTAACCGTTACACCATTGTTAATCAGCTGCTTAAGCGATTCGATCCCAATTTTTAAATGAAGATCAACGTAATTAGTGGTGATGGTTTTGTCGCTCGATTCGGTTTTAACGCCTCCCGCAAACATGGGCTGGTCTGAAACCAGCAAAATAGCTCCCGCTGGAATTTCGTTATAAAATGCCGTGGAGAAGATAGTCGCGGTTTCCATATCAATGGCCATTGCCCGGATCTTGCGCAGATAATCTTTAAAGTCCTCGTCCCATTCCCATACTCTTCTGTTGGTTGTATAGACCGTTCCTGTCCAATAGTCTTGATTAAAGTCGCGTATGGTGGTTGAGATGGCCTTCTGGAGCGCAAAGGCAGGTAGAGCAGGTACTTCCGGGGGGAAATAGTCATTTGAAGTACCCTCGCCCCGGATAGCCGCAATCGGCAAAATAAAATCCCCCAGGTCATTCTTTTTCTTTAGTCCACCACATTTTCCCAGGAAAAGGCATGCCTCGGGTTTAATGGCTGTCAGTAAATCCATGATGGTGGCTGCGTTGGGGCTGCCCATACCGAAATTTATGATGGTGATGCCGTTGGCCGTGGCCGAACGCATAGCCCGATCCTGGCCAAGCACTTCGACCTTATTCCACTCGGCAAATTTGTTGACGTAATTATCAAAATTGGTTAGGAGAATATACTTCCCGAATTTATCCAACGGTACGCCTGTATAGCGGGGTAACCAGTTTTCGACAATCTCATTTTTAGTCTTCATATGTATTGTACTTATTTTACTCTATTATTGGTTTATGTATGAAATTGCTCTTCCGAAGATAGACGTTTCCATCAGAAAGGAGGGAGGCAAAGTATACATTTTTGATATCATCCGAAAAAAGTATGTTGTCCTGACTCCCGAGGAATGGGTCCGTCAGCATATGATTCATTACCTGATCGAATCGCTTCATTATCCCAAATCACTTTTTCGGGTTGAAGGAAGTTTAACTTTTAACAAACTCCAGAAGCGATCAGACATCCTCATTTACGATCGGGCTGGTCTTCCCTGGATGCTGATCGAGTGTAAGGCGCCCACGATCAAACTTTCACAAAAAACCTTTAATCAGGTAGCTGTGTATAACATGACCATTGGAGCTCAATACCTGGTGGTTTCAAACGGGAGGGTTCATTTTTGCAGCAAAGCATCCCAAGACGGTACAGAAGCTGTTCATCTATCAGATTTTCCTGCTTTCGGTTAATCTGAGATACCCATGTTTTAAATTAACCAGGGTTAATTAAGTACTTCCTTGATGTCTGTGTAGGGTAAATTGAAGGCATCAGCTACTGCCTTATAAACCACTTTGCCACCTACCACGTTGAGTCCTTTCCGCAGTTCACCATTGTCCGAACAGGCTTTTTTCCAGCCCATACCGGCTAATTTAATTGCGTACGGTAAGGTGGCATTGGTGAGTGCCTGAGTGGAGGTATAGGGCACCGCACCGGGCATGTTGGCCACACAATAATGAACAACATCGTCAATGATGTAAGTGGGATTTTCATGCGTGGTGGGTTTGCAGGTTTCAATACATCCACCCTGGTCCACCGCGACATCTACCAACACAGTTCCGGGGCGCATGGTCTTCAACATATCTTTGGTAATGAGTTTAGGTGCTTTGGCTCCTGGCACCAGCACCGCCCCGACAATCAGATCATGTGTTTTTACCAACTCACGGATGGTGTATTCACTGCTTACCATCGTGCGTACGTTTTTAGGCATCACATCGTCCAGATACCTGAGCCGGTTGATATTCAAGTCGGTGATAATTACATCGGCTCCCATACCTGCGGCTATCTTTGCAGCATTGGTACCAACCACACCTCCGCCCAGAATCAAGACCTTTGCAGGCATAACACCCGGAACACCACCAAGCAAAATACCTCTTCCCTTCAGCGGTTTTTCCAGGTATTTAGCTCCTTCCTGAATAGCCATCCGGCCGGCCACTTCAGACATGGGTACAAGTAATGGCAAACTACCATCGATCCGTTCGACTGTCTCGTAAGCCAGGCACACGGCACCGGTTTTAATCATGGCATGTGCCAACGGTTCATAAGAAGCAAAATGGAAATAGGTAAATACCAATTGATCCTTTCGGATGAGTGCGTACTCTTGTTCGATGGGTTCTTTTACTTTGATGATCATCTCAGCCTTGGAAAAAACATCCTCGGCTGCAGGAACGATGCTACCACCTGCCTTGATATACTCTTCGTCCGGGAAACCGCTACCTTCTCCTGCCTTGGTTTGAATATATACTGTGTGGTTACGCTTCACCAATTCTTGCGTACCGGCAGGCGTTAAAGCGACCCGATTTTCGTTGTTCTTGATTTCTTTAGGAACACCAATGATCATAAAATTGTAGGTTGGTAAGTAAAAAATGTCCTTGCAAATATAGCGGTACCAATCGATTGCAGAATGGCTTGTTGACAACTTATTATGTCATTGGGCAGTTGATTAAATATGGCTGAAAACAATGTTTAGGATATTTTATACTGTCTTTTGCACGCCTTTCGCTATTTAATACCGATCTATAGTGCCCACTTTGAACACTCTTTTGAATTTACCTATTTTTGGCCATCAACTGGTAGCCGGTGAATGAATTAAAAACTGTTTCAAAGTCAAATTCTTCCCAAAACGCGGAAACGATCCTGGCCGATTATCGGTTGGGTTGTGCAAGCCGTGAAGCGAGTCTGATTGGTCGCAAAGAAGTTTTCATGGGAAAGGCCAAGTTTGGCATTTTTGGCGATGGGAAGGAATTGGCCCAGTTAGCCATGGCCAAAGTTTTCCGGGCCGGAGATTTTCGCTCAGGTTATTACCGCGATCAGACATTCATGTTTGCCATTGGTGAGCTAACGTTCGAACAATACTTCGCACAACTTTATGCTCACACCAGCGTGGAGGCTGATCCGGCATCTGCGGGAAGACTCATGAACGGTCACTTTGCTACCCGGATGCTGGATGAGCAAGGTCATCTCAAAGAATTATCCAGGTTAAAAAACAGCAGCGCTGATATCTCACCTACAGCAGGTCAGATGCCTCGTTTGGTAGGATTGGCGTATGCCTCCAAACTATTTCGGCAGAACAAAGAGTTGCATCGCTTCTCCCACCTGAGTAATAAGGGAAACGAAATCGCTTTTGGAACCATCGGCAATGCATCTACCTCTGAAGGACTCTTTTTTGAAGCCATCAATGCAGCAGGTGTGTTGCAAGTGCCCATGCTCACAAGTGTGTGGGATGATGAGTATGGTATCTCTGTTCCGAAAGAGTATCAGACAACCAAAGGAAGTATTTCAGCTATTCTCTCCGGATTTCAGCGAACGAAAACAGAGAAAGGCTTTGAAATTTTAACAGTCAAAGGCTGGGATTATCCTGCTTTGCTGAGCACCTACGAAAGAGCAGAAAAAATTTGCCGGGAAGAGCATGTACCGGTTTTGGTGCATGTAACCGAAGTGACACAGCCTCAGGGACACTCTACCTCGGGTTCACATGAACGGTATAAGAGTAAAGAGCGCTTGGCATGGGAACATGACCATGACTGTTTACGACAAATGCGTCTCTGGATACTATCAGAGGGAATCAGCACGGTGGATGAACTGGATACCTTAGAAAAGCAAGCAAAACAGTTTGCCCGTTCGGCCAAAGAGTCTTCCTGGAAAGCATTTGCCAAGGATATTCAAACGCATCAACAGGAACTGGTTCACTTTCTGTCGCTGGCATCGGAGGCCTATCCTTCCATTCAAGATATACGGGAAGAGTTGGTAAAAACGGTAAATCCTGTTTTTCTGGACTCCATGAAGGCTGCCAAAAAGGCGATACGAATTCTAAGGCATGAATCCGGAGAAGCTAAAGCAGGTATTGTTGAGTGGATCCGGAAATTTGAGCAAAATGCCTTCGATCGTTTTAGTTCGCACTTATATAGCGTGTCAGACAGTTCAGCGATCAAAGTTGAAATTGAATCTCCACGATATTCAGAGCAATCATCTTTGGTGGATGGCCGGGAAGTGCTTCAGGCATGTTTTGACGCAGCACTTACGCGGGATCCCAGAATATTTGCCATTGGTGAGGACGTAGGCCGCATCGGTGATGTCAATCAGGGATTTGCCGGTTTGCAAGCCAAGTTTGGGGAATGGCGGGTAACCGACACCGGCATCCGGGAATGTACCATCATCGGGCAAGGAATTGGGGCAGCACTACGCGGATTACGCCCCATTGCAGAGATCCAATATCTCGACTACTTACTGTATGCAATTCAAATTTTATCTGATGACCTGGCTTGTTTGCAGTATCGGACCAAAGGAGGCCAAAAAGCACCCCTGATAGTTCGCACCCGTGGACACCGGTTGGAAGGCGTCTGGCATGCCGGATCACCCATGTCCATGATCTTGGGGAGCATTAGAGGAATGCATGTTCTTGTGCCCCGGGATATGACGCAAGCGGCCGGTTTTTATAATACGCTACTTCAGTCAGATGATCCCGCCCTCATCATTGAATGTTTGAATGGCTATCGGCTAAAAGAGCGTGTGCCGGATAATCTGTCCACATTTACGATACCGTTGGGTGTACCTGATGTTTTGAAATCAGGTGAAGATGTTACCATTGTCACGTACGGATCCATGTGCCGCATCGTGATGGAAGCCGCCCGGGAGTTGGAAGCTGCCGGTATTTCCTGTGAAGTGATCGATGTTCAAACCCTGCTTCCATTTGATTTACACCACCGGATCAAAGAATCTATTCAAAAGACCAATCGGATTGTGTTTGCAGATGAAGATGTACCGGGAGGAGCCACGGCATTCATGATGCAAAAGGTTTTGGAAGAACAGGGAGGTTATGAATGTCTTGATTCTGCGCCCATCACCATTACAGCGAAAGAGCATCGCCCGGCTTATGGTTCGGATGGAGACTATTTTTCAAAACCCAATCCCGAAGAAGTATTTGAACGGATTTATGCGTTAATGCATGAATCCAATCCTGAAAAATTTCCTTCGCTCTATTGAATTCTATCCTGGAAACAACTCTCCGGAGGTGATAGAGTGCTTATTATCTGCGGATTTGTTGCAGCGTAAACTCATCGGTTTCGATGACGTTACTGACATTGAATTTCCGATCCTTGACATAGATGCGCAACTTTAAAGTCCTGGTGCCAAAAATAACGCTAAATCCGGGGGATCTCATGGCATACCGAATCGTTCCCTCCAATGGACCTGGCCGGGTAATGTCTTTTGATAAGATCGGAAACCGGCCATTAAAACCATTCACTTCACAAAGCGGATAGGTGAATATCTCATTAAAGTCGTAGCGTTGAAAAGTACTCCCGGTTTTGATATAAAACTCAACAAAGATATTGTTGTAGTTTGGGTTTAACTGAAAGTAGAGGGTATCCTGCGGGACGTTCTGTGCATTGAAAACAACCTCCCAATTGGTACAGTTAAAAGGTTTTATAAAAGCTGGCAGTGTATCATAACCCGGGGTAGTTCGTTTGTCAGCATAGTTCAATAAAGACCCATCCGGAAAACGAAAATAGAAGCGTTCATTAAAAGGTAAACCATTTTCATCTGAATCAATCCCCATGTCTCCATCCCCATCCGTAAAGTCAAGAGAAATGACCAAAGAATCGGCATCGGAGGGATTCGGTAAATCACGGAAGAGCAGGCCATCAAATTTAATCACGGGTTCATCCGGGTATTCAGGTGGCTCAAAACAGGCCGCAAAACCCAGCATGAACACAACAACCCATCCCCATCTGCTTATCTTTGCCATGTATTAAATTAAATGCACCTCAAAATACGGCACGCTTGCTCACTTTTAAAAATTTTGCGAACGATTTCTATACCTTGAACGAGGCACAGGTAACACGTATTGCGTTAGATGTATTTCGATTTCAGGCACGGGAAAATCCTGTCTACAGAGACTATTTGAGGCATTTAAAATGCGCTCCGGATCAGATTACATCAATTGCGGAAATTCCTCACCTGCCGGTAGCTTTTTTTAAGACGCATACAGTCAAAACCGGGAATTGGATGGAGCAAATGGTCTTCACCAGCAGTGGCACCACCGGCTCTACTACCAGCCATCATTTCGTTCCGGATATTCGTTTTTATGAAGAGATATCGTCCTTGATTTTTGAACATCAGTACGGCAAGTTGAACCGCTACCATGTACTGGCTCTTTTGCCATCGTATCAGGAACGACAGGGCTCCTCCTTGATAAAGATGATGGACTATTTTATTGCCAAAAGTGAATCGAATTATTCTGGCTACTTTCTCTATGACCATGATCGGCTTGCCCATACGTTAAATCGCTTGCGAAAAGACACTCGAAAGACGATTCTTTGGGGGGTCACGTTTGCGTTACTGGATTTTGCCGAAAAACACGCTCTCGATCTCAGTCACTGTGTGATAATGGAGACTGGTGGAATGAAGGGTAGGAGGAAAGAATCAATCCGTGAAGATATCCATGACTTTCTCCAGACCCGTTGGAATCTTCCGAGCATCCATTCTGAATACGGCATGACCGAACTTTTTTCGCAGGCGTATTCAGCCTCCAAGGGCCTATTCAATGGCCCTCCCTGGTTAAAAATAACACTAAAGGACATTAATGACCCCTTTTCGGAAGCCCCAGCAGGTCGGGCAGGGGTAATAAACGTAATGGATCTGGCTAATTTCAGCACCTGCAGCTTTATTGAAACACAAGATTTAGGTAGAAATATCCAAAACGGTAATTTTGAGGTACTTGGACGCTTGGATAACAGCGATATCCGGGGGTGTAACCTGCTGGTGAGCTAAAAAAATAATCGCCCAATGGACAAAAAATGCCGTTGGAATTTGTTGAGACTGAAAAGGTTGCTATTTTTGTTCACGACAAAACCACTTTTATGAAAAGAATTTTAGCGTTTGTTCTGTTGATTGTATTGTTTGCTTCCTGCAGCCAGTATACATGCCCCACGTATAGCAAGAAGGAAGTTAAACAAACACCTTCCAAGCGTATATAGTCTTTCAGAGGTACTTGGTTACCTCTTCTTCCCGAATAACCCGATCGCTCATAATCACGAGCCTTTCGGTTACATTTCGCAACTCGCGAATATTTCCAGTCCACGGATAATTGATAAGTTTCTTTAAGGCATCTTTTTCTATTTCTTTTTTTCGTGTCCCGCTCTCTTCAGCCAGATCATTCAAAAACTTTTCTATCAGTGTTGGGATATCTTCCGGTCGATCTTTTAAAGCCGGTACTTTAATCACAATGACGGCTAACCGATGATATAAATCTTCCCGGAAACGTCCTTCCGCAATTTCTCTTTTTAAGTCTTTGTTTGTGGCGGCCAATACTCGTGGATTGACGGTAATATCTTTTTCACCACCCACACGGGTAATCTTGTTTTCCTGCAAGGCTCGCAGGACTTTGGCTTGAGCAGCCAGGCTCATGTCGCCAATTTCGTCCAGAAAGAGTGTTCCGTTTTCGGCCTGCTCAAACTTACCAATCCTTTGCTTAATAGCGGATGTGAAAGACCCTTTCTCATGACCAAATAACTCACTTTCGATTAACTCGGAAGGAATGGCTGCACAATTGACCTCTACAAAGGGGCCGTTGGCGCGGGTACTTTTTTCATGCACCTGACGTGCCACCAACTCTTTTCCCGAGCCATTCGGACCCGTCACCAACACTCGCGCTTCGGTGACAGCTACTTTGTCAATCATTACCCGTATATCCTGCAGGGCAGGGGAGTTGCCAATCATCTCATACTTACCGGAAACCTTTCGCTTGAGCGTCTTCGTCTCCTTCACAAGTGTATTTTTATCTAATGCATTCCGAAGCGTGATTAAAAGTCGATTGAGATCGGGCGGTTTTTGTAAGAAATCATAGGCTCCCATCTTGGTGGCGTCTACTGCCAGTTCTGTGGTGCCATGGGCGGAGATCATAATAAAGGTGGTGCCAATTCCTTTCTCCTTCGCCTTTTGCAACACTTCCATCCCGTCTACTTTTGGCATTTTGATATCGCAGAAAGCCACGTCATACTCATCTGATTCCAGTTTAGCCAAGGCCTCTAATCCGTCCTTGGCTTCGTCTACTTCCAGCTTTAACTCTTTTTGATCTTTGAGAATGTCTTTTAAAACAGCCCGAATACTGGCTTCATCTTCAATGAGTAAAATTCTTGGCATATCACAGATAGTTATGACGCAAGATAGGGAAACCACACGGCTTCGCAGGTGAATCCTTTTTTCGGGTGAGTTGAAAAAAATGCAGCCGTATAAGCCGGGTTCTGTTTTTCGGTAAAACCGAAACTCTTATCATCTATCTGCCCTTAGCTTCACAGCCAGGGTCCATCAGCCTACCCGTAATGCCCACCAAAGTGTCCAGCGAGCCGCTGGTATCCCGTAAGGGAAAGCACTACCTATTTGGCCTTTCAACGCATAAGGTTTACCCTGCCTTTCACGTCACCGCAAAAGCGGTGAGCTCTTACCTCACCTTTTCACTATGACCATTCCAGAGGAATGGCTACTTGTTTTCTGTGGCACTGTCTGTTGCCTTGTCTGAGACAAGACACCTTCCCGTTAGGAAGTATGCTGCCCTATGTTGCCCGGACTTTCCTCCCCCCGTTGCCGGGAAGCGATAAGATCAGCTGCATTTTGGGCAAAGGTACGCAATAATACGCAGGTCAGATTTGCGCTAGTTGCATGAGAATAACTTGAAATGTAAATTGAGTTTTATCTTCTTTCGGCTGATCAGTTAATCCTTAATGAATATCTGCTCCCGTAAGTTTCAACTCAAACTGATCGGCCAGATTAGCCACCTCCTGAAGCATTTCTTTGACGGTGGATTCATCGATGGTATCCAATGCAGTCACGGCTTCTATTTGAAGATAATTTTCGGTTGCCACAAACCGGCAATAGTTAAAGAATGCGGTTTGTTCCAACAATGCCTGGTAGTCGATGGTAGGTTTCAGGCTGCATATCTTTGAGTTAAAAGTGATCAGTCTCCGGTTATATAATTCATTATACCGAATCGTACCAATAACTGTCTGAAAACGACCTCCGGAAACCGGTACAATCACGATGGAGTGTTCAGGATCATATTCAGCATATTGTCCTCCGATCTGTTCGGCATACACTTTCATAAACGAGCTAAGGTTCATAAGATGGGGTGTTTGATAAGTAAATGTATGCAATGCCGGTTTCAACTCAAGCAGAAATGGACGTGCACGGACTAAAATTTGAATCTGTTTTTCTTTCATTAATCTTCAGACAAAAGAGAATAACCAATTTTAGATCCTTGATTTATTTGTTATAAATAGCTGATTATCAACAAATAAATATTAAATGCTAATATTTGCTAAATAATTTAGTATTTCTGAATAGCTTTGCCTGACGCAACTAAACAACGTTTCATATGAAGGCCATTAAAATTTCCGGAGGTACTATCAGACAAATTGATGATGCTGATCTCCATGCATCGATTCTTCTCCATCAGATCATTGACGTTGTGACGGAGCATCGCAATAATCTGATTAATCGCGTAATGCACGACCTTGTTATTTATCTGGACTATCATTTCAAGAAGCGAGTGACACTTCAAAAGCTGACCGACATGAAAAACAGCCTCCTATCGATGCGTCAGTCCCGGTTAGATATGACTCGCTATCAAAAGATAGTATTGGAAATACTGGAAACACGAAGTGATGTGTTTTATATTAAAACGGAGCCCTTTTATGCAGAAATAAATGAGCAATTGATTGAGATACTAAACCCCCATCAACTGGAATTGGTTAGGGATTAGCTTTCTGTTGAGATGTCAAAAAAAAAGGTGGTCTTCAGCAGGCCACCTTTTTTTTATACTTAATGCTTTTTGTGTCAGAGCAAATCAAAACGATCCAGATTCATAACTTTGTCCCAGGCGTTAATGAAGTCCTGAACAAATTTTTCTTTGGAATCCGAACAGCCATACACCTCTGCCAAGGCACGCAATTCAGAATTTGAACCGAAAATAAGATCTACACGCGTGCCGGTCCATTTTACTTTTCCGGTGATCCGATCGCGTCCTTCAAAAATCTGTTGCGTATCTGACAGGGCATTCCAGGTAGTTCCGAGGTCGAGTAAATTGACAAAAAAATCATTTGTCAATGTTTCCGGACGATTGGTAAGCACACCATGACTGGACTGATCGAAATTAGTGTTTAATACACGTAAACCACCAATCAATACGGTCATTTCCGGAGCGGTAAGTGTTAGTAATTGAGCTTTATCTATTAACAGTTCTTCAGCAGAGGCTGTATGCTTTTTCTTTAAGTAGTTACGAAATCCATCCGCAGCAGGTTCAAGTGCCGCAAACGATTCGACATCTGTTTGTTCTTGAGTAGCATCGGCCCGGCCGGGGGTAAAGGGAACTTTTATATTCAGTTTGGCTTTTTTTGCAGCCTTCTCAATCCCTACACAACCTCCTAAAACAATCAAGTCAGCTAATGAAACCATCTTTTTTCCTCCAGCATTGAATTTCTTCTGGATGCCCTCAAGTGTCTTCAGCACTTTTTCCAACTGTGTCGGATTATTAACTTCCCAATTCTTTTGTGGAGCCAGGCGTATACGGGCGCCATTGGCGCCACCGCGTTTGTCAGAACCACGGAAGGTGGAGGCAGAGGCCCAGGCAGTTGATACCAACTCAGATACCGTCAATCGTGTAGCCGCAATCTTCTTTTTAAGCTCAGCAATGTCCCGGGGGCTGATTATTTTTTTGACAGCGGGGATGGGATCTTGCCAGATCAACACCTCCTTAGGTACTTCCGGACCTAAATAACGGGCAATGGGCCCCATATCGCGGTGTGTCAGTTTAAACCAGGCCCTTGCAAAGGCATCCGCAAACTCATCTGGATTTTCAAAAAACCGCCTGGAGATTTTTTCATAAATGGGATCCGCCCTCAAAGCAATATCGGTTGTCAGCATGATGGGTGCGTGTCTCTTGGATTGGTCATGGGCATCAGGCACTGTTCCGGCACCTGCGTTACCTTTGGGCTTCCACTGCTGTGCACCTGCCGGGCTTTTGGTTAACTCCCATTCAAAACCAAATAAATTTTCGAAATAATTATTACTCCATTTCGTGGGCGTAGTGGTCCATGCTCCTTCCAATCCACTGGTAATGGTGTTTACCCCATGTCCACTGCCATAGGTATTTTTCCAACCTAAACCTTGTTCTTCGATGCTGGCGGCTGCCGGTTCGCGGCCAACATATTTTCCGGGATCAGCAGCTCCATGGGTCTTTCCAAAGGTATGTCCGCCCGCAATCAACGCCACCGTTTCTTCATCGTTCATAGCCATCCGGCCAAAGGTTTCGCGGATATCGCGAGCCGAAGCAAGTGGATCGGGCTTTCCATTAGGTCCCTCCGGGTTGACATAAATCAAACCCATCTGAACGGCACCTAACGGGTTCTCTAATTCGCGGTCACCCGTATATCTTTTGTCTCCCAGCCACTCTGTCTCGGATCCCCAGTAGACATCTTCTTGTGGCTCCCATACATCTTCCCGGCCACCGGCAAAGCCAAATGTCTTAAATCCCATCGATTCCAACGCGCAGTTTCCCGCTAAAATCATCAGATCAGCCCATGAAATCTTTCTGCCATACTTCTTTTTAATGGGCCATAACAGCAAACGAGCTTTGTCAAGATTGGCATTGTCTGGCCAGCTGTTTAACGGAGCAAAACGTTGCTGCCCGGCACCCGCACCTCCACGACCATCAGCTATCCGGTAGGTTCCGGCTGAGTGCCAGGCCATCCGTATGAAAAATGGGCCGTAGTGACCATAATCAGCCGGCCACCAACTTTGCGATGTTGTCATCAACGCAAAAATTTCTTTTTTTAAGGCCTTTAAGTCAAGAGACTTAAATTCTTTTGCATAGTTAAATTTTTTGTCCATCGGGTTGGACAAAGAAGAATGTTGCCTCAGAATGTTTAGCTTTAACTGATTCGGCCACCAATCACGATTTTGTGTGCCTTTTCCGGCACTTTGCTTAATTTCTCCGCTATGAAAAGGGCACTTGGCCTCTCCATTCATAGTAGCAGCTGATGTTTTATGCTCCATATTTAAATAACTTTTAGAAGATTACTTTTTTTTTTAAAAACCACTTCAACATTACAATTGAAATGATAATAAATCAAATTGATTATTCTTATAGCTAAATAGATAGAATTGATGAGTTATTTAAGTCATAACTCCTGTATATATTGAACCCGATCTTTGGTTGAGACAGGGTGCTGGTTATCAAGTTAGTTAGAATAGGATTTTAGTACTTCATCTTCTCATCCTTATCCCAAATTCCCCAATACGCACCGACATCGCCTTCGGCACCTACTTTCCACGATTCATCGAAAGATGAGAAATAGAAAACTTCAATGCCATCTTCTGCGGACCATTTCTGGGTGTTGATAAAATACTTCATGAAATTTTCATCCGATGGCATGGCGGCACCAAAATTGGTTCCCTGACTCGGCCAACCGGTTTCGCTGATAATCACCGGCTTTCCATTCGCAGCGCGCTTTGCTTTATGATACATTTCTTTCATGTACAACAACGAATAGTCAATGTGACAACCTTCCCAATATGGATAACAATTCGCGAGTATGACATCGCAAGCTGCGGTTATTCTCGGCTTTACATCAAACTCAAAATAGGCATCGACATAACCTACCGGAATACCGGGAATGGCTTGTTTGACGCGATCAATAAATGCAATCAATTCATCTTCGGTCAAATCACCGCGCAGCATTACTTCGTTTCCCACGGCAGCAATGTCCACATAACCTTCTTTGGCAATTTTGATCAGGTTTTCCACTTCCTGTTGGTTGATTTTGTCGTCATTGCCTAGCCACGCACCTACCAATGTTTTCATGCCCATTTCTTTGGCGATTTTTGGAATCAGTTCGTTTCCTTCCGTACACGAGAAGGAGCGTACCCATTGCGTGTAGGGCTTAATTATCTCGAGGCGTCTTTTAATCTGTTTCTCCGTCAGGATATCACCCGGCTTTTGTCCTTCCTCATACGCGCTGAAGCCAATGCCGTGCATACCCGCATTCAACACTTTTCGAAATAAGTCACGCAACGTTTCCGAGGTTAGACCTTCATAAGAAACACCCGCCAGCGATAATTTTTTTTCTTCTCTTGACGACATAATTAGTTGTATTTGAGTTGTTCATTTTTATTCCACAATCCCCAGGCTTGACCAACATCACCTTCGTGACGCACTTTCCATGATTCGTCAAACGAGGAGAAGTAGAAAGTTTCAATGTTTTCTTGTTGGGCCCAGTTTTGACTATTAATGAAATACCGCATCGCATTTTCTTCGGAGGGTTGTGCCTGTGCGTTGCCGGTACCTTGATCGGGCCAACCGGTTTCTGCAATAATGACTTTTTTTCCTCTGGCCGCTTCTTTGGTAACGGTGTACATCTGTTTCAGATAACCCGAAGCTTGATCAATGGCACATCCTTCCCAGAAAGGATAACAGTTCGCCAGAATCACATCGCAGGCATCCACTAAATCCGTATGTTCCTTAAATTGAAAATACGCATCCACATATCCCACCGGAATGTTAGGCAACGCTTTCTTCACTTGCCGGATGTAGTGGATCAATTCTTGCTTGGTTAAATCATTGCGCAGGAGCACTTCATTTCCAACCACGGCAATATCCACATATCCTTTCTGCGCCAAGCTGATCAATGCCTTTATTTCCTCTTCATTTTTCGCTTTGTTGGTGTCAATCCACGCGCCCACCATCGTCTTCAATCCTTTTTCATGAGCGGCTTTTGGAATAAATTCATTGCCCTCGGTACATGAGAAAGAGCGCACCCATTTGCTGTGCGGAGCCACAATCGCCATCCGTCTTTGAATTTGTGCTTCCGACAAATGATCTCCAATATTCTGACCTTCCATATACGGGCTAAAACAAATTCCGTGAAGCCCGCGGTTAAGTGTTTTAGTGAATAGTTGTTTCACTTCGGCAGGAGAGAGGGCAGCAAAATTTAAGTCGGTGGCCAATGCCGGTATTTTGTCCAGCGACAGGAATTTTTCTTTTTGATAATAGGATGATGATTTTTTTGTTTTAGCGGCCTCGCGTCTGTCCAACTCGGCTCGTGTCTCATTGGCACGTTCTTCTGTTACATCATAATTGCGCATCACATACATAGCTGTGAGCGTACCGAGAATGGGAAGGCCCGAAAAGAAAGCTCTCAATCCATCAATGGCTCCTTCTGGTTGCGTAGCAGCGCCTGAATCAAATCCCACCACACTCATGATAATTCCGCTCAGTCCTCCGGCTATGGCGAAACCAAATTTTACCATCCACCAATAAATGGCTCCGAAAGTTCCTTCTCTGCGCAAGCCGGTGTTGATTTCATCCATGTCAATCACATCGGCCGTCATCGACATCATCAATACAAAGAGACTACCGATTCCAAAGGAGAAGAAGGGCAACGCAAAAATGAACATGTACGGTTTGCCCGGAATGAAAAGAAACCACAACATCGCGTAACCGACTACTGATATTCCTTGCGAGAAAATGAATGCTTTTTTCTTGCCGTACTTTTTTGATAAGCGAGTTACGATGGGAATAACCAAAAACGTGGTTCCAATGGCTCCTAAACAACCGAAGAGTGTTGGCCAAATTCCTGCTGCTCCGGCATCGCCACCAAATAGATGGTAAACAATAATAAAGAATGAAAATGCAGCAATTGTATTGAAAGCATTAAATACTAAAAATGTAGCAATGCAAAGTTGACGGAAAGGTTTGAGTGATAATGCCTCCTTAAAACTTAGCAGGATTTCCTTAAGGCTGGCTCCGATGGTGCTGAAACTAAGTGGTGAAAAATTTTCATTCAGAGTGGATTTACCTTTTATGAATATGGCCGGCACCATCGCACAAAACGCAAAAATAATGCCTACCCAAACGGCCAATGTGCGGGTAGCTACATCGGCAGATTCAAAAAGAGTTTTATCATACATGATCACCCAAAACCAAGGAGCAATTACCCACGCCCATTGACCAATCCATTGTGAAATCGCCATGATGCTGGTGCGCTCATGAAAGTCGTTGCTCATTTCGTAGCCCATGGCTACATAAGGAACACTAAAGAGAGTGAGGCCCAAATAAAAAATGAACGACCATACCATAAAAAATATAAAGTTGTATTCCACGCCATCGCTTCGATACAACTGCCACATGATGATGAAGGAGAGCCCCATGACGATGGAACCAATGAATACATATTGTCTTCGTCTGCCCCATTTGGATTTGGTGTTATCAGAAATGAATCCCATGATGGGATCCGTGAAGGCATCAAAAATCCGGGGGAAGAAATAGATGGTGCCCCACATCCAGCCCGGGAAGCCTAAGTCTTGCACGAGCACGACCATGAAAATCCCCAGCACAGCCGGAAACATTTGGTTCGCCAGCATTCCCACACCGAAGGCAATTTTTTGACCCATCGGCACTTGATTAGTAGAGGTAGACATTGGTTTGGTTTTTAGGATGGAACTATTTTTCTATTCGTGATTTGCATTCCGTTTTATTTTGCAGGCGGAGATATTAATTCCTCTAGTAGTTTTTTCTCGTCTCCGCTGTAGGTTTTAACAATCGGGTTGCCAGCGCGCGTCAGGTTTTTAAACACGCCTTGGTCAACTTGTTTCCACAAAGCATATTTTGCTTCGCCATTGAGTTTGAAGAGGCCGAAATGATTTTCTGATCCGTTCGGATTTCCGGCATCTTTCCATTGTTCGTCAAATGCTTCGAAGATGAAACAGGAAATTCCGGATGCATTTGTCCACTCGCGCATCAATTGATAAAACTTGCCTTGCTTGTATTCATCGGTGGCACGCGATCCTTCACGTCCGTAAAAACCATCTGAGATCGATGCCCAACCAGTTTCGCCTATGTGAATGGGTTTAACTACACCCAGACTTTTTACATAAGAAGCAACTGCTTCGTATTGTGTCTTTGCAAAATCTTTTGCACGGATCATCGCAGCATCTGTTTTTTCCATTTCTGAAAGCGATGCCTCCGAACGAGGTACTCTCCAAAAATCCGGATTGTAGTGGGTGTTGTGATACGGATAGGTGTGCATGGAAATGTAATCCACGGCTTTTATTATTTTTTCCAGATCTTCGGTGTGATAACTTGGGTCGCCACCACCCCACGATGTAAAATCATCGGAGCAAGTGATCCACAAATCGTTCGGCAGCTGACCAGAAGCCTTCAACGACTGAACATGCGTGACCCATTTCAAAATGACGGAAGGTTGCACGTAATAACTGGCAGCCCAGCGTATCATCGCTTCATTTCCAACAGCAATGATTTTCACAATATCTGGATATTGATTGGCTAACGCTACTGCTCGCGCGATCTCACCTTCGTTCTGTTCACTTTCAACATTGTGATCAGGTGCCTGATCGGTCCATGCATTTTTACAATCAATCCACGCGCCCAGCATTACATACATTTCAAAGGTTGGATCGGCCTGCTTTAATTCGTGAATGGCTTTCAATAAGTTGGATGCATGTGCCAATTGAACATTGTAAGTACGCACGATCTTGATTCCCATAGCGGATAGAATTTTCAGATCTTCCTGCAGTTGGGGAATGGTGGGTTGTAGTTCTCTTGATTTTTCGCGGTAGCCTTCGTAACAAATGGCCAGGTAGTTCGGATTTCCTAAAATATCTTTTGCTGTCACTGTTTTTTGGTTAACGGGTTTATCGGATTGCGTTTTTTGTTTTGGGTTACACGAAATGCTCATTACGAAAGCCAACCCCAGACAAATGGATTGTAAGATTGACTTTCGGATTGCCTTCATATTGTTATCTCTTTATTTTATGAATGATAGGTTAATCCAAAGCCAAATGGAAAAAGAGGTTGTATCGAGTTATCCCAGAAGTTTGGACCATACTTTCTTCCTTCGTAATCTTCTACTGACTTCGGCCACGAATGCGGTAGCTTACCTTTGAAATCGGAATCACCAAACAAAACTTCAGCAATGCCATCACCTTCGGAGCCCGGGAACCACGCAGCTACAAACGCATCTGATTGTTCCAGTTGTTTTGTTACCACCAGCGGTCTTCCTGAAATGAGTACGACTACTGTTTTGATTCCTTTGGCATGATAGGTGTCAATTAGTTTTTGATGTTCCTCTGTAAGCGTGTGTTGGTATTTGTTCATCACACCACCGATGTCGCCCATAAATTCCGCATAAGGAGTTTCACCTACAACAATCACCGCCACATCTACTTGATCCAAATAAGCAGTTCCTGTTGGGTCATATAAAACTTCATGCGCTGAAATTTTTCGGATACCTTCTAAGATAGAGGTAGCGCCTGCATAACTTTCTGTCATGCCCTGCCAGTTGACTGTCCAACCTCCGGATTGCAAGCCCGAATTGTTTCCGAACTCGCCCACTACTACAATCCTCGCATCTTTCTTTAATGGCAAAATGTTGTTCTCGTTTTTGAGTAGCACAAGCGATTCACGAACTGCCTGCCGTGCAACATCACGATGCGCCTGGATTCCGATTTTTGGGATAAGCGTGACATCCGGAAAAGGATTGTCAAACAAACCTATTCGAAACTTCTGTTTCAATACTCTGCGAACCGCATCGTCAATTCTTTCTTGTGAGATCACTCCACTCAACACACCGTTAAGCACGCCTTCCACATACATATTAAAGTCGCCTTCTACGGCCATCACCACATCAACTCCGGCATTGATCACATCATTTCCACCAAAGCGCGAATAGGCCTTCCAATCCGAAACGACTATGCCATCAAATTTTAATTGTCCTTTAAGAACATCCGTAATCATTTTGCGATGTGCGTGCATGGGCACACCGTTCAACGTGTTGAACGAAGCCATCACTGAACCTACTCCGGCTTCTACAGCTGCTCGGTAGGGCGGGAGCAAGCGCTCAAAAACTTCTTCTTCACTTAATGTCGTATTGCCACCTTCCACACCAAAATCGGTGGAGCCATCGCCAATAAAATGTTTGGCGGTTGCAATGAGTGCTGGTGATTGACCCACCGGACCTTGATGACCAAGCACCGAAGCTTGACCCAACAGAGTGGTGATCTCTGTACTTTCCGAAAAAGCTTCGTACACACGACCCCACTTTTCATTGTAAGGGATCGCCACACATGGAGAGAATACCCAATTGAAGCCGGTGGCCCGCGCTTCCAAAGCAGTAATGGAAGCGGCTTTTTCTACGAGCTTCGCATTTCGAGCGGCACCCAATCCGATGTTGTGTGGAAAAATCGTGGCGCCTTCAAATGTATTTTGACCATGCACCGCATCAACACCAAAGAACATCGGAATGCCTAAGCGTGTGGACAATGCGATCTTCTGAAGCTGCACAAATTTATCTTGCCAACCGGCCGCATCCTCACCGGGTGTGGGCCCTTGTGTATGAATGATCGAACCGATGAATTTGGTGTCTATATCCTCAGGGGTGATGTCGTCAAAATGACGCACTTGTGTCATCTGCCCGATTTTTTCTTCCAGTGTCATTTTTGCCAGCAGTGCTTCCACTTTCTGGTCGATAGAAAGGCCGGTTTTAATTTCTGTATTCATCGGTGCTATCTTAAATTTTCTTGTTTCATCTGTACCACCATTCGAACCACATCTCCGGTACGATCAAATATTTTTTGACTGGTTGTGGCATCTACCATCCATTGACTGGAAGTGGTTACTCCCTGAGTCGTTACGATTTCAATCGCATTCTCATTCGCGATTTTGTAAACAATCGGCACTTGGCAATAGGTGAAGGCAAGGGATTTTTCTTCTAATCGCAATTCTGTTTCGTGTCCATGCACATCAATGTAGCGGAAGGTTTGTTTCCGTGTGAGGAACTCGGATTTCCGTAACATGCACGGATCAAAATGGAGACAGCCTTCATTTACAAATACACCGAACTCTCCCAATCGCGAAAGGATATCTTCTTTTACCTGACCCGTCATGCCCGGTTGTTGTGCACCTTTGTTGGCAGGTGTGTGTGAGTATGGATCGGTAGGGAATGCACCATAGAGGCTGGGCGATTTATGAACACCAATGCCTTCGCTCGTTTCATAGTAGTGCGTCAGCAATTTACTGATCAATGTTTCGCTTTCCTTTTCCCGAATCGCCCGGAGGCAACATTCCTGCACCGCTAATTGCAATTTGGAAACCATGTGCCAATAGATCGAACCTAATCCTTCATAGCCAAAGAAAGTGCCAGAACGGCCGGTGAATGCTTTGTGATTAAATACATTTTCAAAAATGCGAAGCACTTCTTCTTTATCGGATGCGCTCGCTTCGATTGACTCCAACGCTTTTTGAAGATCCGATGCATTTTTAAAATTTCCATTGAAGTGGATTCCGCCATTTAAATCCTGAACGACAATTTGAGTATTACCATCTTTTACCAATCGAGTCAACAAACTTGACTTGGCTGCATCCTGATGAGGGATGTTATTTTTTTTCAGGAAGCCGGGTAAATTTTTATTGGGGTAGAGCAAATAACTGGATTGATCTTCGCGGAAAAGCGCACTTGCCTTTAAACTATCGAGCGTGGCAAGCACTTCATGCGAGGTGAGATACCCGGAACTGAGCGCAGCCACTTGACCTTCGAGCATTTCGCTGAGATACGAAATCGAAATTTCGTCAGCGCCTTCAATCGTCATTAAATTGTAAGAGTGATATAAATTGTCACTTCGTTTATTGACACGAATGGTATGCTCAAGGTAGTGTAGACACAGACCTGAAAACGCGATTAGATCTTTTAATTCAATTGTAGTTCGTTGATCGCTGAAAGTATGCTGATAAATGAGTTTACGATACGTACTGGCCGCAGAACTTAACCCATCGAGAATTGTCTTCCGGTCTTTATTGCTTATCGATCCGATTAAAACATCTTTATGATCTTCCAGTACTTTCCAACAACTGGTAAAGAACTGTACAAGCTCTTCTGAAATCGCCACTTCTTTCGAAACACTTTTTTCAACAATGGATTGGAAGAATTTCAGAAATCTGCGCAAGTAAAATAGAGTAACCATCGAAACTCCGTTTCCAACCAGCGCATTATTGGCATCGTTCCACTCGGGGCGTTGCGTATTCATCCAAATGCCGCCTTCCGGAATAAAGTTGGAAATCTTCGCCAGCACTGTCGCGAGTATCTTCTCTATAAAGTTGACATGATGAATGTCCCCGTTCTTATTTTGAAGCAGCACGCTATCTGCCCCTAATATTGCCCAGCGCTTTTGTATCGCCTGATCAAGCTTATGATCGAAATGGATAGTGTCCTTTGGATTGCGTAAGATGGCTTCGTACTCTTTTATTTTGTACGGAACATTGGCGTATACAAAAACAGAGTCGTTAAAATAACTGGCGAGCTTACCCGGTGCGTGACATTCAGAGAATTCCAAAAACTTCAAAAGGTAGATAATCTGATGATCGCCCCAATAGCCAATGTACGACCATGGATCATCGGCTTCAATCTTTTCCCAGTCGATGCCGTTTTTGGTAACCCGATACGGATTGTATCCATCGAAGGTGGATGCATTCAAAAACTTGAAGATCATGCCTTCTACAAAAGAAGGGTAGGAGTGTGCGAGAGCTTCCCAGTTTTGAAAAATATCTCTCCAGTTGCCGGCATAGTCTAAGACTTTGGAACCATCACTTTCATTTCGTGTGTTGATGGAAAATTGATTCCATGGCCGGCTGGGATCTCCGTGACGCCTGCTGAATTTAAGCGGCAGATATTCTATACACAATCGTCTGAGATCATGGTCTCCCGATTGATGAGCAAATTCTTTTAGTGTAGAAAGCTGAAACAAGTTCGGCAGTTCAGCCACATTCTTTTGATACCGTTGAAATACTTCCCGGTTGGCTTTTGAAAGATATTGACTGAAGTCATTCCGTTCAATTTGATAATGGTGATCAAACAGACCGCCTCGCATGCTGTTGAAGAGGCTGTTGAAATAATGACGTGTGTCTTTTAGCCCATCTGCGGTAAGTTGTAATCCATCGGTAGCTGCATTTAATTGAATCAATTGTTTAGTGCCTGCTTCAATATCCTCTTTCACTCGAAATGCTAAGTGCTTGTCAGTTTTGATAGCTTTGGTAATGGCAATGATTTGTGCAGCGTTTTGATTGACATCGGCTACCAGCATCCATTCTTTTTTACTCTTGGGTTCCAGTAAAATATCGGCAACGATAAAATACGCACCCTTTTCGGCTTTGACATCTGTTTCTTGCGACAGAGTTTGTCCCTTACGAAATGAGTCAAGCTGAAAAGAAGAGAGAAGCCGTTTTGAATTTTCTAAACCGATCGACCATACCATGGTGGCCTTCAGCGCTTCACTGGGCTCTGCCTTATCAACAATCATGGCACTTAACGCAAATATCCCGACACCACTTTCCGCATCGAGTTCATTTCTTTTGTAAGCATCTACCAGATTGCTAGTGCGGTTTTGCAGCGCGCTCCCCACTCCATAGGGCAAAATGTTTTGAATGCCATCGAGTATCGAAACATTTATTTCATTGGTACCGTCTTGGATAAGTCTACTCGTTTTTACAAATCCATAAACATCGCTGGTACTCCACTGGTACTGAAAGGTGAGTTCTAAATCGCGATTGATTTCTTCGAATAGTATTTTATTACCCGTTGCATTTTTATACAAGTTTCGCTGCAGCGAATACAAACTCGCATAGCGAATCGAGAAAGGCTCCCATAGAAATATTTTTCCTTCTTTTTGTACACGCAAAATTGTTTTCGATCCCGTTTGCTCAGCTGACTCTATGATTTTGTCATCGGTATAGTAGGGAAACAAAGCGCTTTCTGAATCCTTTCGTCCGGCACTGATGCCGCCATTGCTTCCAATAAACAGCCAGTGGTTGGAGTTACTCAAAATGCTCATGAAAAACGGACGCATGGTATCTACATTTGAAATCTGATAGTAGACTTCATTGTCGATACGCACTTGCGTCAGTCGCGTTGACTCTTTTATCGTCACCTCTCGAAAAATTTGACTTTTCTTACCTTGATTTGGTTTTAAAAACAGGTCGGGTCTTGTTCCCGACCTGCTTGAATGACGCTATTGATTTTGCTTATGGATTGAGTACTACAGAAACGTTGTCGATGTTAGCAGATACACTACATCCCGCATCACCACCGCATACCGCTTCTATCAGGAATGAAATTCCCTGCGATACATCTGTACCAGCAGCAATGGTAAACGTTCCGGTAAAGGTAGTCCAACCAGCGCCCAATGTAGGTGCCGGATTGAATACATGTGTGAAAGAAGCGCCCGAAGTGCCTTCACCAAAGAGCAACACATTAAATACAGCACCGGGCTGGACTACGGCCCCTTTGTGATCAAATCTTAACCTTACGACATCCCCAGCCTTTACAATACCGGCACCAATTCGTTCTTGCTTGAATGCCGGATTACTTGGACCACTGGTGGCTAGTTTGCCCGACCAGGAGCCTGCTCCGTTATTGGGTGTAGTGTTATCCAATACAGAAGTTCCACCATTTTGGAAACGAACCCATCCTGAATCCGTGCCTGTTTCAAAATTTCCGTTGGCGGCTAAATTAGAACCACTTCCGCCTCCACCACCGCTGCCGGCTACTTGTATGATATCGTCAAAGTAATAAACATCACCGTCACAACTGGCATTTCTTTCAAAATAGATAATCATGCTCTTAAAGGTGCCTGAAGTCACGTCAGAGAAATCAAAGGTCAGTTCCTGCCAAACGCCAACTTGCGTGATGCTGGCAACTCTATCTTGTGAAGGTTCGGTGTCAGGAAATGGCAAACGCTCCAATCGCAGGGTAACTTGAGTCGTCTGTGTTTCAGCAAGAACTTTCATCTTAAATGCTTTCTTGGTGATTGTAGCAAAGTCTAAAGCGGTGGCTAAGGTCGTTCCCATTCCGGACCACGTTTCACAACCATTGGTTTTGGTGAACTTTTCAACATTGCAGCTATTGTTTATTCCGTTAATTATTGGATTGCTTACAATAGTCGCAGCAGTATTACCAAAAGCTTCGAAGGCATGAGTGGTAGCGTTTGTTTTAAATGTCCAGTTAATATCTCCGGTAGCAGGGTTAATATTTTCAGTGGCCTCTGGTGTGCAAGTAGGGGCACTTCCGGCAACTTGAACGATATCATCGAAATAATAAACATCTCCATCGCAATTGGCATTTCTCTCGAAGTAGATAATCATACTCTTGAACGTGCCAGAGGTAACGTCAGAAAAATCAAAGGTTAGCTCTTGCCATACTCCAACTTGAGTTATGTTAGCCACTCGGTCTTGCGAAGGTTCTGTGTCCGGGAATGGCAGTCTCTCCAATCGTAAGGTTACTGCGGTAACCTGATTTTGAGCCAAGACCTTCATCTTGAATGCTTTCTTCGTGATTGTTGCAAAGTTTAAAGCAGTAGCCAGCGTTGTTCCCATTCCAGACCATGTTTCGCAACCATTGGTTTTGGTAAATTTTTCTACATTACAGCTAGGATTTATTCCATTGATCACTGGGTTGCTGACAATAGCACCAGCGGTATTTCCAAATGCTTCGAACGTATGCGTAAGGGCATTGGTCTTGAATGTCCAATTAATATCACCTGTAGCCGGATTGATGTTTTCGGCTGATTCAGGAACACATAGTACCTCTGTTGCTTTCTGTTCGATGTCATCTATATGAAATACCCCTGCTGTGGTTCCGGGTCCATCCACAAACAAGGTTAACCTTGAATACTTTGCAGATGACGTGAAGTTAAACTTCAGGTTTTCCCAGCCAGTACCTCCGTGATTAGCCGTCACTTCTACCGCTGCAGCGGTGCCTTCTTCTAGTTTTAATAAAAGAGTAACCGGTGCAGTAGCCAATACGTTCATCGCAATGGTTTTATTGGAAGTCAGATCAATCTGAGTTGCCAAATCCATGAACATGCCTTCAAAAGCTACGCCTGAATTAGTCAACGCCCCGACTTTAGTGGCTTTGTTATTGGTTCCGGACACGTTAGGATTATCCACAATGGCAAAGGAAGCTCCATTGAATGTAGTTACTTCATAATCCACGTTTGTATTGTCAAACGTAATGGGCAACGTAATCTTGTCTTTAATGATGATGGTTAAGGTATCTTTAAAAACATTCGAGGCACCGGCTACATTCGAGGCTGTGAGGCTTACGAAGAATGTTCCGGGCACGTACGTTTTAACCGGATTGATTTCGGTGCTGGTTTCCTCATCACCAAAGTCCCACACATACTTGGTAGCTTTGGTGGAGGTGTTGAGGAAGGTAACGGTTCCTGTTTCGTTAACCGTGTACGTAAAACCAGCCACTACTTTCGGAAGTTCAGCATCGTCTTCGATACAACCTGCGAACGAGAGGATCACCCCCATCAGGATGATGAACCGGATATTGTTTAGGAATATTTTCATGATCTTAAGATTTATTATTTTAAAGCAATTAGTTATAGACTCTCACGTAATCAATCAGCATGGTTTGTGGAAATACCGTTTCGCTGTTGGGTGATCCAACAAAATTTCCTCCTACCGCAAGGTTGATCAGAATATAGAAGGGTTTATTAAACACCCATTCACCTGGCACATCGGCTGGCGTGATTTGATTGTATAATACATCATCCACATAGAAGTTAATGTATTCGGGACCCCACTCAATACCAAACACATGAAAGTCAGTATCGAACCGATCATTGGGCAGGCTGTAACTTTTTGAAATGGATTGTCCTGCGGAATATCCCGGGCCATGAACCGTACCCAATACAACGGATGGATTCTGCCCCCTAAATTCCATGATGTCAATTTCTCCGGCACCTGGCCAGGGATTGTCGTCAATGTCTGCCCCCAGCATCCAAAAGGCCGGCCATATTCCTTGTCCCCAAGGCAACCGCATTCGTGTCTCAAACCGGCCATAGGCCTGTTCAAATTTTCCTTTGGTAACTAACCGGGCCGATGTGTATTGCGATCCGTTGAATGACTCTTTGTGTGCTGTAATGATCAGGTATCCATTTTGTGCCGTCACATTTTGGGGTCTGTCTGTGTAGTACTGCAATTCATTGTTACCCCAACCGTTTTGCCCGGTACCAATGTTGTAGCTCCACAAACTTGCATTTGGCGCACCATTCGTATTAAAGTCTTCATCCAATACAAGATTATCAAAGTTGACAACCGTTTGCGTATCGTCTGTGCAGCTTTGAAGGATAAAGATCATGATGAAAAAAAACACGCTCTTACTCCACATGCGTTTATAATTGAAATGATAGATCATAGTTATGCGGGTTTTAGTTTTTATAGAAGTACATGTTATCCACCAGAATGGTTGAAATGGTCGGAACATTGTTAGAGGTACCATCTGCAGATATGAAGAATATCTGCGCCATGTTATTACGACCGGTTAGTCCTGTAAAGCTACTGAGTGGAATATCAAGGCTTACCCACTGATTACTGGTCAGATCAGCATTCGTGAATTTTACAGATCCGCTCGTATCATCTCCGCCTCCAAACGCAGCGTTAGAACCAAAATCTCCTAACTGCACCGTGATGAAATCGGTGGGATCAATGGCCTCCCGTACAAGGATATCTACATGCAGATGGGTCATCTGAGAAACATTCGCTGTTGGATTTTTAAATTCCGTTGCCACGAAGTTCAGATTGGTATATTGAATAATATTATCTCCGTTAATCGTCAGATCGGCACCCCCCAGCGTAGTTTGAAAGGGAGCAAAAAAGCCGTTGTAAAAGTCTACAGGTATATTGGTGTAGGCATTACTGAATACAGAAATGACGTTAGCTGGATCTCGGGCTGGAGGTGTCGGGGCGGCCACAAATGCTCCCAATGATTCAATCGTCAGCGATCCTCTTGCTCGCACACCATTTAAGGTAGCTATGATTTCAGCCGTGCCGGCACCTACAATTGAGACAACTCCTCTTTCATTGACGATCGCCACTTCTGTGTTGGTTGAAGTAAAAGAAAAGTAAGCGGGAGATGCGCCTACTGTTTGATTAAGACCAGATGCCAGATTAAAGGTCTGAGTTAGTCCCGTAAGGGTAATGGTTGCACCTACGAAGGTTGATTCGACTCTGTTCTCTCCATTAAACATAGCTGGCCTGGGCTGCGCGATGGTTCCTAGTCTCTCATATTTTAGTTCATCGATCCAAAAGGTATAGCCATTGCCGCTCTCCGGGCCTTCCGCATACCAGAACATACCTTTCTCGAAAACCAGTTTAGATGGGTCTGGTATCGGAATAATGTACTTGGTCCAGGTGGTGCTGATGCGCAGGTTGTTGAGCGTCACCAGAAATTTATTTTCACCAAAGTCGTTACCGAACCCTATTTCGTTGATAGTAGCAGCCTGTGATGCTTTTGCCCAGAAAGTAAGGGCATCATAATCCGTTAAGTCGCGGCCACCATCCGGAAAGATGGCACCGGCAAATGCGCCACCCGGATCGCCCACATTGGGGACATCAAATCGCATGGCTGCGGTACCCGAATAGCGTGTTTCCGTATCTACTTTAAAGGCATCCAGTTTGGATCCGCCAAAAGGAAGATATTGAAGTCCTCCGCTAAACCCATCAATGAATACTTCCGGGTTTTTGGGGAAGGTGGCAAACTCGACATCCTCCGACAATCCTCTTTCGCAACTCGTTACGATCGTACACATCAATCCCAACAGGACCGAACATGTGATATTATTTCTTTTTGTGTTTTTCATACTTCTGCAATTTTATTTCCCAACACTGATACGCACATACGTTCTCAACTCCCACTCATTTCCATTGGGAAATCCAACGGGGCTTATGATTGGTGTGGGCGAAAATTCTTCAGCCACATTCGGCAAGTACCGGGGTGAAAACTCGTTCAGCGAACGCCAGATAAACTGCATTCCGATAGATGTGCTTGGTAGAATAAACCAATCTGGTTTCCCAACGGTAGTGGAAAGATCAGCCATAAACTGTACCGGGAACGTGAGGTTAAAATCACGATGGTAGTCAAACGGTCCCCAGTCATTGAATTTAAGATGTGAGGAGAGTTTCATTTTTTTATAGATCACACGTACATCACCACCAAAGCGTTCGATGGTTCGGGTGTCTGATCCATTGGCCTGACCATTGCCACCATAGAGATTGGCAATGATTCCTAACTGCGGATTAACCTTGGAAACGATACGGGTATTCACTTCCCATAGATCAAGGGCTGGCGCTGCACCCGCTGCGGCACTTGGAATACGACCAGTGCCTGGAAAAATAACGGCTGCGTCCTGGGATGTAGGTAAGTGACGATATACAAACCCTACGCTGGCGGCAAGCCTGGCATCTTCTGCACGGTCGTTGTCCCATTCATACATCCACGTGCCGGGTGTAGGATCGAATGTCAACATCAATTCTCCCGCTACTGTTTCGCGATTGGATCGGACGACAAAAGGATCAACTAAAATGTTTCGCAATCGGGCTGGGCCTCCGGCATTTCCAGGCATGGGATCAACCAATGGTTTCTGCCATAAGAAATTGGGAGCAATCTGAATCTTACCCAATGTATAAGCGAAACCTGTCAGGAAATTGTTTTGATTTCCACTTCCACTGTCTTTTAAACGCCAGCCCGTGAAGGTTTGCGTATAGTCGCCACCACCATTGGCCACCAGGCCCATAGCGGCTGCCTGCGCATACCAATTGATTCGGCCCGAAGCATATGTCAATTTAACTTTACCACCCCAGGTGTCGGTTGTTTGAACCTTATCTACGAAGACCTGATAATTTCCTTCTTCGCCTTGGGTAACCTGAAACTCTCTTCCAACCAAAGGTTGTCCCCCCCAGATTCCACCAGCTTCTACTTTAAGTTTATCAAAGAATTTTCTGGAGAGCTGAAAAGTCAGTCTTCGGGTTCTGGGTTGAGGTACGGCTATTGAACTTACGGCTGCTCCCGGATCATCTAAGTCTTCATGAAAAATACCGGTGAGATTAAACTTGCCAACCTCGCGGCTATATTTAAGAAGCAAGGCTGGGTTAGCGCCCCACCAGAGTTCGCGGCCATAAGCTACTTTAAATCCTTTCAGTGCTTTCTTTCCTGTGATTTCAAGTCCTTGTGGGGCAAGACCATTATAGATGTCTATGTTCGGTCCGTAATTGGCTTCCGGATATAATCCAAAGAAATCGCCTTCATATCCCCAATGATAATGTCCGGTGCGATAAAAGCCTTGTAAGTCAAACCATTTGCTGTTCCATTTGTATTCCGCCCGATATACCTGAACGCGGTCTAATGAAGTGGTTACCGTTCCATTGGGAGAAACCAACGTCTGCGGGCGACCGCGGTTCTCATAAAATATTTCGTTGATTGGATTTTGAGCCACATTACCGAGGACGTTAAAGGTTACGTTTGCACTAACATTGGAAGCAGGATTGGCTTCAATGCCAACGAAGTAAGACTCCATGTGGTCGAAACCAGTCTTGTTAGGATAAACTTGCTTCGTGGGATCCGGTGCATCCGGAGTGGTGGTTAGTTTGCCGCCCGTGGTAAACGTAGACAGATCTGCGCGTAGTTCGCTGATCCGAAGTTTGGAGGATTGTTCTCCAACCAGCGCTGCTTTATCGCCTCTGGCTTTGATCACCGCATCCATTAACTGGATGGAATCAAAGTAGTCATCAATACCCTGTGTGGTAACTCCCACCCGATAAGGATCAAACGAATGAGCTTCTTTAAGTGCATAATACGCTGCACGTGGATACAAGGAATAAAGACCGCGCGGTGTTGTCTGCCCTTTGGCACAGATGCCAAACCACTCTTCGTTCATGTTGTTTTCACCTTTTACAAAATCGCGCTGATAGCCACCGTTTGACCAGGAAGCATTATCATCATGCGCATCAAGGCCTTTGGTCTGACCGAATTTCCACCAGCCATCGCTGAATTGGAAGGTGAAACCACCCAACGAGTTGTTTGCCTTGCCCAGGCCGGCAGCGTTTTGATAAATCTCTTTCCAGTTACCCACCATGTAATAAGCTTGTGCTTCCTGATCTTCGGCACTTTCAATCGCATTAAAGGCATCGGCACCAAATTCTGTGAATAAGATTGGTTTATTTAATTCATCTTTTACGCGTTGAAAGGCATCGCCAAAAGAAATGCCCCGGTACATGTTAGTACCGAGAATATCAATGTCTTTACATTCCTGTTTGATGATTTCCAGAAAGAGTAAATCGCCATTACAAATCGCCACCGGATGTGTTCTGTCCGCGGCCTTCATCGCTACCGTAGCTTCGTTAAATAGCTTGTACATGGCGGTTGCCCGCGTGGTGGATTTTCGGTCTTCGATCGGAATGTCTTCCGTTTCGGCCCCTTCCCAGAAAAGTCCGTAGTTATTTTCATTTCCCAGGAGATACATGAGCAAGCCAGGAGTGTCTTTATACTCAGTTACCATCTGGGTTACCTCGGCCAGCAGCAAGCTGCGAACCCGGGGGTCAGCATATTCTGTGTTTGGAACCCACGCACCACTCAGAGTGAGGCCATAGCGTCCAAAAGAATGGTTAAGCATTGTGTAGATGCCATAATTCTCGTAGATGTATTTGATCCAGCGGGCCGGAACACCGGTGTATTGCCGAATGGTATTTACACCCATGTTGCGCAAAAGAGACATTTCCGCGTCCAGGGCAGCCTGAATAATGTCATCGGGCTGGTTCCAAAGGCTGTAGGAGAAATTGGTACCCACAGGGAAATAGTCCCAGTTCATACCATTAACCATGAAATCCTTTCCGTCTACCTGTAGCCTCATTCCCTGAGCCTCATGCAAAACTGAAACTTTGGAAGACTGCCCGTAAGCGTAACAGTTTAGAAGGACCAAGGAGAAAATTAAGTACGTTTTCCTCATGTTAAATTGTTTAAAGTATAATTGCCGCAAACGATTGTTTTCAATAAGTCTTCGAAAACGTTTGAAATTTCCGACAGTTAACTGTGAATAGGAATAAAAGCACTACATCAATGCTCATCAGAGACTACTACAAAACTTCAATTTTATGCTAGCAGGGCTGATAAAATGAATACATTTGATGCACAAAGGCCGTACAAAGAGGATTTTATGCACGTTTTACCTAGTTATCTATTAAAATCTCTGATTTTCCTCTTTTGGATGTCTTTCATGGTTGATTTGTACGGCAATCCTGGAAAATATCCAATCAAAAATTTTGCACCCGCAGACTATGGGGCAGGCATCCAAAACATTGATTTTGCCCAAAACAGAGATATGGCTCTGTTTGTCGCCAATAATCTTGGCGTGCTCTCATTTAATGGCACCACTTGGGGAAAACATGCGTTCAATACCGGAAAAAAGCAGCGTTCACTCGCCTTTGATGAAAGTTCTAATCGGTTGTATGTAGGGTCCCAGGGTGAATTTGGTTTTTTTGAAGCCGATTGGCAGTATACCTCCCTGTTGACACAAATCCCTGAACAATTCCTGGACTTTGATGAAGTCTGGAACGTGCTTTTGTTTGAGTCAAAAGTGTATTTCTGCACGTTTCAAGGAATTTACATTTATGATGGTAACTCGGTTTCGGTGATCAGACGCCCGGGTGGCTTCAATCGATCATTTCTGGCCGGAAACAGATTGTTCACCCAATCTCCTACAGGACATCTCTTTGAATTAAAGGGAACTGATTTACTACCTGTTCCACAAAGTGGTCATACCAATCAGGTAGTTGCCGGGGTTATTCGAAGCGAAGTCGGCTATGTGGTTTTTTATAATTCTGGCAAGATAGAGCTTCTCAACGCTTCGGACACACAGGGACCTTTCCTCGAATTAATGGATCTGCTGGCTGGAAAATATGTTAATCATGTGCTTCAGATTTCGGATGGAAGGATGGTGATTTCCACCCAACGAGCGGGTCTTTTCATCTATGATCCGATCACCAATCAAATGGATAACATTTCCGTTTCTGATGGTCTGATTTCAAATGCGTGTTTAAAAGTATATCAGGACCATAGCGGAAACCTTTGGGTGGGAATGCAAAACGGAATTGCTTTAGTGGATATTAACTCGCCCTTGCGTCTGATTAATCAGAATATAGAATTGCAGGGTAGTGGCTATGATGCTTTTGATGCCGAAGAAGGTAGCTATTACACCACGTCTAACGGCATTTACTTTTTACCCAAAGGTGCCAATACCAGTCAGTTTCTGTTGGGAACAGAAGGCCCGGCCTATAGTCTGCAGCAGATCAATCAGAAACTCTATGCAGGTCATCATACCGGCCTTTTTTTATTGGAAAATGGTAAGGCTTTCAGGCGAGCTACCTGTGACGGCCTCTGGCAGGTAAAGCAATTACAAACCGATCCGGCCTATGCCATTGGAGGAACATATTCGGGACTTTACCTTTTTCAATTGGACAATCGCGGTGAGTTGCGCGAAGTTCAAAAGATCAATGGCTTTCATGAGTCCAGCCGATTTTTTGAAGAAGATCGAAAAGGAAGAATATGGGTAGGGCAATATTACAAAGGTTTGTTTTTAATCCGTTTAACAGATTCTTTGAGGACCGCAGATGTTCAGAAATTTTCTGATGCTGAAAGTCATCCCATTCAACAGTACATTATCCTAAGTAGAATAGATGATCAACTCTATATCAGTACTCCAAAGGGCATATTTTTGCTGGATCAAGCCACCGATAGAATTGTGGAGGAGGGAGTTTTTACGAAAGTGGTGGGAAAGAACTGGGTGTACCAATTGGTGCAGGATAAACAAAAAAACGTCTACGTGTATTCTGAGAATCTGGTTGGGCAGTTCAGGCAAGTCAGCCCTGGCAACTACGTATACGTTCCATCGTCATTGTTTCAATTACGACAATCCTTTAATAACGACTTGCTGAGTGTTTCCCGAAATGTGCAAAAAGGAGTTCTCTTTAATGCCAATGAAGGATTTATACATTATAATCCAGAGTTGGAAGAAAAAGTCTCTATGACCAACGAACCACTGGTGAGCAAAGTTTTCAGTGTGGCAGAAGACAGTGTGTTATACTACCAAATGCCGTTTGAAACAAGGCCATCGGAAATCAAGCCCATCCGGATTTCAGAAGGAACGAAGGTTTTGCAGTTTTTAGTAGAGTCATTCAAATTTAAGGACGTCAGTCATCAACAGTTTCGTTATTATCTGGTAGGTTTTGATGAAGGATATGGAGCCTGGAGTTCATCAGGTATTAAAGAGTATACCAACCTGAAGGCTGGAAATTATACTTTTCAGGTTCAGACTTTTAATTCCCGAGGCGAAATCATTACCGGTCGACCGATGTTGATCGAGGTAACCCCTTCTTTTTACAAAAGCCCGTTGGCTCGGGTATTGTATTTTTTACTGGCTCTTTTCATTTTGTATCAGATCTATCGCTTTCAACGTCAGTACTATCGTGGAAAGCAAGCACGTTTAGAACAGGCCAAACAAAAGGAATTGGAACAAAAGCAAAAAGAACTTCAGGCACTGAAAGAAGAACAGATTAAAACTGAATTAAGTCATGTCAATAATCTCCTCGCTGCTTCTACCATGAATCTGGTGGTGAAGAACGAGTTTATGGAAAATATAAAGGAGGAAATCCGCCAGGCTAAGTCTACTGATAAAGTTCAGGATAAGCAGCGGGCGTTGGAACGAATCATCAAAGAAATTGATACAACCTTAAAAGTACAGGAAGACTGGAAGCAATTTGAGCACCATTTTGACAAAGTGCATGGAGATTTTCTAAAGCGACTCACCTCAGAATTTACTGATCTCACTCCGGGTGAACAAAAGCTGTGTGCATTTTTACGACTCAACATGGATACCAAAGAAATTGCCAACCTCATGGCTATTTCCCTGAGGGGCGTAGAAATTGCCAGGTATCGGTTACGTAAAAAATTCAAATTAGAAACACATCAGAATTTAGCGAAATTTATTCTGGAATATTAGAATACGTGCTTACGGGTGAAGATGCCCTGGCTCATATTGGTGGTTTTCAGGACTAACTTAATCGACACGGCATAAAAGAAATGAGGATATTTTAATCTATACTTACTACTTCAATGGCTTCCCTATGAAAGTACTTTTTTTCACCCGAGAATATCCTCCAAATGTCTACGGAGGTGCCGGTGTACATGTAGAATACCTGGCACGCGAACTATCCCGCCTGATGGATGTGGAAGTCAGGTGTTTTGGGGATCAGACCAGTCGTTCAGAACATCTCAATATTCAGGGACTTCAAGCAGATTTGCTTCATCTCAAAAATACAAAACCCGAACTGGTTCCCATCTTCACTACGCTCAACACCTGCATTCAAATGAATGGTGGTGAAATGAATGCCGACATTGTACACTGCCACACCTGGTATGCACAATTTGCAGGTATTCTGTCCAAGCTTTGCTACGGTACCCCGTTGGTGATAACCACTCATTCTCTTGAGCCTCTCCGGCCCTGGAAGCGTGAACAATTGGGTAGGGGGTATGAGGCTTCCTCCTGGATTGAAAAGACCGCCATTGAAATGGCTGATGCAGTAATAGCTGTATCTCAGGAAACCAAACAAGATGTGCTGAAATACTTCCAGATCGATGAGAACAAGATAAGTGTCATTTACAATGGAATTGATTTGGACGAATATCAGGTAACAACCGACACAACAGCACTGGATAAATTTAACATAGATAAATCTAAACCCTACGTACTGTTTGTGGGGCGTATTACACGCCAAAAAGGAATCATTCACCTGGTCAATGCCATTAAATATATCCATCAGGATACCCAGGTCGTACTCTGTGCCGGTGCCCCCGACACGGTAGAGATTGGTCGCGAAATGAAACTTAACGTGGAGGAAGTTCAAAAGACCAGAAACAATGTTGTATGGATTTCCGAAATGGTTAGCAAGAAGGAAGCCATCCAATTGTATTCACACGCTGCAGTGTTTTGTTGCCCCTCTATTTACGAACCATTTGGAATCATTAACATTGAGGCAATGGCTTGCCGGACAGCTGTGGTTGCCAGCCGGGTGGGTGGAATAAAGGAAGTTGTGTTAGATGGTGAAACCGGTATACTTGTGCCCCTGGAACAAGAAGAAGTTGCCCCTTTTGAAGCTTCTCAGCCTGACAAATTTGCGCGCGACCTGGCGGCAGGGATTAATAAATTAATGGCTGATGAAAAGTTACGTCAGGCCATGGGAGACAAAGGAAGGCAACGAGTGGAAAAATATTTTGATTGGAAGGCGATTGCCCGACAAACAGAAAACTTATATAAGTCAATTCTCAGCTATGATCAACGATGATGTAATTGCGATTATTCTTGGGGGAGGCCAGGGATCGCGCCTGTATCCATTGACGGCAGACCGTTCGAAGCCTGCGGTACCTATCGCTGGAAAATATCGACTGGTGGATATTCCATTGTCCAATTGCATCAATTCGGACATTAACCGGATGTTTGTGCTGACGCAGTTTAACTCCGCTTCGCTTAACCGGCATATTAAGAATACGTACAACTTTAGCCTCTTTAGCAATGCGTTTGTAGACCTGCTCGCAGCTGAGCAAACCATTGCCAATAAAAGCTGGTTTCAAGGGACAGCCGATGCCGTACGTCAGTGCATGCACCATTTTCTACATCATGATTTTAAATATGCATTAATCCTGTCGGGCGACCAGCTCTATCAAATGGATTTCAATCACTTGATCCAGTGTCACGTTGCCAGTGGCGCCAGAATTTCCATAGCCACACTTCCGGTGAAAGCGGATGAAGGGGTTGAGTTTGGGATCATGAAAACCAATCATGAAAACATCATTACCAGTTTTATCGAAAAGCCAAATGCTGAAGAGATTCTGAAGTGGAATTCAGATGTCAGTGAGTATATGAAATCAGAAGGACGCATCTACCTGGCTTCGATGGGCATCTACGTCTTTGATCGGGATTTGTTGATTGAACTCATGAACGATCCAAGTACCAATGATTTTGGAAAAGAAATCATCCCTCAATCGATTGGAAAGCACAGGACCTTTAGCTATCAATTTGAAGGGTATTGGACAGACATTGGAAATATCCGATCCTTTTTTGAAGCTAACTTGGGACTCACCGAAGGCATTCCACACTTTAATCTATTCGACAATAAAAAACGGATCTATACACACGCCCGAATACTCCCCAGCTCAAAAGTATCCGGTACGCTCATTCATGACTCGGTCATTGCCGATGGATCCATTATCCATGCTTCCAAAATTGAACGATCGGTGATCGGTATCCGGGCGCGCATCGGAAAAGGAAGTACGGTTATCAGCACCTATATGATGGGAAATGACTTCTATCAGACACTCAAGGAAATTGCTGAAAGACCGGGCGATATCCTGATGGGGATTGGTGAAAATTGTCATATTGAAAATGCGATCCTGGATAAAAACTGCAGAATCGGCAATAATGTAACCATCATCGGAGGGGTTCATCTCCCCAATCAGGAAACGGAATGGTATGTGGTTTCCAATGGAATTGTAGTCGTGAAAAAGGGGGTTGCCATTCCTCCTGGTTTTGAAATCCGGTAGTGAAATCTACCAGGTTTGAAAGTCATTTTTGAGTCTCGTCATCACCTGATCCTGATAATTGGATCCGATGGGTATCGTCTTTCCGGGAAGTACGATCTCTCCAGGGCTAAACGCTTTTATATGCTTTAGTCCCACAATAAACGACCGATGAATCCGCAGAAAATGAGTCATTCCCAACGTCTCTTCAAACTTGGTCAGGGCGTATTTTGTGATGTGCGTGCCGGCAGTGGTTTGTATTTTGATATATTCCTTTTGACTCTCCACATACAGAATCTGATCGATGTCAATCAATACGGTCTTTCTGTCCGCATGAATGGTGATTACTCGTGGTGCGACTGATGGGGGTTGTTTAACTTTGTTAACGGCTTCTACGAACCGATTAAATTCAATGGGTTTCAATAAATAATCAACCACCCTCAACTCATAACTTTCTACTGCGTATTGATGATAAGCTGTTGTTAAAATGATGGCCGGAGGATTTTTCAGTGCCTTCAAGAAATCCAGACCTTTCAAACCCGGCAGATGTATGTCAAGAAAAATGATGTCAATCCGGTTGTTCCGCAAAATTTCCAGTGCCGTGAGGGCATCCGGGCATTGGCCGATCAATGTCAAGAAAGGCACTTGCACAACATAATCCCGAATAACATCGGCAGCTAAAGGTTCGTCTTCCACAATTAAACACTTCAAGTGACTCATAACAAGGGTATGGTTAGGCTTACCTGAAAAGTATCTGATGCACTCTTGATATCTAACCGATGTCTTGGGTATTGCAGCTCCAGTTGTCTTCGGATATTCTCCAAGCCGATCTTGGCACCATGGATCTTACCAGCAGCGGGTGATACGGAGTTGATGATATTTACACTTAGTATGTTATTACTTAGCTTAAGGTTAATGTGAATAAATGAACGATCGTGTGTTTCGCTGATGCCATGCTTGAAGGCATTTTCGACAAAGTGAATGAGTAGGAGCGGAGCGATTTCCTGAGCGGGGTTATCCAACTCGTAGGTGAAATCAACGCGCAAACGATCCGTATACCGAAGGCGTTCAAGTTCTATATAATCTTCCATTAAGCTTATTTCACTCTTCAGTAAGATGCGTGAATTTCCCGTTTCGAAGAGCATAAATCGCATAAGCTTCGAAAGCTTTAAAACCGAATCAGCTGTGGCGGCCGATCCCTTTCGCGCCAACGAATAAATATTGTTCAGTGTGTTGAAAAGAAAATGAGGATTAATTTGCCCTTTAAGATACTTCAATTCCGCAGCCGTGATTTCCTTTTGCAAGTTTACCACCTGTAGCTGGGCATGATGTTGCCAGCGTATGAGTTTGATCGTGGCTGCCAGTCCTGTAACGAAAGCCAGGGCTAGTCCGTGATAAATTAAACTTCCGGTGGAAAATACGGAGTATTCATTTTCGTGTATATCGAAAAGATACGGCAAAATGAGGTTATGGTTGAGTAGGCTCATACCGACTGTCCCTAACCCAAGCAATGCTATCAATGTGACTACGATTGGAAACAAACGGTCCTTTTGACGGAGGTATCGGGTTAACATAGATAACGCTACATACACAAAGGGAACTTTTACGCCAAGTAAAATTAGTTGGCTGATACTATGTCGATAGAATTGAGATAACGCATTTTCTGGTAACCACTGAAAGCCGGTTACATCAGACGTTACATTAAGATAGGTTAACGCCAGGACATAGGCCACCCAGAAAAGGAGATGAGATACAGTCCTGCGCATAAAAACTCAGGCAAGTTAGCTAATTAGCAGAATGTATGACAGTTCGTATTAGCGATTTGGTTGACGAAAACAAGGTTTCTGTTGATGTCAACTTTGATATGTGACCGACTGATCGTCTTTTTTCGAATCTTTACATAACCAGATATCAAACGAAGTTCCCCGTAGTTACCAGCGTATGCCAGAATTTAGTATGACTTACGAAATAGATAAATGAGTTCGTGATGAACTATTTGCAAAACATTCTTTGCGCAGGATTCAGTATCATGTCTGCTTTTTCTGCATGTGTAGGACAAGATGAGGTGTTCAAAGTTTCATCAACCTCAACAAGAGGCCCGCATACCATCATGGATAATACGTGCGGTTCCAAACGCACGGATGATCCCGTGATTCGGATGTTATTTGTGGGAAACAGTTTAACATATAGTAATGACTTGCCAGCCTTGGTCGCAAGCCTTGGAAATTCTAGGGGCAAGAGTATTTCGTACGAAACGTTGGCTTTTCCCAACTATGCGCTGGAAGATCATTGGAATGAAGGCAAGATGCAGAAGCTCATCTGCGAAGGAAATTTTGACTTTGTGGTCGTACAGCAGGGACCGTCATCGCAAAGCGATGGTCGTGTCATGCTATTGGAGTATGGCAGACGCATAAAAGACCTATGCACCAGCAGAGGTACTGCACTCGCATTTTTTATGGTTTGGCCAGCGAAGTCAAATTATCACACGTTTGATGGGGTGATCAGAAACTATACCGATGCCGCGCAAGAAACAAACTCATGGCTCTGTACTGTTGGTACTGAGTTTAAAAGACTTGGGGATCTGGGAGATTTTCGCTTTTACTCGGCAGATAACTTTCATCCTTCCGCGGAGGGAAGCCAACGGGCAGCAGAGATTATCTATTCCGCACTCATAAAATAAACGATCCAATGACTAAAGTTCTTTCATTCCTATTGTTGGTGGTTTCATCGATTGTGTTTGCCCAACAAAACAAACTTTCAATTAACAAAGCCCCGAGTCAACTTAGCCTTTTTGGAGATGGTTTTGTATCTACTCACATCAACGAGCGCGACTTTGCGATGTCACCAGATGGAAAGGAAATTTACTTCACGATTACATCGCCCAGAAGTGATTTTCAAACGATCGTGTTTTGCAACCAAACGAGCCCGGGCGAATGGTCCAGGCCAGCCGTAGTTTCCTTTGCCGGAATGTACAGTGATTTAGAACCAGCCTTCAGCAGCGATGGCAAGACTCTTTATTTTGCTTCCAATCGTCCGCTGGAAGGCAATACTCCTAAAGACTTTGACATCTGGAAAGTGACACGTGATGGAAATGGTTGGAGCACGCCTATGAATCTTGGCGCTCCGGTAAACACCCATCAGGATGAGTTTTATCCCTCCGTTACCAAAACCGGACATTTGTATTTCACAGCCAGCTATAAAGGACAAGGCCTTGGTCGCGAGGATATCTATCGTGCGGAGCGGAAAGAAGATAAATTTCAAGTACCACAAGCTCTTGACTCTTCCGTTAATTCTACCGTAGATGAGTTCAATGCGTTTGTTAGCCCCGATGAAGATTATATTTTGTTTACGTGTTTTGGCAGGAGAGACGATGCCGGTGGTGGCGATCTTTACATGAGCGTGAAAGACACTTCTGGCAAATGGCAACCGGCTCGTTGCCTTACAGAACTAAATTCCAAGTACCTGGACTACTGCCCGTATGTAAGTCCTGACGGCAAAAAATTGTTTCTCACCAGTACACGATACCATCCGGTAAAGTCTTTCGACAAAACGAACGCAACCTATGCAACCATCCAAAGCCTTTGGAGTCAATCCCTCAACACTCAGGGAAATATTTATTGGGTTGACTTTGAAGCTATGCGAATTCAGCTACAGTTGAAATAGTGGTCACTTCCTCGAATCTGATTGTTAAAATACGGAGCCAAGAACCAGAGACTTGGATCATCGACCATACCAGCACTACGATCATTCCGAGCATAACACATCCACCGGATTACGATGATCTGATGATCGAAGCGATAGCTAAATCGTTCCGACACCTCCGTAAAGAATAAAGTAGTGAGTCCGCGCGGGTGACCCAAAAAAGGTAGTGGGTTTGTACATGATTAGTTCATAAAGTTTAAATCTGGTAATTTGTAAATTAAGTATTGTAATGTGAGTGCCTACAAGGTGCAACTAACCTGCGGGAGGCTTTCCGCTTCATCCTCACTCAATACCTTAAGATAGTCCCACACAGGGCGTTATTGCAATTATCTGAGGTTGATTTTCCCAGAGACGTTGGTTATTTTTAAAATTCAATATGGTTAACCAAAGTCTTTATAAAGCAGATTCGCTTTACTATTTAATCCAAAAGCTTGTCCTATGAAAAGCTTTCAACTTCGCTGGCTCGTTGCAACTCTTTTTTATTGTGTGTCATCGGGCTTGCTGGCCCAGCCTGGTTCATTGGATGCCTCGTTCAACCCTACAGACCAAGGATTCGGACTTGGAGATGGGCCAAATGGCAATATCTATTCCGTGGCCTACCTGCCAGATGGCAAGGTGCTGATCGGAGGAGATTTCACCAGCTACAACGGTACACAAAGAAATCGGATTGCTCGGTTGAATTCTGATGGCCGACTGGACGGCACATTCAATCCAGGGTTAGGGGCAAATGCAATTATCTTCTCCATTGCCTACCAACCAGATGGCAAGGTATTAATTGGCGGGTGGTTCAGCAGCTACAACAGTACAGGAAGAAATCGGATTGCTCGGTTAAATTCTGATGGCAGCCTGGACGGCACTTTCAACCCAGGAACCGGGGCAGATCTAAGTATTTCTTCCATTGCCTACCAGCCAGATGGCAAGGTGCTGATTGGAGGAACTTTTACCAGCTACAACGGTACACCAAGAAATCGGATTGCCAGACTAAATTCTGATGGCAACCTGGACGGCACATTCAACCCAGGAACGGGGGCAAATAACTCAATCTCGGCCATTGCCTACCAGCCAGATGGCAAGGTATTAATTGGCGGGTGGTTCAGCAGCTACAACGGTACGACAAGAAATCGGATTGCCCGGTTAAATTCTGATGGCAGCCTGGACGACACTTTCAACCCGGGAACGGGGGCAGATGATTTAATCTCTTCCATGGCCTACCAGCCGGACGGTAAGGTTTTAATTGGTGGGTGGTTTGCCAACTACAATGGTACCGGAAGAAGAAATATAGCCCGGTTAAATTCCGATGGCAGCCTGGACAGCACATTCAACCCGGGATCGGGGGCAGATAATGGCATACGGTCCATTGCCTACCAGCCGGACGGTAAGGTTTTAATTGGTGGGTTGTTTGCCGACTACAATGGTACCGGAAGAAAAAATATAGCCCGGCTAAACTCCGATGGCAGCCTGGACGGCACATTCAACCCGGGAACGCGGGCAGATGGCGCAATCTATTCCATGGCCTACCAGCCGGATGGCAAGGTATTAATTGGCGGGTGGTTAAGTAGCTACAACGGTACAGCAAGATATCAGATTGCCCGGTTAAATTCTGATGGCAGTCTGGATGGCACATTCAACCCGATAATGGGTGCAAATGATTACATAAAGTCTATAGCCTACCAGCCGGATGACAAGGTGCTGATCGCAGGAAATTTCACTACCTACAATGGTATGGCAAGAAATCGGATTGCCAGGCTAAATTCTGATGGCAGCCTGGACAACACATTCAACCCGGGAACGGGCGCAGATAGCGCGATCTATTCTGTTGCCCACCAGCCGGATGGCAAGGTGCTGATCGGAGGAAATTTCTACAGCTACAATGGTACGGCCAGAAATCGGATTGCAAGGTTAAATTCCGATGGTACCCTGGATGGCACATTCAACATAGGAACCGGGGTAGATGTTATATTGCATTATATATCTTCCATTACGTACCAGTCGGATGGCAAGGTGCTGATAGGAGGAAATCTCATCAGCTACAACGGTACGGCAAGAAATCGGATTGCCCGGTTGAATTCCAATGGGACGCTGGACAACACATTCAATCCAGGAACAGTAGAAAATGATATAATACATATCTATTCAATTATCTACCAACCGGATGGCAAAGTACTGATTGGCGGAACTTTTAGCAGATACAACGGTTCGACAAGCAATAATATAGCCCGATTAAATTCCAATGGCAGCCTGGACGGCACATTCAACCCGTTTCCGGGAACCGGGGCGAATGGTACAATTGCCTCCATTGCCTACCAGCCGGACGGCAAAGTGTTAATTGTCGGGTCGTTCAGCAGCTATAACGGTACTAGAAGAAATGGTTTGGCCCGGTTAAATTCTGATGGCAGTCTGGATGACACATTCAACCCGGGAACCGGGGCGAATGGTAGCATTGCTTCCATTGCCTACCAGCCGGATGGCAAGGTTCTGATTGGAGGATTTTTTACCAGCTACAACGGTACGGCAAGAATTCGGATTGCTCGGTTAAATTCTGATGGCAGCCTGGACGGCACATTCAACCCGGGAACAGGGGCAAATATTGGAATCTATTGCATTGCCAACCAGCCTGACGGAAAGGTGCTGATTGGAGGAAATTTTACAGGTTATAATGACATAGGGAGAAACCGTATTGCAAGGATAGACGCTACGAGTGTAATCACAGGAGCTGAAGAATTAGTAAATTTTACCAAAAATGAAATAACCGTGACGCCTAATCCGGTAAAAAAAGAATTTGTTGTCCAACTGCCTGGTACTGGCCAAAAGGACGTAAGTATCTGGAGCCTGACCGGTCTTGTGCTAGAGTCAACTCAAACCACAAAGGCCACTCTGGTTCTTAACGCACGCGACTATTCAGCTGGCATTTACGTGATCAGAGTTCACACGGCCAACGGTTACTACCATTCCAAATTTATAAAAGAATAAAGTGACACCAAGTGATGTGGCCTTCACAATGTGTGTTGATGCTGCGCGGAAATACTTTTGAGCCACACCCAAAGAAGTATTGAATAATCTCTTAAGGGCAAAAAGAATGAAGCGGATAGCCTGTGCTGTAGGCAATGCCAAAAAACATCACTCCGACCGCAAAGAATCCACCGGATTATCATTGGCCGCTTTCAGCGCCTGCATGCCTACGGTAACGATGGCAACCAGTGTCACGATGATCGAAGCGCTTATAATTACCATCACGGATATATTGATCCGGTACGCAAAATCAGATAACCAACGATGCATCGCCCAATAGCCTAGTGGTGCCGCCACCACCACGGATACTGCCAACAGTTTTACAAACTGACTGGTCAGCAACGCGATCAGATTTTTGGTCGATGCACCCAGTATTTTTCGGATGCCGATTTCCTTGGTTCGTTGCTCCATCGTGAGCAGGGATATGCCGAAAAGACCCAGACAGGTAATGATGATTGAAATCATCGAAAACGTGATAAACAACTTACCAAAGCGCTCATCGGCTTCATAATGCTTCTGAATTTTTGCATCCAGAAATTCAAAATCAAATGGATACACCGGGTCAAGATTCTTCCATGTTTGCTTTAGGTCATTTATCAGTCGTTGCAAATTATTACCCGTCACTTTAAGTGAAACAGACGTGATGGCCAAAGAGGAACGACCACTATTGTTTTCAGGATTCCGTAACCTGATCACGAGCGGCTCAATCTTCGAGCGAAAGGATTGGAAATGAAAATCTCGCACTACGCCAATTACCCTGCTGTCGGCAAATGCGCGGACTGCCGGATCAAAATATTGTATTCGCTTGGCGAGGGAATTTTCTAAATCCCAGCCGTACTCGCGCAGGAACGATTCGTTTACTATGATGCCGTGCCGACTGTCAGAAATAGAATTTTCTGAAGTGAATCCCCTGCCTTTAATGATAGAAATATTCATGAGGCTGAGGTAGGCCTCGTCAACAAAAAGTGTGCTCGTACCAATACCCATATCCTCACCGGTCGGGCTGCTGGTCGCTGGAAGTTGATATGGCCATCCGGGAAAATCCTGTCCCGGAACAGAACCCGATGCTGCCACTTGTAATATCCCTGGGAGCTGCCTGAATTGTTGCGTGATAACTGAATAGTTGCGCTGTAATTCAGGATTATCGATGTGGAGGATAATCACTTGCTCCTTATTAAATCCCAGGTCTTTGGACTGAATGTAATTCAATTGTTGCCAGATGGTGAGCGTGGCCATGAGCAATGCGATGGCGATGGAGAATTGCGCCACCAGCAGCACACTGCGGAGTTTGGCACCTTGTAAAAATTTCAAATTGGATGCGTCTTTCAGCACAATGGCCGGCAGCACACCAGAAAGGAGAAGGGCAGGGTAGGCGCTGGCCAACAAGCCGGAGAACAAAATAGCGGCAGTCAGTAACGGCAGAAACTCAACGAAGTTGGGGTTCATGGTTTTCTGTGTAAATGCATTAAATGCAGGTAACATCAACTGGGTGACAGCCAGTGAAATGATGGCAGCTATCACCAGCATCGCCAGCGACTCCAGAAGAAATTGCGTGAAAACCTGTTTCCGCTGCGCACCCAACACTTTTCGAATACCCACTTCTTTACCCCGCTTAATGCTGCGCGCCAGCGAAATATTGATGAAGTTGATGAGGCCGACCGTCAAAATCAGGAAGGCTGTAAAACCCAATATATAAACGGTCTGTTTGTTTCCGTTCACTTCGATTTCTTCTCCATAATGAGACTCCAGATGAATAGACTTGATCGGTTGGAGGATCATGTTTTGAGATATGTCAGTTCCCCACGCCTGGTGATGTTGGGCATTTAGTGTTACAAATTTTGACTCTACTGCATCCGATGTGGCTCCAGGCTTTAGTAAAAAATACACGTAAACACCCACATTGCTTTGATAAACCATATTCTCACGGTAGGGCAACAGAAAATCAAAATGAAAATGGATATTCGAGGGTAAATCGTTGAGTACCCCACTCACTGTGTAAGCAGTGCGGCTGGTGTCCCGATCAAGCGTAAATTCTATGGTCTTTCCAATGGGATCTTCAGAACCAAAATAACGGGTTGCGGTGCTTTGTGTAATCAATACGGAGTTTTCATGCTGAAAAGAATACTCACCTTTGACAAAATCAAATGGAAAGAGGGAAAAGAATGAGGGGTCAGTGAAAAGTACCTTATCTTCTTCAAAGATTTTTTGATCGGCCTGAACCAGCCCCTTCACAAACATGAGTCTTGAAAAGTTTTCTATCTCCGGTATTTCACTCGTCATTTGTTCAGGCATCTGCGGCATGCCTTTTAACCACGGGTAATTTTCGGGTGCCGTATGGACTACTCTGTAAAGTCGGTCGGCATTCGGTGAGGTATCATACGTGAGTTCATCGGTGATATAAAGGGAAATCAGGATGAAACAGGTAAAGCCGATCACCAATCCGAATACATTAATGAGCGTGTGCACTTTGCTTTTAGCTAGGAATCTCAGCGCCAGGGTGTAGTAGTTATGCAGCATGGTCAGGTTTGTGGCCAATCATTGTGCCAGTCAAGAAATGTGAAGTTTATACTTGAATTTAGCCTATTTTGAATGAATTATTGTTCCTATTCGAACGATGGTGTTCGGATTCAGACACTTTCTATTGTATCGCTCAATCAAACCAAAAGTACTTCCAGTGTGGCAGCCCGGCCTCACGGACAGTATACCAACCAGGGGTATTTCGTACCTGCGCGCGCCCGAGTAACATATGCCACGAGGCATGGCTAACGATCAGATGCTCATCTATCGGATTGTAGACTACGATCTCTCGCGTTCCAAATTGGTCGAAGAAAAACCGTGGCTGCTCAAAATAGATGTGGTAAGTGCTGCTGTCGTAGCTATAGTGATACTTCTCTACTCCGGCTACATCCGGATAGTAGTCCTTCCAAACTGCATTTAATGTGTACGGATAGGTGCTGGTCTTCTCTTTGTATCGCTCAATTTCATTGATGAGTTCAGAAGCATTTTCTATAGCACGATGCCGACTATAGCGGGTTAACGAAGGGCCTACCAAAAGCTGAATGATCAATAGTACAGCAGGCAGAAATGTAGAGCATACAATCCAGTTCATTTTATAATCGAATTCTCTTTCTCTTAAAACAAATCTTGCGAAAGCGGTAGTGGCTATCAAAAGCCCAACGCCTAAAAGTTTGCTTACAGCAAAGAATGTTGCCAGCGTAATAACAATGAACAAGCAAAGAGCTGCATAAACATGAATCCGGAATAACACTTTTGATTTGCTCGAGATTAGCAAAAGGCACCCCGTTACGGTAGAAATTGATCCCAGTCCACTATACACCTGCACGACCATGGCAAGGGGGCCCGAAACCGGATCGGTGCTGCCCGGCAGGAAAGGTGAGATCATGGCTGCAGTAGCCAAAACGAGGATGACTATGAAACCAAGAATAAGCTTCATGCTAAGGTGTTATGTCAGTCCGCTAAATAATACCACCAGTTCGGGTGGCCGGCAGGGTGGTTTTCGTAGTTGCCTTTGATGTCCGGTAACCCGGAATTGGAGTACACCACCACTTCAGTGGCATTCCAATGCCAAAGTCGTTCAAAGCGGAGTTGAAAGGAATGGTTTCCCTTCCGGTACTCATAGGTCAATTTGTTTTTACTATCCAGTGTTGGCAATTCACCCCTGTATGCATCCCTCAATGCATTTAGATCACTCGGATAGTCGCCATGTTCAGCGTTGTATTTTTCGATGGCCGCAATCAACGGTTCGGTTTTCGAAATAGCTGCTTTTCGGCTTATGGCCGCTGCACCTTCCACCGCCCATTGTGAAGTAGCCAGAGCGATCACGGGTATAACAAGAAGATATAATGGTACTGGGTTAAACTTGTACGCTGTTTTTTTCTTTAGCTTCTGAATCCGATACACCAGAAAGGCAACCATCAGTAACATGATGGCAAAGGGCCAGAGGTTAAGAGGCTGATCGCGAACCAATGTCAAAATGAGTTGAACGGGTACAAATATGAGTACTGGTATCAGCGCGAGCCATGAAAAATAGTATCCATTGGTCCATCGGTTAAGCGATTGCCCTTTCTTGTTTCGGAATTCGATGATGAGCCAGACCAGGGCTATCGGTATAAAAATCAATCCTGTGTACCCCAGGGTTTGGGCAAATTGGGAGATAGCATACAATACATTGCTGGAAGATCCGGATAGGAAAGGAGCCACGGAAGCCAGTAGGATAACAAATGCAGTAAGTGCCAAGGTTAACCAGTTTTTGGGATTCATATACATGCGGTTGAGGTTGAAAATTAAAATTGGTTTTAACATGGAAAGCAGATGGGTGTACAATTGTCTTCGCGCAGTTTTCTGTCCAACTTTTTGCAAATCAGAATGGTACTTTTCGAGCAAGTCACCTTGAATTTCCTCATGAAACTCCGGGTGGACCATCAAGCGTAAAAGAGCCATGGCCCAGGAAGGTGGTTTGTTTTCAAACGATCCCATAGTTCCATCCAAGTTTGGGTATGGCCTCCCATAGCTCGTTGCGCATGGCTCTGTTTTGGGCTAGTGTTTTTTGACCTTTAGCAGTGATCTGATAGTAGCGCTTGCGTCTGCCCCCACGTTCGCTGGTGGCTTCTCCAAATTCTGAGGTTACCAGGCCCTTGTCTTCCATTCGCTTGAGTACCGTCTGCACAGCACCAATAGCGGCAGACCGGTCAGTACGTTTTTCGAGTTCTTCAATGATGCTGATGCCATACGCTTTGCCGTTCATGAGGGCCACAATCAACAGAACCAGTTCTTCAAATTCTCCCATCGCTTATCATATTTACAACAAATGTAGTATTTGATTTTATATCTACAATATTTGTAGTAAAAATATTTCAAACGAGCTGAATTGAAACTTGTTTATGGCTATAAAATGACAATTATATATAACTTAAAGTAAATTATACTTGACTTTATGTAATATATACACTTACATTTGATCCATCAAATCAACAAACCATGGAAAAATCAAAAAAACACTTATCCGACCGTGTTCCGGTGTATGCCCTTATTTGGGCGATCAGCTATATCGGTAGCCTGGGGGCAATGAAAGCATTGTCGTTGTCACAAGCAGTTGGCGTTATGCTCACTATCGTACCAGTGATCGCCTTTGCACTGTTTCTGTACAAGTTCTATCGAAGCGTGTACTTTATGGACGAGGTGCAGATTAAAATTCAAATGGAAGCGGCCGTAGTAGCCTTCGGGCTTGCACTGCTTACCATTATGACATTAGGCCTGCTTGATTTGGCCATAGTACTAAAGCAGGAAGACTGGGATTATCGTTTTCTGGTACCTGTTTTTGTAGCCTATTATTTCATCGGGCTGTTTATTTCGAGACGCAAATACCATATCGATCATGAAGAACACGATTAAGGTCGAGCGCGCCAAAAAGAACTGGACGCAAGCCGAACTGGCGGAGAAAATCGGAGTATCGCGGCAAGCCATCCATGCTATCGAAGCCGGCAAGTTTGTGCCGTCAACAGTGCTCGCGCTCCGCATGGCCAAAGAATTTGGTACTGCGGTGGAACTTATCTTTCAATTGGAAGAAACCGATCTGGTATGAACGGATTACGATTGTTTCCATAAATCAACACCATGAAATTTTGCATCTTTGTATGAGTCTTCTGGACAACCAGCAATCAACATCCTGCCCATGCAGTACTTGGAGCAAATTCCGACACCCCCTCTGAGGCGCTACATAGAGAAGTTCTGGTATTGCCAGGCCGATCATTTCAATAACCGAACGCTCACACTTCCCTTACTTTATCACGAACTCGTTTTTAACTTATCCGATTACTATGTCAGTTCGCGAAATCAGGGTCGTGACCTATTGCCAGATCATACATCGGCCTGGATAAGCGGCATACAAACTATGCCCACAATCTCAGAAAGCCGGGGGAAACACGAAATGATGGGTGTGCTGTTTAAACCCCACGGTTTAAAGGCCTTCACGAAGTATCCAGCGGGTGAGTTCGAAAATACGTTTGTGGATGCCACGTTGGTCTTTGATGCTTCGTTCAAAAGTTTGTTGGAGCGTTTGCAACAACCGATACAACCCAAAGCTAAAATCCTTTTGATGCAGGATTATTTGATCCGCCATTTGAAATCAGAAAGCTTACCAAACTACGTGGATGAATCCATCCGGCTTTTTCAACAGCCCGGCACAGCCCGGGGTTCAGTGAAAGAAATATGCCAGTACCTGTCCGTTTCTAACAAAACGCTCATTCAGTCGTATGAAAAACATGTAGGTGTAACGCCCATGAAATACATGCAAATTCAGTCCGTCAATCAGGCGCTTGCCAGTTTGGCAAAGAATCCGAAACTTGTTTTAACAGAGTTAGCCCACCGGCTTCACTTTTTTGATCAATCACATTTTATTCATTCGTTCAAGGCGTTCACCGGGCTCACACCCAGTCAGTATGCCAACTATGTCGTGCGTAGCAGGGTTGACAACACCGCGCCCAATTTCATTTCATGGGAGGGTTAATTTTTTACAATTATCCAAGGGCTATGCGGTCCATCTTTGCTGAAAAACTATGCTATGCGACACGCTTATTTGCTCATGGCCTTTGCGATGGTATTCGGACTTGGCCTGGCGACAAACAACATTATTCAAAAACAACTTACCGACAGAACAATGAAAAAAGTAACAGGCATTGGTGGCATTTTCTTCAAGTGCAAAAACCCCGATAAGATGAAGGATTGGTACAAGTCCCATTTAGGATTGAAAACCGATCAATGGGGCACCAATTTTGAATGGCGCCAGGCAGGCGATTCCACCCAAAAAGGGTTCACCCAGTGGAGCCCTTTCAGTGAAAAGTCAACTCATTTTGATCAACCCTTCATGATCAATTACCGCGTGGAAAATCTGGAGTGGCTGGTAGGGGAGTTGACGAAAGCGGGAGTTACCGTGGTGGATAAGATTGAAACGGTGGAGTACGGCAAGTTTGTACACATCCTCGATCTGGAAGGAAATAAAATAGAACTGTGGGAGCCCAATGATCGTGAGTACGACAAGATTGTGGAAGGGCGAACCCACTAGCATCTATTGTTGCACACTCGCTGAAAAACAGAAGATGAAACCCAAAAACTAAAACCGTGAAAACAATCGGTGTTCTTTTACTCGCTTCCGTCACCGCACTGGGCCAGCCCACCTCCATCGGGCAGGTGACTTTCCTGCCGGTGAACGAAGAAGGCAAACCCAAGGAAACGTTGGGCGGCCAGGTGCGCGTGTTTGAAGACAACCAGAAAAACCGGGGCCGCCAAATTTCCATCCACATCGAAGTGATGCCTGCCCGGCAGACCACGAACAAAGCGGAACCCATGTTTATCATCATGGGCGGCCCGGGACAAGCCGCCACGGATCTGGTTGGCTTCTTCGCAGATATTTTGCAACCCATCAATCAACGGAGCGATCTCGTGTTCATCGACCAGCGCGGAACAGGTAAATCCAATGCCTTGCGTTTGTCTTGCACCTAGAACCGTCTGCAGGCTTATTTCGAGGATGACTTTACCAATCCCGTTACCCTCCAACAAAGTCGCAGTTCGCTGGCACAGGAAAACAACCTGAGCTGCTATGGCACGCGCAACGCCATTGCCGATCTGGAATACATTCGGAAGGCGATGGGCTATCCACAAATCAACCTCTACGGAACTTCGTATGGCACACGCGTGGCGCTGGCGTACATCAATGCTTATCCAAAGCAGGTGCGCACGGCCACGCTAAAAGGTTTGGTGCCGCCCGGTTTGGTGATTCCGCGCGATTTTGCTGCCGATGCCCAACGCAGTCTGGATCTTCTGCTGGCCGATTGCCAACAAAACGAAACATGCCATTCCACATACCCTAACCTGGCAGGGGAGTGGCAAACTTTTTTTGCCCGGTTTCCGGTGCAGGTCTCGCTCCTCAACCCGGAAACCAACCACCGCGATACCATCACCTTAACCAAAGACATTGTGGCGCTGAACCTGCGTGTGTTGCTGATGTCGCCTTCCACTACGCGCAATGTTCCGTTTTGGATTACGCAGTTTAATCAGGGCAATCATGAGCCGCTCGCCAGCGCGATGTTGGCCATTAAGAAGTCGTATCGGAAAGGGGTGTATGATGGTATGACGTTATGTGTCTTGTGTTTTGAAGATTATCCGGCATTGGTGCAACTACCGGCAGCCGGGCAAGCCAACACCTTCCTGGGCGACTACTGGATCAATCGGATTATAACATCCTGCGCCATCTGGAATCCGAAGCGCAGCCAGACAAAGCCGATGAAGGTTTCCCGGCAGAACACTCCCGTGCTCCTGATCTCCGGCAACCGCGATGCGGCCACACCACCAGTTTATGGAGAAGAGGTGTTGAAGTACTTTCCCAACGGCCGGCACGTGGTGGTGGATGCCGGCAGCCACTCGTTTGACGGCATGCGCAACTGCGTGGAAAACATCATCTGCGACTTTGTGCTCTCCGGCAAGACCCAAAACCTCAAAACTGACTGTGCGGGCACAATCGGGTTTGGGGAGTACAGGGTGAAGTAGGTTATTGGTAGGGGTTGTAAGCGATTTACAGGGTTGGCAGTTTGAACAGCACTTTTTGTTAGTGAATTGATGTGTGACCTGAGATTTAAAAGGAATCAGTTTATTAAAATGATAAAAAGCCGATCGTGAAATATTGAAAATCGAATCGGTAACAAGAAAAAACAAGGTATGTTTACGGCCTACTCAAACTCAAAGACCATGCGCTCGACCATTTTATCTGTTGCTCTCGTGTTGCTGTTGAACTGCACTTCAATACTGGCACAGGAAACGTACCAATTTCAGAATCGATGGAAGCCCAATGAATATATTCATGTAGAGCAGCCAAAGCCTTCAGCCGGAACCATTGCGGCCGGCTGGTTAAGTGCCCAATGGGTAATGGTGCCGGTAACCGGAACGGGCTATTATCAAATTCGGAACGTGTGGCGGAACCAGTACCTGCACATACAAAACGGTATGCTGGACTGTGGCGACATTCAACCCGGCTGGTGGAGTGCACAATGGGCACTGGAACCGGTGGCAGGCACCACACATGTAAGAATACGCAATCGCTGGAAGCCCGATGTGGCTGTCCATAACCAATCCGGTGTGTTAGAGGCTGGTCCAATTGACTTAGGTTGGTGGAGTGCACAATGGGCCATGATTAATATAAATGGTCAGCAGCCGATGGCAGCACCCGTTGTAGCCGAAAGAAATGGCGGTAACCCAAGCGCGTTTACTCCTGAACACAATGGAAAGATCATACAAGTTATTGTGCGCTATACCGACCAGATATCGATGTCCGATCCTGCCGTGGGAGCCCGTATTTATTTCTTCCCGCAAGAAGTTATCACTGATACCGAAGGCATTTCCTTTGATCCTAAAAATCCACCCATCGGAGGGCAGGTATTTACCATTGTAGAGATCAAGCCCGATATAAAGTTTGATCGCCCCATGCCCATGATGAGAAATCGTTATAACGAAAGCTTTCAATTTGTGGCAGAGATTTTTTAATCAACTACGTTTGTCTGTATCGATCTGGTGGCATATTCCCAGGGCCACAAACCACCCGCATAGCAGAGAATAGGCAGTCTTTGGGGAGGCTTTCATCTTAGCGCTGGCATGTGTGGCCTGCACGATGTGTGTTGCTACTGCCTTGGCAAAAGCAATTGGGAAAGAAGTCTATATGTTTAATTGAAATAAACTCCAAGGACTTGTAACGGATAAGCCGGGTTGCTGACTTACGAACTAATCAAACCAAAAATTTATGTTATCAATATTTTAATATTTTATTACTTGTCCCTAATTGTGCGTAGCATTGCGCATAGAATATATAATTAAATAATTACCTGTTTGAGTAAATTAAATAAGCATCAATAAGTTACATGATGAGATGGGATTTTCCTCTAGTTAGATTTTCACTATTTGTAGTTTTAATATGTACAGCATTAAAACCACTGAGTGCACAAACAACGATAAGCTTTGCCCGATTAAACGAAACAGTTGGACTAACAAATAACACAATCAATGATATTGCTCAAGACACTCTAGGATTTATTTGGATTGGTACTGAAGATGGATTGTTTAGATATGATGGCAAAGAATTTGAATCATTCAGAAGAATCAAGGGCAATAGCAATACAATTCCTAATAACAATGTTCAATCTATATATGTGGATACCAAAAACAACGTCTGGGTGCTTACGGATTATGGTATAGCCATATATGATTATTCTAATGGATTATTTAACCGTATTCTTCCATCGACTTCTCCGGATGGGCTTAACTATAGAAGTGTAACCTCTATAGCCAGCGTTAAAAATAAGTTCCTTATTGGGACATTTGGTGCGGGTGCATCGCTTTATCAGGAAGGACGCTTTGAATTACTTACCAGTAAGAATGAGTTAAATTATCCGTTGGAGTCGCAACAGATAACGGCAGTTGAGTTTATGGATGACTCACTTTATTATTTTGGCACTTGGCAAGATGGACTTTATAGATTTAATCAATCGACACGATTCTGTTCCAGAATACCAATAGGGGAAAAAGATAATTACCGCGTGACTTCAATTTTTAAAGATGCACAATTGAACTTATGGGTAACCACTAATTATGGATTACTACTGATTGAACATAATAATAAAGCACCAAAGTTCTTTGGGCATGAACAAAATACAAATCTCCCAGATGATGAGTTTCTTTCCATTTTAGTTGATGAAGGTGTGATATGGTTAGGTACTAGAAACAGTGGATTGTTGAAAATTAGTCTACTGGAGTTGCTCACTAACTATACCTCGTTCAAGGCAGAACAATTTATAAAGTCAAATTCCTCAAACGGGCTTTCCAGCAGAACTGTTAGTGTAATTTTTAAGGACAACGATCAAAATATCTGGCTAGGCACTCACAATGGTGGAATAGACGTATATAACCCTAATACGGAGAACGTAATATCCTTATCAGACAAACCCTCAGCAATTGGCAAATTGTCGATGACCAATGTATGGGGAATTTCTCAAGATAAGTCAGGATTAATATGGCTTGGCACAGATGGTGAGGGTATTGATATTCTTGATTTAGTGAGTAGAAAAATTACGACCTTTAAAAAAAACAATGAACTCACAGATAAGGCCATTCTAAGTTTGATCCATGACCGTAATAAAAATCTATGGATTGGCACCTACAAAGGTGGTGTGATGCGATATGATTCAAATGGAAACCTTCATGATTATCAAATTTCAGGACGCTCTAAAGATATCCGATACATTTTTGAACAAATGGACGGCACTATACTACTTGGCACAAATGGAACCGGAGTATATCAATACCGTAGTAGCGAGGATGTTTTTGAACAACTAGTTGGAACTGAGAGTTATGACGTTAGGTCTATTTGTGAGGGCGATGACATTAGCCTCTGGCTTGGAACTTTTGGTAATGGACTAATCAAGTATAGTAGAAGCACAAAAGAGGTCGTTCAGTTTAACTGGAGTCAAAAGGATGAGCCTTTTACACCCATCATCCATTGTTTATTTAAACAAGATAACACTCTGTGGCTTGGAACCAAGTATTCGGGCCTGGTTCAATTTAATATTACTAATAATGAATTTACTATTTATGACGAAGAGAGAGGATTAGTCAATAATACTGTTCACGCTATTGTTCCTGACGGCATTGGAAAATTATGGATAACAACAAATAACGGTGTTTCATCATTTGATATCGTTACTAAGACCTTTACTAATTTTCATTCGCAGTCTAATTTTATTTCAAATAAGTTTAACGATAACTCAGGAATTATTACCCAAAGTAGACACATTGTTTTAGGCGGCATCGCAGGCGTTAATATTTTTGATCCAAGCCAGTTTAAGTCACCACCAAGCATACCAATAGTGAAGGTAAAAGCATTTAAGATATTGCATGAAAACAAAGATATGACTGATTGGCCGGCCAGGAGTTTCGCGAATGAAGTTCACCTGGATCATGATGAGAATTTTTTTCAGATATCATTTTCGCCAATCAACTATCCCTTTAGCACGAAATGGCTTGTTCAATCCAAGTTAGAAAATTTTGATAAGGATTGGACCGATCCTTCGTCTAACAATAATATGATATATAGAGGTATCCCTGCTGGAAAATATATACTCAAGTTACGTGCAGTGGATGGTTCACAAGTGGGGATGGAAAGTAAGCTGATAATTATTATCTCTCCGCCCTGGTGGCGTACCTACTACGCCTATTTCAGTTATGTTATTGTTATCATTTTAATAATTGTGGGCCTGATTCGCTTTAATAATAAACAGATTGATCTGCGACAGCGACTAATCTACGAAAAGCAGTTAAGGCTTCAAGAGCACCAAGCGATCCAACATAAATTGAGGTTCTTTACAAATTTTGCCCACGAATTAAGAACACCGCTTACGCTTATTGTGGGACCGATTAGTGATCTGATTCGAAATTATTCTCACCAAGAGGCAGTGAACGAATTACTGATACTGGTGGATCGAAACGCCAAAGCATTAAAAAAAATGGTCAATCGACTGCTAGAATTTAGAAAAGTAGAAACAGAGAAAATAACATTAAACATTGGACTTCATGACATAAATATATTACTACAAGAAGAAGTTGAGTCCTTTCAGTACCACGCAAATAACAAACATGTGCAAATACACCTGAATTCCGTACAGGAGGCAATGGGATGGATTGATATTGAGCGACTTCAAATCGTCCTCAATAACATTTTATCGAACGCACTTAAATATACCAGGGAGTACGGGAATATCTGGGTTAGTCAGAATTATTCAAATGGAAGCTTGAATTTGGTAATTCAAGACGATGGGATAGGAATACATAAAGATGACATAAAGAGAATATTCTCACCTTTTTACCAAGGTAAAAATTCGGCCGGTATTGGCGGTACAGGTATTGGATTGTCATTATGCAAAAGTTTAGTAGAGAGTCACGCTGGCCGAATTACGGCCGAGAGTAGAGAAGGAGAAGGCGCTATTTTTAAAATTACGTTACCCATTGAGAAATCAAAATATGAAAATAGGGCGGATGTTAGATTTATACCTGACCAGAAAGAGAAAGACCATGAAGATTTTGAGGAACTACCATTAGATGCGGATGGAGGTATTATTAAGAATGTAAATGACCGCATAATTGTTGTAGCTGACGATAACCCGGATATTGTTAATTACTTGCAAAGTATACTTAAAAAAGAATACACGGTATTATCGGCATACGATGGGCATGAAGCATTAACACTGATTAATAAATACATACCTGATTTAGTGATTTCTGATATTATGATGCCGAAATTGTCAGGGGTTGAACTTTGTGGAATTCTAAAGCAGCACGATGAGACTAGTCACATTCCAATTATTTTACTTACAGCTAAAGAGGGAAATGAATCTATTATTGAGGGGTACTCAAAAGGTGCTGATGACTATATTACGAAACCCTTTTTGTCGGAGCTACTCATTACTCGGGTAAACAATCTAATAGATAGTCGTAAGAAGCTAAAATTATTATTTAAAAACTTACTTGATTCTGAAATTAGTGTGGATCAAAAAGTAAGTATTGATCAAAATGACGAGTATAAGTTTTTGCTAAAGGTTGAGAGTTTGATCCTTGAAAACCTTGAAAATGAGGAACCAAGCGTTCCAGCCCTTGCACATGCTCTGGGTTACAGCAGAACTTCTTTGTATCGAAAAATTAAGTCTTTAACCGGTATGTCCATCAACCAATTTGCACGGTCTGTTAGAATTAAAAAGGCAGCCGAACTATTGAGTTCAAATACGACAATGACCGTCTCAGAAATAGCCTTCTCCCTTGGATTTACCGACCTGAAATATTTCAGACAATGTTTTAAAGAACAGTTCCACATCCTGCCTTCTGACTACCAGAGAAAGAAAGGTACATAATTCAGTTCAATGGCAGATTTTCCATTTTTCGGCCGTTAAATCGTTTGAAATTACGTTTTTGGACAATTTCCCCCACAAGATTGGACACAATAACCCCCAAATATGGGGTTGCTTAGCAAATACATTTGTAGCGTAAAACTAAAAGGTATAACTATGAATTTCAAGATTACTAATTCTTGGCAAGCGATAGTCTTGCTACTATTAAGTGCTACTTTTTTCGCAGGTTGTAGTGAGGATGAGCCAACTGGCCCACCACCAACCGGGACATTCACTACCCCCTTGGCTGGAGCTCCTGGTGGAAAAATAACGTTTGAAGGAACGGCTACGGATGAAAACGGAATAATCTCGATACACCTATTGAACGCAGACTTGTTACTCGATAAAACAATTGAACTACCTGATAAACCAAAGTCTTATGAACTTGACTATGAATTTGAAATACCTATGGAAACTGCCATTGGTGAATATCAAGTTACCATAACCGTTAAGAATAAGTTTAATAAGTCAGTAGAATCCATTGTTGATGTAGAAGTTGCCGACTTTGCCAACTACGAAGCTATTTGGGTCGGTGGGGGAGTACTTTTTAAGGGATGGGATACCCCAGAAGGAAAGTTTTATGAAATGCAAAAGGATGCCGCTAATCCAGGTTGGTTCGAAATTTTACTACCTTCAAGGGCTGGTTTTAATGAACTTAAATTTTTAGGCCAGAATGGCTGGGAAGGCGATAACTGGGGCGTGGTTGATAACTCAGTGGCAAACTCACCGATACAAAATTCTGAAAATAGTGAGCCTATTATATTGCCAGATTTAGGAAAGAAACCTGCTTATTATAAAGTTCGATTTAATCCCAATAAAAGGACTTATACCTTCGAAGAAATTATTCCATCAGGAACTGCGCCAACCCAAATGTTCATCGTTGGTAGTGGGTTTACTGGTTACCCAAACCTTAATTGGAACCCTTCTGAGGCGATTCCAATGACTGCTAACCCTTCTGGATTAGGTGAGTGGCAATTTCTTGCAGAAGGGTTAGTATTTTCTAATGACGTAGCGCTAAAATTTATTGGGCAGAACACAGGATGGTCTCCAATTGATGTTGGATTTGATGAGAATTATCTAGTTGATAATGATTTAAATTCTGGTGGATGGCAAATACTAGCTCCTGTTAACTGGAAAGTCACTAAATCTGGTGATGGAACAGCAGACTTAAAGTTCGTCAATCAAGGTGGCAGCTATACAGTGTATTTCGACTACTTCTTGAAGCGAGCTGTAATTTGGAAAGAATAAGAGTAAAATGAATTACGGGTTCCATTCTAATGTACAGAATATGAGGAAGATAATTTTAATGATATTGACATTCGTTTTTATAGCAACAAGTTCCTATGCACAGCGGCTAGTCAAAGGGAAAGTCACAAGTAAAGACGATGGCGCAAGTATTCCTGGGGTTAACATACTGGTGGAGGGAACAATGGAAGGCGTAGTAACGGATGCTGATGGTAAGTATTCCATTTCTGTAAAAGATACCGACATCCTGATTTTTTCTTTCATTGGTTATGAAACCATCAAAGAAGCTATTGGAAAAAGAGATGTAATAAACATAGTACTGGTACCCGCTGTTTCTACTCTTGAAGAAATTGTGGTGGTTGGTTATGGAACCACTATGAAAAAAGAAATAACTGGCGCCATATCTGTGGCCAAGTCAGAAGACTTCGCTACACGAACGGCTGGATCATTACAAGAAATGTTAGCTGGTATTGTTCCAGGAACGCAGGTTACCTCCAATGGAGGTGCACCTGGTTCCGGTGCAACGTTGCTGGTGCGTGGTATTTCAACCATTAGCACATCGACTGCGCCAATTTTTGTTGTTGATGGAAACCCTGTAGAGGACATTGAATTTTTAAATCCAAAAGATATTGAAAGCGTTCAGGTACTTAAAGATGCCTCTGCGGCATCCATATATGGTTCGCGTGGTTCCAATGGCGTCATTATCGTAACAACGAAACAAGCAAAGGAGGGTATAACAAGAATTGAGTTTAATGCCAAGTATGGAGTTCAGACAGTTGCCAAAAAACCTCAGATGGCAAATGCAACGGAATACGCCAAAATCAGGAACGCAGTAGCACAAAATGAGAACTCAACACTTCCATATCCAAATCCTGAAACACTAGGTTCAGGAACAGATTGGTGGAATGAGTTAACTCAAGTTGCACCCATTCAGGATTATTTGATTAGCGTTAGCCGAGGTAGTGAAGACATGCAAATTTCCAGTAGCTTAGGATATTTCAGTCAAGATGGTATTGTTAAAGGCGGAGGTTATGATCGACTAACCTATCGGTTAAACTCAAATTTCAATCTTGCCCCTTGGTTTAAGCTGGGATCGTCCATTAGTTTTTCAAATTCAAAGTATAAAAATGGACCTAATTTGGTTGGCGATTTGCTCCGTCTCGAACCTGTTACACCCGTTTACTTGCCCGATTTTGAGCAGGTAGGAAGGAATGAGTTCAGTATATTCTCACCCACAATAACCGATGTGCCAAATGCAGCAGGTGTACTTGCGAGAAATTTTTCAAGCACATCCTATAGTCGGTTTGTAGGAAATTTAAATGCGAATATCAAAATACTACCTAACCTTCATGCAGACTTGCTTTTTGGTGTCTATAATAGCAATTGGGAGAATGATAATTTTTCGCCTACCTATAATATAGAGCCCAGCGATATGTCAAATGTAAATTCGGTGAACCGTTCGCATAATAATCGTTATAAATATGTGTCTAATAATATCATCACTTACGATAAGAAAATTAATGACCACGAATTTAAGGTGATGGGGGGTATTACGTTAGAAGCAGAGACTCATAGAACGTTAAGCGGATCGGGCACCAATCTTCCTAGTAATAAAAAGGATTTGCGCTATTTGAATGCGTCCGTACAAGGCTTTCGGGCAGGAGGAACAGATGAGGATTGGAGTTTATTGTCGTACTTGGGTAGAATCAATTATGCTTACCGAGACAAGTACTTCCTACAATCAAATTTTCGAGTTGATGGTTCGAGTAAATTTCCTGTAGAAAATCAATGGGCAATGTTTCCATCCGTTTCTGCTGGATGGGCCGTGTCTGAAGAAGGTTTCTTGAAGGATGTATCGTGGATTGAGTTCCTTAAAGTCCGAGCTGCCTGGGGGCAGATTGGAAACCAGGATATTCCTATTGATGCAAGGCAGTCAAATTTGCAAAATGTATACTATGTCACAGGTCCAGGTCAAACGGTCCAAGTAGGAACAGCGCCTGCATCAATCGGTAATGATGGCCTGATCTGGGAAACGATCGAAGATGTTAATTTGGGTGTTGATTTTTCGATGTTAAGCGGGCAGCTCGAGTTTACATTTGATATCTACAAAAGAAGCATTAAGGATATGCTATTGACCAAGCAGCTTCCGTCATACGTAGGTTTAGGCTTTGGGCAGCAATGGGCCAATGTTGGTGAAATGGAAACGAAGGGATTCGAGTTTCAAATAAAATATGCAAAGGTTATCTCTAGCGATATTTCATTCAACCTTGGATTAACAGTTTCAAATTCCAGAAGTAAAATGGTGGAACTCAATGGTCAAGATGATGTGTATTGGGCTGGTAATGATCAACGCCTCAACTTACTTGGATATACTACGGTAGGAGGAACTCCTGGCGCGTTTTATGGATGGGTCACAGATGGAATTTTCCAGACCCGAATCGAGGCTATTAATTATACAGATAATAATGGTAATAAAATACAACCATTAGCCCAACCTGGAGATTTTCGCTTTGTCGATCTTAACAATGATGGAACGATAAACGATCTGGATAGAAAAGTTATAGGAAATCCTGAAGCACTGTTTACTTACGGAGTAAACTTTGGATTGCAATATAAGCGATTCTCCTTGTCGGGCTTATTTACTGGAAAAGTTGGAGGTGATTTATTGAGCCCAGTTAAAGCTTACACACACAGCGGCTCCGGTACTTATAATTCATACGCAGGCCTGCTTCGTGATGCATGGAGTGGACCCGGAACTTCAAATTCTCAACCAAGAATTTTGAACAATGATCGAAATCAAAATTTCAGATATTCTGATTACTATATACAAGATGGAACTTACTTAAGGCTTAAGAACATTCAATTCTCTTATTCATTACCAGCTTCTGTAAGCCAAAAAATTGGAACTAGTAAACTGGTAGTATTTGCTAACGTTGAGAATCTATTCACAATCACAAATTATGATGGAATGGATCCCGACATCGGTGGGAGTGCCACACTACGAGGCGTTGATTGGGGCAATTACCCACTACCCAGAATACTTACTGGCGGTATAAATGTTTCGTTCTAAAGACTACTATTATGAAGATTAAAATACTTGCAACACTTCTACTGATAATGAGCCTGGCTTCATGCGAAGATTTCCTTGATAAGCCGATTAAAGGTGTACAAACAGTTGATAATTATTATAGCGATGAAATTGAATCAGAATACGCAGTAATAGGAGCTTATGCTTCGCTAAGCCCTGAGGATTGGTGGCAAATGGATTTTTATTGGTTGATTGGAGATGTTTGTTCAGATGATGCTTTTAAAGGAAACAGTATCGCTGGAGATCAGGCTGATTTTGGTTTTTTGGCTAACTATAACATTAATCCAGGCAATGAGTGGTTGGATGTAAAGTGGCGTTATACTTACATCACAATTTCCCGTTGCAACCTTATCATTGAAAATGTTCCAAATGGAGCTACGCCACAAAACCTTAAAGATAAGTTTATAGCTGAAGCAAAATTTTTAAGAGCGTTTAGCTATTTTGAATTAGTTAGAAATTTTGGAGGAGTTCCTATGCCACTCAAAAATTTATCTCCAAATGAAGCCACTCTTCCTCGTTCAACCGAACAAGATGTTTGGCAACAAATAGTAACCGATCTTACAGAAGCAGCTGAAAAGTTACCTTCAAGAAATTCTCAAGAGGCAGATGAGCAAGGACGAGCAACGAAAGAAGCTGCTTGGGCCTACTTAGCTAAAGCTCATGCGTATCAGAAGAACTGGCCTGAGGCACAAGATTTTGCTCAGTTAGCGATTACCTCGGGTGCCTATAGCTTGGAATCAGACTTTAAAAATATATGGTCTGTTGACAATCCGAACGGTATAGAGTCGATTTTTGAAATTCAACATAGTTACAATGATGTTTTTCGTGTTGGAAATGCTCTTCCGGTTATAACACGAAGTCGAGCTGATGGCGGATGGGGATTTGCAAGCCCTTCAAGTAACCTTGAAAAGTTCATGGCAGGTGATCCGAGACTCGTTCACACTATAATTAAACAGGGTGATTATGTTGATAGTGATCATCCCTCATATGACACCAATCCTTCTGAGAATGAATCCGGAAGGACTACTCGGAAATTCTACCTACCGTTAAGTGATCGGGCACCCAATAATGAATATGTGACTTCACCTCTAAACCATATACTGTTTAGATATGCAGACTTACTTCTGCTTCATGCAGAAGCCGCTGCAGAAAATGGACAAACAAGCGTGGCACAGAACTCTCTCAATGAAGTAAGAAGAAGGGTTGGTCTTCCAAATGTAACCAGTGGTGATATCCTAAATGCCGTTCGAAGCGAGAGACGCAAGGAGTTAGCACTTGAAGGTCACCGATTTTTTGATCTAAAAAGATGGGGGCTTCTGGATGAGGCTATTGAGGATTTTTTGGATTACAATTTAAACGAGAATAACGATCCCTATGATGCGGGGAATACAAAAGGCCAGCTATTTCAAATGCACCATTACCTATTCCCGATACCTCAAACAGAGATTGATCTTTCCCAAGGAAAAATTGTTCAAAATCCTGGTTACTGACAAAACATTTCAATGGGAGTGAAAGATCGTTTCTTTCACTCTTGCTCTATGCATATTAATTTCGGATAACACCGATCGAAACTCAAACTTATGAGAACTTATTTGAACTTACCCGTTAAAACAATGATCTTTTCTTTGTTCTTGATTCTTCAACTTGCATGCAACGATGACGTTAAAATCAAGTCTTCTAACGAATTTCTTACAGTTACCCTACACCTAAACGAGAAGCATCAGACTATTAGTGGTTTTGGAGCCTCAGATGCCTGGAGTACACAATTTGTAGGTTCGAATTGGCCAATGAGTAAAAAAACCCAAATAGCAGATTGGCTATTCAGTCTTGCGACTGACAACGAGAATAACCCTTTGGGAATTGGATTGACGAGTTGGCGTTTTAATTTTGGTGCTGGTAGTGCTTACCAAGGAGTCAGCAGTGATATTGAAGATGAATGGCGTAGAGCCGAATCTTTCTTGAATCTTGATGGCTCATTTAATCCTCAGGCACATACTGGTCAACGATGGTTTCTAAATGCTGCCAAGGAGAGAGGGGTAAATCAATTTATTGCGTTTGTAAACAGTCCACCTATATCTCTAACAAAGAATGGCAAGGCCTATAGCAGTGGTGGTTCAAGTGCCAATATCACATCCGAAAACTATTCTGAATTTTCTACCATGCTTATCAGAGCTCTTGATGAAATTAAGAATTCACATGGAATTTCATTTAGATATCTTAGTCCGTTCAACGAACCTCAATGGGATTGGAATGGAGCGGGTCAGGAGGGAAGCCCTTGGAATAACATCGAAATGAGCGCTATGTTGAAAATCTTGAACAATGATTTAGTAGCTTCATCTCATATCAATACTCTAATTGAGATACCAGAGGCAGCTCAACTTAATTTTTTGTATTCAGGTGATTTGAATAGTGGACGAGATGATCAGGTTGATGCCTTCTTCAATCCATCTAATACGTCTACTTATATCGGAAACATAAGTAGGGTTACAAAAAAAGTAGCCGGTCACAGCTATTTTACTACCTGGCCGCTAACAAATTTTGTTGAAACAAGGAGCAAATTGAATCAGAAACTAGGTGAATATTCAACACTTGGCTTTGAAATGACTGAGTATTGTCCTTTAGAGAACAATGCTGATATTGTTGGCAATGGAAGAGACCTAGGTATGGACTTAGCCTTATATGGCGCACGCGTTATGCATGTTGATTTAACGGTAGCTGATGCTATGTCATGGAGTTGGTGGCTCGCCATTAGTCCTTATGATTATAAGGATGGGTTAGTCTATATTGACAAGAGCACTACAGATGGTAGAGTCTTTGATTCAAAGATGCTGTGGGCCCTGGGTAACTATTCAAGGTTTGTGCGCCCCGGCTACCAGCGAGTTACCGTATCGCGATCAGATCTAAGAACTGTTGAACAAACATTAGAAGGTGTTATGGTCTCCGCGTTTGTTGATCCAATTAGCAACAAAACTGTTTCGGTGGTAATAAATCATACCGCCAATAATGTTCCACTTAATATTGAATTACTAAATAATAAGAATCGTTCATGGAAGTATTACAGAACATCTGATGTTCCTGAGGAAGATTTAAAGTACATGGGTATTTATACGAGTGGAAGCCCAACAGATATTCCACCAAGAAGTATCACCACATTCGTGCAACAGGATTAGTTTAATAGCGAAAGCTAATAATGACGTAATAATTATAGAACTGAACGTCAGAAACTTAGCCCCGGCAAGAGTTATATAATCTTCAGGTGTCATGCTAACATAGCTTTGGCATCCGGCCTGCCAGGCTGTGCCGCACCCCGCGGGTAGGCAGCGGCACTCTCCCACGAAGCGCGGGATCTGCGATTTGGGCAGGCTCTGAGCCCGATAGCTATCAGCATGGGGGCCATGGCAACGTTCCTCATAGCAGTACAGAACCGGCAGGGTAGTCGGATGGCTAATCCTGATACTAAAGAAAACCAGGTGCTCGTTATGGATTTGGTCCACCCAGCGCATCTTAGATTCAGTTACTTTTTGTCAGCCTTTGCATTAGAACTATTACACATACCGCTAAACACATATGAAAACCTATCGTTTATTTCTGCTGTGCCTTATCCCGGTGTTGGCCATGGGCCAGAATGGTGAATTCAAAATCTACAACAACGGTTTGATCTATGATGAGGCCACCATGGCCAGGCTGGGGTCTATCGTGCATTCACTCAACCTTAAATTCAAGACGTGCGATTTAGCGCACCCCTATTATTCGTTTGAACAGGGCATGGCCATGCGCGTTAACGTGTCTGACAAAGAGATGCGCAGGCTGATTGAAAGTGGTGTTTCATGGGGTGATTTTGAGAAGCGATATCCGAACCGTGTGCAGGAGCAACTGTGGATAACCAAAACACGCTTTACCGATTGGCAGAACAAACCCATCCTGGAATACAGTGGCCTGCCGTATGGCTACAACAGCGAGCCGGCCATCCGGCTGGACGATACGCCCCGCCATAACAAGACTTCGGGCTGGGTGATCAGCCCCGAGGGCGAAATGGCTTTCTACTTTTCCAAACTGGAACGGTTCACATTGCCGTTCGAGTATGCACGGTTGGTGCAATACGTGGATTGCATGATCGACACCACAGCCGAAATCTACCTGCCGCAGGCAAAAGCAGTAGTGTATCAACGGTTCGAGCCGGGCAACGGCCCGGGTGATTTTATGACGTGGGCCAATAGCTATCCCGGCAAACCCAAAGAGTTGAATTACAAGCGCAGCCGGGATGCTGATTTTGAGCGGTACTATGATCAATACGCCACGTGGGATAGTTTGCGCAGAGCCTATGTAGAGGAGCAACTGAAAACGTCTCCCGAGCGCAGAAGCCAGTTGGCGGCTTCGGTTGATGAATGCATCAGAACCGGCAACTCCGACCGTGAGTTTGAGAGTTACGTGGCCCGGTATGTATCGCCTGCAAAGGCGCTGCAATTAAAGCGCAGCCGCAAGGTATTGGGTAACTGCAGTATGGACATGAGTCCTCGCTACCATGCCATGGAGATCTGTCAACTGGCAGCCGAAACGGCTCAGTGGGACATCTTTCTTCGTTCACACCTGGATATCATGAATGATCGCTTCGAACGTATGAGTGATGGCAGCTATGCGTGGGATGGCCGAAAAACCTACCTGCGGGAACTGGAAGAGTTAGGTATACCCGCGATTGAGTTATTGCTAGGCACCAGCTTGCGGGTGGCCAACGTGAGTAACAATCATTACTGGGGTTCGATTGGGCGTACGGGGCGCGCCTTGATGGATGCCCAGGATAAAGAGGCACTGGAGCAACGGTTAACCCGTATGATCCAGGACAGCAGCCTGGATCCGTATAACCGCCTGCTCATGGCGTATTTGTTCGCCAACTATGTTGGCCATCTGGATGATGAAGTCCAACGCGCAGCCAACACCCAACGGCTCGAAACTGCGGTAGCCACGTTGCCGGACTACATACGAACCGTGTGGAAGAAAGAGTAGCACACGAACAGACGCAGAAGGGAACGAATCTGGACCAGGCTGGACTTGCTGCGCCCCGCGGTAGGCAACAGCCACCCTTTGTTGGTGGCAGTTTTTCTTAATTTAAATCCACCTTTACTTCTTCTCCCTCTTTTTTAATTATCACCAATTTAGTATTCATTACATTAGTTGGTGAACCCCATTGTATAACATCCATATTTTGGGTAGCACTACCTGAACCGTCAGAATTAATAGTAATATTATAGGAGCCGTTTGGCGTACGAGTGGTATGGGTATATTTTGTAGCTACAAACTGAACGGCTAAATAATATTCTCCAGGTTTTAAATTTTGGAATGAAAAACTGCCTTTATTGTCTGTAACTTCAGTCAAAAGCGCTTGTTCCTTTACTTCCAATGGTAATGGATAAGGACCACAACCACTAATTACCTGTCCTCCAACAATGGTCCCCGGAAATTTATTTTGTATTGAAAGATTGAAATCTATCCATTCTTTAAAATAGGGTGTATTGGGAATCAGCATTACAATGCTGCCTTGTGGGGCTCGTATTTTGTCTCTGCTTTTAATACTCTCCATGATAGTCCTTGGCTTATTTTCGTCCACAGTATATGCTCTGCCATTAATCTTTGCAGTACCCTGGCTAATCATGGCGTTGGCTTCATCAACATTAAACTTTGTTTTTATTGGATTTATATCTTCTAAGTTATCTTCATAAAATTTTTCACTGCTGACATTATATACAAGTGTTAGTATTCTTCTTGTTTTTTTGTCTATGACTATTTTATAGGTTTCAGTAATGGTCAGTGTGTTTCGAAGTTCCACTAAAAACACATCTCTTATTTCACCTGTTCTGCACGAGGGGGTTTTAAGCTCCTGTACCTTTTCTATCTCCCAACGCATCACTTTGGTCCTGTAGCCCTGGTCAAACGTTACTTGGGGAATAAATGCCTTATAACCATCTTTTAATGGCAAAATGCTTATCAGAATTTCCAACGAACTGCCAAGAAAAAATTTCTCTTCAATAGGAACGTCAAACTTTTCTTTTTCTCCATTTGTATAATTTTCTAACTCCCCTTTTATCTTACTTCCAAACGTTAAATTGTAAGAAAACGTTTCTGTCTCTGATGTAGCCGTTATAGGCTCAAATGTTTTAGCGTTTAGAATGGACTTTCTTTTAACCACATCCTTTCCATTTTCTGTAATCCGTTCCACAATGGTTATTTCCTTGGCTGTCTTGCTAATCGTAACAAAACGTCTATTTGGTAATTGAGGATTTCCGGTATTAAAGAGATTGTTTACTTTCTGTTCCCATATAAAACTTCCAGTGTTAAGTAGTTCAGCATTGATACTTGTACTATTCGGTTGAATAATGTCGGGTTTTTGGGCAAAACTATAAAGCGATGTTGTTAGTAAAAACGTAGCAAAGATGGGTTTCTGAATTAGTCGTTTCATTTGATCTTTTATATTCATAATCTGTCTGTTTTTTTGAGTTAAAATTTGTCGGGTAGTGTCTTACTACATTGCCACCAACGGTACCGGGCTTTGTGTTCGGGCGGGTTTTCGGCACGCAAATGTCGATTACTATTACTGGTCTTTCATTCAAAAACTATAGCTCAAATTTAGCACTTCAGCCCGCCTGATGCAAACCAGTGTTCGCTCCTGTGGTTTTTAAATTCTGTTAGATATGGAGTCGCTTTAGTACAATGGTACTCCATACGAAGCATGGTATTCCGAAAGCCATGCGTACGAACATATAGATAGCGCCTCTGATAAGTTGGGTGTCATTTTGTTACAACCATTGAATCGAGAATGTCTTCTCTCGATAATTCGGAGCTATTTGAGGCCAGCTCTGTTACACGCTTCTGAACTGGATGTTTTCTTTCGATCATTGTATTGACATTTCCTCTACTGTCTTTACGTTATCGTCCGGAACCCTGTCGATCATTTTGTTATACGGGTCGATACCCGCTTTGATGGGTAGTTTCTTGGTGATAAATGTATAAGTAGATTTTCCTGGTTTCACCCAAACTTTCTTTATAACTAACGGTGCCTTGATCGTCATACCCTGTTTGTTTTTAGTCTCATGATCAAATACGGCAATTTCCAATAAGTTTGGTTGAGTGCCTGTCAACAACAACTTACCATTACCATCATAATAGCTTTTCGAACTTTCAACTTTGAGCGTTACTTCGTAGTTACCGTTGGCTACTTTTTTATAGGAGGCATTTGTAATCTTGTTAGAATATAATGTAATCTTCTTGAAACTATCTTCTAGGTAATACTGTAACTCGGCCGGTGTTGCTGCCTTCATAAAGTCATACCATTCTACTGTAGTAGTGAAAGGCGCTTTTTGCCTGAAAGCCGCTGCCTCCACATAGGCTTTGAAAGCGTTGTTTAGATTCTTTTCACCAATTAAATCCTGAAGACCATAAAGTACCAAACTGCCTTTTTCATACCACACATATGCCTGATTATCATTGTCCATCAATGTTTTTTCAAACTTACTTTCGTTGGCTCTACTTCTTAAATATCGATCCAATTCTTCTTTTAAAAATTTTTGCATGGCGTCAATCCCATATTCTTTTTTCATGACCATCAACGAAGAATACTCCGCCATCGATTCTGAAATTTGATTGGCGCCACGAGTGGCCGATGGCATCACTTGATGACTCCACCATTGATGAGCGACTTCATGTGCGGTTACTTTATAAACGTTACCCAAATCATTTGGATCACTAACCCAGCCAAAACTTTCTGTGAACGGAACCGTATTCGGAAAGGATTGTGCAAAACTGGCATAACGGGGAAATTCGAGTATCCGCATTTGAGTGTACTGGTAAGGACCAAAATTCTCTGAATAATAATCCATCGAGTGTTTTACACTTTTTACAAAACAATCAATATTATGGGTATGTGTTGGATGATGGTATATTTCTATATTTACTTTTTCGCCTGCTTTGCCTTGCCAAACTTCTTTATGAACAGCATATTTAGCTGATGAAATGTTATAGAAAAAGTCTAACTTATCATTCATTTTATAAGCATAATACATTCTGCCATTGGCTTTCCATTTTTTCTGTAAGTAGCCTGGCATAATAGCCATTTGATCGGGTGCTGTACTCACTGTTCCTTCAAAAGAGATTAAATCACCATCATCGTTAAATAATAGATTACTCAATCCCCAGGCATCGGTTGGTGTTGGTTCCTGATAGTCTTTCATAGGCAGCTTGTATTTTTTTCTATCCTGGTCACTGGTTAGCTCCCCTTGGGTATCATAACCAAACGAAGGAATGAAGTTGTTGTTTAAAAATGTACCGTTGTATACAATATCGGAACCCGATCCATCATTAGGAAACCCTGTGTAGAAACCAGTAACTTGTAAAACCATGGTAATGGTATCCTTCGGTTGCAATGGTTTGTCGAAAGCATAAATTTCATAACCAAAATCTTTGTACTCTTCAATAAGTTTTGGCGTTTTACCTTCAATAGTAAAAGTGTTTACCTCTTTTTTTAGCACATCTTCCGGACCCCAATTCAAATGTAAAGCGGTGATAACTTCATCAGATTTATTCACCATTTGATAAGTTACCTTAATTGTAGCCGACCTGTTTTCTGGAAATAAATCTGCGTTTACTTTTACATCAATAACTTTTGGCTGCGCAATTTTATCATACTTGCTCAATTGTTTTTCATACTCGGCAGAAGCAATGATTTTTTCATTTTCTGTTTTGTAGTGGTTCAGAATGTTGGTGTTGTAATAAATAAAGCCTCCCGAACCCATAAAAATGCAAAACAAAACTAGGAATGCTGAAATCGTTCGAACATTCAATCGCTCCCTTGCTATTTGCCAACGTGCTTTTCTACCAGAGTCGGTTCCACGTTTCCAGAATAGATATCCAATGACTAGTAAAATGCCACCACAAGCCAACCAATAAGTTCTGAACCAAAATAGCGCTTCGGCAAAATGCCCAAATCCATTCATATCAGATAACGTATAGTTTGGTGAGTAACTATACAAGTATAAATTGTTGTCTATATTACCAAATTGATTCAATCCAAAAATGAATACCCAAATCGCAATTGCAACAACGTGTCCCATGAACTTTTTGACTACTAATGAATGCACAAAAAAGGCCAATAAAACGAAAATGATGTACTTCGGAAATTCAATTAAATACAAATCAGTGAGGTACATATCAAATTTGAAATGGAAATATCCTTTCATGATTTGGATAAGTACACCGTTAAACATAATGATGTTAACTAAGACAAAACTAACCAGCACTATCGATAAAAACTTAGCCCCATATACCAGGCGATTCGATAACGGAAGCGTACCAAATATCTGATCATAGTTAACGCTGCGTTCTCGATGTAATACTTCACCTGTTATAAATACGATAAGGACAAAGATGAGAATCATATAGGTGTCATTCTTTATCTCTAGCATATTGTAGGTCGTTGGTAACGAAGTTGTTCCGTATAAAGGATTGCCAAGCCATGCATCGAAAAAAAGAGCTAAGACAGCCGCCATTAGAATGACTATAAAGAAGTTATCTTTAATGATGTTCTTGAATTCCATAAAAGCTAAATCAATCCATAATCGAATACTTAAGCTTCTGGAAAACACTTTTGAAACCTTGGGAATTTTACTAAAGGCAACAGATACATTGGCTTCATCCAAGTTGTCATTTTTCTTTTTTGGAGTATAATTTTTCTTTAAAAAGTTCATGAAGTCAAATCGGAATAATGCAAAAAGCAAAGTTGACACACCCAAGCCAACCCAGATAAGACGATTCCAAATAAGCATTCCTTGAAACGGAACCGTCATTGAGTTTTGTTCTTCTGGCGTCCAATAACGAATGATATTCAGATACGTTCCTAAACCAAAAGGGTCTAGTAAACTTGCCAAGTTCTGCTTTTCAATATCTTTCGTTAGGGTTATTGTAATTATATACATAATAAACAATATGGCACCACCCGCATAGGCCAGCATCACCCTTTTTGTCAAACTCACCAACGAAAAGAAAATACATCCCGCAAAGAATAAATTGGTCCAATACAGCAGGAAAGTTGGTTGCAAATAATACCAAAGATGAAAACTTGTAAAGCGTTCAGCTTCCTCATAACCCGCATAAGGGCCCATCATAAAACCTATCATTAATCCTAACTGCAATCCCACACTTACCATGAGCAGTATTGTCATTGAACCAAAAAAGCGGCCTAACAAATAGCCTTTCTCTGTAATGGGATAGGAAAAAAAGTAATGCTCGGTTTTATGCTCAATTTCCCTATACACGGGAACGCCCATAATAGCACTGGCCAGCATAATACCAAAAATGCTAAAGGTTGATATAATAGTGGCAATAGCAATAGGAGAGTTCACAAACACCTTCTCTGAATTTGGACCCTTTCCGCCAATAGCCATGATTAATCCAAACAACAGTAGTATAGCAAAGTAGGACCAGGTAGCGGGTCTATTTAATCTATATCTGATTTCGAATAGGAATATTTCTTTAAACATAATTGAAGAATTTTATACGATTGAATGAAACAATTATGATAAAGCCCTAGCGATGCGGGAAGTGATTTCAGCAAAATATACGTCTTCTAAATTGGCTGTAAAGGCTTCAAAAGAGGCATCAGGTCTGTTATCGCTCAAGACATGAATGACGGTTTTCCCAGCTTTCAAATGCGTAGAAATAACTTGTAGTTCGGTTCTATAGTTTGCCAACTGATCTTTTTCAATGGCTTTGGTCCATATTCTGCCTTTCACGCCTTCGGTTAATTCATTTGGATTTCCTTTGGCCACAACTTCGCCCAAACAAATAATCGCCATGTTGGTACATAAGTTAGAAATATCTTCTACGATATGCGTTGACAAAATAACAATCGTATTTTCTCCAATCTCACATAATAAATTATGAAACCGATTTCTTTCAGCAGGATCTAAGCCAGCGGTAGGCTCATCCACAATCACTAATTTGGGATCACCAACCAAGGCTTGTGCAATCCCAAAGCGTTGCTTCATGCCACCAGAATAAGTTCCTAAACTTTTATTTCGAACATTCCATAAATTTGTTTTGTTTAAAAGCGACTGTACTAAATCTTTGCGTTCGCCCTTATTTGAAATACCTTTCAAGGAAGCGATATGATCAAGCATCGTATACGAACTAACTTTAGGATACACCCCAAATTCTTGGGGAAGGTATCCTAGAATTTTTCGAACTTCGGCTTTGTCTTTTAAAATATCCAAATCCCCTAAGAAAGCTGAGCCGGAATCCGCTTGTTGCAAAGTAGCGAGCGTTCTCATTAAGGATGATTTCCCCGCTCCGTTCGGTCCTAAAAGACCAAACATTCCTTGAGGAATGTCTAATGTGATACCTTTCAATGCATGAACACCGTTTGAATAAATCTTGTTTAAATTCTTGATTTTTAATTCCATAATTTTATTCACCTTTTGATTGGTTAATGTTTTAACAATCTTTTTATTTTTGAAAATGAAAAGCTCTTGCTGATTAAGCTTTCGATTTTGCACCGACTTTAAGGAAACAACACAAATCTCAAAGTTTGCCTAAAACCCACTTTTGCTCAACCAATATTGGGTGTTGTTTTTCATTTTTGTTGCGTTGAATTAATAAATTTTACTTCCTCTTCACTTAATGGATATACATTATATTTTGTCCAAAAACTGTCGGTAAAACTATTTCCTGCTGGAAATAATGCTTTTTCACGATATCCATTGTCAGGAATTTTAACATTATCTTCAAATTCATAAACAAATAAATCACACGCAAAATCAAAATTATGATCAACCTTCTTTCCCATTTTTATGTACATGCCAACCTGCCTTTTGCTGTATATCAAAACATACTGATTATTGATTATTTTAAACTTTGACCAAACTAACAGATTAGTACGTTTTCCTTTTGCAATTAATAAGTTTCTGGTTTTTGCATTTTTCAAATGATTCTCTGAGGTATAAATCTTAAATTCTAAAATACTTTTTGATTTTGGGTCAATGATTACATAACCTTTATTCAACATTTCATCACTTTTTTCATTCGGGATGATTCGGATATGTTCATATTCGTCTCCATTGGTTTCTTTTTTTATTATCCTTTCAAACTCATAATCATCGCTTTTTAATAACTCTTCAATGGTTTCAAAATCATAAGCATTTTTCACAAAATCTTTTATGTTAAATACGGTATTGGTATTATCTATACTTTCATCATCTATAGTATTTAGATTGGTACTTTTCAATGCTCGATGCTGACCTACCACTAAGGTTGATTTTCCGTTACCTTTTTTTATGAAATAGTCAACTAATGCATCTGAAAATTTAGTGTACTCACTATTTACTTTTACCATTTCTCTGTAATAACCTTTCAACAAAGTGTTTTTGTCGATTTTGTTTTTTGATGAATTAATTATTTTCGTCAAATAATCCTTCGGCTTTACGTTTGAAACTACTACTTCATCTAAAACATAAAGTTTAGGTTTCAATAAAATCTCTTTTAAGTTTCCGTCAGACTCTATAGAAAAAGGTTCATAATTTATATGGCTAAATACAACTTTTGACTTATTGTTTATTAGTATGGTGAATTCTCCATTTTCGTTTGAAATTGAACCTGAAGAATTATTTTTTAATTCATTTTCACTATAAATACTCACATAGGGAATGGGTTGTAATGTTTCGGAATCTTTAACTATTCCTTTGATTTTATTGTTTTGACTCCAGGTTTGGTTGCTGATGAGTAAAAGGAAAATGCAAAGTCTTTTCATATGTAGTTTTCATTTTTTTTGGGTAAAATATCACCCCATGTTTCGGGGCTTTACGGCTGTTGCTGATTAAGGAAGTCGAACCTTTCGGATATGAGCGGACTTTAAGATTCAAGACAAATTTTGTAGTAAGCGCTAAAGCCGTAATAGCGTAGAACCGGTTTTACCAATTCGGTTTTACATTAGTTTTCTTTTTTAAGGTATTTTTATCAATACTTTTGCTCGTCAATGGATTTGGTAATGGAAGATTTAACGTTTCCAGTATGTTCTGTTGTTTTTGATTCAATCAGCATAATGAAACATTCCTCTTCTGATGAAACTCTGTGATTGATTCCTTTTTTCACAACAAAGAAATCATCTTTACGCATAATCAAATCTTCCTGATTTTCAATTTCCATCAGCAGCGAACCTTCGACTATGAAAAATAATTCGTCTTCGTTCTCGTGATGATGCCAGGGCACTTCCTGCCCCTTTATTTTGACGACTTTGATATATTGGTCATTTACTTCGCCAATAATCTTTGGTGAATAGTAGTCGACCATGCTTAAAAACGCATCGTTTACATTCATCTTTTAAACAGTTTACTTTTGACAATTTTGCCCTCTCTTTTTGCCAGGTAATAAAGTATGATTCCTATAAGTAATAAAAATGTTGTTGTAAAAATGGAATCTTCAACTCCAACGGCACCACCTGTTAATAGTTCAGGACCGTTAAATTTTGATTGAATGATACTGCCCATATCATTTAGCCCTGTGAGATTGGAGCCATAGAATGGCTGGGAAAAATTCCAACCTAAATGGAAGAAAAATGGTAGCCAGATTCTTTTCGTATAGATAAACATCATCCCCATCGTAAATCCCCAAATCAAAGTTGAAAAGAGGCTAAAGAGGCTGAAATTTGGATTAAAAATATGTTGCATTTCTACTAACATTCCAATGACAAGGCTGACATGCGTACCTAACCATTCTTCACAGACACGAACGATTAACCCTCTGTGAAATAGGTCTTCAACGATGGCCGCAAATAGTAACAACGTAAAAAATTTTAGGGGGTAGTGAGCTGTTGTAATACTACTAGCTTGATAATATCCTAATAGGTATAAAATGAAAATGACTACTGAGATGGTAAAAAAGCCGAAGAAAAATCCTCCAAACATTTCTTTAGGCAAATAGCGTAGGGATAGCTCTGTTATTTTTCTTTGATCATAAAAACGAAATAGAAAGTAATACGCAGCCAATAAAACCAAAAAGGAAATACAATGAATGATGGGGTTGGCTATATTTTTTTCCTGAATGATGCTATAAAAAAATGGTTTTAATACAAAGTTTTGAATGACTACGAATAGTGAAAAGCAAACGACAATGCCTACGATAATTTTAGTAATGGGAAAGTACAGTACTCTTTTGACGGATGCCTTCATATTTTTCTGATTTGTGTTTTCTATGATCCGGAAAAGACCGATCATGTCACACAAAATCTCTTGTGTTGAAAGTTTCTGTAAATAGAAATACATAATATCTTTGTAACAAGTACATACAAGAATGTACCCTACATACCAGAACTATACTATCGTTGATGGTCAACACGTTAAAAATTCAATAAAATGAAAAAAAAATCGACTAAAGCGTATTGCGCAGTGGATTACGCCTTTCAACGAATTGGAGGAAAGTATAAAGGAAGAATTTTGTGGGTCTTGAAAGATGGTATTTTACGCTATGGGGAGTTGAAAAGAGCGGTGGTGGGGATAACGCCAAAAATGCTTACCCAGACTTTAAAAGAGCTGGAAGGTGACGAGCTTATTACAAGAAAAGTCTATCTGGAGGTTCCACCACGAGTGGAGTACGCACTTACTTCTACCGGGAAGGAGCTGATTCCGGTCATTAAACAAATGCGCGCCTGGGGTGAAAGACAAATGTCTTTCAAGTGAACGGATGTAGACTCCAGGAGCATTGTCAATCATGTCACTTGCTACCTTCATCAAGAGTTTTTTAGCGCGTTGGACTTTCAGAACCAAATCTCTTTTCTTCACAACGGGCCGGGGAAACGGCACTTATTGGCGGGCTTTGGAGTGGGAGGGGGAAGTGCGGCTTGACAATGTGTGGCGATGCTGTGATGGAAATGCAATAGGGATAGAAGCGAAAAGCACGAAGCGCGTTGGCAGGAGTGAGGCCGGACTTGAAGCGAATAGCCCGGGCCGCAGGCATAGAAAAATTTTCTTTACAAAGTAACCAAATTGGTTACTTTTTCGTTTATTTGTGCATGAACATTTACAATCGGAGCTCGCTCACTGCTTTTTATAAGGAGCATCCCGATTGCAAAGCCACACTGGAAAAGTGGTATCATGATGTGGAATCAAAAAACTGGAAAAAACCCGGACACATTACACGGGATTTTAATACAGCCCGAACTATAAAAAATAGCCGTGCGATTTTTGAGATCAATCATAATGACTACCGCCTAATCGCTGAAATAAACTACCTTAAAGGCTGGGTGTTCATAAAATTTATTGGAACCCATGCAGAGTATGATAAAGTGGATGCAGAGTCGGTGAATTTGTTTAAAAACCAAAAGAGAAAATTATGAAATTCAAAATACTTAAAACAAAAAAGGATTACCTGATTGCCCTGGAGCGCTTTGAGGAAATATTTCAGGCAAAGCCAGGATCACCTGAAAGCGATGAAGCAGATATCCTTTCTCTCTTGATAAAGGAATACGAGGAAAAACATTATGTCATTAAAGCACACAATCCGCTGGAAGCCATTAAGTACAGAATGGAGCAACAGGGTTTAACCAATAGTGACCTTGCTGGGATCCTTGGCTTTAAAAGTAGAGTAACTGATATTTTTAATAAACACCGGAAGTTGAACCTTACCATGGTGCGCAAGCTTCACACTCAATTGAATATTCCACTTGAAACCTTAGTGAAAGAATATTAGATATTCTACATCAGCATCTGGGGGAGTAAATCAGCAATATTTGACAAATCTCAATCGTTAAAGCTATTTAATATAACGGCTCATTATGTAACTGGTACCGTTTAAGGCAGCTATTTTGTTACATAATTTATATTATGTTAAATAGAACTAAAGCCTCTTACTACTGCACGTAAAGTATTTTTTAAATTGTCCAGTAGATTTGTCCATCACTCCCGCTGACAGGTCGAAAATGCGGTTTTTTCCTGGAAATTCGTTACTTGCCTGGCAAAAGGGGTTAGATTCGGAGGCGATTTTCTGTGAAGAGATTTAGCTGCAGAGATGGCTTGTAAAGAAATTTCTTCCCCAGAAGCAGCTTGGCCGTGGTAAAGCTCTTGGTGTTAGACGATATCTCACTTAGTAAATCCGGATTATTCAATCCGTGTATCATTAACATTTGCCGTATCTCCCATGATGTATTTGGCCGTGTGACTTTGCGTAAGAAAGTTACTCTTTCGAACCTATCGTATAGGTGCTGATCTCCCCACGTCTTAACTACAGATGGGTACATCAGATCAAATCTCAATATAATTCCGCAAGGAAAATTAATGTTATCCAACAAATCTAGAAAGTGTGAAAGTCGTCCAGGTTCATTCAGATAGTGTACTCGTTCAAAAATCAAAAGGACTCGCTTTCCTTTCAGATCTTGTCTAACTCTAGCTCCAACCACCATTATCAGTTCGAACACGCTTATGTTGGTGGACTTGAGATTACTAAATCGAATACTCAAAATCTGCTTGAGCATAGTTATTCCTATTTCCTTATGTTTAGATTTCATACTAATTTGAACAATAGCTGATCTTATTCCACCACGGAGTTGACATACCCTTTGTAGGCTAAACTTAAATCCGGTCCCGGGGTGATCTAAAATTGCTACAGTGCAGTATTCACGTACTGCTTTTAGAATAGCCTCCTCGTGCTTTACCTGGTTCTCTGAAATCCAAATGTCTCTCATACGTGTTAAAATGTATCCGTTATTTCAATACCCATATCGTCTAACGTAAGGTCTCCCCTATTCTTCCTTCTGCTTTTGTTCGCATGAAATAGCTGAGGAACTGGACTGGGAATAAAGCCGATAACTTCAGCCTCCTGCTGCTCCATCGTTTGCAATTTCTTTTGATGGGCCATTTTCGTTAAATTTTTGATATCTCGTCCATTCAATGCACTAACGACAGTTTCCTCCATGCGTTCAAATTCCGCTTCAAACTGTTTGATGAGTTTCCTTGTATGGCTTTTAAAGTTTCTAAGTGCTAACCAATCCTCGACACTCCGATCGAAAGCGGAACCTGGCAATATTTGGTAGATATCCAAGCAACAGACAAAAGTCTTCGCGTCTTCTTCATATATATATGCTTTATTGATATCGTCTGGATCGATAAACACATACAACTGTCTCCCTGTGTACTTGGTAGTTTCAGGTCTCAAGATAACATCAAATGCTAATTTAATAAGTATATTACTAAATATTTTAGTAATATACATCTAAGAATTAGAGAAGATGCCTTAAATTAAAATATAACAAACTGATAATCTGATCATTGACTAAATGTCAAAAAACCCTTGAACAGCAACTCAGCTACTTTTTCACTAACATCATTGACCTAGGTCCTTAAAATCACCAGGAAAAATGAGCTAAAAGGGGGAAATTTTTGGCTGCTTACAATAGTTCTCTTGTAGAGACTTGAAGCTAACTCAGAGAGAATCAGTCAGTGTGTAGGTGACGGAACTAAACAAAGACAAAACGCTGCCCAACTAAGACATTGCTCACTGGTGGTATCAACCTACTATATTTTGTTTTTATTCTTATTTTTGTGTAAATAATACACAAACAATGCAATCCATTAAACTGTCTGTAGATGCTGTGGTTTTTGGGTATGATCCTGAGGATGGTGTCTCCGTTCTTTTGATTACCCGAAAGTACGAACCTTTTCAGAAGTTCTGGGCACTTCCAGGAGGACTCGTTAAGAATGAAGAGTCCTTGGAAGATGCGGTTAGGCGAGAATTGAAGGAAGAAGCAGGTATGGATGTTAGTTACTTGGAACAACTCTATTCTTTTGGGAAGCCAGACCGAGACCCAAGAAACCGAGTGGTATCCATAGCGTACTATGGATTGGTGCGTCCCAAAGACTACCAGATTTCAGCACAAACAGACGCAGAAGATGTTGCCTGGTTCAATATTAAAAAGCTCCCCCGCCTGGCATTCGATCATAAACACATCGTAGACACTGCCATTAAGCGATTAAGAGGAAAAATGGCTTACGAACCAATCGGATTTGAATTATTAGATAAGAAATTCCCCTTTTCAGATCTGGAGAAACTATACCAGTCTTTGCTTGATCGCGAACTCGATAGACGTAACTTTAAGAAGAAAATAATGACCTACGGTTTTTTAGAAGAGTTAAATGAGAGCATTCAACGTAGTGCTGGCCGGCCAGCGAAGCTTTATCAATTTAGCAAAAAGACCTATTTCCAACTTAAAGAGAACGGATACAACTTTGATCTTTTTCTCTGAAAATCAATACGTTACTTAATTAATGTAATTTTTACACAAAATGCAGTGCTGGAATGCATCTTTAGTTATATATTTGCGTATATATTACACAAATAGGAATTATGAATACCATCGGAGTTATCATTGCCCGCTTTCAGTGTCCCTACTTACATGACGGTCACAAAACACTCATTGAGTCAGTTAAAAAAAATCACAATAAGCTCGTCATCGTCTTGGGGGTCTCCCCTGTTCTGGGTAGTCGCAAGAATCCACTTGATTTCCATACACGTGAAAAAATGATCAAGAAGGCTTATCCGGAGGTGGTGGTTCTACCCCTCTCCGATCATCCACTTGATTGGAATTGGTCGTTAAATCTTGACCACTTGCTCAGTAACTCCTTTCCAGGATCTAAATTTAAACTGTATGGTAGTCGCGATAGCTTCATTAGTTACTACAGTGGTCGCTTCGAAGTGGTAGAACTTCCGGAAACGGGTTCACACAACGCCACACTTATTCGTGAAAAAATCAGTGATCAGGTGTTGGACTCTGAGGAATTCAGAACAGGAATAATCTATGCCTACTCGAACACTTATCTCAAGGTGTATCCGACCGTTGACATCGCTCTATTCCGCCACAACAAAACAGAAATACTTTTAGGGCGAAAAACGATTGATAATAAATGGCGCCTGCTCGGTGGTTTCTCCGATCCCACAGATGAAAGTTATGAGGATGCAGCAAAACGAGAACTGACGGAGGAATGTGGAGCCGTTGAAACAACTGAGCTGCTATACGAGAAGTCCTTCCGGGTAAACGACTGGCGTTACAAATCTGAAGAAGATAAGATTATTACTTGCCTTTTTTCGACTGATTATGTGGCCGGTAATCCGAAAGGAAGCGATGACATTGCAGAAGTTCAGTGGTTTCCGTTGACAGCAGTTGAAAAACTACTGGAGCAGAAAGAAGCTGCTGAAGAACATGACCCCCAACTCACACTATTAATCTCCAAGTACAACCAAAAATAGTCGGCTATGAAAAAACAGAATCTTTTATTACTCGCGGATGCCTATAAATACTCGCACTATAGCTTATATGCCCCCGGCACCACTAAAATCTATTCTTACCTCGAAAGTCGCGGTGGTCTCTTTACCGAAACCATGTTTTATGGACTACAATATTTTTTGAAGGAGTATTTAGAGGGGCAAGCCTTTACCAAAGAGGATTTAGATGAGGCCGAGGAATTGCTTACCGGTGTTTTTGGAAGAGCAGGCATTTTCAAGCGAAAGAACTTTGACTACATTCTTAAGCGGCATGGAGGGCGCTTACCCGTGCGGATCAACGCTGTTCCCGAAGGAACCATCGTTCCTGTCAAAAATGTGCTCCTCACCATAGAGAACACCGATCCGACTTGCTTTTGGCTCACCAATTTCCTGGAAACGCTACTAATGCAAGTGTGGTATCCCTCTACGGTGGCCACCCTTTCTCACGAAATTAGAAAAATGGTTGAATCTTACTTCGAACAAACCGCGGACGAGTCTGCCAAAGCCGGGATTGATTTCGTGTTAAACGACTTCGGGTTTAGAGGCGTAAGTTCGGTAGAAAGTGGGGGGCTCGGTGGATCTGCGCACCTGCTGAGTTTTATGGGCAGTGATACGGTCTACGCATCCGCCTTTGCCAAAAAATACTATGCTGCTAAAAAGACATATGGCATGTCCGTTCCTGCTACGGAGCACTCCATTATGACCTTGCTTGGGCAAGCAGGCGAAAAACAAACTTTTGAACACGTACTGGATGCCTATCCGACAGGAATCCTTTCTTGCGTAAGCGACTCCTACAACATTTTTAATGCCGTAAGCGAGTTGTGGGGAAAGGAGTTTAAAGAGAAGGTTCTTCAACGCGATGGCACGCTCGTTATCCGGCCGGATTCAGGAGATCCTATCCAGACATTGTTAAAAGTCTTTTCCCTGTTATTTGATCGGTTTGGTTTCTCGGTGAATGGAAAAGGATATAAAGTGTTACCAAGCCAGGTACGCGTCATTCAGGGAGACGGTGTCGATTATGATTCAATTCAGACCATCTATCGGTCCCTGAAAGACCATAGAATCTCCGCTGAAAATTTAGTATTAGGTATGGGGGGTGCGTTGCTTCAAAAAGTCAATCGTGATACACAAAAATTTGCTCTTAAATGCTCCTACGCGGAAATCAATGGAAGAAAGGTGAGCGTGCAGAAATCTCCCCTGGAAATGGACGAACATGGTGAACTAACCAAATCGTTCAAATCCTCTAAGGCTGGCAGGTTAAAACTGATCCAAACTACTATGGGACTAAAAACTGTTGCAGAACAGGAGCCTGGAGAAGACATCCTCAAAACTGTTTTCGAAAATGGTGAGATTAAAAGGGCCTTTACATTTGAAGAACTTCGCCAGCATGCCTCGGATACCAAACTTGTCTTCGCTTAATATGGAAAATATCTTAAAACTATACTGCACAAGCACCGCCACAAAATTAGGAAAAGCGATTGCTGATCAATTAAAATATCCATTATACTTTACACACGTAGAGAAATTTTCGGATGATGAGTTGTTTGTTAAATTCAATGAGAGTGTGCGCGGCCAAGTAGTTGTCCTGGTTGCAAAAATTCACATGCCGTATGATAATATCTTTGAATTATTAATGACCATTGATGCAGCTAAAAGGTCTTCCGCCAAGGAAGTGATCCTGGTGATACCCTACTTGCCACACAGCAGACAAGAGCGCAGGGATGGTCAGCGCACGGCTATTTCCTCCAGGATGGTAGCCGATATGATTCAATTAATGGGAGCCGACAGGCTCATCACATTGGACTTACATACGAATGCCATCGAGGGGTTCTACAAGATACCTGTCGATCCTCTCTCCTCTTTGCGACTATTCCTGAACCACCTTCAGGGATCAAAAATTGAAAATCTTTGCTTGTGTAGTCCAGACTTTGGAGGGATTAAGCGAATCAAACAGTACAAGAAGAACTTGGAAGCGGAAATAGTCGTAATCAACAAGGAGCGTCTGAAGGCCAATGCAGTGGCCAGCATGGAGATTATCGGAAATGTAACCAACAAGAATGTTGTGATTATTGATGATCTGGTAGACACTGCCGGTACGCTGTGTAAAGCTGCAAATCTATTGATGGAGCAAGGTGCGTATTCTGTTCGGGCATATTGCACACATGGAGTGCTGAGTGGGGAGGCCTTGGAAAACCTGAGTCACTCAAGAATTGAAAGACTCTATATATCTGATACCGTGAAGGAAGAAGTGAGACATCCCAAAGTTGAGGTGATCAGTTGTGCCTCTGTACTAGCGAATGCCCTAGCGAATATAACTTCAAATAAAAGTTTAAGCCAACTATGATTACGAGAGCTATCGAAACCTGCTTACGTACCGCCACTGAGAAAAGATGGAACAAGACCTATTGGGCCTTCGACATCCATGGAACCATTTTAAAACCCACCTACAAACCCAGTGAAATCAGCACAGAGTTTTACCCTCATGCCAAAGAGGCACTGCAAGAGCTAAGCAAACGTAACGATATTGTCAAAATTCTGTACACGTGCTCTTACCCTGATGAGATTACGCAATACCTGGATTACTTCGAAGGCTTTGGAATACGATTTGACTACGTGAATGAGAACCCGGAAATCGCTGATGGTGGATATGGATATTATAAGGACAAATTTTACTTCAATGTGTTAATGGACGACAAGGCCGGTTTCGATGGCGAAAACGATTGGCTGCCTATCCTGACATTACTTAAAAATGGTTATGGAACATTTAGAAAATAAACTGAACGCTTCAATTATAGAGGCTATGCGATCGGCAGAAATTACCAATGAAGCATTTGAATTTTTCTGGGAAACGAATTCTCCATTCTCGCAATGGCATAGATGCTCTTTTCATTCAAAACTTCTTTTTCCGGTAGCTGGTTTTGATGAAGAACTTAGTTTCTCTTCTGCAGAACAATTCATGATGGTTCACAAAGCGTTGCTTTTCAACGATGTGGAAACCGCCAAAAAAATAATGATGACTCGAAACGTACGCGAACAGAAGTCATTTGGAAGACAGGTGAGCGCATTTAATGCTGCGGAATGGGACCGTGCAAAAGTGATGGTCGTGCATGAAGGAAATAAAAGCAAGTTTCAACAAAATCTCGATTTGCATCGCGTACTACTGGCTACAAAAGGTAAGACGCTGGTGGAAGCTGCGCCCGATGATACTGTTTGGGGCATAGGTCTGTTACGGACTGATCCCCGCGCGCAGAAAAGAGAAACCTGGTTGGGCACAAATTTTCTAGGCCATGTACTGACGGCTTTGCGAATAGAGTTAACGGGAACTTACTAAAACACACTAAGTAACACTAAATATATGTTCGGACTAAATTTCAGCAAATTTGACTCCATGACTTATGTAATTCATAACGTCAATGGAAAAGTAAAACGTGAAGGGAAAGCGCTTAGCTTTTTCTATTTCTCTCCAGTATCAACGATTGTGGCAGTCCCTCTTGGTAGTCGGGATATACAGTTTATCTTTAGCGAGACCACACGCGATTTTCAAACAATCACGATTCAGGGGCAGATCACTTACGTTATTGACAATCCCAAGGCCTTGGCCGAGCTATTTGATTTTACGCTGACGGACAACAGTGCAAGCAATCACGTTGAAAATTTTGAAAAATTGAATCAACGACTGAATAACGAAGCACAAACAGCTACTTCCTCCTTCATACAAGGACTTTCGTTAAAGGATGCTCTGCGAGGAGCAAAATCAATTAGTGATGAAATATCCACTGGATTAAAATCTTCTCATGCTATTAAGATGTTAGGTGTTGAGATTGTGAGTATTGACGTGTTGGCCGTGCGCCCTACGCCTGAAATGGCTAAAGCACTGGAGACTGAAACCCGCGAAGCTCTCCAAAAAGACGCTGACCATGCCGTTTATAGTCGCAGAAATTTCGCTGTTGAACAGGAACGGAGAATTAAAGAAAGTGAGTTGAATACTGAAATTGCCGTACAGGAAAAGCAGAAACAAATAAACGAGAAGACCTGGGAAATCAAGAAGATTGATGCTGATCAGGCGCGCAAGTTGCGGGAAATGAAAATGGAGGCCGATTTAGCGGTGGAAGAACAAAAAACAAAGTTGACGGAAATACAAGCGGCCAACGACAAACGAATTGCCGACTCAAAAGGGTACATGCTTGAAAAGACCTTGCAACCTTATAAAGAGTTGGATTGGAGGACACTGATGGCTATTCAACCTGGAAGTCTTAGTGCGGTGGATAACATCGGATTTGCCTTTCGTGAGTTAGCCGAGAATTCGGGAAAAATTGGGACCCTTAACATTACTCCCGACTTACTCGAAACTGTAATCAAAAGTCAAAAGGCAAAATAAATCATGGCTTTTGAAAATGTTACGGTGGTCATTGGAAAGACACGGCTTGAGCAGTTGATTGATCGCTTCCATACAAAGGCTCAGGCACGCTTCTACATTGAACACGCTGGTGGTAATTTTCAGGAATACGAAGATGAGCATGATACCTTCCGAAGATCATTGGACTTCGTAGTTGGTGCTGCTGGCAGAAATGCAAAAATGAAGTTAGTGGAGCGGAAATTTCTTCCTAACTTTCTTTTCAGCGAGCGTGATGTAGTCGTGGCATTGGGGCAGGATGGATTGGTGGCCAACACAGCAAAATACATCAAAGATCTTCCGCTTCTGGGGGTAAATCCAGATCCCAAGCGGAATGATGGTGTCCTCTTAGCTTTTACTAGTGCCACGTTTGAAGCGGGTCTGGTAGGTGTCCTGGAAAATCGCTTCCGTTGCAAAGAAGTAACCATGGCACAAGCGGTAACGAATGATGGCCAAAAGTTGTTGGCCTTTAACGATCTATTTGTGGGTCCGGCCACTCACACGTCTGCTCGCTATCAACTCAGTTTTGCCAGTAATTCTGAAATTCAGAGTTCCAGCGGACTCATTGTGTCCACCGGAGCCGGTTCAACGGGGTGGCTAAGCTCAGTAATGAACATGTCCAGCGGTGTTTACTCAACATTTCATCACGCCCGAACGAATAAATTGAATTTCAAAATGAACTGGGATGACGACCGGCTCGCTTTTGTTGTACGGGAACCCTTTCTGAGCAAACACTCGCAGATAAGTGTAACGGCTGGCATCATTACCCCTACCCGTCCCCTTCGTCTTGAGTCGCAAATGCCTTTTAATGGGGTCATATTCAGCGATGGTATCGAATCCGACTTCATCCAATTCAATGCCGGATGCAAGGTTGAAATTACGTTGGCCAACCAGAAGGCAAATATTGTGCAACATCAAGACTAACTCATGAAAATAAGGAATGCCGATTGCCAAGCAAAAACAAATCAACTTTATCTTATAAATTAATAACCTATGATCGGAGCTATTATTGGAGACATTATCGGATCAGTTTATGAAGTAAATAACTTAAGAACAACAGAATTTGAATTATTCAGGAGCGATTCTCATATATCGGATGATTCGGTATTAACTATAGCTGTCGCTGATGCATTACTCCATGGTAAAGAGTATTTTGACTGTTATCGGCACTGGGGAAGAGCATTTCCAAATGCAGGCTACGGGAAGTTCTTTAAGGAATGGCTTCATAGCGAATCCACTGAAAAAGGAAAGAGTTTTGGCAATGGGGCTGCGATGCGAGTTTCACCGGTAGCCTGGTTCTACAATACGTTGGGAGATGTATTGGCAGAAGCAGAGAGAAGCGCCATTCCAACGCATAGCCATAGGGACGCAATTGCGGGTGCCTGTGCGATTGCTTCAAGTATTTTTTTGGCTCGTACTGGCTCATCCAAAGATCAAATTCGTAGCTACGTAGAATCGACTTTTAACTACGATCTCACTAAATCATTGGAGTGGTTGCGAGCACACAATAAATTTGATTCAACTGCCCCTGGTTCGGTACCAGAAGCCATCACTGTTTTTCTTTCTTCTTCTAACTACGAGCAGACGATTCGAAATGCAATTTCCATCGGAGGTGATACTGATACCATTGCTTGTATGGCCGGTGGAATAGCGGAAGCATTCTAAAAGGGAATACCTTTGGATATATATGAAGAGGGCTTAAAAAGAATGCCTACCGAATTCTTAATTATTGTTGATGAATTCAAAAGAAGAGTCAATCAACAGTTTTTTAGCTAGACCCTCCATCTATGGTTTTCAGGAGCCGAGTCATTCTACCGGTAAAAATAAAAACCTCTAAAATTCATAGACTTTTATAAATGCCAGGATATCGTGATCTTAGCGAAAAGCTAAGATTACTATGTACTTACTCTTTCCCGGACGCCATCACCTGTTGACGCAATTCCAATTCGACTACTTGTCAGATATCTTGAATAAACAATTGGAACAAATTCAGGACATTAGCGACAATTCACTTGGAAAGAATGGTGCAATTGAAGCAGTTATCTTTGCGGTAACATCAGCCAATCATAGTAATACACGAAGAAATCCTGTACCGTTTTATATTCGGGCCTTGGCCTTGGAACAATTCGGCAAGTCCCTCCCGGTACCTTGTTTTATTTACGGAATAGATGATGTTGGCAGCGTGGCTAATTTTTCGAGCTACACAATAAAACGTCTGAAGCACGATAGCGAAGGAATTCTGGATCTAAAGCCTGATAACACAGCAGTACTTTGTTCTACACCCGTGCTCGAAATGTACGAGAAAGAAGGATTCAAAATACTTCCAGCGGAATTGGAGAACCGGAAATTATGGAAATACAAGACATTACTCCCCTGGGATATCGTTGAGAAAATTGCGGCACAGCCCAGTTGGCAATCCGATCCAATGATTGCTAAAGCCATCCACAGTTCTTCCTTTGCTATCTGGACTAAATATTCTCTGGGAAAGAAAATTCAAATGCTTTTTAGAGATAGAATGATCTCAGACGATGGAGACATCACTACGACACGAGACTACAACTCGTATGTGCGACAGATGGATGAAATTGCTACACTCAAGTATCAGGATACTGCCGGGCATATTCGGCAGGGACGAATTGGGGATATTGGGTGTGCGGTGGGATCTTGGATTAAGTTGGCATGTTTGGATGAGCGACTACGGGAGTCCGATTTTTATGGAATCGAAGTAGCCAGGCATCTTTATGACATTTGTCAACAACGCAAACATAATGGAGAGTTTAAAAATCCGTTTGTTTTCTTCTCGCAACAAAACGCAGTAACCGGCTTGGTGTTCGACAAGAGTTCTATGAACACCATTCACACATCTTCTCTCACACATGAAATCGAATCGTATGGAAGCAGAGCTGATCTGTTGTCCTTTATCAAGAACAGGTATGAAGAATTGGCTCCCGGGGGAATTTGGATCAATCGGGATGTGGTAGGACCTGCCAAAAAAGATGAAATCGTTTTAATGAGATTAAATCAGCAGGATGGTCGCAACGAGGATTTTGAAAAATCTTTTTCGACCCGGGAAGAGCTTGCCAACTATTTGGCAGGCCTATCCACACACGCGCGCTTCCTTCGATTTGTGAAGGATTTTAGAAAGAACGAGGGATACACAATCAGCTATGAAAGTGTGGAGATCCAAAAGAAGCAATACTTTCGGTTGGCATTAAAGGACGCGTGCGAATTTATGAGTCGAAAGGACTATACTGACAATTGGGAAAGCGAAATGCACGAGACATTTTGTTTCTGGGATTTTGAGGAATGGAAGGGGCATCTCGAAAAAGTGGGATTTACAATAGCTGAAAAATCCAATGCCTATTCAAACACATGGATTGTACAGAATAGATTTGAGGGCAAAGTAGAATTATTCAGTAATCACGAGTCGCCCACAAAGATTGAATATCCAGTGACCAACATGCTTCTTTTAGCTGTAAAGAATTGATGGGATTTTCGCGGTGCTTAGTTGATTTTAACCACAACGGAAGGATGCCGGAATCACAATGATTCAAACAGTTATTACAGTTTTGGACAATTCTACTTTTGGGGTCAAAAAATAATTCTATTAAAAAGTTATTGCACCACAACCCGCTGCACGGTAACAGTTTCTGCCTGCGTGACCCTGACGACATAAACACCTTTAGCCATCCGGCTGCCAGATTGGTTCACGGCACCCCACTCCATCTGCTGATGGAAGCTCTGTTTGAAGACTACGCGTCCGGTTACATCCAACACTTCAAAAGAAGTAACTGTCAGCGGGTTATCCACTTCCACAAAAAGTGCTTCGGTAAAAGGATTTGGATAGATCCGAACTCCGTTTTCCGGACGGACTGCGGTTATCAAATTGCATTCGCCCGGCAGATTGGCATCCATCCAATCGAGGCGCTGCTGTATCCAGGTTTTCAGAAAATTCAGTTCATCGGCATACGTGGCGCCCACAAATTGGTTGGGCCATACATAGGTACCTAAGATCGGCCAGCGTGTGTAGTTACGCTGCTGAGCAGCATTCAACACGGCCGCTATCGAATCAATCTTGTTGGGAAAGTATTGATCTGTTAAAAAGCTGGTGCGCAGTCCGGTCCAGCGGCATTTCATCTGATCGGCAAAAGCAGGATCTTGCATCATGCGTCTGAACCAGAACATGCGTTGGCGATCGCTCCACATCCAGCCGGGCGCAAACTGTGAATTGGTCCAGTAATCCACATTTCCGAAGGCCAGATTAAAATCCCATAGCGGCCCCAGATGCAGCTTGCCCCCATCGCTATCCTTCTCTTTGTAGAGATAGGTACTAAAGACAAAGGCATCCACGTTCTTTCCGATCTCGTTCACCAATATAAAGTCAATCGCTGATGGCAAATCGAGAAAAGACTTAAATCCGGTCGTGTTGTTGGTAAACGTGGCCGTAGTCAAGGCGTTTTGAAACGAGCGCATGTAATTGCGGATGTAGTTACGCTGGGCTTCTACCAGCTCCTCTCCAGCCGGATCAAAATATTGAAACGTAACATCATTCTCGCCTGCCAACATAGGCGATGGCGTGGCCGTCCAGCCCGGATAATCGTTGCCATCCAGTTTATCGACACGCAGAACATACCCACCGGTCAGTTCATCGCCACTCACATCCCCTGGCTGGAGGGTGGCAATGTCCACCCGGCTAATGTCGCGTTTGATGCGCTCCATCAACACATACACACCTTTGTAGTCATCGTTAATGACCAGTTCGGCAAACCGCGTGCGCGGAGCATACCTGCCCATGTCACGACCCAGTTGATAAGCCAGTACATCACGCATCATGGTCTTATCCGTATAAGGGGCATACAATATCCAGTCATTTTCCGGTGGCATGCCCAGTAGCGAAGCATTGAAATTGCTGCCATCGGCTTTTTGCGTTTCTATGCTATAGGATTTTTTAGGAAACCCCTGCGAGGACTCCCCTCGGGTCTCTATCGTAATTCTGCCGTCATAATTGGTAAAGGCATCCGACAGCCGGTTTGTAATTCCCGCGCCCTGATCAATGATGCCCATGTGTGCGACAATCCTGGGATCGTCCGGAATAAATTGTCCGTTGGTGTTAATAACGATGATGGGCAGGTTGGATGAAAAATCCAGAGGCCCTGTAAACCAGGAAGGTGTTGGCAGGTAGGTCTGGCCGGAGTTGTCCGTAATCCCCACGGAGAAAAACACACGAGCCGTTAAATCTGATGAACTGATATTCTCATTGTGCACCTGGATCGCGAGTGTATTTTCTCCCGATGTCAACAAACCGTCCAGTTGCTCTTTTCGGATTAAAATTCCTTCCGGAGCTTGCCCCTGATAAATAACGGCTTCGTGCAGACCGACACTTGCCTGATTGAATGGAACAGTACTCGCAGGCATAAAGGCACGCGCCACCTCTACGCCATTCAGGTAGGCGATGTAGCCATCGTCATAGTCGATGTGGAGCAGCGCGTCTTTAATTTTATCGCGGTTGGTGATGGTAAACTTTCTGCGCAGAAAAACCGATATCACCGGACTGATGACGGTTCGATCATCGCCATCGCCATACCCCACACCGCCCCTTCCCTCCTGCCAGAGTTGGTCGTTAAATGCCGGTGTTTGCCAATTGGCACCCGGTGCGGATGTACCAGGCCAGTAGCGCCACTTCATGCTGTCATACACCACGGTCTCCCAATGATGGATCGTCTGCCCCACACATTGTATGGCAACGAACATCAAGCCACCCCACCAAACGCATGCTCTCATATTCATCCCGGAGCCAGTTCAGATAATTCAGGCGACAAATAATTTACCAGCGGACGCTGTTGCAGCACTTCCGAATAACTTAAAAACTCGAGATAAGCGAGATAGATTTGTTGCTTCAATCGGGCGGCCATTGTTTTCAGGTTGATCAGATTGCTTTGGAGGCGTATCCCCGCGCTGGGATTACTGTCATTCATCTGCTGGAGCGTGGTGGCGAGCGTACCCACTTTCAGGTCATTCATCATCGTGTTCACTTCTGTGTATCGCTTCATCAGGCTTTTGATTTTCGCCAGCATCAACTCCCGACCGGTTTGCTGATCATTTCTGGCCTGGTCGCGATCGCCTTCTGCTTCGATCACCTCCAGTTTACGTTTCGTCATATCGCCTTTGTTTGGGTTGAAAATCGGAATGGTAATTCCTGCGGAGATGCTCCACGGCTTTCGGCCCTGCTCTATACGAAAGTCCTGATACTGGGTTTGCAGGAATCCTACGCTTACGTTGGCTTTTTCCAACAACCATTCGGTGTTGGCCAGGTCCACTTGTTTTTGCCGATACGCTACCTCGCCTCCGATGGTCTGTACCTGTGCCAGGCTGTCCACCACCGCCTCCAGCTTTTGCAAGGAGATGATCTCCGAGGCCGGCCAGTTAATTGTTTTGAGTTTTGCTTTTTCAAACAAACCCTCTACCCTTTTCCGCTGAAGGTCGATGTCAAAGCGGGCTTCTTCCAGTTCGATCACTTTTTCCACCTGATCCAGTTTCAACTTGACATAGTCACCGGCATCAAAATATCCGGAGTAGCGTTGGGCTTCCAGAATGGAAATCAATTTCTCGGTGGTGTGTTTGTCCTCTTCTTTCAAGGCTTGCATTTCGTGGTAATACACCCATTCAATAATCACCTGATAGCGTGCCAGCAGCGATTCCTTTACCTGTCGGTCGCGATTCAATTGCACGAATTCCTGATACGATTTAAAATATTGGTTGGTGCGCTTCACCTCCCAGGGGTTTGCTGCGTTTAACCGCAACGCAAAATCCTGTCGCTCCGGATCCAGTTGGTTGCTGCGCGTCCGAAACTCCAGTTTCTGTATGGGAGCCAGCCGGTAGGGTTTTGTGTTTAAAAAATCATCCTGATGGGCCAACGATTTCAGAGCCGGCTCCTCCAGGGCTGCATACAAAAAATCTTCCATGCTTACCTGACCTTGCGCCAGTAGAGGAAGCAAGAAAAAAAAAGACCAGGCTACCCGCTTCATCGCACCACCACCTTTTCACCATTCGCCAGCAGATTCTCTGCCGGCACTTCAATAAACACCTCCTGGCCAAAGGCTGTGGTGGCCGTTGACTTTTGAAGAATGACGGGGAGCTCGCTTACCGAACCATAGCCAATCACTTTTCCGGTCACCGTGTTTCTTCGTTGATCATAGGAGGAAACAGAAACGGTGGCCCCGATGGGATACCGATCCGATTTCTTACCAATCAGATAGACGATAATGGTGGTCGGTCGCCTGGGATTCACTTCCATCAAGGGAGTAAAGGCATCTACCTGCTCCCCGGCTTTTACGTATACATTTTTAACCACCCCGGCAGCACTCGCATACTTGTTCAGCTTGTTTTTCTCATTCTTCAATAACTCCAGTTCACTTTCCTGCAGCACAATCTGATTCTCCAGCAATTTTTGTTCAGTCATACTTTCCTGCAACACATCTTTCACTTTGATGTCCTGCGCCATCAGGTGCATCTTCTTTTGTTGTTTCAGGGAATTGATTTTGATTTCCAGCGGACTATCGGTTTCGGATTTGTTGGTGGAGGCAAAATCCCGGGTGAGCGTTTCATTCATGGTCAGTTCACTGGTCGTTTGCCGGATCTCAAGGTCTAGTTCCTCCAGGGTGATGTTATTCTGGGCCTGGATGTAAGAAATCTCGGCATGGGTCAGTTTTGCTTTTTCTGCCCGCTCTGATTTTAACACCGAAATGCGGTTGATGAGTTTGGCGATCTCTATTTCCAATGCTTCGCTGGTGAGTTCGATCAGCAAATCTCCTTCGTTAACTTCCTGACCTGGCACCACTTTGATCGACTTCACCAGGGCCGATTTATCGGAATTGATTTTATATTCCTTGCTTTGAGCAACGCCAATAGAAGAGTCACCGCTCCCTTTGAAGTAACGCGAATTCACAAACAACATCGTCAGGAACATCGCCCCGATCAAGACATAAAACCCATTGACGCGCACTTTCATTAGCCGGGTATTATTTCGTTGGAGGATAACTTTACTTGCTTCACGCCTTCTAATTTTCGTAACACAGCTACCAGGTCTTCCTTGCCAAATTCTTTTTTTAGCGAAACCGCATAGTGATAGCGCAAGGTATTTTCTTTCGTTACCATAATGGTGATGGCCCGATGCTCAGTCACATAGGCTGATAACACTTTCAGCACAGCTTCCAACCGATCGGAATTTTCAAGAGTAAAAAACAAATGGCTGTGGTGCGCAAAGCTTCTGAAGGGTGAGAAATGCAATAACACGGCCACCAGACAGAACAGAATGGCTCCTACGAAGGAAATGGTAAATCCGTATACTCCGATGGCCAAGCCGGTACTTAACGCAGCAAACAGAAACAACACATCGCGCGGATCATCAATTCGGGTGCGAAACCGGATAATGGCCATGGCTCCAAACACCCCCAGGCCGCGGGCCAGACTATCGCCAATCGCCATCATGACCAACGTGGTCACTACCGCTCCCAGCACCAGCGATTGAAAAAAGTTTTTAGGATAATAATCTCCTGTAAAGGTGAGCTTGTGGGTAATGGCAATGATGGAGGATAACAGAAAAGCCCAGACAAACGAGTAGGTAATATTGATCAGTTGGGGATACTCGTAAACGGGCTGATCAGGAAACAGTTCAAACATGAAGCGGTAATGTTAGGTATGAATCAATTGGATTGTCCGGGAGTTGGTGATGCAAAACTTTTCCAGGTAGCCCCTCCGTCCACGACCCGTCCCCACGAAACATCTTCGCTTTGCGTGCCGAAGGTATAGTCATCTACTTTCCGCCCATCTTTATAATATAGTCCTACATCCTCTCCCGTGTTGCTTAAAGAGAAGTTCAGATGCACCGGTCCTTGCGAAGGCTGCCCATCGGCCCACAACACCAAAAATCCACCCGGAGGAATGAGCGTAGCCGATGGGTTATCAGATGATATCTTATCTTTAAAGGGATCGTTTTTATCATCAGACAAATACCAATCTGCTATATCAACGGCTACATTTCCTTTGTTGTAAATCTCAATCCAATCGTCAAATTCATTTGTGCCGCTGCTGTTGTCGGGGCAACAGGAAGTATTAAAAGCCATAAACTCGTTGATGACCAACTGAGGCAACGGGTCCGTATTCAAAAGATAATTTTTAGCTTTGGCTGGTGCGGTAGCGGGTTCAAAACTAGACTTTCCATTGGTACCTGTTACCTGCACGTAATACTCAACCAGGCCGGTGCCTGATACTCCCGGAATAACGGCCGTATACGAGGAACCGGAAAGATTCATGTCCAACGAAACATAAGGAGAGCCATTAAATCGATGAAATAATTTAACAGAGCTGATGTTGACACCAGCAACCAGAGTGGCTGTGACGGTGACTGGTTGATTAAGACCGGGCACCAATGGTAAGCGGGTTACGGAGGCAATGGCGGGCGCTTGTGAGTCACCGTTGGATATGCCCTGAGTGGTAGTTCCAGAAACTGCCAGGGTGCCGGAACCATCGGGGTACCTTCCATATGCCTGGCCTGCATTCAGCTCGGGAAACTCTACCCGGTCAATCAGGACAGAGGCCGCATTTTCCAGAAAAACGGTTTCACCGGCAGACGTTAACTTGAAATTTGTGTTGAGTCCGGTCGAGAGGTCGTTGCAAAGAAAAACAACAAATCCCTTGGCCGGAACGGTTGTTCCTGATGGGATCTGATATTTCGTAGCTTCGTTGTCGTAGATGAAGTATCCACCAATATCCTTGGTGATTTCCAGACTGTTATAGACTTCGATCCAATCTTCACCGGAAGCATAAATCTCATTGATGAATAGCCCTTCGCCCACGATGGGTTTTGCGTTGTCTTCATCTGAAGAACAGGATTGTATGAACAATCCGACAAGTGCCAGTCCGACAAATAACAGTAGGTTGAAGAAATACCTGTGCATGGGTTAATAATTCAGAAACATTCGGGTAAAGATAAAATAACAGCAGACATCTTGTTTATCTTTTTTCGTGCCGCCAGTCAGAAGGGCCCGACAACCAAAGGAGGCTTCATGAGGCATGAACACGCGGTTAACTCCCTTTTTATGACCCCTCACTCCTGATTTTCAGCAACGACCTAAACCGGTGTCCTGTTTTTAAGTTAGTTGACTTAAAACCACCTATTGCGATGAATCGGCTCACGCTACTTTTTGGACTCTTTATTTGCAGCACAGCTTCCCTGGCACAAGGATGCAGCGATTCAGGATTTTGCACCATGGGAGCACTGAAACCTGATCGGATTTTTATGCCCAAAGTAAAGCTACGAGTTCACTCCCTGGAGTTGACCCAGCATTACGGACGGACCGAACAAGGCGATCATATTTATTCATCATTTCTGGATGTGGTGGTTGGCGTTCATCGAAAGACCATGATTCAGGTCAGAATGCCTTCTTACAATATCATTAGTGGCACAATGCCAACGGCCAGAGGATGGGGCGATTATCATTTTAATCTTTCGCATGTGGTATGGGAGCATCCGAGGTATCATGTGAGTTTATCGGTTGGCTCCAAGATTTACAACCGCAGCCAGGAGGTCATCCGATCATCGGAAGGTCATGCCATGCCGCTCTACCAGCAACCCAGTCTGGGTACCGATGATGTAGTTGTTGGACTTTCGTTCATCAATCGGATGTGGATGGTGGCCGCGGCTTATCGCAAGCCCGTACGCTTCTCGGCTAACCAATTTGACCATGATGTCTGGAATGAGAGTCCCTTGCAATCTGTGGTTCGGCAATACGATCCTTCTCGCGGGTTGATTTCAGGTGATGACATCATGCTTCGGATGGAAAGAAGCTTTCGGTTTTCACAGTGGACACTCTATGCCGGAATACTCAATCTGTATCGGGTTCGACCAGATCGTATCCTGACGGCCGATGATTCATACATGTATGTCAAAGGATCAAGCGGTCTGGCCAGCAATTTTGTTTCTGGCTTACGTTACCGATTAAATGTTCATCACAGTTTACGGCTACTGACATCGGTTCGATTAATTCAGCGGGAGGCCAATCCCGATGGACTAGCCCGCACATTTGTTAGTCAGATCGGATATGAGTATCGGTTTTAGGATCACCGATTCCCCGGTTGTATTTTTGATCCGGACGTTTGTTATTTTTCCTGATGATCTCGAAAGAAAGTTTATTAGCCGAGCTTGGCCACCACACATTTGTCATCTTGCGCCCCTCGCCCGTTGCCGGCATCGGGGTATTCGCCATCCGATCCATTCCAAAGGGATGCCGCGAAATGTTTAGCCGACCTGACCCGGCCGACCGGTGGGTGACGTTAACACGCACAGAGGTAAGCCGCCTACCGAAGGCAATTCAACACCTGATCGAAAATTATTGTCTGTTTGATGCCGACCATTACTTCGTACCAGAAACCGGATTTAAAAAAATAGACGTCTCTCTTTTTATCAATCACTCCGACAGTCCGAACATTCGTTCGATCGATGAAGGAAACTACTTTGAGGCCATTCGTGATATCCAGGAAGGAGAAGAATTATTCGTGGATTACGGCACCCTGGTAGACGATAAGTAATTTTACAGGCTGATTATTTTAACTAGATACCAAAGAGGGAATTAACGTTCACAGATTAATTGATGAATGTATTCAAGCCGTCCGGTGTCTCAGCCATCGCAGAACTAGTCGAGCATTCATAAGCGTTCACCGTGAAAAACATCAGATAGGGCTAAAACCACAGGTGAGGCTGCATGGATGGCCTACTTTTGCCAAAAAACTAACCGAAATTTATGTTTCAAGAATTCAAAAAGTTTGCCATGCGTGGCAACGTAATCGATCTGGCCATCGGGGTCATTATCGGTGGAGCCTTTGGAGCTATCGTAAACTCATTTATCAATGATGTTATTACGCCTCTGCTGTTAAAGCCAGCGCTGGAAGCTGCTCAATTAAGCAGATTGGAAGATCTGACTGTTTTTGGAGCGGTGAAGTATGGAAAATTCATTGCTGCTACCATCAATTTTCTGATTGTTGCCTTTGTTTTGTTCCTGATTATTAAAGGTGTCAATGCCACTCAAAAGAAGGAAGAAGCTGCTCCTGCCGCACCGGCAGAGCCTGCAGCTGATGTAAAACTGTTAACCGAAATACGTGACCTGTTAAAAAAATAAACATGATCAAGAAATCTGTACTTTTTATGATGCTGTTGTCTGGATGGACGATGGCTGTTTACGCTCAAAGTGGTAATTACTATCTGGGCATATCTTCCCATCTGATCAACTTTGAAACCAGTGATTATCTGAAAGGCAACTGGCAAGACAATTGGGGACCCACCAAACTTTCCGTTGGCATTCCATTGAATGAACGTTTTTCCGTCATGCCAACGGCTTCTTTTGGCAAGGCTAATTTCACCGGTCTGGATAAGAATTCTTTTTGGAATGTGGATGCCAACCTGAAATATGATTTAAGTCTGACCCGTGTACAGCCCTATGTGATGTTGGGTGGAGGAGTTAGTCGCATTAATGAAAAAAGTTATGGGGCTGCTAACGCTGGCCTTGGGTTAAATTTCTGGGTAACGGAAGGCTTTGGCTTTAACGCCCAAACGAACTATAATCTGGTTCCCAGCTTTGAAAATTATTTTCAGAATTCATTGGGAATCATTTTCCGTACCGGAGGGGGGCCTCGTGACAGTGATAAAGATGGCATCCCGGATGACAGCGATGCCTGTCCGAAAGTAAAAGGAAGCGCCAGTGCACAAGGTTGCCCGGATGCGGATGGCGATGGCGTTAAAGACAGCGATGACAAATGCCCGAACGAAGCCGGTACCATGGCTACTTTTGGTTGCCCGGATGCCGATGGTGATGGCATTCCCAATGCTCAGGATAATTGTCCTACCGTAGCCGGACTGGCAAATTTTAATGGCTGTCCGGATAGCGATGGGGATGGAATCATCGATCAGGATGATCGTTGCCCTTCAGATAAAGGAACCGCTGCCCTGAAAGGTTGCCCTGATACGGATGGGGATGGTATTGCTGACCAAGATGATTCTTGTCCGGCCGTAAAAGGAACAGAAGCGTTGAAAGGGTGCCCGGATGCAGATGGTGATGGTATTGCGGATAAAGACGACAACTGCCCCGATCAACCAGGCACTCTTGACAGAAAAGGATGTCCTGAAATCAAAGCTGAAGAAGTAAAAGCCATTGAAGCGAAGCTAAACATAGCCGCCAAAAAAATCCAATTTGAAACAGGCAGTGCTAAAATCAAGACCACTTCGTATGGTGACATTGATCAGATCGTAGAAATCATGAAACAATATACCTTTACCCGATTTGCTATCGAAGGTCATACGGACAATACCGGTAAGGCGGATGCCAATAAAGCATTGTCGCAGCAGCGGGCAGATGCCGTCAAAAGCTATATCGCCCAAAAAGGGATTGATGGTAATCGTCTGCAAGCGGTAGGATACGGATCAGACAAACCGATCGCGGCCAACACCACGGCTGCCGGCCGCGCTCAAAACAGAAGAGTGGAAATTCATTTGAATCAATAGTTTTTTTCAACCTAGGCCTATGCCTGAACCCGTAGAAGGCTGCCGAAAGGCAGCCTTCTTTCGTTTGTCATCGCTGGTGGGTGATGTACACCACATCTCCTGTCTGATGTCGCATCTTCAAAGGTGCATGTATTTTCAGAAGTACTCCGCCCTGAGTATAAACATGTAATCGATAATGATCGCCTTGATAGTGGATCGTTGCGATTTTCCCCCGGACGGTATGTTTACCTTTGTTCGTCACTTTCAGGTTTTCGGGTCGGATAAGACCTGACCCATCTGGACATCCGATCTTTTGACAGATTCGTGGGCTGAGTTTATTATAGTCGCCAAAAAGCGAGGCCGTATACTCATCCACCGGTTGAAGGTAGATCGAAGCAGGGACCCCCGACTGAATAATCCTTCCTTGTCGCAAGACAAAAATTTTATCTGCCCAGGGTAGTGTGTCGGCCGGATCGTGCGACACCAATAGACAAGTAATCTTCAATTTTTCGCAGATAGCATCAATGACCTCTTTTAACCTGGCCTTAACGCCCATATCCAGGTTCGAAAAGGGTTCGTCCAACAGCAGCAGCCGGGGTTTACCAAGCAACAACCGGCACAGGGCAATGCGCTGCCTCTCCCCTCCTGACAATTCGTTGGTCCTTCGCAGAAGCAAATGTTCAATCTGACAAACTTCAAAAAGTTGAGTTACCTGCGCATGAGTTAACCTGTTTGCATAGGTCAGCACTTGCTCTACCCGAAGAGACTTTGGTAAGTCAAAGTATTGGGGTAAATAAGCGATCAGGGGATGCCCGGGAACCAACATCTCGTGTGGTCCTTTGACACGCTCTTTTTGTAAGTAGACTTCACCCTCATCAGAATTTTCCAATCCTGCAATAACTTTTAGCAGGGTACTTTTACCTGAACCAGTTTCACCGGCTATCACCACCTTTTGTGAAGCCAGTTGTTGAAAGGTAATATCGGTAAGCACATGCACATCCTGAAGGATTTTACTTACTTTGCTTACCGACAAGAATGTCATATAAATGTTGTTCTTGCCAAAAGTAAGTAATTGATTCATTATTATCTCATGGAAGACACCTATGAACGTATTGATTGCTGAAGATAATTTTATCACCCAGCAGGTGCTTGAATCCATTGTCCAGACCAAAGGTTTTTCAACACAGGTAGCAGGTTCCTGCGAAGAGGTATTGAGTTCGTTAACGTCACTATCGTTTGATCTGGTACTATTGGATTATCACCTGGATGAAGATGCCCCGGTGATTATTCAAAAGATTCGTGCCCTGAACCATGCCAATAAATCAGTCTCCATTTTATTAATGTCTGCGGACTCAGAGGCTGCTTTAGTGGAAAAAGCCCAAAGTCTGGATGTGGATGGCATTCTTCCCAAACCATTTATGCCGGAGCATCTGGATAGCTGGCTTGCAGATAAGAAAAAGACTCCTGTAGCGCCCACCACCATCAGCCTGGCCCGGCTGGAGAATCTCATGGGAAACAATCAAGTTCGGATTAATAAAGTAATTCAGTCATTCATGGAGGAGACTCCGCGAAATTTGGAAGAGATGATGCGACTTCACCATGCACGTCTTTTGCCCGATCTGAAAACACTCGTACATAAAGTCAAGGCCGGATATAGCTATCTTGGTCTCACAGAACTTCACAGTAAACTGAACACGTTGGAACATAGCCTTACACCGGATGACACCTCTGATTACACTGCTCTGTTGAGAGAAATTTATGATCGTACCGGAGATGTTATTGTGGAATTGAAGAAGGTAATTCAATCTTAAACTCACTTCCTTTATTCTTTTCCGATTGCAACGAGATGGTGCCACCCAGCCGCTCAATCAGCATTTTGGCAATGGAAAGTCCCAGTCCGTTAGAACTTTCCCCACCGGTGGGGCGTGCGCTTAATTTTTTAAACTTTTGAAAAACTTTCTTTTTATCCTCTTCGGTAAAACCAAGCCCCTGATCCTGAACAGTGATGATCCAGTGTTGTTTTTGACATTCGCTGCGCACATTGACGGTCGTAGCTGCGGGGGAATATTTGACAGCATTGGAAATCAGATTATCGATTACCCGACTCAACCAGGAAGCATCTGTTTTCCAGGAGAAAGCTGACCCTGGCTGAAACACAAGCGAAATCTGTTTGGCTTGCGCAGTAGATTGAAACAACGCGCATCTTTCCTGCAAAAATTGAACAGTATGGATCTCAGTTATCTGCGGCTGTTTGTTGGATTCGATGGCATGCGCATCTAATAGCTCGTTGATAAGTGTAATTCCTGCCTGTGAGGAGGTCTTGATCAGCTTTAAAAACTTGTCTTGTTTTTCCAGCAAGGCATTCCCCACGGGCACCAAATCCGATAGACTCGCAATATTTGTGAGCGGAGTCTTAAGGTCATGCGCTACAATGCTCATTAACGAGTCTTTTTCATCGTTAAGCGCAATCAGCTGATGATTTTGAATTTCCAATTTTTGATTGGCCATTTTTCTGGCAGTGGCACTTCGCCATAAAAAGAAACTAAAAACGGCTGTTAGTCCAAGCACCAAAATGGTTGCTGTTATGAGCGACCGCTGGAAAAGAATAGTCGCTTCATTTTTCGCTTCCGTTATCTTCAGAAGCTCGTTTTCCCGGTTTCCCTTTTCGATATCTAACTGAAGATTAAATTTTTCAGCCATCACGGCCAGTTCCTTGTTTTTTAATGAGTCATTTAAAGTTCGATACAACGATTGATAACGGGCAGCTTTGTCTTTCTGACCGGTCAGCCCGTATACCTGAGCCAGATAGAAACTCGCTTCTGTCACAGACTCCAATTGATTGTCTGAATCACTCTCCGCCACCCGATTCAGATAACGGATCGCTTCCGGAAAATCCTTTTGTTCAAAGAATAACTTGCCCAGCAAGAGGTTGGAAGTAATTTCGAGAACAGGATTATCAAGTCGTTCGATGATGTTTTCTGCCCGAAAAGCTTCCGTCAACGCTTTTGATAAACTTCCATTCGCGAGGTATAGCCCGGCCAATCCTAACTTCACCTCGGCCAGACTGGCTTCGTCTTCTGTATCACTGGCCATGGTTTCTGCTTTACGAAGGGCTTCTTCTGCTGACAAATAATCGCCCATCAACTGATGGATTTTGCCAAGCTGACTCAAGGCGGCAATGACCCCCCGGACATCGCCCAGACGGGTTCGAAGATCAGCTGCACGCTTAGCCATTTGGAGAGCATTGGCATAGTCGCGTTGCGATTCATACAAACCGGATAGACTTCGATAGACGTACGCTAATCCTTCGGTATTCTCAATGGCCTCGAAAATCCGTTGGGCTTTTGTAAAATTGGAAAATGCTTGTCGAAGATTACCCGATTCAAAATACAATCTGCCTAAATTATTATGCACATGAGCTAGCAAAAGCGAATCACCCTGACTGGCGATCGTCAATGCCTGAGCGTAGGCAGCAGCCGCCTCGGAGGCCATGGCTTTATAGGAATAGGCTATCCCAATAAAGTTTAATGATTCACCTTTAATAAATTGATTTTCAATAGATTGAGATATCTCCAATGCTTCCTGACAATAGTAAATGGTACTATCAGGATAGGATGTCCGAAACTGAAATCCTAGCTGATTTAGCAACCGGGCTCTTGGTTCACCCTGAGTTTTTGTGATAGCCAGTTTAAGGGAATCGATCCGACCCATGTTTTGAGCCTGGACAATAGAATTCAGAAGAACAAAGACAAAAAAAGCTGAATATCTGATGCTCATGATTGACAAGCAAAATAGGTTAATTTTAGCACCCAAAACAGCCTCCATGACATGTATTATTGTTGAAGATGATCCCTTGTCGCAGGAAGTAATGAAGGGCCTGGTCGAACGCACAGGCTTTTTGCAATTATTACAAACATTCGCTGACCCTATCCGGGCGACCCAATGGCTGCAAACAAACTCCGTAGATTTAATTTTATTGGATATTGAAATGCCCGGGTTGAGCGGCCTTGACATGCTAAAGATCCTGGACCACCAGCCTGAAGTCATTATTGTTTCCAGCAAAGAAAGTTATGCCATCGATGCTTTTGAATACGATGTGACCGCCTATCTGCTAAAGCCGGTGAGTGATTATGCCCGTTTTCTAAAAGCCGTTTTAAAAGTTCAGGAAAAGATTCAATCAAAATCATCCTCTGCTACTGGCCACGCAGATCGGTTGTATGTAAAAGTGGATTCATTACTTACACAGATTCTGCTGGATGATTTGCTATGGGTGGAAGCCTACGGAGACTATATTAAAATTCAGACCACCCAAAAGCTACATACTGTTTATTCCACCATGAAGGCTATTGAAGATAAATTGCCCCCCGAAGCTTTTGTACGGGTTCATCGTTCGTTCATGGTAAATCTGAAGAAAATAGAAAACATTAATGGTGCAAACCTTCAGATTGAAAAAAAAATTATTCCGATTGGAACGTCCTATCGGGAGTCGTTAATGAAAAAAATCAACCAGCTTTAGCTCCCCATCCTGCTCACCGTACCAACACCCCTCTTGAGCTTGCCGGAGGGCCCGGTGAGCTAATATTGACTAAAAAAGTTGGCTGAATCCGTGATTCTTTTGTAAAATTGTATTACCCGACTTTCGGCCATCCCCAAAGAATAACTTATCAAATTACTTGTTACACGTATTTATATCCATGATCCAATTGAGGCTGAACCCATGAAACTCTTTTCCATTTTTTTGTTTTGGCTGATGGCAAGCGCTCTTCTGGCTCAGCCCTCCGAACCTGTCACAATTCTGGCGATTGAGAGGCAAGGTGGATTGCCTCAGTTTTTAATGGAGCGAAAGGGATCCTTGTACAGCTTTGCTCATCTCGGTGATTCCATTCTGGAGAATAAGGCGCTGGGAATTCGCCTGACCTTCCCCCGTGGACTCCGAGGCGATTATTTTACATCCATAGCCAGGAATCAGTTATCGGATTTTGGTTTTTCGTTTAATCACTTTGTCTTTATCCGATTAATCTTTTTTGATTACAACAGTGCACTCATCCGCAATGACGCCAGTGCGGAATTAGACAAGCTGGCAGAACTTATGTTAAGTTATCCGTTTGCTGAAGTCGAAGCTGTTATCCATACCGATAGTCGGGGCTCAGTCAGCTACAACCAAAAGTTAGCCGCCCAACGAGGAAATTCAGTGGCCAATTACATTCGTGAAGCCGGTGTCAATAGCCGTCAACTCAAGATTAAAGTATCCGGAGAAGAGTCGCTGGTGACAGACTGTATTAATGCCCAGGATTGCGATGAGCAAATTCACCAGTTCAATCGCAGAGCGGAGTTCATTTTTAAGCCCATTGTCAAATGAGAATATTAATCATCTTTCTGTCAGCTTACTGTACCGCGTTGCAAGCGCAAGAACAGTGTGGAGCGCGTCAGTATTTTCTAAATCATCGGGAATGCGGCATGGAAGGACACGGGATCCGTTGTGTCGAACTGGATATCAGCCATTCGATAGATAAAGAAGGTAAGTATTTTATTTACGAATGGAATTTTGGTGACGGGAAAGTACTTTCAGGCCCCCTGACCGAATACTGTTATGAGCAATATGGGACATATCAGATAACCATGGATCTATTGGATCCCGAAACCCGCATGATCATCCGAAATGAGTTAAGCACAAAAATATCACTGCTTCCACCGGTGGAATTTGCGACAGATACCCTGCAGCAAATGACAGCGGTATTTAAATATGACCCGGAACTTCTGCCAGGTATTGCCGTTGAAAAAGTATACTGGAAAATAGAAAACGAATACTACTGTGGAGAACAAGCCCGTCATACATTCGGTCAACCGGGGTTTCATTTGATTGAAATAGGTGTTTTAGGTAAAACCCCTGATAAGATGTTTTTTAATGGCTGCACCTTTCGGGGAGCGTTTATTATTTCTAAACCCTGATGCACATGAGAGTATTCTATCTGGGTCTTGTTCTATTGATCAGCTCGACCTTGCAAGCACAGCGGGTGCCAAACGAAATAGAAAATATTGACTATCTGATTACGTATGGTGCGCAAGCTGATGCCTCGCGCGGAGATGATGACCACGTGCAAATACTTTTCTTCAGTATCCCACGATCGTATCAATCACCTGTCTATCTACGAATTTATGACCCTGACACCGGTGGGCTGCATGATGAGTTACAGGGAGGCGCCAATACTCAACTGCGATTTAGCGTATACGGAGGCAAGACCGCCTTCAGTAATAAAGATGCCCAAAAGGTAAATCCTACCGGCAATTACAATAGCGGGAATCCATTGGCCTCGAAAGTTTTTGGTGCCGATCCTAAACTAGATGCCAACTGGTATTCTTTTGGGCCTTTCAACCCTGCTCAGGGAGAAGAAATAGACGAAATGGATGCCTATGTTTTTAAGTTAATCGTGGAGGGGTTACAAGGGGATGACGGCAATCAATACCGCTGTTTCCTGAGTGAGTTGGCTGGCAGCAATCGTATCATTGAAGGTGCTAATGCCTTTGCTTACGAGTATACCTTTAAATTACCAAAAGCCAAGGGCGTCTCCCATATATACCCCTTTATTGATAAATCGGTGATCTCTGTTACACAGTACAACTTTGATTTCGATCAGGAGGGTGATATCCTTTTGTATTCCGTTGCCAAAAATCGTCACCCCGGTGCTGCTTCCAACAACAATGAGTGGCTCAAGAGTAAGCACAGTATTGTTGATTCAGAAAAAAACACAACCCTGGACATTCAGTTTCAAAAAATCAAAGAAGGGGAAAATGCCCTGAGTTTTTACATCACCAACCAATACGATGAAGCGATCCCTTTCTTCACCATTCCCATCGGGGGTCCACCCAAGTACAAATACGACCTTAAAGTCAACATAAAAGCGGGTGTAAAAAAGTAGTAGATCATGCGTTATACTTTGTTAGCTTGGGTCGTTCTGTTTATTTCACACACGTCCCTCGGCCAGGCGTTTTCCTATCAGCAGATCAATCAGGAAACCGGACTGCCGCAAGATTTCATTTACGGCACGATCCAGGATCAAAATGGCTTTTTATGGATTAGCACTGGTCGTGGGTTAACCCGATACGATGGCCGAACCATCCAAAATTACCACACGTCAGACGGTCTGGCAGATGAATTTGTAACTTCTTCGCTCGTAACCCAATCGGGGCATTTATTGATTGGACATTATCTTGGCAACATCACGCGTTTTGATGGAGTAAATTTTCAACCCCTGCTGACAGACACTCTTCAAAGTGAAATCGTCTCCATGATAGAGGAGAAAGGCGCTATCTGGGTGGTCAGTAAGTCAGGCCGAATAATTCACTACTCATCTGATTTTTCGTCTTATGAAATTATAGCCCCGGGTGAACTTCAGGGTAAAATTGTTTACGAAGCTGCCTTTGTTAATGATTTATTACTCGCAGCCACCAGCGAAGGTCTGTATGCCTTTCAATGGAAAAACAATAAATTGATATGGGTAGAATCACAGACCGATTTGCAATATAAAGTCATTCTTTCCATCCATCATCCACCAGATGCAGCCCACTGCTGGGTAGGGACGGATGACGGATACATTTATCAGGTTACAATAGGAACCACCTTAAAAGTAACCCGTCAATTTTTGTTACCTCTTTCTGATACGGATGGAATCTCCGCCCTCCTGTGGAAAGGAAATCGTCTGTGGATCGGGACACTTCAGCATGGTTTATTTTCAGTGGATGATGGAGGAAAATCATGGCGCTCCTTTACGATTGAAAACGGTTATCCCTTAAAAAATGTAAATACGATTTATGCCGATCAGCACGATAACCTTTGGCTCGGCACTCTGGGCAATGGGGTGATCCGGCTGTATCCATCTTCGGTGGTGTACTATGATGCCAGTCATCTGAAAGTTGATGAAATCACAGGCGCAGCCCCCTGGCGAGATATTCACTATGTGACAACAAATCAGGGGTTATTCACACTCGCGATCGATTCAACCGGACAAGGTGTGTTTTCACCGATTACTTCCATCCCTCAACAGCGACTGCTCAGTATCCTTGCTTATGATGCAAATCGTTTGCTCATCGGCACCGAAGAAAATGGGATCTATTGGTTTACGCCAAACGAAAAAGCTTATCAGAAATTGACTCTGGCCGGGTTAGATGCCGGTAGCTCTATAAAAGCCAGACAGTTTTGTCTGGACACACAAGGAAATATCTGGATAGCCACTATTGGCGATGGTGTCTATGAAGTTGATAAAACGGGAAAAGTAATTGCCCATTATTCAACGTCCAATGGGTTTATTCATAACGACATTTTTGCTATCCATGCCGATCGGCAAGGACGCGTTTGGTTTGGCAGTCAGGGTGCCGGATTGGCCATGCTAACTCCCGATCGCAAGTTAAAGCGTTTCTCGCAGGAGGGTATCTTTCCAAGCAAAGATGTCAATGCCATTACGGAAGACGAAAAGGGACGTGTATGGATAGCGACCGATGGCCAAGGATATTTCCGTTATGAGTATGACAGTTTTATTCCTACCGGAACAAATCATACCGCCCGATCTAACTATTTGAAAGGAATCGTAACTTCTCCGGGTCTCGTTTGGTATAGCTATCGGAAAGGAATCAGTTTCTATGAGGAAGCTACCGAAAAGACTCATGATCTTACACGGGAAGAGGGGATTCAGGATTTGGAGACTTACGCATCATCGTTAATTACCAACTCAGCAGGGGATATTGTGGCCTTAAATGAGAAAGGTGTAAGCTTAGTCTTTGCCCAAACGTTTCGCACTACCACCCTTCCGGCACCGGTCATCACTTCCATTCATTATCAATTCAAAAATCGCGTGCGGTTACAATCAACCCCAGATGAAACACAAGCGGGTAAGTTTCCGTCTGCCCGTCTCACCTACGATATCAATCACCTGACGTTCACCGTAAATGTACCGGCTATTAATCGCACAGAACCCGTCTATTTCCGTTATGCTATTCGAGAGTTAGAACCGGACTGGGCACCTGCTACAATTGAAAACAAGTTTACCTATTCCGGATTATCTCCGGGGTCATATACATTACGAGTGCAGGCCAGCACCGATCCGGGAGCCTGGGTGGATCCGGTATTGGAGTATCGGTTTATCATCCAGAGTCCCTATTGGGAGAAATGGTGGTTCTACTTATTGCAGGCCAGTGGAATCTGCTTGCTTTTTGGACTGACATACTATCTGACCAAAAACAGTCAGTCTAAATCTACCGTAGCCAGAGTGATGATGTTCACATCTATTTTTATTCTTTTTGACTACGTTCAGAATCTTGCGGACCCGGTAACCTCCGGAGTGGTAGATGGGGCGCCCATTTATAAAACGCTTATTAATCTCGGGCTTGCCTTACTCCTTCTGCCTTTGGAGCAGTCCATCAAAGGCTTCTTTAAAGAGAAGGATTTTTGATTCCTGGTTGCTATCGTTTGCATAGCATCCTGATCCCAGACAAGTCAATAGGCCCCCAAAAAGGCTAAAAAAGCCTCTTTTTGTTCATCTGGCCTCTGTTAAAATTGAGCGTGTAAATTCCTTAGTTCAACGAACTTTTCAATGTCGGGGACTTGAGCAGACTACTTTTGATCATCGAAAGCGGAAAACCACTAAAATTCTGAAAGCATGATCGATACCATTATCAAAGAAGTAAAGGACGAACTGACAGCCAAACTCTTTGCTTCCGGTTTAGAAAAATCAATCACACCCATCGCGCTGGAAATGGCACGTGAAGTTATTTCCTCCAAAATTAGTGAACAGGTAGCCGGAGGAAACATCCACGGACTGTTGGGATTATTTGGGAATAGCGCACCTTTGGATCAAAGTGCTCTGGTCAAAAATATGATTTCAGATTATGAAACCAAATTAACTTCCAAGACCACCACCACTCTGTCCGTAGCTCATTCAGTTTCTACTTTCATTGTGCCTTACCTAATGACTCGCATCAGTCACACCGTTAACCGGGTAGACGAGCAGCAGGCCCTTAATTTGTTAGGTCAATCCAAAACTCCTTTGAAACAATTAAAGTCGATGGGGTCAAATGTCTTTCGTCTTTTGTTTTTATAAGTAAGTCGCCACTGACGGTCTGTCATCAACCCAGAAGATTGCCCGTAACCACCTACATCTTTACACCTAAGTTTACATCGGCTAAGACCTCTTGCTTGTTGAAGGGCTGATGATACAGCCTTTTTCCGGTAGCCTGATAAATGGCGTTCGCAATCGCTCCTCCGGTGGGCGGTAAAGCTGGTTCACCCAGACCGGTTGGGTCAATGCCATTATTCACAAAATGGACATCAATTTCCGGTACTTCTTTAAACCGTATCAAGCGGTAATTATTAAAATTCTTTTGTTCGGCAGCACCTTCTTTGAACGTCAGATTTCCAAACAATGCATGCCCCATGCCATCAACAACGCCTCCCCTCACCTGTTGATTGGCTCCACTTGAATTTACTACGATACCGCAATCCACGGCTGCGTGAATTCTTTTAATCAGAGGCTTACCATTTATCATCTCAACGTCCGTTACCTGGGCCACATATGAGCGATGAGAAAAATAGACACTGAATCCCTGAAAAATACCGGAACGAGTTTTCCATCCAGATTTTTCTTCGGCCAGTTCGATAACCGTTCGCATGCGATCGATGTCATATTTTATCGCTCCCACCGGATTTACCTTTGCCCGATTCAGAAGCCCCAGCCGGAATTTGATCGGATCCTGTTTGGCCGCTTCGGCTACTTCATCCAGAAACGCCTGTTCAGCAAAAGCTAAAAAGTTGGTAATGGGTGCACGCCAGGCTCCGGTAGTGATAGCGGATTTATGTTCAACTGATTCAATCAGAACATTGGGAATCGCTCCGGATGGAAAGTTGTCTTCGCGGGTAGAATTACCGGAATTTATTCCAGCTCCGCGCAAGCGATAACCGGTGACTGTTCCTGAAGCATCTAATGAAGCTGAAAACCGATACCTGACAGCCGGTCGATAGCTGCCGCCAGTCATGTCATCTTCGCGTGTCCAGATCACTTTTACAGGTGCCTTTATCAAACTGGAAAGCTCAGCTGCCTCTACCACATAGTCAGCTTTTAATCTTCGGCCAAAACCACCCCCCAACCGCGTTAACTCCAGCGTAATTTTTTCAGGAGCAATACTTAATAAACGAGCCACCTCGTTACGAGCCATATCCGGTGTTTGAGAAGGGCCCACCAACTCTACTCCTTCCGGTTTAACATGAGCAAAGAAATTCATAGGCTCCAGGGGCGCATGAGCTAAAAAAGGACATTGATATTCGCGGGTAATTATTTTGGACGCTTCCGCGAAAGCTTTTTCTACATCTCCATCCTTTCTGCGAACAGTAACATCGGTTGATGTATCCAATAACTCTTTTAAAATCCGATCATGATCTGAAGTACTCTCCGTTTTGCTTTCCGCTTCGTACTGTGCCTTCAAAAGTTTTCGCGCTTTGCTCACCTGCCAGGTTGATTTTCCTACAATCGCTACATTATTTTTGAAGGTCACTACATCAACGATGCCATCCAGTCCCTTTATTTCACTGGCATTTACAGATTTTAGTTTCGTTCCAAATTGCGGTGGCCGCTGAATCATGGCATATAACATCCCTTCCCGATAAAAATCCAGACCATACAAAGGTTGGCCGGTTACCATCTCATGATTATCTACATTTCGGATGGGTTGACCAATCAACGTAAAGTCTTTCTTATCTTTTAACTTAATTTCCGAAGGTATGGCAATGGAAGAAGCTTCCGTTGCCAGCTCTCCATAAGTCAAAGAGCGATTAGTATTCTTATCCCACACTTGCCCCTGGCTTGTAGTGAGTGTATCGGCCGAGACATTCCAACGTTTGGCCGCTGCCTCCCGCAGTAAGTACCTGGCTGTGGCCCCGGCCTTTCTTAAACGCTCCCATGAATGCGGAATGGCCCCACTTCCACCGGTGAGCTGACGCTCAAATTTCTTTGTATTCAACGCGGCCTGCTCTACTTTTACCTTTGTCCAATCGGCATCCAATTCTTCCGCCACAATCATGGGGAAGGATGTTTTGATATTCTGACCTAACTCCGGATTAGGCGAAAATATAGTGATCACGTTATCCGGTGAAATGGATAGATAACTGTTAAAGGGAATTGGATCGCTGCCGGAGTTAGCCAGAAATTCAGGCGTTAATATAGCTGCCTGAAGGCTGTCGCCATAAAATCCAAGCATCAATCCTCCTCCCAGCGACAAGCTTCGCTTTAAAAAATCTCTTCGATTGGTTAGTGTTGCCTCCATAACTTTATTGGGTAACTTTTGAACTTGCCAGAATGATTGCTTCCTTGATCCGATGATAGGTTCCACAGCGGCAAATATTGCCGTTCATGGCTATTTCAATTTCTGATTCTGTCGGTTTGGGTTTTTTAGTAAGCAAGGCTGCTGCCGACATGATTTGCCCCGCCTGACAATAGCCACATTGTGGTACATCCACTTCCTTCCACGCTTGTTGAACGGGGTGATCTCCTTTTTGCGAAAGACCCTCGATGGTAGTAATAGCTTTGTCTTTAATGGATGATACCGGAAGTGAGCATGATCGCACAGCATTTCCGTTAAGGTGAACTGTGCAGGCGCCACATTGAGCGATCCCGCAACCATACTTGGTACCGACCAGTCCAAGAGTATCGCGAAGCACCCATAGCAAAGGCGTATCTGCTGCTACGTCCGCTGAATAGATTTTTCCATTAATGGTAAGCTGGTAGATAGGCATAGTCTATGTATTTAATACGATTAAATGTACCAAAAAAAACACAAATCCTCACCCGGCTCCGATGGGAGAAACGTATTCTTAAACTGCCGGAAAGTGCACTTCCGTAACTAATTGACGGTCGGGCACCTGCCCGGGCATGTTTACATATACCTCAAATGGATCTATTCCTTTGCGATACTTAAACTCCTTGTTACGTTGCATCATGTATTGAGTCGTCCAGGCATTGCCCAGGTGTTTGTATGGCCCTGTATGAGCAATGGTGTGAACTTTAGTTGCCGGAACAGATCCATGAATAAATCCGTCCGGTAATGGATTGGGTATTTCTTTCACGGGAAAGGCTGATGTATAAACAACTTTATTTTTGACGACATCCCACGTGTGGTAAATGGAAAAACCAGGACCTGTCACTTGGTTAGTGTTCTTTGAGGCCCAGGAAGAGAGTTTACTGAAATCATCTCCCATTTTAGCATCCAGTGTTTCCATAGTGCACGTAGTCTTAATTCCGATGTATTTGTTGCCGTCATAGAAATGGAATCCCCTAAAATCAAGTTGAGATGGCACTGCGCCCGTTTCAACATAGTCTTTCAGCATCCGAAGGCCTCGTTCATAGTCCATCCCAATATAAGCTGTCATCATTTTAGTCATGAAGAACATAAAAAAAGGAAGGCTACCCGTCATGCCCCAGGTTACCTCAGTTGCTTGTCCTAGCCTTTTTAGTTCAAACCATACCGGTGAAGTAGATTTCCATGGTTTCAAAAAATGCACTTCCATATCCAGTCGCAGAGGTGAGGTTTCGTTTATAATCTTCATTTCACCACTGCCGGTACGCTTACCTTTCCAGTTGTATTCTTTTCCTCCGGTTTTTACCTCTACGCTTACTGCCGGCTCAGTGATCAGCCAGGGAGACCAGGTGGGCCAATGGTGATAGTCGTTAATGATGGAATATATTTTTTCAGGAGAAGCTTCTATAATGATGCTTTTAGCGACTTTGAAGGCTGGCATGACTTAAGGGATTTAGCAGGGCCAAGTTATTTAAAAATCGGGACTCCATGGCTATTAAAATGATAGTACTTTTCGCTTTCATCATGCGTTTCTTCCGCTAGCCGTGAATTGTTTAAGACCAATGGGTATCACTATGAATTCACCGATGCACGCCAGTCAGTTTAGAAGAATATCTATAAAAATCCTGAAGCGTAGGTTTAGGATTCAATAGTAACCAGGTTGTATCCAATGGGTAGTGATTCATCACAAATTGCTGAGGATCACAAAGGAAGTAGTGATCATTGAACATCGGAATGAAAATCCCTGTGCGAGGGTCAACCGCACCACTGCCCCAGGTAGCGTCACACAGATACCAGCGTCCATGAAGTTCAACGGCATTCCAACTGTGGTTGGGTTCCCGGGCTTGAGGAGCCAGTCCTGTTCGGCCATATCCAGCAATGATGACAGACCTTAATCCGGCATGTAGGGATAGCTCCTGAACAAGATAGGCATAGCCTGTGCAGACCGTTTTTCGCTGTTGTCGTAAACGAAGAAAAACTTGCTGACTAAATTTTTGATTCCATTGGGAAAGGGCTGCAGGGTTGTTCCGATATCGATGTCTTTGTCTCTTATTTTGTAAATAAGCCGGATAGTCGTTTTTGATGTTATGGCACACCCAGTAGTAGATGGCTCGGAATTTCTCTTCAGGAGACACCAGCGATGCGGTCAGATGATGCGCCAGTAAGGGCAGGGAGGTTATCGGAAAATCGGCATAACATGTGGCCACACTATCCGCCTTGTGATATACAACTCTCAGTTCCTGAACCGATTGTGCGGGAAGGCCTGCCGTGTGGCAAGCCATCCCTACAAACAAAATGAGGCTTTTAAAATACAGCATTATCAGAATTTGCTTTTTACCCGGTGCCACCATGCGCGAAAGCCGGACGGCTGACGAGCATCCGTGTAAACGAACGCCACTTCGCCCAGCATGATTTCATAGTCCATGATCAGATTCATATTTATTTCTATCAAATCGCCTGTTTGCTTTGGTACAACATACTCCTGTGTCTCCATACCGATGAAACTGAAGAGAATCACATCTCCTGGCAATACCTTCTTCGGAAATTCAAACTTTCCATCCGCATCTGATACCGTTCCTACAGGGCTATTTTTAAGATATATGTTCACTCCAGCCAGCGGGCTGTTATCTTCCTGAGAGCGGACGATTCCCTTTAATAAATAGCCTTCTACTTCTTGGTTGCTGTCCGTAGACGAGCGTTGGGATATCTGCTCATAGTTCATCGAGAAATGCCTCACCGGAGGAGATGCCAACAAAGGTTGAACCATTAACATGAGCATCAAGCTCAGCAAACCTACTTTTGCCAACTTCCAACCAGAAGGAAAGGAGTTCATAGTTGAATGCTGAAACGTCTTTAATTGATCGCTTCGGAATCGACCACAAGTCGTTTTCGCGGAGGACATCAGATGATCCACCAATTGCTCCTCTGTGAACGAAGTAAAGTCAATTACCTCTTTTCTACAGGATTGGCAGAAACCGCCTTGCCGGGTTCGGGTAAAACTCTCCCACGACTGCGCGCAGGGGGAAGGGACAGAGAGTTGTATTTGTCTTTTCATAGCTATAGGGTTTAGCTATGAGATGCCGCTACAGGAGGAATTCCATAACGAGATAACAACTTTTTAGAAAAAAACTCATCATCGTTATCGCCCGGAATATGGTTGGTAATTTTGCCTGACCTAACGAACTGATCACTTCGCGATTTTTTTCCAGCGATCAATCATTTCCCTTGTCCTCAATTGAAGTTTATCTGTTGCCTGCATGGCAGCATCTGTAGGTTTGACATCCGCACTTTGAAAAATCGCCATCATATGCAGAAGTTTATCTTGCAATCCGACCAATGTTTCTTTATCCAGAGGTACTTCGCTGATGCTCCCATACATCACATCCGGATTGTCTGGAATTCCAGATCCACGGAATAACATCACTTGCTCCTTTTTACCCTTACCCCACTTGTACCGGGAGTTGTTCAATCTCTGATCAATAGTTTCCCGTATACTTTGTAATTCATGATAGGAATTATAGCAAATCCATGAATAGTCGCTTTGCAGCTTTAAGTCGTTGACACTGATTTTTGATCGGGGATCAAGTGTTACTATTATCGGTTGCACAAATGATACTCCGTTTACCCACAGACGAACGTTATACTTTCCGGGAGGAACCCAGGGACCCTGCGGCCCGGTTGGGGTATTCTTATAGATGGCTGCAATCGAAAGTTGCCGCTGGGAACCTCTTGGAGGTGCGTAGCGCAAATCCCAAACAAATCGATGATGTCCAGGTTTGACGGAAAGCTGTTGAGACGGTCGGATCCAATACAATGGATATGGCATGGAAAGGGAATCTATAACTTCTATCGGGTCATTGCTGCTAAACGTTCGAATAACATCTCCTTCCTGTGAAAGAATTTCCAGACGTACTTCACTAGCGGATTGACCTAAATAGTAGTCCAGAATGGCACCATCGGGCGGATTCTGCCCGGCTGGTTCTTCTGGTGGCAAGGGCGTATCGCTAAACATATTAAAACGCACACGTGGAGTTTCCACGGGAGGGAATAAGGAAGTTTGTAATGAAGTAGCCTTAGCCATTTCCCGCAAAGGACTAATGTTATCCATGATCCAGATGGAACGACCGTGAGTACCCAACACCAGATCGTTTTCGTGAATGACCAAATCACGTATGGAGGTGGCCGGCATATTGCTTCGTAACGATTGCCAATGATCTCCATCATCTGCAGAGAAATACACTTCACGTTCGGTTCCGGCAAACAACAATCCGGCTTGAATGACATCTTCGCGAACAACATTTACAGGGCCCATCTCATACATCCCCTGGGTCACTTCCTTCCAGGTAGATCCTCCATCATGTGTTCGGTAAACATGTGGTTTCATATCGTCCTTTCGGATCGCATTCACCGAAAGATAAGCTGTGTTAACATCAAAGTGACCGGCATCAATTTGGGTAATTTTATCCCACGAGGTAAGTGACGGAGGCGTTACCTCTTTCCACGTTTTACCTCCATCGGTAGTCAGATGAACCAGGCCGTCATCGGTACCGGCCCATATGATTTCTTTTTTGAGGGGTGACGGTGCCAGTGCATAGATTACTCCCCTGGGCTTCATTTCTTTCAAACGCTCGGTGCGAAAGTCACCAATACTCTCGGGTACTTCGGCTTGTTTGCGAGTCAGATCCGGGCTGATGATTTCCCATTGTCTTCCTTCGGTGGTCGTCTTCCAAAGGACGTTGGTAGCAAACAACAATGCTGATGGATCAGCTGGATGAAACATGAGTGGTAATGTTCGTAGCATCCGGTAGTTACCTGACCGCAACGCTTCGGGTGCTATATTTTGCGATTGACCCGTCCTCTTATCAAAACGTGTTACCCTCCCACCGTAAATGATATTTGCGTCTTTCGGATCCGGAGCCACATAAGCATATTCATCGGCTCCAATACCCAACCAATCGCGAAAAGAAATTTGGCCACCGTTCCCCCGGCTGGCAGTACCAATGGCTCCACTTTCCTGCTGACCTCCATATACCCAATACGGAAACTGATGGTCGGTGCTCACATGATAGAGTTGGGCAGTTGGCTGATTATACCACGAACTCCACGTTCTACCTCCATTCACAGTAACCACGGCTCCCTGATCAGCTGCAAACAACATGATGTCAGGTTGGAGCGGATTAATCCAGATTCGATGGTAATCATCTCCACCCGGAGCTCCTTTAAAAGATGTCCAATGGTAGCCACCATCATCCGATCGGTAAGCAGCTACATTGGCAGAATAGACCACATCCGGATTTTTGGGATGCACCTTCACTTCTGCAAAGTCGCCACCTCTTCCATAAATGCGTGCGTCCGTACTTGTTCGTTTCCAACTTTCACCGGCATCGTCACTGCGATAAAACCCGGCACCTTCTCGGGCATCCACGGTGGCATACATTCGTTTGGGGTTGCTGGGTGAAATACCTACACCGATTCTACCTAATCCTTGTTCACCCGAGGGTAATCCCTGGGTAAGTTTTTTCCAGGTAGTACCTCCATCGGTAGATTTATACAAGCCGCTATTACTTCCGGAAAAAGATCCGTTTTCCCACGGACCTTCCCGATGCTCCCACAAGTCGGCAAAAATGATCTGCGGATTGGTCGGATCAAATTCGACTTGTATGGCTCCTGTGTTCCGGTTAACAAACAAGACTCTCTCCCAACTTTTTCCGCCATCGCGTGTGCGAAACACTCCTCGTTCTTCACTAGGCCCATAGGGATGTCCTAATCCCGCCACAAAAACAATATCCGGGTTTGAAGGGTCAACAATCAGGCGTCCCACCTGTTGAACGTCTTTCAATCCTACATGCTTCCATGTTTTTCCCCCATCAACAGATTTAAAAATGCCATCTCCGACACTTAAATCCGGACGATGGAGCCCCTCACCGGTTCCTACATAAATGATGTCGGGATGTGAAGGCGATACCGCAATATCTCCCACGGAGCCGGTGGGTGCCGAATCAAAAATAGGATTCCATGTGCGACCATAATCATCTGTCTTCCAGACACCGCCATTATTTACACCCATAAAAAAAACATTGGGTTGTGTGGGTATACCTATCGCTCCTACGGTCCGGCTAGCCCTGAATGGGCCGATCAGTCGATATTCTAACTCCTGATAGTGAGAAGTGGGTATGAATTGGGCTGATGCCGAAAAAGAGATTATCAGAAATAAAACGAAACTGCGAAACATAGAGTGGGTTTTTATGGCGTGGACTTCCGTGATTGCTTTTTAAACTTAGGCTCGCGTAGCAAAAACATCCGCATTCGAATGTCTTGTTCTGGCCGGTCAAATCGATTTGTCTTGGTGGCTGCTATTTTGTCAAGTACCTCCCATCCTACTACCAGTTCACCAAACACCGTATACGCTCCATCCAGGTGAGGTGTACCTCCCAACGTGGTGTATATCTTCTTCTGGGCATCATTGATCGTTAGGTTTCGCTGAGTAACGGTACTGTCTAACTCGGTGGTACGCCACACCGGACGTTGAACAATGTAAAACTGACAATTGCTGCTTGCCTTTTGGGGATTGTTATCCCGTGCAGCAGCCAACACCCCTCGTTTATGATAAATTCCATTCTCCGTTCGAAACTCAGCTGGTATACGCTCGCCCGGGGCTGAACCACTTCCTAAGGATTGCCCGGCAACTGCCTTTTTGCTGGACGGATCTCCTCCCTGAATCATAAAGTTGTTGATTACCCGATGAAAAAGAAGACTATCATAAAATCCTGACTTTACTTTGTTTATAAAGTTATCCCGATGAAAGGGTGTTTCATTATAAAGTTTAACAACCATATCACCCATATCTGTTAAAATCAAAACATAATATGAGCTTTCTTTGGAGGAAATGACTTTGCGATGCTTGCGGATGGCCGTTACCTCCTGTTTGGTATAGGGACGAAAAGTTTTTTGGGAGAAAGCCTCAAATCCGATGAATAGTAAAAATACGAGACACCAACTTTTAGTATGCTTCATAGCAAATCCTGATTTCCTGTTTTGCTAAAGTACAAACCTAAAAATCTTTCCCCAAAAGAACTTCAAACGTTTAATCTTGGAGATATTCCAAAACTATTGCCCCTGCCAGGCTGAGGTTACTGATTTTGAAAACGCTTCAGACTGAATGATATTTTGTATTGCAGAAATGGGTTCTCATCCAAATCTGTATCGAACAAAAGCTTCAATCGCCTCATACTCGGCTAAGCCCAATTGATTGTAAGCTGCCGCGGTTGCATGATTGCGGTCTTCAGCACGCACCCAGAATTCGCGTTTGTCGTTTCCGGGAAACAGAGCGCTGTCCTTTTGAGATTGATGTTTGAATACAGCTCTTCGCTTTCGAAGAAGTTCTTCCGGACTTAATGGCACTGCCATTTCAATTTCACTGATATCCCACTCCTGCCAGGCGCCCCGGTAAAGCCATACATAGCAGTCTTTCATCCAGGCCTCCGATTTTAATCGATCAATGGCCTGATAAATAGCTGCCAGACACACGCGATGGGTACCATGAGGATCACTTAAATCGCCCGCGGCATAAATCTGATGAGGTTTGATTTGTTGCAGCAATCGGACAATGATTTCAATATCCTGTTCACCCAGGGGTTTCTTTTTTACTTTCCCGGTTTCATAGAATGGCATGTCCAAAAAGTGCGCTTGCTCGTCTGGTATGCCCACATTTCGACAACCCGCTTTGGCTTCTCCCCTACGAATCAGTCCCTTGATCTTCATTACCTCCGGACTGTCTATTTCTCCGGGCTTCTTGCTTTTGATGGAGTGAACTACCTTTTCATAAAAGGCTTCTCCCTCCTTTTGGCTCAACCCAAATTCCAGATTAAAATCGCGGACAAAATCAGCAAATCGGATCGCATCTTCATCAAAGACTGCGATGTTGCCAGAAGTCTGATACGCCACATGAACATGATGCCCCTGATCGACTAACCGGATAAATGTGCCTCCCATGGAAATGACATCATCATCCGGGTGCGGACTAAAAATGATTACTCGCTTGGGAAATGGAGTGGCTCGCTCTGGCCGGTGGCTGTCATCCGCCTGCGGTTTGCCGCCAGGCCATCCGGTAATCGTGTGTTGCAAATGATTAAATATCTTGATGTTAACCTGATAGGCCGATCCAAATTCTGTAATGATATCCGCCATGCCAAACTCCGCATAGTCATGATGGGTAAGTTTTAAAATCGGCTTGTTTACTTTTTGACACAGCCAAACAACAGCTTTACGAATGAGCGGTTCTGTCCACTCGACAGAATCCAACAGCCAGGGAGTGTTGACCGATGTCAGATGCGAGGAGGCTGCCTGATCAAGCACGACCAGCGTGTTGGGGTGTTTCTGTAAAAAAGTAGAGGGAATCTGATCAGTAACATCTCCTTCCAGTGCCCGCTGAACAATGGCCGCTTTTCCTTCGCCCCAGGCCATCATGATGATGCGTTTGGATTTCAGGATCGTGCCCACCCCCATGGTAATGGCTTTTTGAGGAACATTCTCTTCTCCAAAAAAGTCACTGGCGGCATCTATCCGCGTAACCTGATCCAGCGTGATCATTCGCGTGGATGACTTCTCTGAAGATCCAGGTTCATTAAAGCCAATATGTCCGGTACGGCCCACACCCAGCAATTGAAAATCAATGCCGCCCAAGCGGGCGATCTTCTCATCATACGCTTTGCAGAAGGAGGCCACTTCCTCTTTTTGGAGGGTACCATCGGGTATATGAATGTTCTCTGGAAGAATGTCAATATTATCAAAAAGATGCTCCCGCATAAAACGTACATAGCTTTGCAAGGACTGTGGCTCCATCGGATAGTATTCATCCAGATTGAATGAGATCACATTTTTAAAGCTCAGTCCTTGTTGATGAAGTTTGATCAGTTCCTGGTATACCCGTGTGGGGGTCGATCCGGTGGCCAATCCAAGGATACAAGATTTGTTTTCCTTTTGTTTTTGTCGGATAAGCGTAGCGATTTCTTGTACCACATAGACGCTGGCTGTTTCAGAGGTATCAAAAATTTTTACCGGTATCTTTTCAGGATTACTTGATAGCATCATAATAGTTAATGTTGGTGTGTATATCTAGACGGGCAATGAAATTTTTCCCATGGTAATGGAAGGTATCTTTGTTCTCTTACCGAATTGAATAGGCTTACCCGCACAAGCCTCATTGGCGAGCACGGCAAACAAGATGGCTTCTTTGGCATCTCCTGGTATGCCCAATACATCTGTGGAAGGCAGCGATTTTAACGAAAGTAATTCGCGTATCCATTGCGTCAAAAGCGGATTGTGCGCACCACCACCGCTCAGGTAGATGGCAAATTTCTTTTTACCGATCACGCGCTGAATCGCTTCACAAATGGTTTCGGCACTAAACCGCGTAAGTGTAGCCAGAATATCTTCCGGGGAAGATTGATCGGTACCTGATTTCTGTTGGGCCCGTTGAAGGTATGGAAGATTGAACAATTCAGGGCCAATCGTTTTGGGAAATGGTAAACTAAAAAAAGGATGATCTTTCAAAGCGTTCAACAACACCGGGTTCACCCTTCCCCTGGCGGCAATTTGCGCATCTTTGTCAAAGTGCAAACCTGGAAAATAGTGACGAACGGCCTGGTCAATCAGTGTATTGCCGGTACCTGTATCCGATACAAAAACTTTATTCGCCTGATGGCCTGCGGGCAAATAGGTAAAGTTGGCGATTCCACCCATGTTTAAAAGGATGCGGTTCTCAACTTTGTCAGATAGCAATAAATAATCGCCATAGACGGCCAATGGCGCACCTTCACCACCGGCAGCAATGTGCTTTTGCCGAAAGTCACTGATGGTGACTATGCCCGTGGTCATGGCTACATGATCACCGTCTCCCACCTGGAATGTTGAATGGATCGGATCGTCCGGATGAAGAAAGGCCGGTGCATGCATCACGGTTTGTCCATGAGAAGCGATCAGATCCACGGTGGATGGTTTAATCTTCCACTTTTTTAAACATTGTAAAACCAACTTCCCATGAAGCAAACCTATCCAGGGATGCAGATTAGATAACTTCATGAAGTCAACCATCGGCTTGGCAAAAACTTCCAGGATCCGTTGCTTTGTTTCGTGCGAATAGGGCACTGTCTCGAATTGAAGCAACGACAATCTCGTTTTTCGTCCTGATCCACGCACCCTGCATAGTGCTATGTCCAGTCCATCCATGGACGTGCCAGACATCAGGCCGATGATGAGGCGTGATTCTTTCTTGAGGATTTTGGTGAGTGTATGCATGATAATGTCATAAAAATAGCTACTACATATTTCTATGTCGTAGCTATTTTAAAAAGCATCACAAATTAGTTTGCTGGATCAGCCGGGGTCAATGGATTATTACTTCTCTCCACAAACGGATATGGAAAAAAGTTTCTATTCCTTTCAGGAGTAGCTGCACCCGGGCCTGGCCGTCCAAATCTACGGCTGTCTTCCAGACGCCAACCTGTCAGATATAATTCAATGCAACGGTTTTTATATATCTCAGTCAATACTTCATCCTGATTCGAAGCCGCTGATAGATCTGTTCCCAAATTTGCGTTTACCAGTAGAGGGTCATTGTTTTTTCTCCGAATGATATTCACCTCGGTAATAGCTGCTGGAAGTTGATTAAGTCTGGCGTGTGCTTCGGCTTTAATGAGTCTAACTTCTCCCGGAAGATAGAACGGGATAGATACAGCATCACCAGACCAAAAACCTCTTGCAGTAGGAAGAGCAACGTTGGAATTCAAATAGAACAATACACGTCCATCTCCGGTTTCAGGGATGAGCGCACCGGATAATCCCAAATTTTGTGTTCCTTGATGAACGTTGTTAGTAACAAATGAGGATCTAAATAAAGGATTTTGAGCTGTAGCGTCAAAACGAAAATCAGATATAGCGGTGGAAGCAATAACAATATTAGCGGCATCTATGGATTCTTGATAATTACCAGCCATTAGGTGACAGCGAGCCAATTGAACATTGAGAGCGTTTACAATATTAATCGATGATCCCAATACACTTGTAAACGCTGCAGGTTGCGGACTTGTCCCAATTAAGGATAAAGCCTGTTCGCATAATAGAGCAGCAGCATCTAACGCTTCAGCACGAGAAACAAATGTACCATTAATACCAAATTCAGTTGAGGTAACTGGCACTTGTTCCCAGAATTGAGCCATGGTTGAAATAGCTACCGATTTAAATAGGTGAGCATGACCTTGTACATAGGCCGCTACAGTAGCATCTGATATGACATCCACGTTATCAATTATCTTTTCACAATCTTCATTTAGCAAATTCAGATTTAGCCATAAGTTGCTAATAACACTATTTAAATTCGTAACATTTGAACCACCAATTTCTAATGCAGCCAGGTCGGCATTTCCTGCATTGACAACTCGTAATTCTTTCGTAGCCAAACCACTCATGGTTACCGCATTGTATAGTCCCCCGGTGGCTCCAATGGAGTATCTACTCCGAAGGCCTAACGAAAAATTAATTAATCCACTGGTGGAACTAAGAACAGAAGCCTCCGTTGGGGCATTCGGGTTAATATAATCCAACGTGCAGGAGTAATTGATCAGCATGCACATAACAACGAGCACAACAGATCTAAAATATAATTTTGATTTCATAGTATTAAATTTTAAAACTTGGCTGTAATTGATAGCTGATAGGTTCTTGGAATTGGTACAGTACCAAAATCGTCACCCCGGATTCTATTGCTTTGTCCGCCAGAGTTAACTTCAGGGTCCCATCCTCTGTAACTATCCCAAGAGAATAAGTTACGGCCAATCAGGTTTATGGACAGGCTAGAAAACAACTTGGTTTTTGTAAACGTATATCCCAGTGACACTTCCCGTAGTTTGACAAACGAACCATCCTCTACCATTTCCTCACGAATGCGTTCATCACCGAAACCACCAATAATACTAACAGTGCCACGCGGTAACTCTCCCTTTAATTCGCGTTCTGCCAATGGGCCCGCCCCAACATTATTAAAAGTTGTCCAGTTCAGATTGTTGACATCAAATCCCTGAACGGCATCTAATAAAAATTTGAAGTTAAAACCCTTATAAGTCAAATCGCTTATAAACGATCCGGTCCAATCGGGATTTGGATCACCCAATTCCCGTACCACAAGTGCACCCGTAGGGAGCCCGTTTACATCTCGAGCCACACGATCAACCACCGGAGTACCTGCGGCCACCGTTGCAGTTGAAATCACTCTTGGGGCTGTTGTCAGGAAAATTGAACCATCCTCATTCCGAGCGTAGGCGGTTCCGTAAAAAACTCCAAGAGGTCTACCATCAATCGCACTAGACATCCTATTGGCATCACTTGAAAATCTGATCAGATTAAGATTATCTGGTAAGTTAACGCTGTTTCGGTTTCGACTAAAAATGGTACTTATATTCCATGTTAGAGAATTATTCCGAATAGGAACCCCTTTAAGCACCAGTTCAAATCCCTTATTTGTCAATTCGCCAATGTTTGTATTGATATTCGCACTCCCTGTGGAAGGAGCCAACAATAAATCCAATAACAAATCTTCCACACGCTTATTGTAAAAATTTACTTCTGCCCCTATTTTTCCCTGCAAAATTGTAACATCCATACCAACCTCAATTTCTTTTTGACGTTCAGGACCTACATCCGGATTTCCTTGCGTTTGACTGCGGACGAAGGGACGTGTATTTCCTGTATAGGCTGTTGGATTAAAATTGCTAAAACGTGAATAGGGTCCAAGGTTAGTTAAGTTACCTGACTCTCCATACGCAAAGCGTAGCTTTAACAGATCAAAATTATCACCGATGAATCCTTCCTTAAAAAATTCAGAAATAACAAAGTTAATGCTGGCTTTTGGATAAAACTGGGTTCGGTTACTTGGGCCAAAAACTGAGGAGGCATCCACCCGACCAGCAGCAGAAACAAAAAGATAATCTTTATAGTTAAATGTTTGCTGTAGAAAAGTACCCATGATCGAACGTTGAGTTGTAAGTACAGAAGCCGGTGAAAACAGATTTCTTGCACCATTAACATTTTTTACTCCCACAATCATATCACGTCCCTGAATCTGTGAGAATTTACTTTCGTCATACTGTACAGTTCCGCCCAATACGGTTGTTGACTCCAAACCCGGTAAAATATCCTTCTGATAAGAAATCAAAAGATCATTATTCATTTGTAAAACACTTTGAGTAGCATAAGAGGCATATCCATCATTAAAGAATGCGGCACTTACATTTGGGTAAGGATAACGATCAATGAAGGTCTCCCCTACCTGCGAATAGGTGTCTAACCCCAATGTATAGTTAATGGATAGACCAGCCAAAGGAGTTGCCAAGACTTGAACATCACCAATTAAACGATCTACTGTATTTGTCATATCTATTCCCTCAATAACACTTAAAGGATTTAACCGCACCGGTTCGGCAGCCTGCAAATTTCCCAAGGCATCCCGTTCATTAAGGTCATATACGTTATCGGTTATAAATAGCGAATTGATAGGACTATAGAAGGAGTTCCCATCAGGTCGTTCGTTGGCACTGCTTCGAATATAGTTCAATCCCACAGACACCTTCGACCAATTATTAACTTTTTGATCTATGCGGAGTTTGGCATTATACCGGGTAAAATCTGTGTTCTTGATAATGCCTTCGTTTTTATAATAAGAACCTGAAAACAGATATGTAGTTTTTTCATTTCCTCCTGAAACAGAAATGTAGTTATCTGTACCTATTCCTCGCTGGAAAATGTCATCCTGATAATCATATCTGCTAACTGGAACCTTATTAGGGAATAGTCTACTAAAAAGCAGAATCGTTGTTAATCGTTGATCGTTTACTTCAGCGGATGTGACCGGAAACCGGTTAAACGAAGTGCCAAATCGCTCTGGATGCATATTGACTGGAATTCTGTTACGAAGTTCACTCATCATTACCGAAGTCGAAAATGTTACCTGCGATTTTCCAGACACTCCTCGCTTGGTGAAAATCTGTACGACCCCATTGTTCGCTCGGGAACCATAGATTGCCGCTGCTGCTGCTCCATTAATTATTTCTATTCGCTCAATATCATTTGGATTAATATCTGCCAGGCGGTTGGTACCCGGAGAAAAATCATTATTCCCGGATATTGAAATGGATAAATCAGTTACGTTGTTGGTATTGTTATTTACCAACACTCCGTCAATAATGTAGAGAGGTTCTGAAGACCCTGAAATCGTACTGGCTCCCCGTAGTCTTACAGTAAAGCCACCTGCCGGGTTTCCATTATTCTGGCTGATCTGAGCACCTGCTATTTTCCCTTGCAATGCTGCCAAAGGGTTGTTGGCGGCACCGCTTGTTAATTCGGCAGTTTTAACTGATGTAATGAAGTTCCCCAGTCGCTTTTTCTCAGTAGCCACACCTGCTCCGGTAACAACAACTTCATTCAGGCTGGTGGCAGACTCTACCAAAGCAACGTCTATTGTATTCTGTGATTCTACAACAACTTCTTGCTTTTCATACCCTATGAAAGAAAAGATTAAGGTAGAGGGTAGTTGAATCGTCAAGGAATACTCACCAGCAACATCAGTAATTGTGCCGTCTTGAGAACCTTTAACAATAACATTCACCCCAGGAATTGCCTCCCCGGTAGTTGCATCAGTCACTTTGCCTTTAATTGTGGTGGATTGTGCCAACCCCATAAAAGGCATAACCAGTAAAATCCAAATGAGAACTATCCGAAATAGTCCTTTCACGTAGTTATGCTCCATAGATATTTGTTTAGTGGATATGCGGTTCAAATACAGAAAAAAATGACATAAAACCGCATAAAACCGCAAAAAAAATTTGAATAACTGAACAAAAACGCAATATTGTGCTGTTTTTAGCCCAAAATGATGCTTAAAGAAGAACGGCACCAGCATATTTTGACAGAATTAAGGATACGAAACCGAATCTTGCTGACGGATATTTCGGAAAAGTTAAATGTCTCCGAAGACACCATACGAAGGGACCTTAAAGACCTTCATGACCGAGGTCAACTAATCAAAGTGCATGGTGGTGCTATCGCCAAATCATTTACTCCCTTTAGCTTTCATCAGGAGGAAATTTATGACCATCCTAATAAACAGGTAATCGCACACAAAGCACTCAATGTATTACATGACGGTATGGTCATGCTCATCACGGGAGGAACCACCAACCTTGAGTTTGTCAGTGTGATCCCGCCAGAGCTACACCTGACAATCTTTACGCCTAGCCTACAGATTGCTATGCAACTAGCACGAAGCAAAAATATAGATACAATTCTTATTGGTGGTCGGGTATCGCATGATGCCCAAATAGCATTGGGAGCTGAAGCGCTCAATACCCTTGCTTCAATCAAAGCCGATCTCTGTTTTTTGGGAACCGGGCATTTGGATCCCACGGCTGGCCTTTCCGAATTTGACTGGGAAGTGGTACAGCTAAAAAGGGCTATGATCAAATCATCAAAAAAAATAATCTCCTTAACACTTTCTGCCAAGCTTAATTCTAGCCAACGTTATAAAATCTGTGATATTAATGATATCCATACCCTGGTCACAGAATTGCCACCCGAAGCAGAAATCCTGAAACCCTTCCATATTGATGGTCTGGAAATCTTGTAAACTAACCCTATTAATCGCCATCATCACCGGGTCTTTCTGTCTGGCTCAGTCTGATCGTCAATTTCGGGGAGTTTGGGTAGCCACCGTAGCCAATATTGACTGGCCTTCCCGTCCTGATCTCCCTACTTCCGTACAACAGCAAGAGTTTATCCATCTGCTAGACAGGCATCATAAAAACGGAATGAATGCTATTATACTTCAAATACGACCAGCTGCTGATGCTTTCTATCTTTCTTCGTTGGAACCGTGGAGTCAATGGCTGGTGACCAATTCCGCTATACCTGACTACGATCCACTGGCATTTTGCATCAAAGAAGCACATGCGCGGGGAATGGAACTTCATGCCTGGTTTAATCCCTACCGCGCCCGATTCAACTATGCTGACAGTCTTTTTTCTCATCCCGAAAGTTTAGAAGCAAAACATCCGGAATGGTTGGTAACCTATGGGAAAAATAAATACCTCAACCCAGGCCTGCCACAAGCGCGTGAACATACCATTGCGGTAGTTTTGGATGTTGTTAAAAGATATCCAATTGATGGTGTCCATTTTGATGATTATTTCTATCCATACAAAATCGAAGGGCAAGTATTTCCGGATTCAGCAACCTATGAATTGTATCGGTCTCCTGTACAGTCTCTGGAAGATTGGAGACGATCGAATATTGATCAACTTATCCAACAGCTTCATGACTCTTTGCAACGAATAAAACCACATGTCTCATTTGGCATCAGCCCTTTTGGGGTTTGGAGAAACATCGATAAAGACCCGGACGGTTCATCCACACGAGCAGGTCAGACTTGTTATGATGATTTGTATGCGGATGTTCGAAAATGGTTAAAAGAAGGATGGATCGATTATGTTGCTCCGCAATTGTATTTACCAATCGCACATGAACGAATGGCTTTTGAAACGATGATTGAATGGTGGTGCAGAAATCACTTTGGTAAATCCGTCTACATTGGTCATGCGGCATACCGGGTAAACGGAACCACCGACTCCAAATGGAGAAATCCAAGTGAATTGTTTAATCAATACCGCTTGTGTCAAAAATGTGAAGCCATCCAGGGAAATATCTATTTCAGTTCCAAATCCTTTGACTCCAATCCCCTGGGCATAAATGATAGCCTTCAAACAAAGATTTATTCTCACCGGGCTCTTCCTCCTGTACGAAATCAAAAGCCTGTGTTTAAACAATCTCTGAAAATTAATGTGACCATTGGTAAAAAAAAGACAGTAGCTGCTTCGTGGCCAACTTCAGATACACTAAACAATGCAGTACCTTTTATACTGAAAATTATAATGATCCGAAAAAATAAGAAAACTGTTCAAACGCAGCTCCTGAGTAAAAATCAGGTTACCCTTTCTAAAGTTAAACGAAATCAAATATATCAGTTTCAGATCGAAGCTATCGACAACTACCTCCGTGTCATTGCCACTGGTATTACAACTCCTGTTCGGAGAAGGGGAAAACGTCTGGTCTTTTTGACTATCCTTCCATAAGTATATTTGTCCATGGACTTTCGAACGATCTATCAGGTAAAACCCCTCCCCTTTCGGATTTCTCATCAATCTGAAATACTCACCTCCGGTTCTTGTTTTGCAACATCCATGGGCGATCGGCTGGTCAGTGGGAAGTTCCCATGTCTTAACAGTCCATTCGGTACGGTTTACAATCCGGTATCCATCCATGAACAAATCTCTTATGCTTTTTCATCTGTTCGTCCGCTGGGAGACCGGGTGGTGATGCGCGAGGGCCGGTATGTTCACCTGGATTACCATTCCTCGCTTTCCGGGTCAACCTCTCAGGAATGCCTGGATCGACTGATTCATCAACAGGAACTAGTCAAAAAAAATCTTACCCAAACAAACATCATCATGCTAACCTATGGCACCGCCTGGGTACATGCGTATCAGCATCAGGTGGTGGCTAATTGTCATAAACAGCCAGCCTCCCTATTTGAAAAGCGGTTATTAACTCTGACCGAAATCAAAGAGTCTTTTCAACAACTGAAAAACGTCATCGATCGCTCCAATGAAGGAGTTCAGTTTTTACTTTCAGTAAGTCCCGTACGACATCTCAAAGATGGTTTTGAAGAAAATGCCATCAGTAAATCATTGCTGCGATACGCTTGCCATGCATTGAAAGAGATTCATGCGAACGTTCATTATTTCCCGGCCTATGAATTATTGCTCGATGATTTACGCGATTATCGTTTTTATGCAGACGATTTACTTCATCCAAATAAATTGGCAGAGAATTACATTTGGGAACAATTTACTCAAAGCACGATGAATGTTGAAACCATTCAACTCTTGCATGAGGTGGAGTCCGTCCAGTTGGCATTAAAGCATCAGGCATTCCACCCAGGGACGATTTCCCATCTAAATTTTTTACGTCAATTAAAATCGAGACTTCAAAAACTCAACAAACAGTTGCCCATGGAGCCTGAGTTGGCTCAGGTAGATCATCATCTCACAACACGGCTATCCGGATGATTTTTGTTTCATCTCCGGCTTCGATGACCAGGAAATAGAGTCCGCTGGGCAAGTCATTCAGATAAAATTCATATCCATACTCCTGCTGATGATCTCCTTGCACCGAACGCATCACCCGGTTGCGCTCCGGACTGATCAACCGGATGCTGACAGGCCTTACTTCGTTTAATACAATTGTACCTGATAACTTATCACGGGTAGGCACCGGAAAGGCAGTCGCCTGCCGGATCAGTCGTGCTCCAGGCTCTTTTGTACGACCTGAACTTGTACTCCGTTCGATGATCTCAAGAGAGCCGCGATACTCATCCTGGCATTGTGCCAGACTCGCGGTCAGAATCACTTCATACCTGCCCGGATCATCAAAGACCATCGTTACATAATCAGGTGTACGCTCAAGTACTGTGGCTTCTGAGGGTAAGGTCCACACAATACCTTCCGGCACCGGCCAGCTGATATCAATGACAATGATTGTATCTCCGGCTTCTGCTTGCGGGATCATCAGAAAGTCAGCGCTTAGCAAGTCCGTGGCTGTCGTCAGGGTAAAACTATCTTCTGCTATGCAACCATTGGCATTGATAATACGCAACGTATAATCGCCTGCTTGTGTCAACGTCACTTGTTTGGACGTACTGCTAAAACCATTGGATGATGACCAGGCATAAGAAACTGCATTCGCTGGTGAAGCGATGGTCAAAATACCGCCTACACAGATTTTCCGGTCTGGCCCCAGATCCAGTGATAACGGTGGTGGATCAGAAAATACAAAAGTCTGTTGGGAGGTACAACCCTGTGCATCCGTAGCTGTTACGGTATATGTTCCCGCACCAATCGATGATAACGTATTGCCCGTGGCGCCTGTGTTCCACACATAGCTAAACGTGCCATTCCCTCCGGTGGCATTGACGCTGATGCTACCATCACTGCGACCTGCGCATGTCGGTGCCATTTCTGATACGGTTTGTACAGTGATCGCAGGCTTGTCCGAAAGGGTTATGCTCTCGGTTATCATACAATTATTTGCATCGCGGATGATTATAGAGTAGGTACCTGCAGCAATGTTGTTCAAAACATGAGTAGTGGCTCCGGTATTCCACGCATAGGTATAGGGTGCTGTCCCTCCCGTACCCAAAGTCTGAATCGATCCGTTCGTGCCTGCCGGACAGGTTGCTTGTTGAATAACCGGTGGAGTGGCTTCCAGGGTCGGTGGTGAAGGAACATTTACTACCTGCGAGGTAATACATCCGGTGGCATCCGTGATGGTAACAATGTTAATGCCGGTACCGGGACGAAGTGCCACAGGGTTCAAGCCTGTTTCCCCATTGTTCCAGAAAATCGTATAAGGAGCCTGGCCTTGTGATACTGTGATCGTGGCACGTCCATCGTTGCTATCCGAACATCTGGTGGGTGTGGTTGAATTGATTGTGGCTTGTGGGCCGTCCGGGCTGGGAATAGCGGCATCTTCAAAATCAGTACACCCGTTTTGATCGGTGACCGTAACGCGGTACGTTCCCCCTGGAACATTAATAAGCGTGGGTGCGGATGATACCACCTGGTTGAGCCCATTGCGCCAGACAAAACTGTACGTTCCCGTGCCACCGCTGGCGGATGAAGATGCTGAACCGTTGGACTGGCCACAGGTGGCCCCCTGGATGCTACCAACCGAGGCTGTTAATACAGGAGGTTGGGTAATCGTAACGATGATTTGATTGATGCACAGGTTTTGATCGCGTACACGTAGTGTATGTGATGTCGCATTCAAGCCACTAATGGTGGACGAGGGCTGCCATGTAATGCCATCACGTGAGTATTCATAGGCTCCCGTTCCGCCTAAAGCATTCAGAGTAACAGATCCGTTTGCCTGACCATTACACAAAACATGAGAGGTGGTGCCTTGAGAAAGCGTTAGCTGAGCAGGTTGTATAATGGTGGCCGAAGTGTTGGTCGTACATCCGTTCGCATCCGTAACTGTGACAGAATATAACCCCGGTGGCCGATTGATCAGATCTTCCGTAGAGGCTCCATTATTCCACGCATACAAATAAGGTGAGGTGCCCCCGGTCACGGTCAGATTTACTGAGCCATTGCTGGCACCAAAACAGGTAATGTCTGTTTTCACAGCGGAGCTTATCAACTGTGCGGGCTGTGTGATCGTGGGCGTGGTGCGTGTGCCCACGCATCCCCGGCTGTCAGTGATGGTGACGGTGTAGGTATTGGAAAGCAAACTACCAAGAGCGAAAGGGGCATCTTCCGCAGTGGATATGACCGTGTTGGTCGTATTGTCGCGCCAACTATAACTAAACGGTGGTGTGCCGCCCGAGGGTGTCAGATTGATGGTGCCTCCGTTGCCTGGGCTAAAGCAGGAAAAAGTGGGGAGGGCTCCTATGGTTCCATCCAACGGAAAAGGTTGTGAAACAATGGCTGTTGATGTATTGGTACATCCGTTCGCATCTCTGACTTCTATTGTATAGGTACCTGCTACAATGCCGGTATTGAACACGTTGCTTGTTTGGTAGGCAACAGTGGTTGAGTTGCGTGTGTACCGATACTCCAAGGGAGATACTCCATTGGTAGCTGTCACCGTGATGCGTCCGTCATTGCCCGCAAAGCAACTGGTGTTGACAATAGCGTTGACGATACCAATAGCAGGAGGTGCAGTAATGGTCACCTGAGACGGTTGCGTGACTACACAGCTATTGGCATCGCGTACATAAATGGTATAGCTGCCGGCAGGTGTATTGGTAAAGGTTGTTGAGGATTGGAAGTCGGTGGCGTTAATAGAATACTGCTTAGCTCCTGTACCTCCAGAAACTCCAGTAACCGCTATGGTTCCAAATCCTCCATTGCAAACTGGATTGGTTGAACTTGATGCACCCGGATTGAGAGAGGGGGGTGGCGAAATGACTACATTATTCGATTGGTTGGTACAACCATTAGCATCTTTAGCAGTAATTATGTATGTATTTGCACCTAGACCGGTTATTGGTGATGAAGAAAAGTTGGTTCCATCTAAGCTATACGAGAATCCTGTGCCGCTACCGCCTGAGGCTGCAGCATCAATAATTCCATTAGTTGACCCAATGCAAGAAATTTGCTGTCCATTGTAATCTGCCCTGGCCGAAGCACTAACGTTGATATCTGGAGGCTGTGTGATGGTTATTCCGATTAGACTTCCTACGCACCCATAGCCATCTGAAACGCTAACCGAATAACTTCCCGCAGAAAGTGAAGAAATATCCTGACTTACCTGGCCATTACTCCAACTATAGAAAAATGAAGCCGTGCCGTTTCCAACTGTGAGATCAATTGAACCGTTATCTGACGTAAAGCAGGTTTCATTGGTATGTGTTTCTGAAAGTGTCAACGCGTACGACCCATCACCGATCGTTACAGAAAAGGGTAACGAGCATGGCAAATTAGTTGGTGGTGGCGAACCATTGACGAAAAATACCTGGCCTGTATAAGTTCCCGGCTGCAGACTAGAATGCGTATAATTAAACGTAGGCCCAGTAAAATTAAAGTTTTGACCTGTCTCTAGTATTTGCACATGGTAATCTCGTACTCCACCTGCCATGGCAAAATTAATGGTACCACCTGTTGTGCAAATTTTGGGTGCGGCTTGTGTAATCGAGCCTGCTGGAATTTCAGAATTGATCGTAAGATTAGGACTTGTTTGAATACGGTAGCCAGGACAAGCTTGGTATGTCGTTTGAACATAAAACCTTATAGATGAAGTAACGGCTAAAGCGGGGTTGTTAGGTATAGTATAAATGAAAGTCGGTGTTGATGAATTACCTATCTGGCTAAACGTTCCACCGTTAATACTCTGATACCAGAAATAAACTAAAGGATATAAGGGTGCGGCATGAGAAGTTGTCAGCGTAACTGTCTGTCCAATACATATTTGATTCAAGTTCGGATTGATAGATGGAGTTGCAGGCATAGGTGCGGCAGGAGTTCCTAATGGGATGGCAAAGGTTATTCCAGTAATGCTCTCGCTCTCACAAACGCCAAAGGAGTTGGAAACTGTTAGAAAAATGGACTTGGTACCTGCACTAGTCCAGTTGACAAAAACGGTAGAGGAAGATGGACTGGGCGGAAATGCGAATACTCCTCCCGTTAATGACCAACTAAAAGTCGCAGGGAAACAGCCCGCACCTGCATTAAACGCTACGTACGTGTAGTTAAATTCTGGGCATACTAATTGACTACCACCCAAAGACCAACCTGACTGTGCATACACATTACCACCGCTTAGAAAAATCACAATCAGAATTATAAATTTCCAATACCTCATATTAATACTCAATAGTAATCAACTCTGATAACTTTGACTCTAAGCCATTCTTTAGCACAACCTTAATTGCGTAAGTATATGCCGAAGATGGCTTAATATTATCATCCGAAAATTCTTGTGAAGTAGAGACAATTGACTTGTACAGTGCAAGGGGCTGACCAATCTCACTCCGATAAACTATGAATTTAGAAGCATTAGGCCCACTAAACTTCCATGTCAAAACAATTGATTTGCTCTCTCGATTTGCCCTAGCCATAAATCCTTCAGGAATTTGGGGCTCACCTACTGTTCTAAAAATCTGTGAGTACACGAAATTAGAACGATTTCCGGCACTATCTGCCGCACATATAGCAAATCTATAATTTTCTCCTACACCAAGTTTATCTTTATATTCAAGTTTTTCTCCTTTCAAATAAGTGAATATTTTAACTTTCTCAAGCTTAGCGTTTTCTTTAACAAGTTCATACTTCGCCACGTCTACACTACTGCTCGGTCCGAATTCCAAAAAAACCGAGTCGCTTTTCAAGCTAGCTTTATGTATGACCGGAGGAACCGGAGGATTTCGGTCTGGAAGTTTCACTGCGGTGGTGTGCGTTTGGAGGGAGGAATTAAATCTTTTATCAATCGATGTAATCCGATAATAAACCTTCTTTTGAAGGGATTGCCCATCAAGAGTGTCGAAATACAATGATGCTTCAACTGGCTCTCTGGTGATTCTACTAAATTCCGACTTTTCGAAGTTCGACCTGTAGACATGATAACCAAGTAGATCGGTCTCCTGATTGGCAGCCCATGATAAAGTTACTACTCCACTGGAATTGCATGAAGATTGTAAAAGGGACGGTGTGGCTGGAGCAATACTGTCATAGAGCTGAACCAGCAAGGGAAAGGAATAGCTTTTGACACCTGATTTGTAGTTACTGACAACTCTATAGTAATTTGTTGTAGCCGGAGATTCGTCAACCCCACTCCTAATGGTTTGCCCAAAAGACGATTTTTGAATAGGCAAAAAGTCTGTACCGTTTTTGCTTCTTTCAATGTCAAAGGTTTTTATGTCCTCTTCATTGTTTTTTGGGAAATCCCAAAAAAGACGTACGTGCTCTTTATCAACTTCGTATTTGGTTAAGTAGGCCTTTGCAGTTATTTTAGCTAGTCCCTTTCCAAACGAAGCTTCGGAGCGAGGGCCTATGTCACCAAACGGAGTTATACCGTATATCCTATAGTACACTTCCTGGTCGTTGCTTGCTAGAGAATCATTCTTCAATATATAAAGACTACCGCCATCATCTTTTGTTGTAACCGGGGTAATAGGAATCTTGTTAATTCTGGTGTAAGTTTTTCCGTCCAACGATTTTTCAATAAAGTAACCACTATAAAAAGATGCTAAATTTGTGCAGTCCCAACTGATTGTGGCGATCCGATCTCCGAAGTCAACAAGGGGGTTCATTGGCTTACTTACGTTTAAAACTCTACCGGCATCAACATATACAAAGCCTTCCTCGATGCTATATTCCTGAGGTACAGCTGGGTAGATCTTGTATAGATATCCCTCATTTGCCTTGATGTTTTTATCGACTAGCCGAAGTCCAGAAAGAGCGGCAGCCACAGGTGATAAATCTGAAGCATATAAACAGAATGAGTGACGGGATTCTAACTCCGTCACATTATTGACAACATCCAAAATACTAGATGAATTACTATTCAACTTAAAATCTTCGCCAAAAATCGCTTGCGCGGAAATGGCAACTAAATCATTAACTTCAATTAATGGTATCCAAGCTTCTTTAGGTGCAGGTTTAAAATTTTGCTCCAACATTATGCGTGGTTTATCCACCAAGACAACTGAATTTCTTAAAACGGTGTATCTTTCAATACGATAGCCAACCCTATTGAGCGCCTGCCATGTCAGAGGAGTTGCCGGTGCCCACCTAATCACGATAGAGTCTTGATAAGCCTTCGCAATAGCCCTTATTTCATGCCTTACCTGAGCAACTGCGTTATCATAGCTTAGAATAAGTAAAACAAGAAGGCTAAAGAGCTTCATAAACTAATATTTGAAAACGAGATTAAACATCTTTTCAGAAACTACTTTATTGGAACCTGGCAAAACGTAGTAAGCTTTAACTTTGTAAATACCTTGAGGGGTTTCCGGGAAAAGCGAAGTTAACAAAAGGTTTATGCGAGAAGAGTTAAGCTGCAAAGATAGATTAGCAGCCTGATTTAATATATCAACATAGTCGCGATAGGCTTCAACTATGTAGTTATAGTTTAATACCACATTTTCTGTGACTGGTTGAAACAAACCCAGCTCGCCAAAAACCAAGCTTGAAGATCTGCTAAACCGAACCGACTTTACTGGCGGAATACCCAGCAGGTCAGGCACACGATGACGAACAAAGATGCGTCCTTCAATTGGATAACTATCATAAAGTAAAGTACGACCTAATTCAGACCAGGGATTATCCTCAACCGCCTCGAAGCGGATAAGACCTTTCTGATCATCTGGCACTTCAAATTTGTCAAAAGGCTCATCAATTACGATTGGGGTATTGAGTTGATTCACCCCAGGGATAACCTGCCAAGCACCTGTGGAGCCAGTAAAATACCTATCAATCTTCTCCGAAAGTGTTGAAAAATTGCTTGAGCGAAAGGTGGCCATATAAATAGATTTCTCCTCGATATTTTCGATAGTACCTTCGGCCTTTTTGATGCGAATTTCTGTTTCGGTAGCATTCGCAATCTTTACTCTTTCATTTACATTCCGATCTATTTGCGTATTGGATTGTGCTGGAACATTTACAAGTTCAAGCTGATATGACTTACCTGACTTCATGGTTGGCGGAGTCGAAAAGCTAATCATTCCGCCAGAATGTGTGAAGGGGAAATCAGTACGACTTCCGTCATCAGCAATTAAACGACCTGTTTGCTTCCACTCTCGCCCGGGATCAAACAAATAGGACTGACCACGCTTAAGTTTAATATACCCTTCCCGCGTCTCATTCGCGAAGAAATTGAATTGGCCAATTATTGGATAACTGTACTCAACATTACTTAGGGGGATATGATCCGGAGCTGGACCAGTTGTAAAGGTTATCTGAGCAGATTCAATTTGCTTCTTCCCATCTGCGAAAACAGTAGACCATGAACCATTAACGTTTTCTTCGAAGCTGACTTCCACGAGAGCTTTTATCACCTTTTGAGGTGGCAATATTTCGATTGAATTGAACGCAAGTACATCGTGAGCATCATTCCATTCGGTCGCTCCTGCGATAATCCCAGCATCTGACGATACCGAATATTTATCCAGCTTTATACGAAAACGTCTGACCTTTCCATTATCATCCTCTACAACAAATTCCTTATCAACAGGCATGTTAAAAACAACTTGTGGTGTGGTGAACACATTTACGTCTTTCTCCAGATCAACGGGTGTTTGTTGAGCAATTACTTTAATATCATCCAACACACTGTCGTCCTCCTTCTTCACCATCTCACACTTCTTACCCAGCGTCACTTCAAATCTGCAATTTCCTTTCACCAGTCCGCCCAATACACGAAAATAGCCACCCACCGTACCTTGTACCCAAATAGGATTTGGCAATTGAGCCTGTAAAATGGCTGCCGCTCCGATGCTGAGTATCTCAATGCTTCTCCGTTTCCCAAATACTTTCACCCGTATGCCTACCGCTCCTTCAAAATACGCATAGGCCTGCCCGTTGGCATACCAACCATTGATCCCAATTCTTCTGCCTGTATTGCTACAGTAGGTCTCACCATAATTTTTAATCATGATGTCAAATCCCAGACCTGCTTCAAACTTGGCATAGAAGATCAAGAAGGTAAGATCACCCGTGCTGATGCTAAAGGCGGAACCGAAAGCCACACCGGCCCCATTGCCAATCGCATTCAGGTCTTTCATGTAATCAAGATTCTTGCCTCCCAGAATGCGGGACACCGCCTCCGGAGGTGGTGGACTACCGGGGATCTTGGTGCCCACCATAAAATAACTTCCCGACTGCGCGCTGACGGGCCCTACTCCTACTTTTAATCCGATCCGATCTTCCGGAGTACCTACATATACATACCATTCACCTGGCGCAAAGTGCATCACGGCCCACCCTGCACGTCCTCCTGCTCCTACGCCTTGGATAACACCACCAGCCACATTCACAAAAGCATCAAAGTTTCCGTGGAGCACACGATTCTCAAAATCGTAATCAATAAACGCCCGAAAGGTGATCCCCTCCTTTCCTTCAATCTTTCCATGAATGTTTTCGATGGCCGCCTTATCGTCTTTGATGGTGTTGATCAACGTCTCTACTCCTTTGGGCACTTTGCTTTCTATTTCCTTCATCTTCTGCGTCATCTTGGCCGTGGCGGCTGTCAACTTCCCGGAGATACCACCGGAGATCCCCGGAGTAAGCATGTTTCCATTTCCGAGCAAACTCATATACCGAATGCCTCCTCCCTGGAAGAAGGAAATCTCAAACGTAACATCGGCATTAAACAACTTGTCCGTACCAGCCGAGGCAATTACCATGGTGGCTTTTATGCCCAAACCTGCTTTTGAATCCGGAACGTAAAAAGCACCCGAGGCAGTCTTTCCTAACGGACTGGAAGAACTCTTGTCCATTTTCATTTTGTAGTAAGCTCCTCCACCAAAACCTTTCGCATTCACACCGGGAAACATTAAGATGCCTGGTGAAAATTCAGCCAACGCATCGGCATACCAATAGCGGTCTCCATTCACATTTCCAAAGATGGCCGAAGCGCGTGCTTTAAAATTGAGCTTGGTCATGGCCATTTCCACAGATCCATTAAATCCATTTCCATAAACTGCATCATCGCGATAGAAAGCAAGCGAGCCTTTCAACGAATAGGCCGCGCCCGTCATGTCGACTTCAATGGAGCTAACATCTACTCGTTTAAAACGCCAACGCTGGCTGCCGTCTTTCTGATACATTTCGGCTACCAGCGAAAGCCCCGCATCCGCAGAAAAAGAATTTGCCCCGGCATCATTGCCTGTGAGATTCAGGATCAAATCAAAGTCGAGGGCGGTCTCGGTGTCAGACAATGAGCGCATGCCGATGTTGTTGATGCTGATGGGGAACTGAGCCATTTTCTGCTGCAAGGCTTCTGAGCCAAACGAAAAGTTGCCTACTTTGATGTAAGGCCTTACAGTCTGGATTTCCAGATTCTCAAAGGAGATATCGGCTAACTCCACGCCTTTGCCTTTTTCTCCCTTGTCGCTCAACCTGGCCTGAATGTTCATATTACCATGCAACACTGCCTTCGGTAAAAACTTCCCATCCGCTACCCGGATTTCAATGCGCGATGCTTCATATATCTCCACTTTGCTGGTCTGCCATAAGTTAAACTGCATGTCTTGGGTGGATACCACATTAAAGAAATACTGATCGTTCTCTTGCATCGTGGCCGTATACCAGAAGGGCGTTTGTTCATCGGCCAGCGGTACCACTATTTTTCCTTTCAGTCCCGCCTGCTGAATCTGATTAGCCATCAACGACACGGCAATGGAATCCAGCGAGAATGCCCAGCCGCTCATGTCTCCGTTGTTAAGCGGAATCAGGTTTTTACCTTCGAATAATCCGGATACACCTTGATTGTCAATAATCATATTGTAAGCATTCAGCGAGGTGCGTACGTTGTCCTTATTTTTAAATTGCTGAGGCAACCGCACCGACATCTGTCGCATATAAAACCCACGCCACAGGTTGGTATTCTCCGGCAGCATTTGATTGCTGGTATATCCTTGCGGGAACACGACAGCCGGTGCGTTGCGCACATCACTAAAATCAAATACAGCCTGTTCTACCGTAAAACCAAAACCATTCAAGCCTTTGACCTGAAAGTTGGGTAGACTTAGTTGAACAATCAGGTCGTTCCAGTTGCTCAAAACGGTTTTGAAAGAAGATGTCACGCGGCCTTCCGGTTGGATGGTCCCATTCAGGTTTTCTGGAATCAACAGATCGCGTGAGAAAATAACATTGGCATCCAGCGCCATTTCTTTGAATCCATCACAGTCGATGGTGACATAGGTTCCTGGCATCACTTCTGTACCGCCTTTGATGATCAGTTGAATTTTATCACCATTAAAATTGATGCCATAATCACCAATCAATTGCAGCGTGGCATCGCCCACAATGCCGCCCGCGTTGGAGAGCTTAATGTTCCTGCCCATGAACGAAAGTTTCTTTCCGTTTTGCGGAATTTCAAATTCCATCACTACATCCAGCTCCGCATGCGTAGGTTGTAACCTCACCGCATGAATCACCACATCAAAGCTTAACCCCCCGATGGTTTTAGAAATACCTACCGGTAACTCAAATTTGGAATTCGCATCAATGGTTCTGATAAAATTTTGTGTCTCATTCACTTTCGCCACCATCGAACGGACAAATGCAATTTTCTGTTCCTGCTCACCATTAATCATCTCATCAAAGAACATATCCTCTGATAAAATATCAGAAACTTCCGGAGAAAATTCGTAGGCGACTGGCGTCTGAAATACCGAATCCAGCCGATGCACCACCAGCGTGCTATCCGAGGGACCGGCTGCGGCCAGGAAGGGAAGCAGGGATAATATGCAGAGTAAGTATTTCATTCCATTATTTTAGGGATTGGGCATTTAGGTATTGGGTATTTAGGGATTGGGTATTGGGGGTTAGGCATTAGGTATTAGGGACCGGGGGTTTAGGATTTCCGTATATTTCTTCAGGTTCGTTTACAGTACCAATTGACTTAATATAGGTATTTAGCATTTTACCAATTACTTCTAACGCTGTTTCTAAAGTCTTGTACACTTCCTCGTCAATCAGTTTTCTGTTCTTTGCTTTATCCAACCAAGTTCTGGTTTCAAATAGTGATCCACGGGAATAGAAACTGAAATTTCGCGATTCCTTAAAATGATAACGACCTAAGCCTTCCGAAAGATTAGCCGCGATGGAATCACAAGATCGAACCAATTGTTTACCAATGGTATCCTTCTCAAAAAAACTCCACTTAGCGACCTCCTGCCAAACAATCTCCCCAACCTCCATGGCTTTATTGTATGTTTTAAAATCTTCCAACCCCTGAATCATACATCGATCAATAATTTAACTTTGCATCTAACCCTCATGCCTATTCCCTAATGACTAACCCCCAATGCCTATTTACTAATGCCAAATGCCTATTCCCAGTCCCAACACCTAACCCCTAATACCTAGTATTTGTCATCCAATATCTTAAATTCTTTGTTCACTTGAAACCATTCTCTTACTTGTGTCAGCGCAGCAGGATAGTCTGATGTGACCGCATCTCCGCTATCACTTAACTTCAACGGATAATTTCCGATGGCGGGAGCCAGCATCTCCATCACACGATAAGCGCACGGTATGCGCGAGGGCCGCTCGGGGTCTGCCGACTCACAGTTCTTTGCATCGCTGTTAAGCGTTTCCAGTAAATAACTGAAAGCCTCTCTTCTGCGGGTGTATACCAAATCAGGGAACACTTCATACGCCAAAGCATCACTCACGGGCATGCGCTTCACGCGGTTCATTACATCATTGATGGCCTGCTCATCACCCATGCGACTGAGCGCCAGCAGGGCGGCCCAGCGGTCCTTACGACCGGCCGCACCATCTTGCGACAAAGCGAAGAGCTCGTTCTTTGCTTTTTGTACATTCAGATAACCGAGGAGCCGGATGAGCGTGTTCATATTACCCGACTTGCGTTGGTAGTAAGCATACAAGGAATCCTTGGCAGCTGATGAAAAGTCATTTTTGCGGAAATCCTTGATATAATTAAGCACCACGCCAGCATTGCCCGTGTCTTTATCTTTGGCCGCTGTCATCAATTGCTGCACCGCTTGCGTGCGAACAGATTGCACTTTAGACTGCAACCCAATGGTGCGCACCAGCCCGGCTGCCCGCGCCCGCACCACAGGCATAGTATCCATAACATATACACTCAACGACTTCAATAACCCACTCGCCAATTCCGGCTTGTTCACCTCGGCCGGTACGTTGGCATACTTACCCACCCGTATTTGGGCAAAGTAATTATCCAAGCTCTTGGTTTGGGCAAGGGCGGTAGCGGTGATGAGGAGAAGCAATATGGTAAAGCGAGTGGTCATTGGGTTAACATTCTCTTAGGTACATACATCTATCTTTTATTAATCTATTTTCTTCTTATTTAAGTGTCTATTCATCTTTTTAGTTCATAATGTTTTACACCCTTTGTTTCGCAGAGTCCCCGAGGCGGGAGACTCTGCGGGGAATTAAATTTCTCTTTATGACATTGTAGGTTTAGATTAAAATTTTATGGTTCTGGACTTTTTCATTAAGTCTATTAACCATATTGGCTATGTTCTCCCACAAACCGTTTTCAAATCTATAACCTACAAAGTCTTTGCATTTGATTAGATATTCTTTGCGCTTCAAAACCACTTCATTAATCTCTTTTACAACCAATTCAGTATCGAATGAAAATTGTAAGACCTTATCATGGAACCCCAAGTAGTAGTTATGGATGAAAGAAATACACCACCAAAGTCCAATTGGGGATTTCGTTAGTTCTATAAGAGATTGCGTTAGTATCTGATGAAGATATTCCTTGTCTTGTTTAGATTTTGCATATTTATTGAAACCATGCAAAAAAATTGTATCTAAGTTGGTGGGAGTTTCAAGTAGATCATTCGTGAATTGATAACTTCCTTTTCCATTTATAAAGGCAGTTACTTGTTTTTTCTCTATTGCTTCTTTCAATTTTATTAAGACAATATCTTCCATGTCAGTTTATCTCTTTATAAGTATATTTTCCTTTCGGTATTTGATTAATGACAGCCTCTGGCTGACCGGCAGCCGTGTAGCCGCCAGGCGTAAAAAATTTATTAGCTCCTACTTCATTTCCAGATGGCATCCTTAAATCAAAATCTTTTGGATTTAGAACATCCACTCTACTCATTTTCACGTTTGACCAGTCTCCTTTTGGAATTGCTAATTCTTTTTCAATTTCTGCTATATCTCCATTTGTACGTTTTATCAAATCATCCATTACAGGTTTTGGTATCACATACACACCATCAGATCTTCCTAAGTTGCTTCCAAAATCGTCAATAATTTTTTGTGGACAGAAAAAAGATACTCCTTGTTCGAATTTCTTCAGATGGTCCTCGATGTGCCTTGCGGTTAAATAGACATTGGGTAAAGGGCGCTGCCCTTTTGAATATGATAACACCCTTTCGATTGACCAGTCAGATTGGAATGCCTCTTTAAGCTTTAATCCGATATTTATCCGATTTGCGTCATTGTACAAATCACCTGCATCACCAATATTAGAAAGATCGTCCCAAATTGCATCTTCCAACTCATCTCCTGTCTTGTTTAAATTCCACTCAACGTACTCATCTAACTTACCTAAACTCTCGTCTTTCAATTTAGTCCCACTTTCGCTAAGAGGCACTTCAATCTTTCTATTCTTAGCAAATTGCTTAACTTTAGCAAGACGCATAGCTCTAAAGCCCTTGGTTCCGTATTGCATAGCTTTACCTAACAGATAGAATTCATCGATAGGACTGACTATTCCAATGACTACCCACGAGGCATTAGCCATTTGATAATACTGTTCATTCCAATGACTTTTTACTATTATGTAGTATACTGAAGCGGGTAGAATTACAACTTCATTTTCATTAACCAAAAAATTACTGGATATAAATCGTACGCTTACAAAGTCCTGAATACCGATTGAATACTCTTCGCTTGAGACATCGCATGTAGGAATAGATGACCCATCCTGGGTTGGAACATATGTTCTGTATTGAACATTTGAAACCTGCTTCTCTTCGAAGATCAATTGATCATAGTTACGCTCAACGGATATGGACCATTCGCATAAAAGACCAAATCCATAAAAATATAATTTCCTGCCCTCAGGCATGGTGGTGTATTTGGAATTCAATTGATCCTTGGTATAACCTTTAGTAAAGAGTGTATAAAATTCTTTAGCCAGTCTATCAAAATTCTTTTCATCACCGCCATAGTTGTCCATAGAACGGATCATTCTATCAAGTAATCTTTTATTGCTATTAATCTTGTCGAATAGGTCTTTTGATTGGGTTCCGGATGGAGTAGTTTGGATCACATCAAGCACCAGATCTTCATAATACTCACGGGTACTATAATCCATAATAGCCTGGATCATCTTGTACCTAGATTCTACATCTAAGTATTTTGTGGCACAGGATGCTATGTCCTTTAGCCTTGCTATATCTTCGCCAGAGATTTCTTCATTGCTTTCAATTTTCTGTTTTATACCGCCTTCCCATACCTTATTGAATTCATCAAAGACATCTTGCTCTTTGGGGAACAAATACTTTGTTAAATGAACAAATGGGGTAACACTGCCATTCATGTTATATACTGGCACGGGAACCTTAATCTTAAAATTGCCAAAGATTATATCCCCCTTGCTTGCATCTATAAGCGGATTTTGAACGCCTGTGATTTTGTCCTTGTTGGGTTCTGCGGACCACCATCCATTCCTCAACTTCAAACCATTTATTTCTGATTGGGGGGTTGGTAATCCATAATCAAAAGTTATAGGTTCCCCATTTCCTCCCGATCTATATTTTTCGGGCATCGGTATTTCGTCCAAGCCTGATGCGGAAGCACACCTAATCTGTTGCAGAAGTTTATTAAAATATTCAACATCAGTGTAGGCAGCATCCTCATCACTCTCAAACAATCCCATCACAATCTCCGGATATCGCATTTGATCCCACTGATGTTTGTACAATTTGGTGCCAAATGCCTGAGTATAGTCCATTAAGTTATCTGTGCTGCCCTGGGGTATGGTGTATTTTTCCTCGGCAAACGTGTGGCGCAGGTTAAAGGCTCCGTGGCCAAGTTCATGAGCCATAGCGTGAATGATGGCTTGTTCACTGCCGGCCTGATCGGTAAAGATGAATCCAAACTCTTTGCTTCGAGGCATGTAGCCCGCCAGCTTGCCGGCTTTGGGGTTCTTCACCAAAAAGAGATAATAGGTATCAGGGGCTGGATCGGTGTTGTAGGCATCTACCACTTTACGCATGTCGGGGCTGTAGTTACTTAGCAATCCGCTGCCGCCATCATCAAACGGATCAATGCCCGGCACAACAAATCCTTCGGGCGCCATCTGCACATTCCACTTCACCACCGCCTGCCCGTAAATCTTGTTGAGTTGCGTACGCAAGTTGGCTTCGCTGTAGGGGTACTTGTTGCCGTTCACCGGAACGATGACCACCGTCTTTTGGATTTCATCATAGGTGGCTACGTTCAGCTTGCCCAGCACTTGTTCTTTTTGAGTGGTGTCGGGGGGCGTGTATAATGCTAACAGGCCTTCTTCTATTCCGTCAGCCCCACCTCTCACATTAAGGTCAAAGGCATTAGGCATTGGGGCATTGGCTGATGCCTGATGCCCAATGCCTACCCCAGCTTGTTCAAAACGGATTTTGGATTTATCAAAGCCGCTGCCTTCGAGGATGGCAAGCACAGCATCGGTGCGACCGGTGGCCACGGATTTCCATGAAGCATATTTATCGCCTTCGAGTCGTTCATATTTAACCGCCAGCGGGTCATGCTTTACATCAAAACCAAAAGCTTGATTAGGCGAGGCATCAAACTTCAGCGCCAGGTTATACTCGCGGTTGCCGGCTTTGGCGGCTACGTCTGCTGAGGTTTTGTGGATATTACCTTTCTTATCTACAAGGTATCCATTGCCGGCACTGTCGGTTATCGCTGCGGACGTGCCCGCTGGTACCGTAGTGCGTGTACCACTGGCATCCATAATCACCACATTGCCGCTTTCGTCCTTAGTTACACTGGCGATGGTGCCATTCACCCTAATGGCGGTGTCGGCTACAAACGAACCAGGATCAAACTGCTGTGGCAGGTTGGCTTCGTATTCGTTCAACAATGAATCTACCTGAGCCAACGTCTCATCCAGTTTATCCATAAAGTCCATCACCCCGGCCGGGATGATTTCCACGCCTGCGCCCGTCACGTTCATAAAGCCGTTTACCATGCGCAGCTCTTTGTTCACCACAATGTTGGTAAACTCGGCTTTCACTTTGGCCTTGTTGAAATACGATACCTCAATGACGCCTTCACCCGAAAACGTGCCGGCACTGCCTGTCACTTTGCTAATCTTCACGTCAAAGTCGCCTGCCTTGATCACATCACCTACGTTGATCACATCGATCAATTGCGATGGATCGAGGTTGAAAGGAGCCATCGGCAAGCCGCAGGAGTAGGCAATGCCTTCCACATCGGGCGTGGTGATGGAGGCTACCGTTGACCACACACTTTCAAACGTGCCACAGGTAGCAAGTAGTTGGTATTCATAGCGCGTGTTGGGTTGCAGCGACTTGATTTCATGGTCGGTGAAAAAGATGTTGTCCGTATACCAAACCGAATTATCAGATGAGGCCGGACGATATCGTACTTTGTAAGCAGTTTCATTCAGCCCACCATTCCAACTCAACGCAATGCGGCTGGGGCCGGGGGCCTCACCTACAATATTGGTGGGGGCATTACAGGCATCACCATATTGAAAGGTGTACACCTGACTAAGACCATTGTTTTTAAATAGGTTCAATTCTTCCACTCCCGTTACGCTGCGCGCCTTCAACTGAATGGCATAGCGCCTGCCGGGCTCCAACGGTGTTTCGGCTGGACCATAAATTAAGGTAGTGGCATTGGTGGCGGTTTCGAATACCGGAGGTGAAGTAAGGATGGCATCATTAGGATTACGTGTGGGTGGCCATATCTCTACCATCTTAAAATCATACTCGGTGCTAAAGGCGCTGTTGGGCGAGCCAGTGTGTCGCGGTGTCCATTGGAAGATGACTTGCTGTGGCTCCTGGATGCGTACCTTCTCACCATCGCGGGGCAGATTGACAATGGGTGGATCGTTCAAAATCAACCAGGCGGCTGCACATGAAGTATTGGAAATTTTCACCCCCCGGTTGTATTCCAGCACTTCGAAGCAAAACTGATAGAGCCCTTCAGGCAAGGCACCGCGCTGTTCGTATTCGCGCTGAGAGATGCCGGTAAAATTCAGGTTACGCGATTCAAAATAGGGTGCAAGGTCGGCACTGATCAGTTGCAGCGGCACACCACCGGTAAGTGATGTAGGTGGCGGCAAAAACTCGGGTTTGGTTTCGATGCGTATCCCCTGCCCTTCAATGCGCAAACGGAATCGAACATTCAGTTCGGGCCGGCCCGCATCCACCAGGAAAACATTCAACGCCAACCGTTCTGAACCGGGAGCCGCATAGTCAGATAAAAACAACGAGTACGGAGGGCGCAGCTGGGTGGTGGCCTGAACAGGGAAGACCTGAGACACTCCCTTCACAGAAATGAGAGTGAGTAAAAGGAATAATATGGTGTTAACTACGCGCAATTTTCTATATATTAGGTATTAGGCATCAGGCATTAGGTCTCCCCATCTCCATCGCTTTGTGATGCATCTTAAAACCGTCCAATCTCTGAGTCATACATTTATTATTAGCCATTTATCACAATCTCCCAACTAACTCTCCAATACCCATTTCCCAATGCCTATTCTCCCAACACCTAACCCCTACCACCTAATCCCTCATGCCCCATGCCTAATGCCCAACACCTAATACCTCATGCCTAACCCCTATGCCCAATTCCCAAGATCAAAACGCGTAAGAGTACCCGAGCGTCCCGGTAAATTCTGTGAATTCCTTTGCTCCTCCCTCCTGTTTACTTTTCCGGTTCACCAGCACCAGCCCTAAGTTAATGTTGTGTTTTTTCTTGACGGATACTATTCCCGAAATACGTCCATTCAAAATACTGTTCGTGTGTACACCGTTAGCATAAGACTCATTTTTAGAAACCGAGGCGGTCGTCCGGAATTTTTTATCAAAAAGTTGTTTGCTGGCAGAAATCGTGGGGCCTAGTGTGCGTGAATCAAGGGCGGCTCCATCGCTGATATTCATGTTAAAGGCCGCGGAAAGTGTAAGGCTTTGCGGTGTAAGTGAAATACTATAGGCGGTATTGATGTTGTAAAACTGCAACCCACTGTTCTGCTCGACTCCCCCCTGTTTATCGGCAGCATCTTGCACCGTCAGGTTCATGTTGATCGATTGCCGTCTGTTTTTGTTATTCCCCAACAAATACATGGCGTTAGCTGATACGTTTTGGGATATCTGGGTAAAGTTTAAGGTGTCTAAATTATCAAAGGGAGTGAGTTGGTTGATGTCCACAAACTGTGAGCGGATGTTGGTAAATGTTTGAAAGCTGGAATAGGCAAACGCCAGGTTGAGTTTAGGTGACGGAGCCACGGCTACATTGGCCGATGCTACCAATCTGCGCATGGTGCTGATCTTGCTGTCGTCCAGATTATCGCGCTGGGTACCCACATTGGCTGCCACATTTACTTTCCCCTGAAACAGAGCCGTGGCGGCATTGACTGTGATATTTTCAAGATCGTTGTTAAAGAAATATCCTCCCAGCGTCCGGTATTGCGGATCGATGCGTTCATATCCTACCCCTACCGAATAGGCTTCGGCCTGATAGGTCATGTTTGCCTTGTAGGCATGGTAATAAGAAGATGAACCCCTGGGGGTAAATAATCCGCCCATCTTACCTAAAATATTTTGCGTTTCTGCTTCCTCTGCCCGTGTATCACGAGTGATGGCACTGGTAGCCCATTCAGCCCTGAGTTGAACCCGGTCGAATAACATCTTGCCGCCTGTTAATCCGAGCACCAGGTTTTCCTGGGGCAGGATGCCTTCTTCTTCCGGAACGTAGCTGATGGAGTTTACCTCGTCTTCGGCCCTAAAAAGAATGGCCTCCACAAAGTCTTTGTTGTCACCATAACCTACTTTCATTCCATATCCATATCTGTCAAAAGACGGTAATACAGGATTGGCCGAAAGGCTGTCGGGCTCCACGGCTTTTAGGAATCGACCATACATAGCGCTGATCTTCCATTTGGGTGAGGGAGCCAAATCGGCCCCAATACCATTAAAAAGATGGCCGCTCAGTGTGTACTGTGAAAAAGACATACTGGTAAAACCCAGGTGAAGGGTAGCCCACTTATACGTAGGGTGTAAGGTGAACTGATTGAAAGGCTGCTGAAAGGTGACGTTCTGGTTGGAAAGAGAAAAACTAAGTGGGATACTCCAGCCATACAAACTAAAGTTCAAATTGCCGGTAGCAAAATAAGAGTACGGATCGCGTCTGCTGTCGATACCGCTGGCCGTATAAAAAATCTGGTTCAAAGAAATGCCTCCATTGATCTTGACCGGAGGTTCCTTGCCAATGCTTTCCAGATTTTGGGCTGTCACCCCACTCGTGCTCAATCCTGAGACTAAACAAAAGAAAATGGCGAATACCTTATTCCGGATAAGTAGATGTAAAAATCTTTCCAAATGCCTAGGTTAACGGTTAAATAAAAATAACCAATACTTGATCAAAAGAGCAAATTCAGGAGCTTATTTTTTTGCTGGAGTTACGCAACGGTTAGGCGTCATGACTTCTTACAGGTGTCAGACTCCTTCAAAAACGATCTTGATGCGGTAAGTCCGGTTTTTAGGTAAAAAAGCTAAACCCTTACATGGAAATTCATCATCCAAAAGGATCATCGCTTTCTTTTAACTTCTGATGTTACGCAGATTTACTAAAGTGTATCAGGTTAATCCCGATCAGCTAGATTACATATGACTTCCGCATTTTTTAATTAGCCCACTAGCAAAAAAAAAGACACCCGCGAGGATGTCTTTTCTTTTTACTACTTAATGTATAATATCAGTGTTCGTGATGCTTATGCTCTCCGCCTCCATGCCATGCTTCCATAATCTCATGAAAGTGCGTGTGGGCATTTTCCAGGGCCGCCCCAAAGGCCGTGTCATCGGCCGCTGACTTCATAGCCTCCACATCTGTCTTCAGTGCAGCGAAAGAGGCTTTCACTTCATCTGTATCCACTTTGGCAGGTAAAGATGCATCGGCAAAAGTATTGACGGCTGCTTCGAAGGAAGCCAGACCCGTACGGGCTGGTTCCAGATTAGCCGAATCTTTAAAAGGATGATATATATCCGCCATCACCATGTGAAAGTCCTCCATGGCTTTCCATTCGTCTGAATCTGAAGAAACTGATTCAACATTTTCTGCTTTTTTCTGGCATGCGGTGAAGATCAGCACAGCTACCAACGCTACATATGAAATTCGCTTGATCATGAGTTAAATTGTTTTAATGTTCTAACACAAAAATACAAACAAAACAAGACATAACCAGCAGAGGCTATTTGTCTTTGCTTTTGTATTTGCGTTGCATCTCCAGTCGATGTACCAGTTTTTTGAGCCATTGGAAATAGAGAGCTGCGTATAAGAATATAGTCATGCCCCAAATCACAGCCACGTTAAAATACAACGTATCAAAAACCTGGCCCAACAACGGTTTCCCCGGAGTAAAGAAAACGGTCCGAAAGTCTAGCATCGAATGAGGACGATACTCATTGATGTAGACCGGATAAATTTTCTGAATCAATGAACCCCGCCACTTAACAATCCGATTCATCGTGTTGGAATTTTCTACCATGTCAGTCACTGCCTCGTTTTTACTTCTCAAACGCAACTCTTCAAACGCAGTTTTCTTTTCCGGGGTATTGGTCAATTGATCCGTGAGGTCCTCCCGTTGCAGCATGGCATCGTTCATCCGAATAGCATAGTACTCCTTCAAAACAGTTAGGAATTTCCGGGTTTTTTCAAAGGTTGCCGAATCAAAAGAACCAATTTTTATCTTTTCAAATTCCGGAAATCGGTTTTCACCGATTCTCCTCAATTCATATGCAATCTCTGTCCGAAGTAAATCCATGGAAGTTTTGACTTCATTACTCTCGCTTTTATCACGCCACTTGCTTTTGTGATTACCAATATAAGCCAACTCCGACTCCAGCGCTGGAATGTGATAGATACGTTTATACTCGGCCAATGCCCGCTTTTGCTCCAACGGATAAAATTGCCGTTCATAGGCATTGTCTTTAAACTGGGTAACCATGAAAGCTTCAAAGGCCCAGCGCGAAGCCATGATTTCACCTAAAATCGGAATCCCTTTGGGTGTACCTACATATGGATTTACCCGATCAAAACTGATGACCACACCGCTCAGCAATAACTGCGGAATGATTAAAATAGGTATCAGGATATAAATAGTCACGGCTGAATTAAAGGCTGACGAAATATTAAGTCCCAAAACATTGGCAAAACAGGAACAGGAAAAAAGGATAAGCCAATAGCGCAATTCTGTCAACGGTATTTCCATAATCAGATTTCCTACCAACACAAATGAGAGTGTCTGGATACCTGAAAGAAAAAACAAGATGACTATCTTAGACATGAAGTAGCTGCTGCGACTCAGGTTTAAAAACTGTTCACGTTTGATAATCTTTCGGTCACGGAAAATCTCCTCGGCACTGACAATCAGGCCGACAAACAAAGCCACCACAATGGCCATGAAGAAGTACACGGGCACATTTGTATTGTGGTAAAAAGTATAGGTAGGATTCTCCACTCCTACTTCATTATAATACTTGACAAAAAATGAAATAAAAAGAGCTAAAATGGGGGTCAACAAGGTATTGATAATAATATACTGTCGGTTTGCCAGTTTTGAAAGGGCATCTCGCTGAATGAACGTTTTTAATTGCGAGAACCAACTGGGGATTTTTTGAGTGACCGGCAAAGCATCCGTGGCCGGTTGAATTTTAGGAATTTTGATTTTTTGCTTGAAATATTGATACCATTGTCCGGGTGATATTTTCCGGGTATGCGTAAACCGTCCAAATTCATTAACTACCCGTGTCTCAATAATATTGAATATCTGTTCCGGATTGATATTCCCGCACTCGGGGCAGGCACCGGGAGTTTTATTGGCGGCATTAATAATTTGCTGGAAATAATTAACAGATTCTGAAGGATTGCCATAGTATATCTGAAATCCACCAACATCCAGGATGATAAGGGTATCAAACATTTTAAAAATGTCTGATGACGGCTGATGGATGACTACAAAAACCATTTTGCCCCGCAACGCAAGTTCTTTCAGCAGGTCCATGATGTTTTCAGAATCGCGTGAGGAAAGTCCTGAGGTGGGCTCATCCACAAAAAGAATGGCGGGTTCCCTGATGAGTTCCAATCCGATGTTTAGTCGCTTGCGCTGGCCACCACTAATGGTCTTTTCCAGACTTGACCCTACTTTCAAATGAGCGATTTCAGCTAAGCCTAGCTCTGTCAGCACCCGACTGACCAATTCATCTATTTGCTTTTTGGAATAATGACCAAAACACAACCGGGCTGCATAGAAAAGGTTTTCGTACACGCTCAGGTCTTCCATCAAAAGATCATCCTGAGGGATAAAGCCGATGACCCCTTCCACTTTCCGGGGCTGCTCATGGATATTAATTCCATTCACTAGAATCCGCCCGCTTGATGGACTTTCCGATCCATTAAGTACATTGAGCAACGTTGACTTACCAGAGCCGCTGGCACCCATCAAACCGATCAGCTTTCCTCCTTGTTCGGAAATATTAATGTTTTGTAATCCGGCTTTTCCTGATTTAAAATGATAAAAAAGATGTTCGGCCTGAAAGCTAATGTCGGCTTCGCTGTCTTCCATCAAAAATTTACGCACCACATCGCTGTAGTAGATGGACTCTATCTTGCTGCTACGGATCGTACTTCCGGCACCGAACACATCTACTTTCCGGCTTTTCAGCGGAATGCTATTGATGTACAGGCTGGAGATACCTAAATACTTGATGAAGTAGGTTTCAAAATCAGGTAGTCGAAGGATGGCTACCAATCCATTCAGATTGCGGGATGTAAGCCAGGGCCCCTGATGACCGTAATGATTATCGCCCTCATCAATCAATAATATATTTTTAGAATTCAGCTCTTCAATCTCCTGCCCCATCACAAACGACCGCATGGCCCGCAGATCTTTTTGTGAAATCTTTAACGCTTCTCCGATATAATAAATCAAATTACTCTGACGCTCCGAAAGCTGACCATCGGCAAAGACCAACTCAATAATCTTCACCACCAGCACTGCCTTTTGTTGCGTGGTTAATGCCTGATTCACTTTCTTGACAATCTGCATGATCTGAGCCCAGTCATCCAAAAATTCCTGCGTGGCATCATCTACGCTGAGTCCTGCCAAGGCTACCCGCTTGTTGGATTTGCAGTAATCATCAAAGAGATTGAGGTAATAGCGGGTAGATTCCTGGTTCAGGTGCAATGACAAAAATTCTTTGATATTGGAGCGTTCATCTTCCGTGATACGTTCCTTTGCCACGATGGCAAATAATTGAACAATTGCTTTTAGCAGTTCTTCACTCATGGGTAGCGATGTGCGCTATAGGCGCGACTCAGGGTTTACCTGCAAAATACACCAAAAACATCAGAAAAACGGATGAATCAACCATTTCTGCAGATGATCCGTGGCCGTTTTCTATTTGTCTGGAATTCACTTTTCTTTGTGCATCTAAAATATTACTTCCATGTTCAAAAAATTCTCCAGCGTAGTTCTTTTTCTCTCTTTTTTGGCGACCGGGTTACTGGCTCAGAATTCTGTCATCTGGGAGGTAACCGGCAATAACCTGACCAGTGCTTCCTATCTGATGGGCACACTCAAATTTATCGGAGAAAAGGAATATTACCTTCCGGCAAATGTACCGGGTCTTCTACAAGAATGCTCCGTATTTGCCATCGAAGACCGGGTGGACCACCATGCTCAACATGAACTCAATAAAGCCTTGCATTTCCCTAAAGGGCAGTCACTGGAAACATTGTCGCCTGACGTATATGCCAAGACGCAGTCCTTTTTTTCGACCGAGTTTGGCATTGAAAAATCGGTTTTTAACGCCAAGTATGCCCGCCTAAAACCGTTAGCGATCTCCATGACCATGATCCGGTTATCACTGGGTGAAAAGGTTCGTTTTTATGATATTGAATTATTAAAGTTGGCCAAGAAGAATAAACTTAAAACCTATAGCCTCGAGACCATTGAACGTGAAGCGCAGGCATTGAATGCATACCCCATTCAGGATCAATTGATTGCCTTGACTCATAGTCTGGACAATTTTGCTACGCTCAAAGAAGAGTTCCGCAAGCTTATGGCCGATTATCCAAAAGGAGAGTTGGAAGAGATCTTTCAATATACCCTTCATCCGATTGAACAAAACCCTCAATTTGTAGAAGAGTTTTATACCAAACGCAATCAGGAATGGATGGTCAAGATAAAAAAGATGATGGCCTCCAATCCTTCATTTATTGCAGTTGGCGTGTCTCACCTCGAAGGGGAAAAAGGTTTATTGGAATTACTTAAAAAAGAAGGCTACACGCTCACACCCCTTCCGGTGGAATAACATCATCCGATCCGTTTTGTGACTAATTCGCTGAGGATCAATAAACCTTCGCGAAGAAATTCGTCCTTCAGTTTAGTCAGGTCCGTGGCTGGGAGTCCCTCTTTGCCGGTCAGCTGAGTATTCATTTCTTCCTGACCTGTCTTTTTCTCCTGTTCTGCCAACTGCGATTTACGCTTCTGTTCGTTAAGAGAAATTTTACCATCGTTCAGACTTTTCTTCAATTGTTCAGTCTCAGAGATATACGTTTTTAAAGCCCCATCTATCTTTGCCCGGGAGGCAAAATTTCTATTCAGTTCGGCAATCACTTTCCCATCCACAGCCGTTGACTTTTGATAAGGCGTACTCCGGATCACATCCCACGGCAAAGCGCTGGCATTGGCGCTCTCTCCAAACAAGTTAGCATCAAAGGCTGACGGAAGCTGCACATCCGGTGTGACTCCTTTGTGCTGCGTGCTGCTTCCGGTAACCCGGTAGAATTTCTGAAAGGTAATTTTCAGCGAACCAATATCATCTTTACCATCACTTTGAACGTAGCGATCCAGATCCACAACCGACTGAACGGTGCCTTTACCATAGCTGGATTCTCCTACAATTACCCCACGCTGATAATCCTGAATGGCACCTGCAAAAATTTCAGAGGCGGAAGCACTAAATCGGTTGATCATTACGACCAAGGGGCCATTATAAACAACCCCGGTATCATCATCCCGATATACTTCCACTTTATTCTGGGAGTTCTTAACTTGGACAACAGGCCCATTTTTTATAAACAAGCCTGTCAGATCAATCGCCTCGGGTAATGAACCACCACCGTTGTTGCGCAAATCCACCACCAACCCATCAATCCCTTCCGCTTGTAACTCCAAGATTAACTTTTTGACATCTCGCGTAGTGCTTCGGAAATCCGGATCCTTCCGCTGATATGCCTCAAAATCCATATAAAAACTGGGCAGCATGATCACACCTAACTTCATCGCCTTGCCGTCCTGTTGATAATTAATGATTTTCTTTTTAGCCGCCTGATCTTCCAGCTTAACCTTCTCCCGAACCAACGTGATCTCCACTGGCTTGCCGCTTACCCCGGTTTTAGCCGGGATTACGTTCAGCCTGACTACAGTACCTTTGGGGCCTTTGATCAGCTTAACGACATCGTCTATCCGCCAACCGATCACATCTACCATTTCACCTTCCAGTCCCTGGGCTACTCCGGCAATCAGATCATTTACCTGAAATTTAGCCGATTTGTCAGCGGGCCCTCCGGGAACAATCTCGATGATCTTTGTATAGTCGTTGTCGGTTTGCAGGCGTGCGCCAATCCCCTCCAGCGACAAACTCATGCCTTCATTAAAAACTGATGTCTGTCGGGGAGATAAATAGTTGGTGTGCGGATCGTAGGCAGAGGTGATGGCATTCATATACTCGCCAAACACATCCTCACTATTCGTCTGTCCGAAGGATTTGACAATCCGTTCAAACCGTGTCCGTAAGGTTTTTTGAATTTCTTCCGGTTTCTTGCCTGCTAATTTCAGACTCAGGGCCTGGTTCTTGATAATTTTACGCCAGATATCATTCAACTCACCAGAGGTAGATGCCCATGGCGATTTGGTGCGGTCTGACTCATAATACTCATCTGCCGAGTAATCAAAATTCTGAGCCACCAGGGTATTTAATACATAATCCATCCGCTGCTGATACCGTTGACGAAAGACTTTATAAATTTCAAATGCGGGTTCCACGTTCTCATTTCGGGTGAGGTCATCAATGATAAAGCGATACTTCTCAAAAGACTTGATGTCGGAGGCCAGAAAGTAAGCTTTGCTGTTGTCTAATTCGGTCAGATACTGATCCAGGATAGCGGAAGACAATGAATCGTTCAGCGCTATTTTTCGATAGTGATTGTTATCGAGGATGGCTGCGATTACACGCGCCTCTTTTCCAAAAACGGGTTTGGCCTTTAGGACAAGCGTGTCTTTTCCACCCCCCCAAGCTACCATGGCAATGCCTATCAATAGCCAAAACAATGTCAAACGTTTCATTCAGGTAAACCGATTAGTGAAATACTGCTTACTATTAACGGGAGTCCATACCAAATGGATGCCAGGTTTTCTGATCAGGCTGCCTTTTCAGGATCAAATTCTTCCATAAATTTTTGAGCTTCCTCCAATGTGCCAAACTCAAAATTCATCTTGCCCGTAAGCGCTGAGTAGATTTCTACCTTCACCACCTCAATTCCCTTGGTATTCCGTTTGGTTCCCGGTTTCAGGTTTCGGTAGTCCTGCTCTTCTCTTTTCGAAACATGAAAAGCCGTAGCGCGTACGGTTTTACAATATTCACAACGGTAATGCTTAATGATTTCATTGGGAGTACCGTCTTCGTTTTTCTCAGACACTTCCTCTTTCCATATTCGCATGGTATAAAAGCCACAGTTACCACATTGAGAAGCAATCAACCGGCCATTGTATTTTTCAATTTTCACATCTCCGGTCTTTTCATCAATCCAAACATCATAGTCAATTGAAAAAATATTCTCTTCTGATTGCATCCCCTCGGAGAGGTGTACATCTTCCTCTTCTTCCGTCAGCAATCTCATTTTGTTGCCTGTTTTAGGGTTAACCCGTGGTAAGTAACGCCACCGTCTCAATTTGTAATTAAGCATGGTGGGATAATAGTACTTCAGGATCATGCTGGCTACATAAGCGATTAACACTGCTCCTGCCAGTGAAAAGAAAATCCTGACAAAAAACCAGAGGCCCAATGTCTCTGTGAAAGATTGACCTAAACCATAGAGATTGATGCCCATGGCTGCTCCGGCCCCTAATGCAATAAAAGACCATCGGTACCACCGCACCTCATTCGCATTGATGTAGTCATGTTTCTCTTTCGGGTCCTGGATAGCCGAGACCCTCATCTTGTGAACAAGATAAATAAGCAAACTGGTTGCTGTCATAACGATGGCACCAATAATCATGACATTGTGCCAAACCAAAAGAAAACGAATACTATCCATCGGGTCTATTTGAGGTTATTATTTTGGTAAACATACGCTACCAAAATGGGATGTAAAAATTTGAACAAAAGCTCGTTTAGCCAAATCGGAGTGGCCAGCGAACATCTTTTTAAACGCTGAAACCTTCGAAAAAATGCCAAAAACGCAGAAAATAAAATAAATGTGTAATTTTGCACATATATACTTGCTTTAATATCACAAAATATACTATCATTGTGTAATAATACACATATTTATGAGCGAATTTGATCAAAAGAGAATTGACCTGGAGCTGAAATCATTTACCCATCGTCATTTCGAAAGACCTGCCGAGTGCCGGAATGCCCAGCAAATCAGATTTTATGTGCAGGAACTTTGCGCTAAAATTGAAATCTATGAAAAGGAGTACAACTATGCTCCAGGATGGGCCTACACACTCTTGGCTCAATACAACGGAGTATATAACCGTCTGATTCACAAAGAATTCGTTGCTTCTTATTGTTAGTCGAGATGAAGTATATCCCCTCTCCTATTCCCATCCAGTACGACTTTGCCTATGTGGCCACGGCCAATAGATCGGGTCGAATGCAATATCACAAGGTTCGACCGGGGGTTAGTAAACTTCGGATCAGTCGGCAGGAATTTATCAAAGCCTACAACGAGCTACCGCTGCTGGCCATCCGGCCCATGCCCATCAAGGGAAACGAGGTAGTATTTCAGTTGGAGTTCTATGTGTAAAATCGTACAAATCAGGATTCAATAATACGCTTCAAATCGGCAGGACTATATTCAACTGATTTTAAGGTTTTATTATCTGACTTTCTGTAAACCAGAAACTTATCATCCTCTTTCACGATATAACTTTCCGTTCCATCCTTTTTATTGTAGTAAGCCACCGTGCGCCTGGCTTCCTCTTCCGTTTTACACGTTTTGCTCATATTACTGCGCTGCACTTCATCAAAGAGGGCTTTAAACTTCCCGGCTAAGCCAAATTCCAGAATAGCACCTGCCAGCACATACTGAATATCGCATAATGCATCGGCCACAGCCACAATATCCTTGTGAGCAATACCTTCCTCCAGCTCTTTTAATTCTTCAGCGATCAAGTCTACGCGTAGCTGACATCGTTTCGCATCAGGTATGGTTGGGACAGGAAGAATGGGATGTTTAAAGGTGCGATGAAATTCGGCTACCTGATTAAGCGTGTCGGGTTGTTGCATACATTGATTTAGAAGAGCTCAAAGGAATACTGTTTTTATGAATTCTCAAACCAAGAAGCCCCTGGGGCGAGTATATTTGAGCTTGAAATATGAAAAAGAATTTTATTGAAGAATTGCGTTGGCGCGGCATGATCCATGACCTCATGCCGGGAACAGAAGAACTCTTGTCAAAAGAGGTCACCTCCGGATACATTGGATTTGATCCGACTGCCGACTCATTACATATTGGTCACCTGGTGCAGATAATGACCCTGGTTCATTTTCAGGAATGTGGCCACAAGCCAGTGGCACTGGTGGGTGGCGCTACCGGTATGGTTGGAGACCCCTCCGGAAAATCTGCTGAACGGAATTTATTGTCAGAAGAGCAACTCCGGTACAATGAGTCCTGCGTTAAAAAGCAACTGGAGAAATTCCTTGACTTTCAGTCGGGAGGCGCAGAAATGGTAAACAACTACGATTGGTTTAAGGGGTTCTATTTTCTTGACTTTATTCGGGATGTTGGAAAACACATTACGGTCAATTACATGATGGCAAAAGACTCCGTACAAAAAAGACTAGAGACCGGCTTATCTTTTACGGAGTTTACCTACCAGTTGGTTCAAGGATATGATTTTTACTGGCTCTATACGAACAAAGGCTGCAAACTACAGATGGGTGGATCCGATCAATGGGGAAACATTGTCACCGGTACAGAACTCATCCGTAGAAAATCCGGAGGAGATGCGTTTGCATTGACCACCCCGCTGGTGAAGAAAGCAGACGGAACCAAATTCGGTAAAACGGAGAAAGGAAATGTATGGCTTGACCCCACCAAAACTTCGCCCTACCAGTTTTATCAGTTCTGGCTTAATGTGTCTGATGCGGATGCGCCAAATTTTCTGAGGTGCTTTACAACCAAAACCCGTGAGGAAGTAGAAAGCCTCATGGCCGAGCATGAGAAAACTCCTCATCTGCGTTTGTTACAGAAGGCGTTGGCCGATGAAGTCACCAGCCGGGTGCATAGCCTGGCTGACTTGGCAAAAGCAAAAGAAACAACCGATATTCTGTTTGGTAGCTCGTTTGAAGATTTCAAAAAACTAACACCAGAAGAGATTGAAGATGCTTTTGACAGTTCATTGACTTATTCCATCGCCCGCGAGTTATTCGATCAGGGCCTGGATATTGTAAGTCTGTTAGGCGAGCGCACTTCGGTGTACCCATCCAAGGGAGAAGCCCGTAAAGCGATTCAGGGAAATGGAGTAAGTCTGAATAAGATGAAAGTAGCCATCGATAAAAAGATTGCCACCACCGATCTGTTATATGGAAAATATTTGCTGGCGCAAAAGGGCAAAAAAAATTATTATCTGATTAAGGTTATCTGATCAGAATTTACCTCGCGTCACACCATTGACGGTGAAAAGTCCATCCTCTCCGACTTCAAGAACAATTTTGCTTTGAGGGTTTTTGGAGTCATCCAGAAAAAGAAGCGTGTACTGATGCGCGGTGACACGGTCTTTCATGTCATCCGTAAAGCCCAACTCCAACTTCAAGAGGTCGCCAGACTTGATTTTCCGCTGAAGCACCTGATCATCCTCATTGCTCACTATCCGTATTCTCTTTTCTGTATCGGTAAGCACCAGAAACTTTAAGATGACTACCACGTGAGGCAGCAGCCCCGTGGCAGGCTGTTTCTTGGAGTGATCGAGATTCACCTGAGTTACCGGAGGTGCCTGACGTTGTTGAACCGTATATTCCAGCTTGAGCTCCACCTGCTCAACAGGTTTTAAAGGAACATCCTGAAGAAATAGCCAGCCCAACAAAAATAGAATGGTACATTTCATGTGCTATTTATTTTAGAGACCCATCCCTGCGCTTGACAAGAGAATTCACATATTGAAATTTACGCCTTTTACCAGATTCTCAGATGAACATCCTATCCGGTATGGTTTTGGAATGCTCACTTCATCACCCTAAAGTAATGAAATCTATCGTTTGGATCAATTCAGAGTTTTTCGTTTAAAACCAGTCACCATCCTTGGTCAAAAGATAATCTTTGACTTTCGCCATTCCGGTCGAAGCTTTTTCCGAAAAAAACTTCACGCCTGGATAATGACCTAACGCATGAGCTTGTGGATCAACGATTATTTTGAGCGACTGCTGTGGCGCATAATCGATCAAACCGGCTGCCGGGTAAACCTGAAGAGAAGTGCCCACCACAATAAAAATATCAGCTTGTGAAACCAAACGGACGGCTTGATCCATTAACGGAACGGCCTCTCCAAACCAAACAATGTTGGGTCGCAATTGCGAGCCTCTTTCACATGTATCTCCTATGTTTAATTCTGCTCCGATGATGGGATAAACCAGCCGTTGATCTAACGTGCTCCGGGCTTCAAACAGACTTCCGTGTAAATGAATTACTTGCGATGATCCGGCACGTTCGTGCAGATTATCAACGTTTTGGGTAACCACGGTTACTAAAAAATGCTCTTCTAATTCCGCCACTATCTCGTGGCCCCGATTAGGAAGAACCTCTCGTGCTTTCCTTCTCCGTTGATTGTAAAAGTCAAGCACCAAGGAAGGATTTCGCACCCACGCTTCCGGGGTAGCCACATCTTCCACCCGATGACCTTCCCACAAACCACCAGCATCACGAAAAGTGGGGATGCCACTTTCGGCACTGATGCCTGCTCCGGTTAAAACAACCACCTTTTTCATCAGACCTAAAGTTACAGGATTAAACGAACGGGTTTGTCCTGCTTGGCATACTCAAATCTGGCTATTTTTTTGGTTTCATAATAGCTATCCAAACCCAGGGAGGTAACGGAATTAGCTGCCTCAAGATCAATGAATCCATCCGGTTGAAGAACTCCTTCTTCCAGCCACACTTCCTGAACAGCGCCTATCACCAAAAAGGTTTGGTTATGCCGGATGGGAATCACTTCTACAAGCTTCATCGCATATTGCACAGCACTTTCACGAACAAATGGAACGGGAAAGGAAGACCGATACAACGGCTGGAGACCCACGGCATCAAATTCACTTTTGTCTAGCGGGTATTTAGCGCTGGTCTGATGCGCTTGAGCTATAAAAGATGATGGAATATGATTGATGGTGTATTGTCCAGTTGCTTCTATGTTGGTCAAGGTATGGGGCGAGGCTTCTCTAGGGCGGTTGATAAACCCAATCAAGGCAGGATCTGCCCCAATGTGGACGAGATTGCTAAAAATAGCCAGATTAGGATTGCCTTCAGCGGATTGGGAGGCGATGAGGCTGGCAGACTTAAAACCGCTCAGGGTATTGATAAAATTACCCCGATAAAATCGTTCCCACGATTGTATGAGGTCGAGACTGAAATGTTGCATTTGTTTAATTTAACACCAAATGGCAACAGTAGTTTAAGAATTGTCGGCATATGACTGCCATTGATATAAGTTGCGTTTTGATCCCATGACGATATCCTTATCTTTCGAATATAAAACCCATGGTATGAAAAATCTCACCACCCCATGCCTTCCTGTCATCAAGAGTCGTAAGAATCCTCATGGTCTATGGATGCGTGGAAACTCACCAATAGCTTTTGTGGTAGGTTTGATGATGGTATCCATTGCCAGTCACGGACAATCATTCAACAATTTACCTGTGCTGACCCAAAAACCTCCATTGCATGGCAGGCATTGGATGGCGATCACGGGCAAACCACTGGCAGCCACGGCCGGGGCTATGATTTTCCAGAAAGGCGGTAATGCGGTAGATGCTTCCTGCGCCATGCTGGCGGCCACGTGCACCATGTTTGACGTGCTTAGCTGGGGTGGCGAAACACAAGCTCTTTTATATCACCCTAAGACTAAAAAGGTAATTGCCATTAACGGGCTGGGCGTAGCCCCCACCGGGGCTACTGCAGATTTTTTTAAAAGCAAAGGCATGAACTATCCACCTCAATACGGTCCACTGGCAGCTGTTACGCCCGGCACTCCGGGGGCGTTAATGACCATGTTGGCTGAATATGGCACATTAAGTTTGAAAGAGGTATTGGCCCCCGCCATGCAACTGGCCGATGGCTATCCTATCGAGGCGCAAACAGCCAACAGCTTTGAACGCGAGAAAGACCGTTTAAAGCAATGGCCATATTCAAAAAATGTGTTTCTTCCACACTTGGGTGAAAACCGTGAAGCACCACATGCCGGTGAAATCTTTCGCCAGGCCGACTTACTTGCCACACTTCAAAAACTGGTAGAGACCGAGCAGCAGGCAATCAAAAAAGGTAGATCAAGAAAGGAAGCCATCTATGCCGCGTATGAACGATTTTATAAAGGAGATATCGCCAAAGAATTTGCCCGTGGAAGTCAGGAACAAGGTGGGCTGATCACCGAAAAGGATTTGGCCAACTGGAAAGTGATTATTGAGGAACCTGTGATGGTCAACTATAAAGGAATAGATGTCTATAAGATGCAACCCTGGACGCAAGGTCCGGTGATGCTGCAGGCTTTGAATATGCTAGAAAACTTAAACCTGAAGGAGATGGGTTTTAACTCAGCTCGCTACATTCATACGCTGTATCAGGTCATGAATCTCACTTTTGCTGACCGCGATTTTTACTACGGTGATCCGTATCTGGCACCCGAAGAACCGATCAAAGGATTGCTATCAAAAGAATATGCCAAAGAGAGGGTCAAGTCTATTAATTGGGAAAAAAACGATCCGAAAGCAGCACCCGGTGACCCCTACCCTTTCGAAGGAAAAATCAATCCTTATAAAGACTATCTGAAGGCCTGGTCGCAAGCCTCCCTCATGAAGCCTTCGGGCTCACTGGATGAAGAGTATTTAAAAAATGTTTTTCTGGGAACTACCTCCATCGAAGCTGCCGACAAAGAAGGATGGGTTGTTTCCATTACTCCCAGCGGTGGATGGAACCCTGCCTGCATAGCCGGGAAGACAGGTATCGGAATGAGTCAACGAATGCAGAGTTTTGTCACTGACCCTAAGGAAAATCCTTTCAATGTTGTGGAACCAGGTAAACGCCCTCGGGTGACGCTCACCCCCAGCCTGGCACTCAAAGACGGAAAGCCGTTTTTATCATTTGCTGTTCAGGGGGGCGACACACAAGACCAGAATTTACTTCAGTTCTTTTTGAATGTGGTGGAATTTGGCATGACAGTTCAGGAAGCAACGGAAGCACCCAACATTAATACCGATCAATTATACTTGTCACTGGGTGGTGAAGATCGCAAACCGAAGGCTGGTTTTATTCTGTTGCATGAAAGTACCCCTCCCTATGTGCGAAAAGAACTACAGCGAATGGGATATCGGATGCGCTTTGATGATCGTACGTCTGGCCCCATTAATGCCATTTGGTTTGATTGGGCTCACGGGACGCTGTGGGGCGGTTCCAGTAACCACGGAGAAGATTATGGAATCGGGTGGTGATTCGGGGCTACCATTTCGAATACTAGTGTCGGACAGAGGATTGCTTGGTACGATGCATCCAATCCCGCAACAGGAATTGCAACAACACAATTGAGCTTAAAATAATCGCAATAATCATATTTACTTTTTAATTCAGGTAAATATAGATAACTACGATATAATCAATTGCTTATCTGTATGATTCAGGTAAGTTTAGTAGTCTTTTTAAAGAATTTCTCAATAGTATTACCCTTCCATGATTGTTTCCAACACCAGCCACCGATCAGTTTTAATATCCAATAGCTGGTTAACCTCCTGAAAACGAACTGATAATCGTTCAATTTCGGCAGGAGATTCAGTACCGCTGGACAATCTGGTGGTGATACTGGCCTTTTCCTTTTCCAGATTTTCAATTTCCAGCTGAATGGCCTCGTATTCTTGCTTTTCCTTGAAGGTAACCTTGCGGGCAGAAGGTTCAGATTTGACGGGTGATTTAGTCGCTTCTATTCGGACTGGTGACGCAGCAACTTTCTCTTTTTCTTCCAGCCATTCCCGATAATCGGTATAGTTGCCGTTGAATGGCTGAATTTTTCCTTCGCCTTCAAATACAAAAAGCTCATCTACCAGATGATCCATAAAGTAACGATCGTGCGACACCAGAATGAGACATCCGTTAAATTGGTCCAAAAAATCTTCCAGGACATTCAGAGTATCGATATCAAAGTCATTGGTTGGTTCATCTAATACCAGGAAGTTAGGATTGGTCACCAATATTTTAAGCAACTGGAGTCGCTTACGCTCTCCTCCACTGAGTTTATCGATAAATGTGTATTGTTTCTCCGGAGGAAACAGAAACTGATCCAAAAATTTAGAGGCAGATATCGAACTACCATCCGAAAGGGTGATAAACTCTGCAATATTTTTTACTTCCTCTATGATTCGGTTTGCAGGATTGAGATCTTCTACTTCTTGTGTAAAGTATCCGATCTTCGTGGTTACTCCGGGAATGACCTCACCGCTATCGGGTTGTATTTTTCCTGTAATCAGATTTAAAAAAGTAGATTTGCCAATCCCATTTTTACCAACAATTCCAATTCTGTCTTTCTTCTTAAAAACATAACTAAAGTCTTTCACCATGGCTGCTCCTCCATAGCTTTTGGTGGCATGATGGAGTTCCATGATTTTACCACCCTGGCGGGCTTCCTTGATGTCCAATTCTAACTTTTCTTTTTTCAAATTCTGGGAGGCCACTTCCTGCAGATCATAAAAAGCATCCACTCTGTATTTAGCCTTGGTACCCCGGGCACGGGGCTGCTTTCGCATCCATTCCAATTCCTTTTTTAACAGGCTCTTGGCTTTGGTTACCTCAATCTTTAACAGTTCTTCGCGCAGGGCTTTTTTCTCCAAAAAATAGGCGTAATTACCCTTATATCTATAAAGTTTACCCCGGTCAAGTTCCAATATCTCATTCGCCACGTTGTCCAGAAAGTACCGGTCATGCGTGACCATGATAAGCGTAATGCTCTTGCCATTCAGGTAGTTTTCCAGCCATTCAATGGCATCCAGATCAAGGTGATTGGTGGGTTCATCCAGGATAATCAAATCCGGATTATTCAAAAGTAGCTGAGCCAAAAATACACGCTTTCGTTGCCCACCCGATAGTTGTTCAAATCGTTGTTCCAGATCCAGGATACCGAGCTTCGCAGTAATCTCCTGAACCTGCGCATCATACTCCCACGCATTCAGTTCATCCATCCGCTCTAGTACACGCTGCATTCGGTTGGGATCTGTTTCCGGGTGGTGAATACATATTTCATATTCTTTTACCACGCGGGCTACTTCATTTGCATCATCAAACAAAATCTGATTGACCGTCAGATTACCTGCCACCACTGGTTGTTGAGTCAGATAGCCAAGTTTAATTCCTTGTGCGATGGCAACCAATCCGGAATCTGATTCGATCTGTCCGGTCAGTATTTTGAGTAACGTAGATTTCCCGGCACCATTTTCGCCAACCAACGCTAATTTTTCGCCTTGTGAAATCCCCACGGATACATCACGAAAAAGCCAACGATCATGAAAGGTTTTGGATAGGTTCTCAGCTGAAAGATAGTTCACAAGGGGGCATTTAGAGAAAGAGCCGCAAGTTAGCAGATCACAATCCTATTTCGGAAGATTGCCAAAAATAAAGAATCACTAACCTGATTTCAGGTAAGTCTGTTTTACCAACGTTCAGGATTCTCTACGCGTGTTTACCTTGCTTGAGATAGCAAAACAAACAGATACCCAGTTGAAAAATCATAGTAGCACTGATGGCAAAAAATACTAACATAAAGCACATCATTTTAGGTGAAGTTTAAAATTAACAATAGGTATTTATATATCCTAATTATCAATGAGTTATATTTAAAAAAGTATGTAACTGGCTGATTCTTAATTTGGTAAATTTTCGATGAAAGATCATTCCAAGACCGTCTATCAACGGAAATTACGTTACGCATATTACAATTCATCTCTGTTCCCTGGCCGCATCAGGTATTACCAGTCAGATTTGTTTTGACTTCCTTCAAAACCGGAAGGAACCCATTGCTGTCAGAGTTTTTTCCATGACTGTGTTGGCAAATCTGGTTGAAAAACAGCCCGGGCTAAAATCTGAGTTAAGGATCATTATTGAAGATGAACTTCCCTATGGCAGTGCCGGGTTTTTATCCCGAGGAAAAAAACTATTGAAGAGACTAAAGGACTAACTTTGCAGAGAATATCACTTCCATGCCCGATGTAGAAAAAGAACACGTTTGTAAAAGTTGTGGAAATCGATTCACGGGTATTTACTGCAATCAGTGTGGGGAAAAGATATTGCTTCCCTCCGATCGTTCATTTAAGACTTTTGTCAGTAACATTTTAATTGCCATTACTTTTGCCGATAGCAAGTTTATCCAAACCCTTGGGCTGGTCTTGAAAAATCCAGGGTTTGTCTCGTACGAATTTGCCGAAGGCCGAAGGATAAAATACCTCAAACCTATTTCATTATTTTTTGTCCTCAACCTGATTTATTTTCTATTTCCGGTTATCCAACTCTTCAACGCCACGCTTGACACCCAGCTCGGCTCAGCCTATGGACATTGGATTCAGGAGACGGTGGCACATAAGGCCGTTTCCATGGGATATTCACTGGATGCTTTTAAAGTCGTATATAACACGCGCACCACCGGCCTGGCCAAATTAATGGTGATGGTCTTTGTTGTGATCAGTTGTTTGCCCCTTAACCTGCTTTACGCCAAACGAAATCGTTTCTTTACCGATCATGTCGGATACATGGTAGAAGCGGCCTGCTTCAATCTGTTCGTCAATGCTATCTTATTAACACTTATCGTCAGGATCTTCGGATTAGGATTTTATCTGGATGAAACAGCTTTAACGATTATCTTCATTGCTACCAATTTGTATTTTTTTCTGCGCTCGGGGGCCACCTTTTACCATGAAAGAAGTTGGCGGTTGATCATCAAAGCCTTGGTCATGATTCTGTTTCTGAAAATAACCTTGGAAATATATCGGCTCATCCTATTTTTTATTACCGTTTGGGTCTTATAGAACTTTGCTGCCCAGGCTGAACTAAGCTAAACTTCCTAAACGCGGGCGTTCAGCAACGATTGTATGAGATGGTCAGCCTGCTGCCTTTCCTGTTGATTTACCATCGTTCGATACGTATTCAATGTAATAATAGCCTCTTCCACCTCTCGAAGCATGGCCTGAGTTAAGGCCAGATTAAAAAAACTGTTGGGAAATTCCGGCTCGATCTCGATGGAAAACTGATAGTGAATCTTTGCCAGCAGAAAGTTTCCGATTTCGGCATATAGATTGGCCAGATTGTAATGCGCTTCAAAATGACGGGGTGATTCTGCCAGACATTTGGTAAAACAGTCAATCGCCCGGGTGTAGTTTTGATCCTTTGACTCCAGAATGCCCAGGTTGCAGTAAGCGTCAGAAGGGCTGTCACCTAAAGCAATGGCCTTTTCATATAACACCCTGGCATGTTTATCTCCTAAATCATCGAGATACAACGCTTCTTCGAAGGGGCTTCTCGCACTTAGGTTTACAAGTTTTCCTCCTGAAAACAGGTTTAGCTGCCCTAGTTTTTCCTGTTGTTCAGCTTTACGTCTGCGTGCCGGTCGAAATCCAAATTTTTCAGCCGGGGGAACCGGAAACTTAATCACCTTGGCCATCGTGCAAATATAGATTCATTTCGGGGTAATCTGGTGGTACGCATGTATAACAGTTTTGCAAAGGGATTATCAAAAATACGTTGAGAATTATATCTAATACGTAAACCTGTCGGACACCACTGATGATAAAGAGTCGTTTCAGGTCATCAAAATCTACCATGCATAGATGGAAAGTAACTAGTCATTCAAATGGCGTGAAATAGCTATCAGAACTTCTCAACTCAGGTAAAAATCATTTGGCAACTCTATATTTTCATGTGGATACTTCCTGCTTTTGTAAATTTGCTGTTTAGCCATTTCTCAATGACACCAAATAGGTACTTCGTAATCGATTTCGATAGCACTTTTACAAAAGTGGAAGCGTTTGATCTGTTAGCCGAAATTACGCTGGCAGACCATCCTGAACGGGAAAAATTAGCGGCCAGCATCAAAGAAATCACCGATCAGGGGATGAATGGCTCTCTGTCATTCCGGGAGTCACTGGAGCAGCGCATCGGCATCTTACAACCTACACGCAAACAACTTCAACAATTGGTACTTGCCTTGCGGGATAAAGTATCAGAGTCGTTCAAACGAAATAAGGATTTTTTGCTGGCTCATGCCGAATACATTTACATTATCTCGAACGGCTTTCATGCTTTTATCGATCCCATCGTCACGGAATTCGGGATCAAACCTGAGAACATCTTCGCCAACAGATTCATTTTCGATGATTCCGGAAAGGTCATTGGCTTCGATAAAGAAAACCCGCTTTCTTCCAACAATGGAAAGGTGGAACAACTCAAACGTCTCAACTTACCAGGAGATGTTTATGTCATTGGGGATGGATATACCGACTATGAGATCAAGCATTCAGGACTGGCCAATAAGTTTTATGCTTTTACTGAAAATGTAGAACGTGAGAATGTTCTTCGAAATGCCGACCATGTAGCGCCCAGTCTGGACGAATTTCTCTACTTGAACAAACTCAATACCGCCATCTCTTATCCCAAAAACAGGATTAATGTTCTTTTGCTAGAGAATGTGCACCCCGTGGCAGTTGAACTAATGCGGAATGAAGGGTTTAATGTTGAAACGTACCCGGCCGGGCTGGATGAGGATGAACTTTGTGAGAAGATTAGGAACGTCTCAGTTTTAGGAATCCGCTCCAAAACTCAGGTGACAGCTAAAGTATTGGAAAATGCTAATCGTTTGATGGTGATCGGTGCCTTCTGCATAGGCACTAACCAAATCAACTTAAAGGCCGCCACTCAAAAGGGTGTGGCTGTATTTAACGCCCCGTTTAGCAACACGCGGTCAGTTGTGGAATTAGCCCTGGCAGAAATCATTATGCTGATCCGGAATATTCCTGATAAGTCTTCACGCATGCATCAAGGGGTATGGGACAAGTCTGCTGCCGGAAGTTTTGAGATCCGGGGAAAAAAACTTGGAATCATTGGCTATGGGAACATTGGAACACAACTTTCGGTGTTGGCTGAAAATCTGGGGATGAATGTACTCTACTATGACCGGGAAGAAAAACTGGCCCTCTCCAATGCGACTAAATGTAAATCACTAAAAGACCTACTCACCCAGTCTGATATTGTATCCCTTCATGTGGATGGCCGCGAGTCAAACAAACATCTGATTGGTAAAGAAGAGTTTGACCTCATGAAAAAGGGGGTTATTTTTCTTAACTTAAGTCGAGGACATATAGTTGATATTCAGGCTCTTAAAGAAAATGTGATTTCTGGTAAAGTTGCTGGTTGTGCGGTGGATGTGTTTCCATATGAGCCCATCAGCAATCAGGAAGAATTTATTTCTGAGTTGAGGGGGTTACCAAATACCCTTTTGACCCCACATATTGGGGGAAGTACCTTAGAAGCACAAGAAAACATCGGAACGTTTGTACCTGGCAAAATGATGGACTATATCAATACCGGAAGCACTTCGGTCAGTGTCAATTTTCCTAACCTTACCCTCCCCACACTGGAGAACGCGCATAGGCTTATTCATATCCATAATAACGTTCCAGGTATTTTAGCTCAGATTAATCAGGTGCTGGCCGAGCATGGAATAAACATTGTCGGTCAGTATCTTAAAACGAATGAACACATCGGGTACGTCATTACTGACATCAATAAACAGTACAACAAAGATGTGATCAAAAAACTCAGATCCATCGAGCAAACCATCAAATTCAGAGTTTTGTACTAGCGATTGAACGAAATAACCCTGAAAAATTGAAGATAATCCCTACTTTTGCAACCGTGAATAAACCTGAATCTATGAATATCCTGAAGGCATCCCCACTTTTTGCCTTTTTACTATTTTTTGGCCACTTGAGCCAAGCTCAAACTGGCCCTGGAGGCGTTGGAAATACGCTTGGCACTGGCCAGCCCCGCAACGTACTGTGGCTCGAAGCCAATAGCCTTAGTTTGGCAGATGGAGCTAATATCCTTACCTGGACTGACCGGTCAGGTAATAACAATAACCTGACCGCAGCGGCCGCCACCAGTCCTGTCTTTAACAACACGACTACCCCGCCAAATGGGTTGGGATACGCCCGTTTTAATAAAACTGATAATAGGATTGTTATCAATTCATTTACGGACATGCCTCAATCGGGGCTGACCACAATTATTGTTTACCGCACCTCGGTGGCGGGAACAGGCCTGGTTTCCTATGCCTTTAGCGATGCTCAGGCTGATGAATATCTGCTTAGAAACAGCGATGCACTTCGCACCACTATTGATGGGTTAACAGACCAATCAACCATTGCTACTAATAATAATAACTGGCGAATCGTTTTGAATAGTTGGGAAAACATTGACGGACGCCTTAATTATCATGTCGATGGTGCCGAGACAGGTGGATCATTTCGGTTAACAAACGGCTTTCAGGTGGGTGACAATATTGAAAATGGAGGTACCCTTGCCATTGGTAATGATCAGGATTTGTTAAATGGTGGTTATCAGACGGCTGATGCCCTGCAAGGGGACATCGCGGAAGTAATCATGTATGACAGAAAACTTAATGATGCTCAGGTCAGAATTATTAACAATTATTTGAGCTCCAAATACGGGGTAACTATAGCTAACGATATTTATGTTGGAGACACACCGGCCAACGGAAACTTTGACTTTCAGGTGGGGGGAGTCGGTCAGATCAATGGAACCATTCATGGAGAGGCCAATTCTGCCGGACTTATCCTAACAGGGGTTACCTATGCCGCTACGTCATTCGTTATGCATGGACATAACAATGTCGCTAACAGTGTCTCCACAGCCAACTTACCCGGTGGAGTCGCGCAACGATGGAACAGGTCTTGGTTTATAGATCGCACAGGTACTATTACTGTCAACCTGGCCTTCGATATCGGTGAAGGTATTGGAGGAGGTGTTCCCGTTAATAAAGATAACTACGTATTGTTACGCAGGGCAACACCCGGTACCGGTACCTATGTGGACCAAGCTGTGAGTAGCGCCAATAAATCCATTGTCGGTGACCGGATTATATTTCAGGTGGCGAATATTAATGACGGTGGAGAATATACATTAGGTACCATAGATGCCGCAGTAAGCCCCGTTAATGGTATCAATGTACAAACGTGGTACAGCTATCAAACCGGAAACTGGAACGATCCCAACGTATGGACGTTGGACGGTGGCGTGGTACCTCTTTTGGAAAATCCCTCGAATGAAATCCCTGATCCTTCGGATTTTGTGGTAATCACGAATGGCCGTACCATTAACATGAATATCAACAACGTGACCGTGGCAAATATGACGGTTGGTGGTGTGTTGAATATGGGTACATCTTCAGGTCATAATTTTAACGAGATTAACGGAAACGGAAGAATCAGGATGTCGGGAGCAGCCGGAGTGGATAACTTTCCAGCGGGGGTTACCAACGGAAGCGCCAATGGCTTTGCGGACGCTACCAATGGTGGAATTGTAGAGTTAACAGGTACAGCCATTTCACTTAACCAGAACAGAGTCTTTAATGATGTTTTGGTGAACTTAAACAGTTCTTCAACTGCCGCGGCAGTTTTAGCAACAATCACCATCAATGGAGACCTTAGTATCGAAAACGGGACCTGGCAATTTGGAGATAATGCCTCCACTGTCAACCGTACGGTAGCTGTCGTTGGTAAGGTACAGGTAGAAACCAACGGTCGCATACGCGTAGGCACCGGAAATGCGCGTCATGAGTTTAATCTACAAGGTGACTTTAATAATAATGGAGGAGATGTCCAGTTTACTAACCGGACCTCAGCCGGACTTAGTACGGAGGCTACCGATGGCATTGTTGATTTTAACCTTTTAAGTGCTACTCAAAATCAATCAGTCATTTGTAACGGTCCTACCCGTTTTTACCGGATAGAAGTGAGTAAAGGGTTAGACGCTACTTATATCGCTACCATCACCGCCTCCAGTGCTGCTAACTTCGAGTTATTTGGATTTGCCAATGAGAATCACGGATCAGTAGCTCAGTTGGCCGCTAATAATAACGCTATTGGATTGATTTACGGAACACTAGAATTGCGGACCAATGTTAATGTTCCATCTATTGGTATTACCGGAAACTACAACGTGTCAGCAGGAGCTACGCTGTGGGTAAATGGTGGACAAGTGACTATGCCCACTGGAAATGCCATCGTAGTTTATGGTAAAGTTCAGGTAAGTGCCGGTACGCTCACAGTAAATGTTACTAGTGGACTAACTTATCGGGATGCCGGAACGATAGAAATTGAAGGGGGAGTCTCTAATGTTCGTCAAATCCGAACCTCCGTTTTGGGAGTAGATAATATCGGAGGATACATTCAATCGGGCGGCATTATGAATGTCGGTGGAGGAGCCATTTCGAACGATTATTATACATTCAGCCTGACATATTCAGACAATGTTTTCCGGATGAGTGGAGGAACCTTAACGATCTCTCACCCCTCCACTACCGCCAGTCGTGGATTGTTTTATGTCAATTCTGATCCTAAAAACGTAAGCATTACAGGTGGCACGGTCGTTTTTGTCATTAACAACAATCAGAATAACCATAAAATTACTTCACGGGCACCGGTTTGGAATGCGGTGTTCAGAAAACTTAGTGGAACGGCCACTACCTTTATATTGGACGGAGGCACTAGCGGTAATCCTGGCAATGAAACTACCCTGCCGGCTCTTCCATTGGTGGTGAGTAATGACTTGACAATTGAGGGTACGAACTCCCCTATTTTCAATGCCAACGGAAATGATGTTTTGATTACCAAAGATTTAATCATTGAACCAAATGCCACCTATACCACTGGGTTAAATACAACCGAGTTTAATGGTAATGCTGTTTCAATCGTGAATGGAGGTGGCGTTTTGCGTCAGTTTAACAATCTTCGGATCAACAAACCTACACAAGCGCTGGAACTTAATATCGTAAACGGTCCCGCCACGGCCATTCAGGTAAACGGAACATTAACAGTAGAAAGAGGAACCATTGACTTAAGCACCTTAAATATTTCTGCCAAAGGTAACATTGTTAATAAAGGAACCATCGGCATTACGGGAAATAGTGGAAGACTGCTGGTGGATGGCACCTCCGCTCAAACGATCTCTTCTACGGCTGGACAGTTTAGAAATATTGAAATTAATAATACCGCTGGCGCAAGCCTGAATACAGGACAAATGTTTGTGAACGGAACTCTTACCTTAACCGCAGGAGTATTCAATATCGGTATCGAGACGCTTACACTTCAGGGAGCAAGCGCGGCTCTTGCCGGAGCGCCTTTTAGCGTCACTAAAATGATTCAGACGGCAGGAAATGTATCTGATGGAGGATTAGAGCTTTATTACAATGCCAATGAAGGATTTACATTCCCCTTGGGAACTAATGCCAATAGTAGTGTACGTTACACCCCAGTGGTAGCTCAAATTTCGGGATTTGCAGATGATGGATATATCCGGATCATTCCAGTAGATCAAATATTGCAAACCACTAACCTCGCAGGAGGGGCTGATATCCTTTCATACTACTGGAAAGTTACTCATCGTGACTTCACCACACTTCCTACGGTACGTTACCAAATGACCTACGCAGATGGTGATATTGGAGGAACAGAGACCAACTACGTCCCGGGTCGTGTTATTGATGTTGCTCCCTTTACCCGGTCTACGGATGGAGCCGCTGATGATATAAATTTTACAACCAATCTTATCACTTTTAATGGAACTAGTACGGGCTCAACTTTCCCAGGCACTGGGTTTGTGCTCGAAACTGCAAATTACACAGCCGGAGCCACCACCCGGTTCACCGGAGCACCCACTGTTTACTATAGCAGAAGCGCAACGGCTACCGGCTTCCCTGGACTGGATTGGCATACAGCAGCAAGTTGGTCGACTGTTTCACATGTGGGAGCGGCAGCCGCCAGTTTTCCTCAGGCTGGTGATATTGCCATCATTGGCTCGGGAAATACCGGAGCCAATAATCACCATGCTGTTTTTGCTCAAAATGCTGATGTCAATGTAGCCGAACTTAGGTTTGCCACGGTTCCAGGCGGAACGTTTAGTCCTCGCTTAACTGTAAGACATGACCGAGACTTTTCAGCTGTCCGCGTGAGCGGTCCAGGGACTTTCATGACTCAGATACAAGCTGGAGCAGGAAACACTCCCATTATTTTAGGTGATTTTGGAGACTTTGCAGAAGAAATTACGAGTAACTATATCTATATACAGACAGCAGATAGCGGAACACCATTAGCAATCCCCACCAATCCAACTATTTATCCAAACCTGCGTTTTGAGGGGAGTAATGGTGGGATCAATGATCGCATCATGACTAATACTGTACCGATCACTATTCGAAGAGATCTTCGTATTGATTGGGAGGCTACTTTTGAAGTAAGTGCCAATGTCAGCGTAGGACAAGATCTGCGTCTGCAACCGGCAGATGGTGGCAATGGTGGCCGGTTAACTTTTGGAACCGGTTCTGGAAATATCACGGTTTCCATTGCTCGGGATGTACAATTAAACGACCGTGCCAATACCGGTATTTTTGTTTCCAATAGCAATCCATCTTTTAGAGTACATACTCTTCAGGTGGGTCGAAACATCATCCACTCCGTGGGAACGATTGATTTATACAATGGAGGTGCAGCAAGTGCCAACCACGCCATTCTTGAATTAACAGGGGTTGAAATTGGTACCTATACCAATACTTCTGGCAACGTGCCTGATTTGTTCCGCATCAAAATGAACAAAGGAACCAGCATAGCCACTACGTTTTCATTCAATAATAACTTTGTTCTCAATGGTCCCACTAACACGGCTACGAAAGCACTGGAAATCAATAATGGGTTACTGATTTTGAATGACCCCGCCATATCATTTGCGCTAACTACGGGAGGAGGGAACTTTTTGATTCCTGCCAGTGGGGGGCTTCAAATGACGCAAGGAATTGTCAACGTCTCGGGTGCCACTACAGGTATTATTCTGGATGGGTTGCTTCGGATTAATGGCGGTACGGTGAATATGGATGGCGGGGCCAATGTAGATAACTTTATTGAGTACTCTGCTTCAGGCGCAGCCACAATTGAAGTCACATCCGGAGGGCTTGTGGTAGGTTCTCAAATCCGTAGGGGCCTCGCCTCCACGGAAGGTATTTTAAGATTCACGCAATCTGGTGGTGTGGTTACGATTGCTAAAAATGCAGCACCGCAAGTCACCAGAGGCGTTTTTGAAATTGCTAATACCGGCAGTTCGTTTACCCTCAGCGGTGGTACTTTCACTATCGTACGGGGAATTAACAGTACCATTGTTCCTTCTTTACTATTGGAGCCAGCTACCTCTTCCGTTTCAACCACATCTACCATCACTATTGGTAATGTCGACACTCCGGCTGGTGTAAATAGTCAGAATATTGGTATTAAATCAAGTATTAGTCTGGGCAATCTGGTGTTGGATAATAGCAGTGGAAATGATCCATTGGTGAAACAATACATCCTTCCGCTCACTATAGCAGGGGACTTAACACAAGCGACAGGTTGTACCTTGAACTCACAGGGTCTGGACTTGACATTACGAGGCAATTGGATCAATAATGGTTCTTATCTGGCTTCGGGCAATAAACTGATTTTGAATCCAACGGCTACCCGTACAATTTCTGGATCCGGAACTTTCAGCATTTTCAGAATGGATAAAATTGGGACACAGCGATCAACCCTCAATACGAACCTAACTGTAAATAACGAACTCCGGGTTTTGCAAGGACGAATACAAACATCAACTAATTTTTTGGCAGCTCGATCGAACGTTGTTTTTGATGCTATCCTCGAAACTACGGGAGGCATTGGTCTGGTCTTTGACGGTTCTACACCGCAGGTTCTCAGTCGTACAACCAATGTGGGATCTTCGACTCTTTCTGTCATCACCATTCGAAACTCCAACGGAGTATCTATTCCGGATGGTCTTGGATATAACTTTACCATATCTAATTTCCTACGATTAGAAACAGGTGTTTTTGATATTGGGGGAAATCTGGTAACCCTCAGTAACAATGCGGTTCCTGTTCCTGTAAATCCATTTAATTCACTCAATATGGTGAAAACGAACAATTCATTTACAGATAGCGGTTTAAAGAAAATTTTCCCGGCTAACTATACGACTGATTTTATCTTCCCGGTAGGTCAGGACTTGTACACACCAGTTCGCTTTAATTTTGGAACTCCCGGAAATACCTCGGGCACAGTCGTTAGCGAAATTATTGTTCGCACTGCAAAAGAAGTTCATCCTTCCATTGTTGAAGACTTTGAAGCACCAGATCCTGAAATAGTGGATAGGGATAATGTTCTGCAATATTATTGGGTACTGGATGCTAATGGAGTTCCTTCCACCTTTCAGGCAGATGCCATCATGTCCTATGACCAATCTTATGTGGAAGTCACTGGAGGAAATACAGAGGCGGGTTATATTGCTGCACGGATTCGCAGCGAAAACAATCCTTTGGAAGATATTGACAAATTCTCCACGTTGGATGTAAACGAATCTACGAATGAGGTTACCTTCAGATTCACAGGTGTGACTGACGAGGGTATTTCGGGAAATTACTTTGCCGGCATTGAAAATGCCATCCCTGACAGAGTTCCTGTGTATACTACTGTCACTTCCGGAAATGTTAATACGGCTATTTATGACATACCGGTTCCCGGAGGTGGGGCTCCTATTGGAGCCGTTATTGTTGTTGATACGGGTGACGAACTTACTTTAAACATCAATTCCGTTCGGTTATACAGAACGGAAATAAGGCCCGGTGGTATTTTAAACATCAATGGTACCTTTGGGCATCGACTCGGAAGTATAACAGGGTCAGGTACACTGCGAATCACCAGCAACACTGGAAGTGCTGTACTGCCAGCCGGTTTTTATGATGACTTCTTTGGTTGTGGAGGAGGGACGCTTGAATATGCCGGATCAGGCAGCTATGACGTTCTCGGTGGCATCTCCACCGTACGTCAGGTTTCATTTATTGGCTCCGGAAACAGAGACATGGCCAATAATGATTTGACCACTTGTGACGACCTCTTAGTCAGCGGGCCTACAGTGCGCAATCTGAATAACCGAACCATTACCGTTGGTAGGGATATGCTTATTTCCGGAGGTTCCTTTAGCAAGGGAAATAACAACCGTACACTAACCATCACTCGCGATCTAAACGTCAGCGGAGGTACATTTGTCGGAGTATCTGATGGTATTCGTTCTATTGGACGCGACTTACTTGTGTCTGGTGGTAGTTTTGAAACAGGTTCAGGAGGCACCGTGGATATCGAACGGAACCTTACGTTTACATCAGGTACTTTTAATGGTGGATCTGGAACCGTAAGACTCTTGTTCTCTGGGACTACTCAGCAACAAATCAACGGAACCTTTACGGGGGCCGCCCAATGGCACCGCATGGAAATCAATAATCCAGCCGGCATGCGCCTGAATGGAAATGTAACATTAACCACCGAATTGCTCCTTTCCCTGGGACTTATTACCCCCAATACTGGTGTTCAGTTCACGATGGGTGCTACGGCAGTCAGTACCCCTGAAAAGGGTTCTCCTACATCATTAGTTTCAGGTCGATTATTTAAAGTAATGAACGCTGGTTCTTCTTTCTATTTCCCGATAGGTCTTGGTTCCTTGTGGAGATACGGTCTAATCCAAAATACAAGCGCTGGCCCCAGAACCTGGAGCTTCGAATATTTTGCATCGAATGTAGATACAACAGAGCCGCTGGTTGATAATCTTCTTCCAGCAGATCCGGTAGCCATCAAAACCATTTCCAGTGGCGAATACTGGAAGGTGTCTGACGGAAGCCCTACTCCTAGCGGAGTAACAGCTCGTATCGGCTTAAGTTGGGGCATTGAAAGCGATGTGTCTGCCAATGTTATCGAGAGAGAAAAGCTTAAAGTAGTGGCCTGGAATGACGGTACCTCCCGTTGGGATAACTATGGTGGTACTACCTTCCTCGCTGGCCATTCTCAATCCCAGGGTGATTTTGTAGCTACCACGAACCTCAGTTTTAGCGAACAGATTGTTACACTCGGATCTGGTGATTTTAATAATCCCCTACCGGTAACGTTTACCAGCTTTACAGGCGAAACTGTCAACGGTGTAAACATTCTGAAATGGGAGACTGCTACAGAAATAAATAACGATCGCTTTGTATTGGAGCGATCAACGGATGGTGAAAAATTTGTGGTCGTTGGTGAGGTAATCGGTGCAGGTAATAAGACTACCACTTCTAGATACTCATTTACCGATCAAAGTCCGCTCAGTGGTAAAAACTACTATCGCTTGAAGCAGATTGATTTTGACAAAACAACTGCTTATCATGATAAAGTTGTGCTACTGACGGTTGAACCAGGAACAACACCTATGTCGGCAACCTTGTATCCTAACCCTGTCATGGGAGATCTCTTTAAGGTTCGCATCAGTAATGGAAATGATTCTGAAGTTTATGTCCGGGTAACCAATCTGAGTGGAAAAGTCATTCGTACACTTCAATACTCAGATGTTCGGTCTGGATCCGATCTGGAGGTACTTCTCAGCAATGATGCTTCTCCAGGAATTTATCTGGTCGAAATCGTCCAAGGCAAGTCAAGGGTTGTCCACCGATTGATAGTACAATAAAATAAAAGAGGAGCTTTGGGCTCCTCTTTTATTTTGTAAAAACCACCGGATTTGGTGAGGTGTTTCTGAACCCCAGAAAGACAAGTTTTGAGTTGCCGTCTATCGCAATCTTCTTCTGTTAACCTGCTTTTTGGGCGAGGTCTCGCCTTAGGCGAGATGAGGCCTGATTTTGACTGAAAGCTTCACTCGGTATTGTATTATTGTTAGGTTCAGCAAACGTGTCCCAAATCCAGGTGGATTTAAAAGCGAGTTACACAAATTCGGGGATGCGCATACTATTGACATTCAGGAATTTTTTGTGTAGGACATAGCTCCAACATATTAGCTTTGTCTTTTCAAATCTGTCAACTACCAAATGAAAAATCAAAGCATCTGCCTGGCACCCGGGCCCTCTGAGTTGTATTTTACGGCCGAGGATCATCTGAAGAAAGCTTTTCGAGAAGGGATTCCATCGCTCTCTCATCGTTCCTCCTCTTTTGAGCGTCACTACCAGACGGTAGTCGATGGTTTGCGTCAATTGTTAAACTTACCGACCGATTATACTGTTGCATTTACTTCGTCTGCTACTGAGATCTGGGAACGATCCATCCAAAGTATGGTCGATGAGCGTTGCCATCACTTTGTGAATGGAGCCTTTTCAAAACGTTACTTTGAAATTGCCAAACTTTGTGGTAAAGAGGCTGTGGCCAGTATTATGCCGGACGGGTCCGGATTTACATCGGCAGAAGCGTGTGAAGGGTCTCCTGAAGTTATCGCCCTCACGCATAACGAAACCAGCACGGGTGTCTCGATGCCGATGGGACCCATTCATCAGATGCGCTTCAAAAATCCAACCGCATTAGTTATAGTAGATGCCGTATCCTCGCTGCCCTACCCTGACTTTGACTATACAAAAGTGGATTCTGTTTTCTTCTCTGTGCAAAAGGGGTTTGGCTTACCCGCAGGGCTAGGTGTATGGTTGTTCAACAGCCGATGTGTTGAAAAAGCACAACATCTCCAATCGCAAGGAAAACTGTCAGGGACGTATCACACCCTACTCTCTCTGGCTGATTACGCTAAAAAGAATCAAACACCCTCCACACCCAATGTCCTTGGTATTTATTTGCTTGGAAAGGTCATTCAGGACATGCTTCAAAAAGGAATTCAGGCTATCCGGAAGGAAACAGAGTATAAATCGGCCGTTCTTTATCAGGCATTGGAGCAAAGTTCGGTTTTAAAGCCATTTGTGAAGGATGCCACTCTACGATCCAGGACGGTAATCGTGGCTGATGCCGGTAACGAGCGGGATCGCGTCATGAATGTCCTCCGGCAGATAGGATTCGAGCCAGGAGAAGGCTACGGAGCCTACAAAAAATCACATCTCCGATTTGCCAATTTTCCGACCCATTCAAGAGAGCAAATAGAACGATTGGCCGATGCTATTGCCAGCTTGTCATGATTAAACCTTGCTGGTTAAAAATAGTCTAATCATCAGTTTTCGCCATGGTGGAAGACAAAGACCTGTTAGTCAAAATCCGGAATCCAGAAACGGCAAGTTATGGTTTCAACTTACTGGTACGTGCGTATCAGCAGCGGGTTTATTGGCTGGTTCGAAAAATGGTGATCGACCACGATGATGCCAATGACCTCACACAAGAGGTTTTTATCAAGGTACACAAGTACATTCCAGGATTTAGGGAAGATTCACAATTGTATACCTGGATATTCCGGATCGCTACCAACGAATGCCTTACTTTTTTGAACAAAAAGCGGAAACGCTTCTTTTTACCGATCGAAGATGTCAGCAAAGAGTTAACTCAAAAAATCGAAACCTCCCCTGATCTTTCCGGTGATGAAATTCAGAAAAAACTACAAAAAGCACTCGTTCAATTACCTGATAAACAGAGACTTGTGTTCAATATGAAATATTTCGATGAAATGAGCTATGAAGATATTTCAGAGGTGACCAATACCAGTGTCGGAGCCCTCAAAGCAAGTTATCATCATGCCGTAAAAAAGATTGAAGATTTTCTCTCCCAATAATTAAACTTTCAAAGACAATTAAAGTCCAAGCGCTATGAAATTGGAAGATATACCCAAAAAGAATATGTTTAAAGTACCGGATGGCTACTTTGATCAATTACCGGGTATTATCCAGACCCGGACGAATGCGGCACCTAAAAATCCGGTTTTCCTGTGGAGTATGGGCTGGAAACTTGCTCTTCCAGTGGCTCTAATAGCTGTTGTAGGTGTTCTGTGGTTCTCGAATATTACTACAACGGTAGAGGATGAGTTAGTAACGATTGATACATCCGATCTGGTGGCCTACCTTGAACAAACTGAATTAGAGCATGAGGACTTAATGGAATCTTTGAATTGGACAGTAGAGGATACAAACGAACTGGAAGAAATGGTTTTTGAAGAATTGATCCCATCTGAAAATCTGGATGCTCTTCTGCTTGAATATGACAATGAATTTTAGGTTTTTAACGAAACAATATGAAAACGTTTAATAAAACTTTACTTAATCTGGCGTTCTGGACTGTTCTGATAGCCAGCTCTCCTCTGGCTTCTGCTCAAGACACCGATGTCTCCGAGGATGTAGCACAAGATCCAAAAGCTCAGGAAAAGATTAAAAACCTTCGGATTGCCTATCTCTCCGAAAAACTAGGGTTAAGTACGGAGCAAGCAGAAAAGTTCTGGCCGCTATACCGCGAATATTCAGAACGCAGAAGGGAAATTCGGCAAAAATTTGTGAATGCCCGCAAAGAAATTGACCCCAACAATCCCAATCCCGATAAACAAAAAGAAGTGATTGAATTGGGGCTTCGTGTAAAACAACAAGAACTGGATCTGGAAAAGGACTATTCTAACCGAATACTCAAGGTTATATCCGCTCAACAAATGCTGGCCCTTCGTAAAGCGGAAGGAGATTTCAATAAATTAATCATCGATCAAATTCAACAACGAAGAATCATGCAGCAACGAAGAGAAAATGTTCAGCAGCGACAACGAATCAGGCAACGGAATTAGATTTATCATTTGACGGATGGTATGCCGCTGGACGATAGTAATCTTCCTGATCATCGGGGTTTATCCTTTGTTTGCACAAAGGATAAACCCTGATTCAATGGCCTATTTACTGAAACAAGACAAGGAATTGGCTGAATTAGACTCCCTTCTCCATTCCGGGGATCGCTCTGATTTGCTGTCGCTTATCGATAGTCTGGTGAACGTACCCGAAATTTCATTACCTTCTCAATTGGTACTGCGGGTAGGATATAACAGCAATCTTACTTCACAAAGTCGCACCCTTGGATTTGATCAGTTTGGACTGATCTATGGAGCAAGTTATTATCATTCCTCCGGTTTTTATCTGGACGGTTCTGCATACTGGAGTCAGGAGTTTGAACCCAAACATTACCTCACGATCGCTTCGGGGGGATATATTTACCCCTGGAGCAAGCGATTGATGAGTGTCATAGAATATAGTCATCTGTTTTATTCCTACCGCGGACAAGAGGCTGACGTTCCTTTTTCTAATAATATTCAAGTATCGAATTTTGCTGATTTTAAGTATGTAAGTCTCCGGCTGGACTATTCTTTTTTGTTTGGTAACGAAAGTGGCCATCGGATTATCCCTGGGATACTGTTCAACCTAAAGATTGAAAAAGTTATGGGCTTAGAACGTATCACATTCAATCCCGGATATACTGCTGTCTTTGGAAATGATAGTTATACCGAACAAATTCCTTATACGACTAACTTGTTGGAAATCATTTTCAGAATCCGAAGAGAACTTCCGTTGTATTATGATTCTACCACGCAAGGATTTGGTGTTATGAGTCATAACTTCGTATTCCCGCTTTCCATTCACTGGAAAAAGTGGAACCTGCTTTGTAGTTATTCGTTCATTTTGCCTCGTAAAGTAGCAGAACCGATAGATACTGACCCTTCCGGGTTTTTCTCTTTTGGCTTATCCAAAACCATCAACTTAAAATAACAGGCTTTTGTAAGCTAGCGGGCTTTTAATACATTCGTGTTTTACATAAACCGATGAAAACTCGTCTGCTAGCCACTTTCTTTTTCGTTTCCACTTTTCTGAATGCCCAACCTCGATGGCAACAACAGGCAGATTATCAAATGGAGGTATCCTTAGACCCTCAAAAACACCTGATCAAAGGACGGGAGTTCATTAAGTATACCAATAATTCACCAGACACACTTTCCAAAGTGTACTTCCACTTGTACTGGAATGCATTCCAACCAGGAAGCATGATGGATGTGCGTTCACGTTCACTGCCTGATCCTGACCGGAGAGTACAGGATCGGATCAGTAAGCTCAGCGAAAAAGAAATCGGCTACCAGAAAATCTTAAGTTTCATCCAAAATGGCAGGCACGCCACTACTCGCGTTATTGGAACTATTTTGGAGGTACAGCTCCCTTCACACCTCCTTCCTCATTCTAAAACTACTTTTGAGGTGACTTTTGAGAGTCAGGTGCCTATTCAAATCAGAAGGTCAGGTCGGGACAACCGGGAAGGCATTGCCTACTCCATGACTCAATGGTACCCTAAAATTGCCGAGTATGACCATCAAGGCTGGCATCCCTACCAGTACGTAGCTCGTGAGTTTCATGGTGTGTGGGGTAACTACGATGTAACCATCAATATTCCACCCGAATTTGTGGTCGCTGGCACGGGCAAGCTCCAAAATGCTTTGGAAGTAGGTCATGGATACGAAGATGTTGGTGCGAAAGTTAGTCGCCCCAAAGGAAACATGAAATGGCATTTCGTTGCTCCTAATGTTATTGACTTTGCCTGGGCGGCTGACCCTCAGTATAAGCACGAACGCATCCGCGTGCCTGGAGGCCCCGAACTTCATTTCTTTTATCAACCAGGCGAAAAGACCAAACATTGGCCGGACTTAATACCTGTGGGGGTTAAATTATTTCAGTTTATGAACACACGGTTTGGCTCCTACCCTTTTGATACCTATTCTATTATTCAGGGTGGAGACGGTGGTATGGAGTATCCCATGTGTACACTCATTCTAGGCGAGGTAGGGTTTCAAGGTACTGCAGGCACCATGATTCACGAAGTCGCGCACAGTTGGTTTCAAATGACTTTAGCTTCAAACGAAGCTTTATATGCCTGGATGGATGAAGGATTCACCACTTTTGCTACAGCGGAAGCTGGCAACTTTGTGTTCGATCGGAAGTTAATTAACCCACAAGGGTCTACGATGGACGGCTTTGAGAAATTTGTAAAATCAGGTATAGATGAGCCCGCCACTCAACACAGTGACGTTTTTACGACCAATGCCGCCTATACTGTTTCTTCTTATACAAAGGGTTCAATCATGCTTACCCATCTCCGCTATATTATGGGAGAAAAACTCTTTTGGAAAGGAATGCAACAATATTATAACACCTGGAAATTCAAACATCCGGAACCCAATGACTTCATTCGCATCATGGAAAAGGTATCTGGTATGCAATTGAAGTGGCATCTAAATTACCTTATTGGCTCCGTCAAACATGTGGACTACGCAATAAAATCAGTTAATCCAGAAAGTGGTTTTGAGATTATTCTTGAGCGAAAAGGTGAATTCCCAATGCCGGTAGAAATTACCATTACCTATGCCGATGGAAGCAGCGATCTAGTATACATTCCAACCAATGAGACATTGGCAGATAAGAATTTTGAAGGCTCAGTCACCAAACTTGCCAAGTGGTATTGGGTGGCAAAAGAGTATGCATTCAAGTGGTCTAAGAATACGTTAAAAATAATCTCCATTGAGATTGATTCTAAACACGAAACGGCAGAGGTAGAACGCTCTAACAATAAATGGAGTGTCGAAGACTAATTCCATGGAAGAGCATACAAGCATACTTGTTAAGGCTTAATCCCTTTTGAGTAATCAAGCGATCGGGGTAATCAATCTTATTTTTTGAAGAACAACCCTAAGTTCATTCAGCATCATGGCGGTAGCACCCCAAACAATTTCATTTTGAATTTCAAAATGAGGGGCACGCATTTTAAATTTTCCGGCAGCCACAATCTCTTTCGTCCGGATGGCATTTGGATCCAGAAGTTGACGCAGATCTCCTAAAAGAATGTTTTCCACCTCACGCTTATCGGGTCGAAGGAGTGGCGTATGTTGTGCGATGGCAACCACTGGTGTCACCATAAAATTGCTAGGAATTACAAAAAAATTGCTCAAATGCCCAATTACTTCAATCTCTGAACGATCAATGCCTATTTCCTCCTCCCCTTCTCGTAAGGCTGTTTCAACAAAAGTTTCGCCTGACTCGGCCTTCCCTCCAGGCAAACTTATCTGACCGCTATGAGCACCCGAATAGGTTGGTCGTTTGATCAGCGGAAAACGGATCAGGCCATTTTCTTCATATAAGAGTATCAGAACGCTGCCAGGTTTAGGTGGAAGAGCATGCTTAAAATCAGGTAAGAGATCCCCAATAGGTGTCGCCCTCATCGGCTCGTGTGCTAGTTTACCTGGGAGCGGCTCAGCTAAAGCCTTTGTCAGTTGGGCGCGTAAAGTCTGGATGGTAAGGGCTATTGATTGCACTTGTCAAGATACTCCTTTTCAATGGTGATACCAATAGCCTGAGCCCGTGTAAAGGCCACACACGCCTCCTTAATTTTTCCTGTTTTGAAATAGGCCACCCCCAGGTGGTAATCGATTTTATCAATAAATTCATCCCGTGAGTAGGCCTGAACAAGCAGACGTTCAGCATCTGCAAATTGATTTTTAGCCAAAAAATAAAGCCCTTTATTTCGATAAGCCCATCCATTGGTGGGATCAGAAATGATAGCATCGTCAATATCTGTTAAGGCTTTTTCGGTCTCCCCCAATTGCAAATAAAAGTAACCACGATTATTAACAAAATACGGATCTCCAGGCTTTAGGAAAAGGGCCTTGTTCACCAGTCTGATGGCCTCCAAAAAATTGTTATCTTCAGCCTCTATCAGTGCCAGCGTATTATATATGTTCGGTTCGTCTGGATTAATTTGTTCTGCCTTTTTCAAGTCCATCCGGGCATCTTCAAAAGCCCGTTGATAATACCATACCGTTGCCCGGTTAACCCAAAGTTCCGCATTGGAACTATCTCGTTTAATAGCCTCACCAAAGGCCTCCAAACCGCCTGAAAAGTCTCTCATTCGGGTTTTGATCAAACCTTCTACAAAAAAAGCCACTGATGTATCGCTTTTAAGACGTTTGATTCGCTCAATGTCACTTAAAGCGCTATACAGTTCTCTTAATTCGTACAAAGTGTTGGCCCGATTAATAAGGGCTCCCAGAAAAGCAGAATCGCAGGCAATCGCCTTTTCATAGTGAATCAATGCTTCAGTATACCGACCAGCACGATAGTGAACAGTCCCCATATTATTCCATGCTTCCACAAAACATGGATCAAGTTTTGCGGCCTGTTCAAAGTAATACAAGGCTTGCTCTGTGTTTAGGTCTTTTACTGCCAGGTTACCTTTTAACAAGAACTGCTCCAGTCGCTTTTCTTTGCTTTCGCAAGAAAAAAGGCAAAGCAAGATTCCAACATAAATCCAATTTTTCATTCACGCAGTGTTTCAAACTGCAATTTAAACCAGAAAAGGGTGAAATGGTTTGTGGAACATGATTTCCAGCCTTTGACGATGCATTTGATCATTTTAGCAATTTATCGGCTTCATGTCGGCAATCAAAAGTGCCTGGTTTTAAACAAATCCTAAACTATTTTGAAATTCGGAGTTGAAGGTGTTTATTTGTGAGACAAAATGAAAAACAACGCTTACATCCTGCATCATCACCATTTTTTCACCGAAGAAATGGCAGGTCTGTAATTGTTACTATAAAACTATTAAAAGGCTTGTCAGATATGGCAGGCCTTTTTTATTGATATATTTTTAAATCATGCTTCGAATTGCAATTCAAAAGTCCGGGCGGCTACAAGAAAGTTCGCTTCAGCTACTGAAGGAAAGTGGTCTTTCGTTCACCAATGGAAAAGATCAACTAAAAACACAGGTCAGGAATTTCCCGGTGGAAGTACTTTTTCTCCGGGATGATGATATTCCACAATATGTGGAGGATCGGGTGGCCGATGTTGGCATCGTTGGCGAAAACGTCTGGGTGGAGAAACAAAAGAATAATGATCTGATCAAGCGATTGGATTTTGCCAAATGCCGGTTGTCCATCGCTATCCCCCGGTCGGAAACCTACTCTGACATCAAGTATTTACAAGGTAAAAATATTGCTACATCTTATCCGGTTATTGTTCAGCAGTTTTTGGATCAGAAGGGCATACAAGCCGGAATTCACGAAATCAGCGGGTCAGTAGAAATTGCCCCCGGAATAGGCCTTGCCGATGCAATCTGCGATATTGTCAGCACAGGAAGCACCCTTCTGAGTAATGGATTGAAAGAAGTTGAAATTGTCATGCACTCAGAAGCGGTACTCATTGCTACGCCTGGTCTTGATCCAGCAAAAAAAACAATCCTCGATCAGCTTTTGTTTCGCATGGAGGCCGTTCAATCTGCCAAAAACAATAAGTACATCCTTTTGAATTGCCCTAATAGTTCGATTGAAAAGATTACTAATGTTATCCCCGGAATGAAAAGCCCCACGATTATGCCCTTGAGTCGGGAGGGCTGGTCATCGCTACACTCCGTGGTAAATGAAAACGACTTCTGGGAAAAAATCGGGCTATTGAAGTCTCTCGGTGCCGAAGGGATATTGGTAATACCTATTGAAAAAATGATCGCATAGTATGAAAGTAGTGATTAACCCTGCCCGGGCTGACTGGAGGCCATTATGTGAGCGACCCGGTTTAGCACTGGAGTTTTTGGAAAGCGCTGTTAAGAATGTTTTAACACGCGTAAAGAGTTCCGGTGATGCAGCCCTTCGTGCATTGACACAGCAATTTGACCAAGTGATCGTAGACAAACTTGCCGTTTCATCAAGTGAAATAGAATCTGCTGAAAAAACACTGAATGAAGATTTAAAAGATGCCATCCGGATAGCTGCTGCTAACATTGAAAAGTTTCACGAGGCACAGAAGAGGTCCTTTTTGGAAATCGAGACCATGCCGGGTGTTCGATGCTGGCGCAAAGCCGTCCCCATCGGAAAAGTAGGAATCTATATTCCTGGCGGAACCGCTCCTCTGTTTTCCACTGTCTTAATGCTTGCGATTCCTGCACGTTTAGCCGGATGCGAAGAAATTGTTCTTTGCAGCCCACCGGATCAAACCGGAAATATTCACCCTGCTATTTTATTTACCGCTTCTCTTACAGGAGTAAAAAAAATTTTTAAGGTAGGTGGTGCGCAGGCCATTGCGGCCATGGCCTATGGTACGGAAACGATTCCTGCCGTGTATAAAATATTTGGACCAGGAAATCAATATGTAACTCAAGCCAAACAAATGGTGAACCAACAAGGCACAGCCATTGATATGCCAGCCGGGCCCTCTGAGGTTTTGGTAATTGGTGATGAATATGCCAATGCTTCTTTTATAGCAGCTGATTTATTATCACAGGCCGAGCATGGCGTTGATAGCCAGGTGATATTCGTAACGACCAGCGAAAAAATGGTTCATCAAGTCAAAGAAGAGATTGAAAAACAAGTACAATTGCTTCCGCGAAAGGCCATCGCTCAGCAAGCTTTGGAAAATAGCATTTCTATTGTATTTCATTCCTGGGAGGATATAGCCGATTTTACCAACGAGTATGCCCCAGAACATCTCATTATCAACACTCAGAATTGCGAGGCATTCAGCGAGTCGATTAAAACAGCCGGTTCGGTATTTCTGGGGCCTTATACACCTGAGTCTGTTGGGGATTATGCGTCTGGAACCAATCATACCCTACCTACCAATGGTTTTGCCAAAGCTTACAGCGGGGTGTCCTTAGAGAGTTTTACCCGATTGATGACATTTCAAAAAATTACTTCGGATGGCATTCAGAAAATAGGACCTGTGGTTGAAAAGATGGCCGCAGCAGAAGAACTCATTGGGCATCAACAATCTGTTAGTATACGTTTACGATCGCTTTCATGAACGCATTTGATCTATCAAAAATTATTCGCACGAATGTGAAGTTATTGAAACCATATTCGTCCGCCCGAGATGACTTTAAGGGAGACCATGCATCTGTTTTTCTGGATGCCAATGAAAATCCATTTCCGTCAGATTATAATCGGTATCCAGATCCACATCAAAAAAATCTAAAAGACACGCTGTCCGCATTAAAAAACATCTCTGCTGATCAAATTTTTCTAGGCAATGGAAGTGATGAGGTAATAGATTTGCTCATTCGCGCCTTTTGTGAACCCGCTCATTCTAACGTAATCATACCTCAACCTACCTACGGAATGTATTCGGTAAGTGCTTCCATCAATGATGTTAGGATAAAAAATGTTTTGCTGACAGATCAATTCGATGTCGATGTGCCAGCCATCCGGAACGAAATAAACTCTGAAACCCGGCTCATCTTTCTATGTAGTCCAAATAATCCAACGGGCAATCTACTGACAGAAAGTAAAATGGAAGAACTTCTTCAATCGTTTAGCGGTTTGATTGTCGTAGACGAAGCTTATATTGATTTCGCAGATACCAGAGGATTTGTTCCGCTGTTAGATAAGTTTCCCAATTTGGTGGTTATCCAAACGCTCTCTAAAGCATGGGGACTGGCCTCCATTCGCCTGGGTATTTGTTTCGCCAGCATGGAGATCATTCAAGTTCTGAACAAAATTAAGCCACCTTATAATATTAGTAGCCTGACGCAAAGCACCGCTCAGCGATACCTTGAAAATCCGACCCAAAAAGAAAATTGGGTTCGATTGATCCGGCAGGAAAGGGAGTCCTTGCGGAACAAACTATCGCAGTTATCAGTGGTAAGGCAGGTATATCCTTCCGAGGCCAATTTTTTGCTTGTTCGGGTAACTGATGCCTGGCAAGTATATCAAGAATTAATTGCCAAAGGCGTGGTTGTGCGAGATCGCTCACAGGTTCAATTATGTGGTCAATGTCTTCGTATTACGGTAGGAACACCTCAGGAAAATGATGTATTGGTCAAAGAGATGAGTCAACTATGAAAAAAGCACTTTTTATCGATCGGGATGGTACCTTGATACTTGAACCCCCTGATGAACAAATTGACAATCTTGAAAAACTTGAGTTTTATCCAGGGGTTTTTCAGGGGCTAGGAAAAATTGCCCGACACCTTGACTATGAACTGGTTATGGTAACCAATCAGGATGGCCTGGGCACAGATCGATTTCCGGAGAGCACGTTTTGGCCTGCACACCAAAAGATGATGCGTGCCCTGGAAGGTGAAGGCATTAAATTTTCCGAGATATTGATTGATCGTTCTTTTCCTCATGAAAACAAACCCACCCGTAAGCCTGGAACAGGCCTCTTGAATAACTACCTCAATGGGGACTATGATTTAAGTCAATCGTACGTCATTGGTGACAGAATAACGGATATACAACTCGCCAAAAACATTGGCGCCAAGGGGATACTGATTAACAACGGTAGTTTGGAGACTACTCTCCAAAAAGCTGGTTTGGAAGGTAATTGTTCTAAAATTACAACTTCGTGGGATGAAATTTATCAAGTTGTTTTAGGTGAACGTCTGGCTCGCGTAACGCGCATCACCAAGGAAACAGATATCCATGTGGTTATCAATTTGGATGGAACCGGACAAAGTAAAATCGCAACAGGACTGGGATTCTTTGATCACATGCTGGATCAGATAGCTAAACATGGCCAGATCGATTTACAGATTTCTGTGAAAGGTGATTTACATATTGACGAACATCACACCATCGAAGACACTGCGCTGGCCCTGGGTGAAGCATTTGGAAAGGCGCTCGGAAACAAAATCGGACTGGAACGATATGGATTCCTCCTTCCCATGGATGATTGCCTGGCGCAAGTAGCTATTGACTTTGGCGGAAGACCCTGGCTGGTATGGGAAGCTGACTTCAAACGTGAAAAAATAGGTGAAATGCCTACAGAAATGTTTTATCATTTCTTCAAATCCTTTACTGACACCGCACGTTGTAACTTAAACATTCAAGCCCAGGGCACAAATGAGCATCATAAGATTGAAGCGATTTTCAAAGGATTTGCCAAAGCGATCAGGCAAGCCATAAAACGAAACGACAGCAATCAACTGCCTAGCACAAAGGGAACTTTATGAAAGTGGCCATTATTAAGTACAATGCTGGAAACATTCAGTCAGTCCGCTTCGCGATGGAGCGAATGAATGTGAAGTTCAATGTCACGGATGACCCTGAGGAAATACAATCGGCCGATAAAGTCATTTTTCCAGGCGTTGGAGAAGCCCGAACAACCATGACGTATCTTCGGGAGAAAAAACTGGATCAGTTAATCACAAATCTCAAGCAGCCTGTTTTAGGTATTTGTTTAGGGATGCAACTCATGTGTCAGCATTCGGATGAAAATGATACTCCGTGTCTGGGAATTTTTGATGAGACGGTGCAAAAATTTGAAACGTTGAATGGTTTAAAAGTCCCACACATGGGCTGGAATAGTCTACAACTTTGCAATGGCTGGCTCCCTGAAAGTCTTCAGCAGAAGTATGTTTACTTTGTTCATAGTTACTATGTTCCGGTCAGCAGGTATTCAACCGCTGTATGCACGTATGGCATTGATTTTAGCGCGTCCCTTCGAAAGGACAATTTCTTTGCCGTACAGTTTCATCCCGAAAAATCCGCAGAAGCGGGAGAACTCGTAATTCAATCATTCTTTCAAACCAAATAACCATGAGAATTATCCCCGCGATAGATATCATTGAAGGTAAGTGTGTGCGCCTGACGCAAGGCGATTATCAAAAAAAGAAAGTTTACCGGGAAAACCCAGTAGAAGTAGCCAAGGAATTCGAAGATGCCGGTCTTGAATATCTTCATTTAGTTGATTTGGACGGAGCCAAAAAAGGGATGGTCGTAAACTGGGAAGTGATTGAGGACATACAGGCAGAAACGGCTTTAAATGTTGATTTTGGAGGGGGTGTCAAAACTGAACGCGAAGTAGAAGATTTGTTAGAATTGGGCGTCAATCAAATTAACATTGGAAGTTTGGCTGTTCAATCGCCTGCCATCTTTGCAGATTGGATTGATCGCTATGGAAAAGAAAATTTTATTCTGAGCGCAGACGTGATCGGGGAAAAAGTTAAAGTGGCCGGATGGCAGGAAGATGGAAACGTAAATTTATTTGATTTGACAAGTCAATTAACCGAGGCCGGATTGAAATACATTACATGTACTGATATCAGCACAGATGGTATGCTTCAAGGCCCTAATTTCAATCTCTACCGGAAGCTACGAAATCGATTCCCAGAGTTAAAAATTATTGCCAGCGGGGGAATTACCTCCTGTGATGACATCGAAGAATTGAAGTATATGAAGCTTCATGGCGCTATTATCGGAAAAGCGATCTATGAGGGAAAAATTACTTTGAATGAATTAAAATCAGTGATCTGATGCTCACCAAACGAATCATACCCTGTCTGGATATCAAAAATGGTCGTACCGTGAAAGGTATTAACTTTTTAGACCTGCGCGATGCCGGTGATCCAGTAGCATTAGGTGCCAGGTATGCACAACAGGGAGCTGACGAACTTGTATTTCTCGATATTTCAGCCACCAATGAAAACCGTAAAACATTTGCCGACCTGGTGAAAAAGATTTCCCGGCATGTAAACATACCCTTTACTGTAGGCGGAGGCATTAGCTCCGTTCAAGATGTAGCGGCATTGCTTGATTCGGGAGCTGACAAAGTCAGCATTAACTCTGCAGCCGTGCGTGATCCGCAATTGATCGATGATTTGTCCAAGGCCTTTGGTTCTCAATTTGTTGTAGTAGCCATCGATGCCAGGAAAGCAGATAACCAATGGTGGGTTCATACTCACGGGGGAAGCAGAATCACAAATAAAAAACTCTTTTCCTGGGCAAAAGAGGCTCAAGAAAGGGGTGCGGGTGAAATATTGTTTACCAGTATGGATCACGATGGCACAAAAAAAGGATTCGCTCTTGACCCCCTGGCTAAACTTCATGAGCTACTCTCCATTCCGGTAATTGCTTCTGGGGGCGCAGGTCGTCCGGAACACTTTGCTGAAGCTTTCACACTAGGCAAGGCCGATGCTGCTCTGGCGGCCAGTTTATTTCACTTTGCAGAACTAGGTATTCCTGATTTGAAGAAATATCTGCACCATTTGAATATCCCTGTTCGCATCCCATTGGAAAACAACATAAATCACTCTGAAATTATTTCTACAATCAACGGCATAGATAACTGACAAATGAAAGAAAGTATACAATTTGATAAAGGGAATGGATTAGTGCCGGTGATTATCCAAGACAACACTACACATAAAGTTTTGATGCTGGGCTTTATGAATGAGGAAGCTTTGACCCGGACACGAATGGAAAAAAAAGTCACTTTCTTTAGCCGGAGCAAAGGGCGACTATGGACCAAAGGAGAAACCAGTGGTCACTATTTATTGGTGGATGACATTTTGATTGATTGTGATCAGGACACATTATTGATTAAAGTCACTCCTACCGGACCGGTTTGCCATACCGGAAGTGACACCTGCTTCCATGAATCAAACGACTCATTTACGCTGTACTATCTGGAAAAAATCATTCAGATACGTAAAGTTGAACCTTTATCCGGATCGTACACATATTCTCTTTTTCAAAAAGGAATCAACAAAATCGCTCAAAAAGTAGGTGAAGAAGCAGTAGAACTAGTGATTGAGGCCAAAGATCATGACCCGGAAAAATTTCTGGGTGAAGCTGCTGATTTGATGTTTCACTATCTTATTCTGCTCAACGCTAAAGGTTATAGACTAGCTGATGTGATAGCTATTTTGAAGCAACGTCATCGCTCATAACTGGCTTAATTGTTAGCTTCCCGACATTCTTTTCTGGAAGACCCGGATTAAGAATTCCGAAATTTCCCTTTACCTTTCCTCATGGAATCAAAAGATGTTCAATGGGTAGGAGGCTACCCTTTTCTGGCTTATCAACCAGACGTGTATGCTCCTGATGAAATGAAAAAGCGAAGTCATGAATATTTGTCTCTTCTTCAAAAACGCAGAAGTATTCGTGAATTTTCTGATGAGCCTGTATCTATAGAAATCATTCATAATTGCATCCTGGCTGCCTCCAGTGCTCCATCCGGAGCCAATAAACAGCCCTATACGTTTTGTGTGGTAGCAGACCCTATGATAAAAGCTCAAATACGCGAGGCTGCGGAAAAAGAAGAATATGAGAGTTATACTCACCGGATGAGTGAAGAATGGCTAGCGGACTTAAAGGCATTTCAAACAGATTGGCACAAACCTTTTTTAGAAATAGCGCCTTACATCATTGTTGTTTTTAAGAAAGCTTATGACCTGACAGAAGACGGCACAAAAAAGAATAACTATTACGTGGCGGAGTCTGTCGGTCTGGCCTGTGGCTTTCTTCTGGCAGCCCTTCACTATTCAGGACTTAGTGCACTCACTCATACACCAAGTCCTATGAATTTTCTGACTGCATTATTAAAAAGACCTGAAAACGAGCGACCCTTTCTACTCATTCCCGTTGGCCATGCATCTCCAGACGCCCGGGTACCCGATCAAAGCCGAAAAAAATTAGAAGAGATTCTGGTCCAATATTAAAAAATGATATCAGCATAAGCTCCGGAAGCGTAGGTTCGGCACGAGATTCTTCCTCTCAAAGCAGTGGGCTTGAAAAGTGATTTCCCCATGAGCATGCGTACACATTCCTGTATCCCTTCGGTAATGGATGGGTGCGGATGCACACATTCTGCCAACTCTTCTATGCCTTTATCCATGGAAATCAAAACCGCTACCGCCTGAATAGCGCTGGATGCATGATTCCCCACCACCTTCATTCCCAGGATTTTCATTTGCTCATCATTAGTTACCAACAACTTGATAAAGCCCTGTGTATTTCGCTTGGCGATGGCCCGGGGAATAACACTATAGTCCAGTGTAACGACTTTATAATCCATTCCCTTCTCACGCGCTTGAATTTCATTTAGTCCAACACCCGCAACCTCTGGGCTTAAAAACATAATGTTACTGATGTTTTCGTACACCAACTTTCGCTGTGGGTTTCCAAACATTTTTTCAACTGCGTAGCGTCCTTCCAACTCGCCCACATTTACCAATGAAATATCTGCTGTTAAATCCCCCACCGCATAGATATTGGAGATAGTTGTTTGTGTATCATTATCTTCAATGCCGCGTTTGGAAATATGAATACCTACGCGGTCATCCCATAAATCTTCCAGATTGGGGATTCGCCCTACCGAAACCAGCGCTTTCTCTACATTAAAAGTCTCCTTGGATCCATCCGTATATTCCAACTCATACTCTACCCTGCCATGCAAAATTTCCATACGGATTAACTTGGAATTTCGGTGGATCAGGACACCATTGTTTTCCATGTTACGCTCAATGATTTTTACCACATCTTCATCTTCAAATGGAAGAATCCGACTGCCCTTATCGATAAGATGAACTTTTGTTTTACCGAATCCGGAAAAGATGGTGGCATATTCGCACCCGATGACCCCGGCCCCTACAATCACCATGCTTTCCGGAAAGTCCGTCATACTCTCAATACCCTCGCTGGTCATGACAATCTTCTCATCGATGGGGAGTTCAGGCAGATAACGGGGCCGACTTCCGGTGGCCAAAATAACATAATCGGTTTCAACCTCTTCGGTGCGCATCCCGTTGGATATTTCGACCCGATGGGAGGTCAACAAACGGGCGGTACCCGTCTTAAAATCCAGCAGGCTATGATAGTTGGATTCCCGGAGCATAACCATGTGTTCTTCAAGCATCTGCTTTCGCTCAAGCACCGCCCTTCGAACTTCATTTTGAATTTCCTGATAGTTGATGGAAGGGGCTTGAATATTGAATCTTTTCAGGTTTTTCCGAAAAGCAGCAGTTTCGCGGGATAACTCCCACCATGTCTTGGAGGAAAGTGCGCCATTGGTGACACCGGCTCCTCCCACATGAGACTTTTCAATTAACAGAACTTTCTTTTTAAAATCCAGCGCGCGCATGGCAGCGGCATATCCGGAGGGGCCAGCCCCTATCACAACCAAATCGTACTTCATAGAATTAAAGCCTTTGGCTTAAAGATAACTAGTCCAGAGGCGAAATTCAACGTCTGGGAGGCAAATGAATGTCTGCCACCATGCAACGGATGCCGCCACCCCCCACGGATTGGATGGTTGGAATGGAAACTGTCAGCAAATCGCCCTGTAATTCCAATGCTTTTACTTGTCCGGCATGAAGTGACCGAAGAGCCGTATCGGACATTAAAAAATGGTTAATACCTGAACGGTCAAAAACCTCAATCACATTACCGGCAAAAGCCCTCACCTGCGCATGACTCAGCGCTATTACCTTGCGCTGTGTGCGTTCAAAAAAATCCAATAACTGGTCCTGCTCGGTTTCGCTAGAAATAGAATCCAGGCAAATACATGCCAGTTGCTTACCCATCCAAAGCATAACATTGGTGTGGTAAATCGGAATTTCCGCTTCATCGCTTGCGTGAAAAAGAAGATAGTCGTATCCAACTTTCTGACACAGGTCTCTCAAGACCGTCTCATGTGTGCGCCCGGATATACTCGCTAAAGCCATCTTATTCACATGATCAAAACAAATGCTCCCGGTACCTTCTAAAAATAGATTTTTCTCCTCGTAATGGGCTAAATCAATGACGTCTGAAACATGGAAGTTTTTTTTCAGCCAATCCAGGATATCTAACCGCCTTTCTGGTCTGCGGTTGGGCGCCATCATCGGATATAAAATCACTTTACCATCCGGATGAGCTGAAAACCAATTATTAGGAAAAATAGCATCTGGCTTCACCGGATGAGGAGTATCAAGAAAACACTCCATGGCGATGTCATTCTGCTGCAAGAGATAAACCACCTGGTCAAATTCTTTGAGCGAAGACGTCAATATCTCGTCTGTCCAACCTTTCTGCTGAAAGGCATTTGAGGCGGCTGTTTCCTGGTTAAAGCCAAATTGACGCGGCTTAACCATCAGCAAAGTCATATCTATCATCATCTAAAAGTATTACTTTTGAATCTCATGAAAAAGAACATTAAATGAGTTCAATTCTGGAATGGGATCGTGACTTGCTTTTGTGGCTCAATAGTTTCCATACGGATTGGCTGGATACAATTATGTATTGGATCACCAAGACATTCGTCTGGGCTCCATTGTATGTGTTTTTGATTGTTCTCGTCATCAAAAACTATAAAAAGGAAAGCTGGATAATCTTGCTGGGAGCTGCGCTGGTTGTGATCTTATGTGATCAGACTACTTCCACATTTATGAAGCCCTTTTTCGCCCGCTTAAGGCCCTCACAAGAGCCATCACTGCAGGGAATTATTCACCTCGTGAACGGATACACTGGGGGTAAATACGGATTCTCCTCTGGTCACGCAGCCAATACCTTTGGAACAGCCTTGTTTGTTTGGCTTGCCCTTCGCAGTTATTACAAATGGATAGCTCTGATTTTTATTTGGGCGATGCTTATGACGTACACCCGTATCTATCTGGGGGTTCATTATCCTACTGATATTCTAGTAGGAGGCGCTATCGGATTGTTTTATGGATGGCTCAGTTTTAAGTTGACCCAGTGGGTGATTCAGAAAAAAAGGGCTCGACAATCGCGAGCCCCACTATTGTGATCGTCATTACCTCTCCAGAGTGTTACTTTTTCCCAAACAGCTTTCCTGCCAGTCCACCTAACGCTCCCAAAGGGTTAGACTTGGCATTACCACCTGTCACCTGACCGATCAAACTGCCTACATCCAGGCTATTATTGCCACTGACGGTTTTCATGATATTCCCCAAATCAAAAGAGTTATCCTTGGGATCGTTTGTCTTCTTTACCAATTGGTTCATAACCACTGGCAAAAGGCTGGTGGCCATACTCGTGGCTGCTTGTTGCGAAATACCGAACTTTGATGCCACGGTTCCTGCGACAGATGAAATCAATTGATTAACAATCGGATTGTTGGAGGACAATGACTTGCTTCCCTGAAACATCCCAGCCAATTGCTGTAAGTTGCCCTGTTGCGCCTGAGACTGAAGTCCGCTGAAGATTTGCTGCGCCACGGTTTGAATGGCTGCACTGTTTTGTTCGTTGGGAATAGCCTTATTATTAATAATAGCGCTCCCGGCATTCTGTTCTACTAACTTTACTAATTGATCTAACATAAAATTTAGGTTAAGGTGGATGATTATTTTTGAAGCAGTCGTTTCACGTATTTTCCAATGATATCAAATTCCAAATTCACGGTATCTCCGATGCTTAGCTGGTGAAAGTTAGTAAATTCATACGTGTATGGGATGATAGCAACTGAGAAACGACCGTCACCCGATCGAAAACAGGTTAGACTGACCCCATTCACAGAAATCGAGCCTTTTTCAACGGTTATGTTGCCTGGCCCGGGATCATATTGAAACGTGAACAACCAACTACCATTTTGATCTTCAATCGATTCTATCTTCCCAGTCTGATCCACATGCCCTTGAACAATGTGACCATCAAAACGACCATTGGCAATCATACATCGTTCCAGGTTAACAAGGTCATTGACTTTCCAGCTTCCTGTATTCGATTTTATAAGCGTTTCATGAATGGCGGTCACCCAATGTCCTTTTTCGTCTGCTTGGGTAACGGTTAAGCATACTCCATTATGAGATAAGCTTTGATCGGTTTTTAACATCTGAGAAATAGGGCTGGAGAAACGGAAGTGCTTATTGGTACCCTCCAAAACGATTTCTTCCACTTTGCCAATCGCCTCAATAATGCCTGTAAACATGTTTCTCCCGACTTTTCATCAAAAGTAAGGAAATTCACGCTTGCCCGCGACTCAGTCTAACGGGTGCGAAGAACAAATACTACTTTGCCTTTGGAGCGCTCAGGAACTTTACCTGAAGATGTTCGAATGAGCGAGTTTTTCCGTATTTCTTCCTTTAACAACTGCTCGGCCTTGATGCTTAGACCCCGATTTAGAGTTTTGATACCTATAATCTCTCCGTTTTCATCACACTCAATTTCAAATTCGATTCGCCCATCCTCGTTATCCGGAAGTTCAGGAATCGTGGGGTCATCCGCCCATTCCCAACCACTCATAGACAAGGCATAGCCGTTCCCTCCACCACCCCCCCCCGGGTGTGCCGGTGTATTGAGCATTGGGGTCTAGCGTGCCCTCCGGTTTGCCCTTATCCCCTGATTTCTTTGAATCATCACCTTGATTAGCTGTCTCCTTACTCTTACTCGATCCTTCGGATGTTTTGATGTCGGATTTGGTGGTGGCCTCCGTCTTTTGTTCCTTTTTCTCCGGAGCTGTTTTATCGGCAGGTTGGGTGATAGTCTTTTTCTCCTCTACCGTCTTTTTGGTGGGCTCCTCTTTCTTATCCTCTTTTACAGCCACCGGGCTTTCTTCGGATGACATTGCCTGGGTGGTGGCCTCTGATGACGTCTCTGTTTGCTTTTCCTGAGGGCTTTCCGTAACAGGATCGTCCTGTTGTACTGGTTCCTGTGCGCTTGGTTCAGCTCCGGTTTCATTCACCGGTTGTTCAGTGCCCTGCCCTTCGTCTGTGACCCCAAAATTCACTTCTATCCCATACACGGGTGCCGGAGGATTAGGCGCTTTCCAGGCCATTAAAAAAATAAATAACAAGAGGATGATCGCATGTATGCCCACGGAAGTAGCCATGCCGACTAGCTGATTTTTACGTTCCTTGCTGGTTTCCATAAATCGTTATTTGGGCTTGGTGGCGATGGTTACTTTAGCCTTAAGTGAAGTAGCAATGCCGGCAACGTATACCATTTCCCGGGTGGGAACGCTCTCATCAATGTGGAGAATGACAGCTCCTTCCTGTGTTTTTAAGCTGCGCTTTAACTCATTTTCCAGCGAAGATTTGGAGACCAATTTATCATTCACATAAAACTTTAATTCCTTTGTGATGGTAACCGAAACTTTTTGCACTTCGATGGTGCTCGCCTTACTGGATGGAAGACTGACTGGCAAACCCGAGGGGGTTATGAATGAACTGGTCAACATAAAGAAGATCAATAACAGAAAAATAAGATCCGTCATGGAGGACATGTTAAAAGCCGGATCAACCTTATTTCGTGTTTGTAAATTCATCGATAGAACTATTTTGATTCCTGTAATAGATCAACAAAATCGATAGCCGAATATTCCATTTTATGCACCACTTTGGAGACGCGTGTCACCAGATAGTTATAACCCAGATAAGCAATGATACCCACCACCAATCCCGCCACCGTTGTAATCATGGCCGTATAGATACCGCTGGATAGCAATTTCGGGCTCACGGTGCCCTCTTCCTGAGCTATGGCGATAAAGGCACTCACCATTCCTAAGACCGTTCCTAAGAAACCCATCATGGGTGCCGCTCCTGCTATGGTGGCCAATACTGACAAGTTCTTTTCTAATTTGAAGAGCTCGATTTTTCCCACATTTTCAATCGATGCTTCAATATTCTTTAAGGGGCTCCCTATGCGCGAAACACCTTTTTCAATCATACGCGCGACCGGAGTATCAAACTGGGCACATAATATTTTGGCTCCGTTGATGTCTCCCTTCTGAACCAATTCTTTAATCTTCCCCATAAAGATCTCTGGGCTTTGGTTGGCGCGGTTAATGGTCAACACGCGTTCCACAAAGATGTAAATGGCAATAAATGAACTAAGAACAATCGGAATCATTAAGGGACCACCAGCTTTTGCTAAATCCAACACCGATAAAGCATCATTAGCCGAGGGACCAGTCACCGGAGAGTTTTGAATAATTTGTGCAATCAACATATTAAAAAATATAGGGTCGAAAAAAATGTTACAATAATCAGACCAGTGTATCAACAAAAAAGAGGCGGGCATTTGACACCCGCCTTTTCACATACCTAATACTTAATCACCCACAAGTCAGCGCCAAACTCTCCTTTTTTAGCATCAGCATCCGCCTGTGCGCTGGCAAAATCCGGATGATCCGCCACCGCTAAGCGGTTGTATTTCCATTTTCCAAAAGGTGGGATCAGTTTGGTGCTAACTCCTTTTGCCGACAATTTTTTGGCATAATCCATGGATAAATCACCATCTACCGCACTCGAAATCACCACATAGTAACGTCCGGTGCGTGCGGTTAGTGTCTCGATTGCACCTACCGGAGGATTTTCTTTTGCTTTAGCTGCCGCTGCTTCTGCTTCCTGACGGATACGTTCTTCTTCTGCCAAACGGTCTTTTTCGGCTGCCTCAGCTTCTTTCTTTGCCTGTTCCTTTTTTATCCGCTCCTGCTCTATCCTTGCTTTTTCAGCTTGTTGTGGACGAATGACATAATAATAAATTAATGACGCTGCCAATACAATCACCAAACCGATGATGACGCCTATGATCAGCGGAGCATTAGACTTCTCTTCAGGTACCTTGTAAGCAGAAGTGTAGGTAGTGGGTTCGGTTGGCTTATTTTCAGTGGGACTTTCTTCTGAACGATCCAGAGGCTTATATTCCAAATCGGGCAACCCGAAGTTATCTTCAGAGTCGTTGCCGTCTTGGGGCTTTTCATCGTTGGTATCTTTCATTGCCATAGGTGTTTGGTTTAACGGGTTAACACAAAATTAATGTAAAAAACGATACTTATTCACGTCTAAAATGTCCAGGTAAGCCCTCCCAGGAGTTGTATACCCCGCACCGGGTATCCCAAAAAGGATGGATACTCCTGCCCCATCAGATTCTCACCCTTGGCAAAAACGCTGAACCTGGGTGACAATACATAATCCAACCGGAGTCCTACATCCCATGCATTGTCCAAAGTGACCGTCTTTCCTAAATCGGCATCGAATGCTTTCATGCCCCCTTGAGCTATCAGGTCGGTTCGGATAATGATTTTTTCAACCAGTGTATACAACACATTTACTCTCAACCGATAGGTAGGCCGGTGCCAAACTTCGGGCAATTCATCAACAAAGTAGCTATAGTAATCAGCTCTAATACCCAACTTTAATTTTTCAGACTGATCATAGGCCAATGAAGCAAACAGATTCGATCGTTTTACATTTCCCAGGTCATAGAGCACATCAAATTTTTCTGGTTGGACAGCTTTATTCTGGAAGAAATAAAAGTTTTTAAGATTAGCCCAGGAAAGTCCAGCTTCATAGTTTAATTTTTTAGCCAATTTACCTTGAATGCCTCCTGAGAAATCGATCGAACGATTGGTATGATAGATGCCGATATTTGAAGCTACCCAACGGTTTTCTGCCGCCAATCCATGAAGATTGACTTTGTCCATATCTCCCGAAAACTGTGCATAGATGACAGTGTTGCCTCCGGTAAGGGCATAAGTGGCCCGCACGTGAGGATAGATGTGAACAGATTTATCTTTACCTAATGTATCATCTTCCATCGCTAGGTTAAAGCCAGCTTGCATGACCAGATTTTCAAGAATATTAAACTCGTAAGCCGGCTTAAGACGCAAAAGATTACGCGGCTTGGCATCAATCGCCTGATCCTTTCGTGCGATAAGGGAATAATCGGCATCCAAGAGCAACCGATGGTCTTTCACTTTGTAATCGGATTGAAACCGAAGCGTAACATCGCTTTCAGCTGCCTCCAGCCTGTCTTGCAGATAACTAAACGTACCTGACAATGCGTAGTTAAAATCTGCCGGTTTGGTATTCTCAAATCGAACAGATAAATCAAAAATGCCATACCGTTGCCGCAAGGTATCCCGGTTGACCGGTTCAGTCGGGTCATATCCATAAAAATAAGTTCCAACATCTTGATAATTGAATTCTCCGGTAGTAGTTACCGACTTTCCAAAAGATGTCCCAAATAACCCGAGAGATGACTGGGAACTGGCGGAATTCTTATCATCTACCGGACCTGTCGAAAATCCCCGATGATAAATTTTAGCACCATACCATTTATTTCGGTCGCGTTTGGTTGTCAGGTAACTTTCCACGTATAAGGAACCAAAATTACCAACACCCGCAGCCACGTAGTTGCCATTTAACCTGGGTAATACTTCCGACTGAGCGCGTAAGGGGCGAATGGATGGATTATATTCTGAAATCGTAAACGGAATATTGACCAGATCATAGGTAATAGCTGGTTTTATCGGTTCCGAAGGACGTGGAGGGATTTTCTCAAAGTTACGTTCAGCCTTTTTGAGGGTGATCTGCTTATCACGGATAATTTCAATTTCAACTTTTTCAATTTCTCCTTGCCCATCTGGAGGTTGGGCCTGAGAATACAGGGCTGTCAACAGCAAAATTGCGAGCAAAAGATTTCTTAAAACTATCATTCTTTTGGATTATCAATGGTATCGCTGGCTATTGTTTTGTTTGTCACCGACTGTTCAACTAATCGTAATTTTTCCCGGGCTACTTTTTTTACCGATTCATCAGGAAAGTTATCAATCAATGATTGAAGCGTACCCCTCGCCTGAAAGGCATCTCCCATCGCCAGATAATTATCAGAAAGCAACAAATAGGATTTAGCGCGCCAGGCTTGATACGTAGTAAAATCTTTGTTGAGTTCCACCAATGTCTCGTAACAGGCTTTATAATCTTTGGTCAGGTAAAAGATCTCACCTAACAAATATTTTGCTTCAGCTCCGTACTCATCCTGGGCACTGTTTAAGGCAGCTACAAATTCATCTTTGGCGGTCTCATAATCACCACGGGCCATAGCCGTTTTTCCGAGATATAATAAAGACTTGTTTTGAGCACCTGCATGCACACTTCCTTTCTCGAGGATTAGTCGAGCATACATATCAGCTGAATCATAGGAAGCCAAGAGATAATACGATTCCATCAGACCCGACCAGGCCACGTATTGGTCCTTCTTATTGGATGCTGTTTTCGCCAGTGACAAATAGGCTTCCAGCGCTTTTTCAATTCGATTTGACTTAAATTCCAATTCGGCCACTCGTGCTGTCACACGGGTGCTGAAAGAAAAAGTGGGATCATTATAGATTTGATGATAGGCTGTCAAGGCCTTATCAAAGTTCTTAAGACGATAATGACATTCGGCCTGGTAGTAGATTACTTCTTGCCTCCGTGGACTAGCAGGGTAATTGACGACATACGTTGTCAGATGTTGAAGAGCTTTTGAATATTCCTGATTCAAATACAGATTTTTTGCCACCTCAAATTCGACTGATTCCACCCCTTTGGCGTCAGGGTGGGTCTGTTTTATTTTTGTCAGATGCGAATCAAATTCATCCTGACGGCCAGCCAGATTAAGTGCTTCTTGCAGGGGTAACACGATATCCTTTCCTGCCGGATGGCCCGGATATTGATTGATTAAGGTAATGTAATCATCGGCTGTCTTTCCATATTCCTTTAAATTGAAATTAGCAGCCGCCCTGCGCACATAAGCATAAGGCACATACCGGGAAGTCCGATGCTGGGTTACCAATTGAGAATATGATTCGGTAGCGGATGCATAGTTGCCAAGGGTAAAGTCCAATTGTCCACGTTCAAAAATAGCTTCATCCACCAATGTAGATTGTGGATAGTTTTTGACAACAAAGTCCAGTTCTCTCCTGCCTTCAGCATAATTTTTTTCCAATGCGTTGACAATCCCCAGTTGCAAATGGGCATAATCTGCATCGGGTGTTCTCAGTTGCAGTGCTTTTCGATAGGTCACCAATGCATCTGGGTATTTTTTGGCTATGTAAAAGCAATCGGCTAGCCTTAGATAACCATCTGATTTGTTAGGATCCGTATCCGGAGTACTCTGTACATACTCACGAAAATTGGGCAGAGCCTGATCATACTGTTTTTGGTCATACCAGGCATAACCCAATCCGTAATACGCTTTAGCTCGAACCAATCGATTCTCCAGGTCAGGAATGGCTAAAACCTGTTGGTATTTAGGAATCGCTAAGTCTTGCTTTTTTAAGATAGCATACGATTCTCCCGCCCAAAAAGCAGCTTCAGCCAGATACCCTTTATCAACATAGGATTGAATGGATTTCTCAAAAAGTAATTGGGCTTGATAATGGTCTTCTTTATTAAAATAGTCCATTCCCTTTAACAAGGTAGCCTTTTGATAGGCACGGATTATTGCCTGATTTTTAGTGGCTAAAGATTCAATGTACTCAATGGCCTTATTATAGTTATTGGCATTCACGTAGGCTTGCGAGAGGAGTTCTTTCACCTCGGAGGTATGGATTCCTTTGGGATACTCGATCAGTAAATTTTCAAACTCATGGATCGCTCCATCTGCATTACCTAGTTCATACGATAGCTTGGCAAAGGCAAAAGCACTCTCTTCTGCCATTCGTTTGTCCTTTTTATATTTTCGTGCATAATCAAAGGCTGTTAACGCTAATGGTTTTTGATTTGACTTTAAATAAAGAGATCCTAAATAATAGGAGGCAAAATACCCGGTCGAGTCTGTCGCTAAGGCAGCTTGTTTTAGATACGCGGCCGCCTTCTCAGAACTGCCGGATAAATAGGCTGAATGCCCAGCTCGTAACAGCACACCTTTATCCGATTGAAGCTCTTTACCAGTCAGGTATTGTTCATAACTAATCGTTGCAGTCTTAAAATCTCTTTTTCGATAATGAGCTTCGGCCACCAACAGCGCTAGTTCATCAGCATTCTTGATCCCATTTCTGGACTTTATTGATGCGGCATACGAAATTACTTCATCATACTTTCGCTGCCGGTAAAGAACATTTCCAATGAGGGATGGAACAACCGTAGCATAGGCAGGGTTGCCTTCTGCTCGTTTAAAATCAATTAATGCATTCTCGTAGTCGCCTTGTTGGTACTCTGCAAAGCCTGCGTAATAGCTGGCAGCAGGTCCGTAGGTGCCGCCTTGTGCTTTGATGTTATTGAATTGATCGTTTGACTCTTTTAAATTCTTAAGATTAAAATGACTGTAGCCCCACCTGAATCTTCCGGTATTTTGTTGCTCGGATGATAAAACTGAAAAATTAGCTTTAGAATAATTCACGACAGCCCGACCATAATTTTTCTCCTGATAATAGAAATTGGCCATTTCGAAGTACGCAATAGAAGAAAGCGCATGATCCGGATTCCGGGCGATAAACTGCTCCAGCTTTTTCTCTCCATCCCGATGGTACAGATGAAGTGCGCAAATAGCTGAGTAATAGTCTGAGGATAGCTTCCGGTGATCACTGGCCGTTGACGCGTATTCGTCAAACAACTTTCGGGCAGCCCCAAATTGTTTCTTTGCCATTAACTCAAGAGCCGATTGATACAATCGCTCACCTCTTTGAAGCGGTAAACCATCCTGAGCATTCAGGATAAAGCTACCTCCAATAAAGACCAGCAGTGCAAAAGCACGTTGTATATTCCACATGGTGTAAGAACTACGGACTAACAAAAAAATTGCCAAACTAAGTTTAAAAAATTAGGCTCATGCGAACCTTGATCCGTTCAACGAATCAAAAGTAATAAAAAAAACGGTTCTTTATAGGGATAGCGAAGATCGTGGTGTTCAGATTAACACCAGGCGAGTCACCAATTCTTTCAATATCTGTCCTTCCGTTTGCGATCCAGAGTTTACACCCTTTAATTTTAAATCTGCCTGCCGGATAAATGCAAATGAATGCTCCAGAGATTGAGTGTTAAAATTTCTTAAAGCTAAGCTATAATCTTTAACAGCATATGGGTTGATTTTAAGACTGTTAATAAGCCCTTTTTCACTCTTGTCCGGAATCACAGAGGCAGCCAGTAACTTGCTAAAAAAAGAATAGAGGTATGCCACCATAGGAATGACAGGACTTCGCTTGGAATTTGCCTCAAAATAGTTGACAATTTTTGCGGCATTCAGCAGGTCTCTGGTAATGATCGCCTTTTGCAATTCAAAAATATTATACTCCCGACTGATTCCTACCTGCTGCATGATGCTTTCGGCTGTAATCGTTGAGGTGCCTTTCATACTCATGGCCACCTTATCCATTTCGTTGGCCAGACGATTTAAATCATTTCCTACGTATTCACAAAGCAATCGGACAGCATAATCGTCAATGGTCAGGGACTTATCCAGTATATAACTCTCAACAAATTCGGGCAACTTGTTGTCATAAGGCTTTTTAAACGTAGCAGACTCTGCCAACTGCTCAACCTTTTTTCCAAGTTCCCTCCTCTTGTCAAGTGTTTTGTGTTTGTGGCACAAAACCAAAACCGTGGAAGGTACGGGGCGTTGCAAATAATCCAGCATAAGCTTCATCCCTTGTTCCTTTTGAAGGTCAGGGATGTCTTGTGCTTCGCGGACAATAACTACCTGCCGGTCAGACATCATCGGATAACGTTTGGCATGGGTGAGTAAAACGTGAATGGGAGTGTCTTTACCATAAAGAACAACTTGATTGAATCCGCGCTCATGCTCCGCCAACGCATTATTCTCGATATAGTTAGAAATAACATCTATGTAATACGTTTCTTCCCCCTGAAGAACATACACCGGTTTAAACTTTCCGGCTTTCAAATCTTTTAAAATCTTTTGCGCTGACGCATCCATGGCATTTAATCTACTCGTTTCTTTTGCCTAAACTGAAAAGCCGTGACCACTCCGGTGATGGCACCCGCCAGATGAGATTCCCATGATATCCGGGAATCCGTTGGCAATACTCCATAAAAAATACCTCCATAAACAATAGCCACAGAAATCGAAAGTAAGAGTGCTAACAACTCCATTCTTAACAACCCAAAGATGATCAGAAATGATGCCAGGCCATAAATCAAACCACTGGCACCAATATGATACGACACTCTTGGGCTGAAAATCCACACTAAAATATTTGTCACAAAGTAACACCGCGCAAATACGGATGCCGCTATTCGTCCATAAAAAAAGTACAACGCTGCTCCCAGAAAGATCAGAGGCACTGTGTTCGACAGAAGATGAAGATAATTTCCATGAACCATAGGGGCCGTAAAAATACCCATTAACCCGGCCAGAGAGCGTGGCCTGATGCCCAGGAATGAAAAATCAAACCCATAAAAAAATTCGAGACTGAAAACAAGCCACATGATAAAGACCAGCCGGAACGGTACCACGGAACTGGCAAACCACGATCGACTCATACCGGGCTTTTGATCATGGGCAACTGAACATACCGGGCTTCTTCAGGACCTATTTTACCCACTCCTAACACGCCACCCGAAGATTTGGCTATCTCATTGGTAATTTCCAACAGACTGGCATAGAATTCTTTGGCAAACGAGCGGTCAAGCTTAGGAATGATTGCATTCAAAGCTGATAAATCACTGATTAACAGTGGCTCACGTTGCGTTATTTCAACCGGATATTCCTGCAATATGATCTTGAACTTATCCTCAAAATCTTCCCCCAACATCTGGTAGAACTGTTGTAGCCGGGAGGATGTACGTTTCATCTTTTTTTGACTTAGTGCAATAGCCTTTTTGATCTCTTTTTGATCAATCTCATTATCGGCTCCTGCGATCAGAATACAACAAAGAATTGGTGATTTCAGAACGGTTTCCGCTTCGGAAGTTGAAAGATTTGCTAATTCAGGTATCATCTTACATATGTAATATTTGAAGCCGGAGGAAATGTCGTTTATTAAACTTACCAATTTTACACAATTTCTAAAGGCCAGAAGAAAATTTAATTGAAATTAATTTGAATATCTGAATTTACACCATGGAGGTATTAAAATACGTGTAAACCCATCAGGTGTCCCAACGGAGCATGGTACGTAAATCTTAAATCTCTTCTACCCTGTTTATCTCGTCATCAGATAGACTAAATCTTGACTGGTCTGGATTAAGTCAAATCAATTGAATATATTGCTTTATGTTCTATCCGCATGAAAAATAATAAACCCGTAGTCATTTACGTGGTGGAGGATGATCTCGCCTACTCCCGATTCCTCAAGTATGTCTTGGAGTTAAACCCTGATTTTGAGACTTCCTTTTTTACTTCCGGAAAAGAGTTTTTGAAACAATTGGCGGTTCAAAAACCTTCTGTCGTTACATTGGACTATTCACTTCCGGACATGACTGGTGAAGATGTTCTGAAGTCTATTCAAAGTATCGATCCCTCCGTTCCGGTAATCATAGTTTCTGCCCAGGAAAAAATTGAGACAGCCGTAAAATTGTTAAAAGCGGGAGCCTATGATTACGTCAGCAAAGATGCTGATGCCAAAGACCGAATTCTCCATTCGATTCAAAATGCAGCCTCCTTGTCCCATCTGAGCCGGGAGGTTGACTTACTCCGACAGGAAGTAGGAAAAAAATACACCTTCGAAAAGAGTATCATTGGATCGAGTGCTGCCATACGTCAGGTTTTCGATCTCATGGAAAAAGCCAGTCGCAGCAACATCACGATTTCTATTACGGGTGAAACAGGTACCGGAAAGGAATTAGTGGCAAAGGCGATTCACTATAACTCTGTTCGGAAAGAAGAGGCATTAGTCACTGTGAATACTGCTGCCATACCAAAAGATCTTATTGAAAGTGAGCTTTTTGGCCATGAAAAAGGAGCATTCACCGGTGCTATTTCAAGGCGTATCGGAAAGTTTGAAGAAGCTAATGGGGGCACCCTCTTTCTTGATGAAATTGGAGAGCTCGACATCAATCTGCAAGCTAAAATTTTACGGGTGCTTCAAGAAAAAGAGATTACGAGGATTGGCAGCAATAAAGTGATCAAAACGGATACCCGATTGATTGTTGCTACTCATCGTGATTTGACCAAAGAAGTCAAGGCAGGCAAATTCCGGGAGGACCTGTATTATCGTTTGCTTGGACTACCGATCCACTTGCCTCCGTTACGTGATCGCGGAGAAGATATTTTACTCTTGGCCCGGCATTTTGTAGATCAATATGCTCAGGAAAATCAACTAGATTCTCTGAAGTTAACCACCTCTGCACACGAAAAACTGTTAAGCTATTCTTACCCAGGAAATATCCGGGAGCTTAAATCTATCATGGATCTCGCGGCCGTGATGTGCGAAAATGGTCTCATTACCGATAACCACATTACCTTTCAGGGAAGTACAGCCGGTTCGTCAGATCTACTGTCGACTGAAATGACTTTGCAAAAATACACCTATATCATCATCCGAAGATATCTTAACAAGTACAACAATAATGTTTTAGAAGTAGCTAAAATTCTGGGCATCGGAAAATCATCCATTTATCGATACCTGAAGGAAATGGAAACCGAGGGCATGTAAAAGTTATGCTTACATCTTACGTTAAACAAGGGAAATTTTACAAATCGGTTGTGGAAGATGGCCGTGATATCATTTTTGTTGTTGACTTTGAAGGAAAAATACTTTACCACAACAAGTCAGTCTATGGCACACTGGGGTATTCACGCGCAAGCCTGATCGGTAAAAATTTCTTTGACTATGTTGAACCCGTAACGCTTGAACCCTTCAAGAAACAGTATAGAAAAGCAATCCGAAAAGCCTACACCTCCGGGGTAGAATGCAAGTTTTTATGTAAAGATAAAACCTACAAATACCTCGAATTCAATGCCATTAACCTTTGGACCAAAGAAAAGATTCCCGGTCTTATCCTTGACTGTCGAGATGTGACCCAACGGAAAAAAGATGCTGATGAATTATTACGCGCACAGAAAGCTAAAGAACAATTTCTGGCCAATATAAGCCACGAGATACGTACCCCGATTAACGGAATAGCCGGGATGGCCAACCTATTGAGTCAAAATCCAGATACTTCACAAAGAGAAGCCTATTTACAGGCTATCATTAGCGCCACTAACAATTTAAAAGTAATCATTAATGATATCCTGGATTTGGCATCCATCGATTCAGGAAAGATTAAACTGGAAAAAATCGGGTTTAACCTGAATGACCTTCTGACCACACTGGTGCAAACATTTCAGGTTCAGGCGTTAGAAAAAAGAATTGACCTTACATATCAGTTGTCGCAACCGAAAGTTATTTTAATCGGTGATCCGGTTCGATTAAATCAAATTTTAATCAATCTTTTGAGCAATGCATTAAAATTCACGCAAGAAGGACGCATTCAAATTTCTGCACAGATTGAAAAAATAGATGCCCGGCATGCGTTACTAAAAATTGATGTGTCTGACACCGGAATTGGAATTGCCAAAGACAAACTCAAAAGGATTTTTGAAAGTTTCAGCCAGGCCGATGCCAGTGTTACCAGGAAATACGGAGGCACAGGGTTAGGATTAACCATTGTCAAACAACTTGTTAAACTTCAACGAGGTACTATTAAAGTGGTGAGCGAAGAAGGAAAAGGATCTGTTTTTTCAGCTACCCTACCCTACTTAATAGGAAAACCTCAAGATATTACTGAATTAACTGCCCGAGCGACTGAAGATCAAAGTCAAAAAGAAACTCTTAGTCAACTAAAAATACTCCTGGTTGAAGACAACGAAATCAATCAACTCTACGCCAGCACCATTCTACGAAGTTGGAAATGTGAAACGACTGTGGCGGAAAATGGAGTGGTCGCACTTGAACGGCTTAAATCCACCGTTTTTGATGTCATTCTGATGGACATCCAAATGCCAGTGATGGATGGCTTTGAAACAACTTTAGCTATTCGAAAAGGAAATCTTCAGTCTTCCATTCCTATCATAGCGCTAACTGCCAATGCTACTCAAAATCACATAGAACGATGTCTCGAATTGGGCATGAATGACTTTTTATCTAAACCTTTCGCTCCAGAAGATCTTTACCGGATGCTTATCAAGTTTACGCAAGGAAAAGATCTTTCATCCAAAAGAACAAAAACTGAAACCACTCAACCTGTATCTATTATTACTCCCAATTTAGACCATCTACGAAAAGTATCATCTAATGACTTATCCTTTATCAGGGATATGGTTGATACATTTATTCAAACCGGCTCCAATCGCCTAGCAGATCTACAGAAATCTCTGGCTAGTGGAGATCTGAACCAGATAGGCAAGATTATGCATCAGCTAAAGCCGTCATTAACCATGCTTGGATTTAACTCGCTAAAGGAAATAGCCAATCAACTGGAACAGTCTGCCGAAACAGGTAACCTGTCAGATCAATCAGCAAAGGAATTCATAACCCTCTTGGATCAGGCAGTAAAGGCTTGCCGGAAATTAAAAATAGTGTAGCTTAATTCTGATTCATCACCACCAAACGTTTATGAACAACTTCTCCCCTCGATCCCTTGAGGAGAACATGATAAAACCCATTTGGTAACGAACTGATCTCCACTTCGAGAAGTCCATTTTCTAACTTTGAAAAATCACCCGTTTTCAGGATCACACCCCGTTGATCGGCAAGTGTCCAGGTAATTCCGCTTGGCAATTCACCTGGAGTACTAAAACTGAATTGTTTATTAGCCGGGTTAGGAAACAACTGCACTTCATTCAAAGTTGCTTTCAGTACATCTTCCGGAATCTCCTCAACAGAGGTAATCAGGCGACCACGTTTATAAATGATATCCAGTACAGTGCTTTGATAAACTTCTTTTGTGTTCTTATTCTGAACATAAGCCACCAACATGAGTTGATTATTATTTACCGTGGGCACATCAATTGGAATATCCGTCTGCATATGAGTAAAGGGGTTACCCGGCACAAAACTATTGCTAAGGGTGAGGCCACTGACGCCCAGCAGATGCTTACGCAATACATTTCGGAAAGTACCTTGAGCATTGGTGACGGTTTTTTCTACCAAAGCCACCTGTACGATTAGAGGTGAGTTGAAATTTACTCTTGATTCCAACACCAACTCCACACCAATCGTTTCTGAATTATTAGTGGCTATCGTGTCCAGTTGAAGATCAAAAACCGGGTCCTCCAAAGCTCTACGATCAATCTCCACACGTGTTAAGTCCGTTGGGTTTCCGACAAATTTAGGTGGATTTACGATACCATCCATCAACGTACGTGGAGGCTGCGACAAATTATAATACAATGACCGGGAAGAAGGATCATCCGGGTTTTGCTGATTCAATAAATCCGCTCCGGGATTAACCACATGATACTGGATATGATTAAAGTCAGTGGTGCCTCTGAATGTAATTTGGTCATCAAACAAATTATTCAGATAAGTATCCGCAAACTGTGAATTAGTAGCATTGGTAAAATGTTCTGCCAGTACATTTTTAGATTTCTCACCAACAAATACGTTATCAAAAGCAAAGCCATCATAGGTATTGCTTGACTCGTTGAGATCACTTGCCGAAAAACCTATCCTTAAACGTACCTGATCGCGAGCTATTGCCGTATTGGGAATCATGTCTAAGTTAAATCGCGCATTTTTCCATCCACCTTGCTTACCTGTCCAGCCGTAGTTACCCACAGGTTGATTTCCGGGATTAGAAGGAATACCAACCCCGTTAAACCAATTAATTCCCTGATCGCGATCAGCACCAACAAGGCCAACAGCGGGACCAATAATTTCCCAAGTATTTCCTCCATCCGTTGAATATTGTAATGTGGCCCCATCTAAATTGGCTTCTGCATCACACCAATAATCTAGCGATACCATGGGACGCTCTAGTTGAGTTAGATCAAAACATGGACCGTTGACGACTGACCCCTCTCCAGATACATAGGTATCAGGGTTAACAGTGCCATTGCGATAAGTTGTAGCCCAATAATTGCCAGTAGCACCTGAATTAAAGAGCGTTGCGGCAGTTGGATTTATCCATTGCCAGCTAGAATCTACTTTTGAACCTCCTATGAGTCTTATAGATTCGGCAAACCAACCTCCATTATCCGTATCAAATCCTTGAACATAAGGATTTACATCTGTTGGGATTACTTCGGTAGTACCTCCCAATAGGATATCAACAGACTGAGTTTTTGTATTTACACAGCCATCCAAAGTAGTTACCGTTTGAACTACGGTATAGTTACCATTAGAAGAGTACTGATGCATAGGATCTTGAATTGTTCCAGAAGTACGACCACCATGCGTACCCCCCGGCACCAAGTCTGCTGCATTTCCCGTAAGGATATCTCCATCTCCAAAATTCCATGTGAATGTAGTGATAGGACTAAATGCACTAACTGTTTCATCCTTAAATTCTGTCTGATCGTTTGTGCAAATAGCCGACCAACGAAAATCTACCACAGGAACGTTCCCGACCCGAATAGTTTTATTGGTTTGATTCGAACACTGCAACGTTGTTCCCGGATAAGAGGCTGTTACCATTAAAACAATATTCTTATTCCCTGGGGGGGATCCAGCTGTTAAATAATTATATAGCGGATTCTCTGAAGTCCGAGAAACGCCTACATCAAGAGTCCAATTCCAGGAAACTATTGTGCCCGGAGATCCCACAGATGAAGCTGTGCTGAAAAACTGAATATCATCCTCAATACATGTGTTGGGTGCCGTAATAACAGCTATCGGTGCCGGCCTTACTTGCAACACTTTTGTGACAGGAGTTGGTTCATTTCCATTGTCATCCCTATATACATATTGAATCAAATAGGTTCCGGCAGGTAATATGTCTGTATTTATTTTAAAAGCTCCTAATTCAAAGATAATAGCGTTGTCCATGATCGAGGCCTCAGGTTCAGCACCCACACCATTGAATTCGGAAAACTGGCCTGTACCAACGGCTGGATTACCCACCAATGTTGACTTACCCGAATTTTGACAAAGTTCAAATTCGTTATTAGCATTAATCGTAGCCCCTAAAATTCCAAAATTGAGGGTAGTGACCGGATTAACTAGAATTTCTCGTGTTACTTGATTTGTACATCCTTCCAAATTTGTGTAGGTATACGTAACAAAATTACTTCCCAACTCGGCCGCATTTGGATCAAATTGGGCCTGATCTGCCGGAGGGTTTTGTACAGTTGTTCCAATGTTTGAGGTTAATGGAAGTATCGTAAAGAGGCCACCGATTTGATTACCCGTCAAAGTCAATGGCGTACCATTTTCTGCTATCTGAGGAGGGGCTCCACCCGGAAAACCTGTAAAATTCACCACTGGCAAAGGATTAATCCGTAACAGCATTTCATCAAACTCCGAACCACAAGGTCCAGCCCCATCAGGATCATTGGCCGTAATTCTCAATCGTACAGTGGTATTGATTTCAGCAGGATTTACAAAAGTATAGGAAGCAACAGGGTCGTTTGGATTTGAAAAACTACCAGCACCTACAATCCTTGACCAGGTAATTCCGGAGGTAAAGTTAAAGGAGCCTTGCAATGGAATAGAGGGCGTATCCGCACACAATGCCAGATCTGGCCCTGCCGACACTTCAGCTCGCTTGAACAAAGATACCGTAATAATTTTTTCGGGTCCCGGGCAACCATTGGCCGAGGGAGTAACCCGGTAGCGAACCTGACCTGTCGTACCGCTGGAAAGGGACAATGTCTGATTAATGGTGGATCCGTTACCATCAACTGCCCCCACAACGTTGGCGTCTTCATCTGCTATCCAACTAAACGTGGTCCCTACTACATTTTGCGGATTGCTATTAATGAAGATATTTACCGGCCCGGAATCTGTACAAAGATCAACATCTACCCCATCCGCTGAAGGAGTTGGCAAAACTGTAACAACAAAGTTTATAGAGGCACCAACACATCCGGCTGCCTGAGGCGTAATCGTGTAGGTGATGATGCCTGTTGTACTTCCTGTATTGACAGGTGTATCGGTAATACTTCCCGTTCCGGAAGCAGACACTCCCGTAAACGCTCCAACCACGTTTGAAAACCAAGTGTAGGTGGCTGCACCCACATTTGAAGTCGGAACAAAATTTAAGGCTGTACCACTGCAAACCGTTATTACCCTGGATGCCACTGTATTGGTCATCACCGGAGTAGGGTCTATACTTATGGTAAATGATTTTTGATTTGCTCCTAAACTTGTACAACCATCTTTCGTTGAGGTTACAACAAAATTAGCAACGATAGTCGCTCCTGTAGTATTGGATGCCGCTGTAAAATTCAATGATCCTATTCCGGATGAGCCAATACCAATGGATGACATGGAATTGGTCCATTGGATTAGTGCTCCGGGTACATTGCTGGTTAAGGGTATGGAGATGGGAGTACCTGGACATACAGTAATGCTTGAAACGGGGGCAACCACTGGTTCTGGTAATATCGTTATGCGGAAAGTGCGTTTCGGCCCTGTACAACCATTTCTCGAAGCTTCTACTTCTATTAATCCTGTTAAGGCTGCCCCGGTTGTATTAATAGTAGAAAACGAAGAAATATTACCAATACCCGATGCACCCAAGCCTATGGAGGTATTTGTATTCGTCCAAACAAACAATTCACCACCACCCGCATTTGTTGTAAAATTGATAGCTGGTATAGGTAAACCTGAGCACACAATGACATCTGCCACGGGGTCAATAACGGGAGTTCGGAAAATTGTTAATTGCATGGTACTCTGAACGAAGGAACAGGTACCATTTGGATTTGCTTGTAACGTAAAAGTAATAGCACCCGTCTCTCCTGTTTGCGGAATATACGATGGCGTTAAAGATGATGAATTAAACAGAGTTCCTAGCCCGGTATGTGTCCAATTTAAAGAACTAAAATTACTGGCGGAGGCCCCAATGCTTTGAGTAGAAAAGTTAAATACATTGTTCTCACAGATACTTTCATTGGTTCCTGCAAACACTGTTGGCGGAGTTGTTACCGTTACAATTACATTGTCTGTACTTACGGGACAAACGCCATTTGAAATTGTCCAGGCCAGTGTATATACCTGACCCGCTGCTCCGGTAAATTGTGTGTTATTTAAACTGATGTTAGCAAATGACCCTCCGGTTCCTGAAATAATGGACCAGATACCTGTTCCAATGGCAGGCAAATTTCCAGCAAGGGTAATGGAACCTGAGCCGCATCTTTCCAGATCAACACCAGCATTTGCCAGAGTGGGAGCTTGTTGAACAGTAATGTTTTGAACAGTTGTTAATGATAATGTACATCCGGTGGAGGCATTCACTGCTCGTACGGATAATTGATTCGAAGTAGTTGTCAATGCATTTGTGATGATCGATAGGTCAGCTCCTGACCCTACCTGGATACTACTCACTACATTATTCACCTGATCGAGGATCTGATAATTGATACCTGCTTGAGCGTTTGTTATTTGAAGTGTGACCGTTCCCCCTTGGCAAATGGTGGTTGGAGAAATTGCACTTACGACTCGATCTAACGGTAACGCATCAATGTTGATGACTACCGCATTCGATGCTGCCGAAGAACATCCTGATACTGTTGAGATAACCGTGTAGCTGCCGCTGTTCGAAGGAGTGGTAGTAATGTTTAATGTGCTGCCGGTGGCCCCTCCGATCGGTGAACCGTTCCGGTACCATTGGTTGCCACTGGCTGCATCACTGGTTAATACGATCGCTGATGAGCCCTCGCAAACGGTCAGTGGACCGGCTGGGGTTACGTTTGGTGTAGTGGGGATCGGGGTAACGGTGACGACACTCGTGCCGCTCAGTAATGTGGTACAGGTGGTCGTTGGATTGGTGGCCCGTACAGTAATCGTAGTGTTCGCGGTTAATGCGCTGGTCACAAGATTGATCGATCCGCCTGTGCCCGCTACCGATGAACTCAGTGACGTAACTCCGTTGAACAATTCATAGTTAATGCCTGCCTGGCTGCCTGCAATGTTGACCGTGACCGTTGAGCCGCTGCAAACAGTGGTAGTCGCTGGCGTGACTACCGGGGTGGTTAACGGTAACGCATCAATGTTGATGACTACCGCATTCGATACTGCCGAAGAACATCCTGATACTGTTGAGATAACCGTGTAGCTGCCGCTGTTCGA
>CAYTNM010000001.1:311572-982655 GCA_964439205.1 uncultured Ohtaekwangia sp.
CGGTCAGTGGACCGGCTGGGGTTACGTTTGGTGTAGTGGGGATCGGGGTAACGGTAATGGTTGTATTATCTGTATCCTCAATTCCATTACCATCTTTTACCGTCACTGTATAGGTGGTAGTGGTCGTAGGTGTCACTACCGGATTGGGAATATTCGTTGCACTTAGCCCTCCCGCCAAAGGAACTGAAGCCCAACTATATAAAAATGAGGCATCTCCTGTAACACCAGTATTCAGGTTAACAGAGCCTCCCATGCAAATGGTCACTCCACCTCCAGTAATGGTTGCTACCGGTGGAGCTCCGGTTATCCCGGTAAAAGCATTCGGTTGTCCAGACAACAAACTGGCACCCGTAGCCGTAAGGGTATTACCGCCCAATGAACTGAATTTAACCCAAGGGTTTGTAGATTGATTAAATACCCCTCGCAATTGACCAGCACTTATGGCAGTCTCTGTTCCTGATACATCAGTAGTTGGATAAGTAGCTGAAATAGATGCTATCCCTCCAACGATGGTGGAGGGGGTTATCTCCCAATAGCGGGTCAGGAAATTAACTGGACTGGCATTATTGGGATGCTTTGAATCCATAACGGATACTCCAATCGAAGCCGGAAATCCAGTCCCTGCCGTCAAATTTACAGTAATGGGAGAATACTCGGCAGAACCTGTGTTATCACCGATCGGAAACAAGAATGTACCCAGAGCAGAAAAATTCTTGATCACCCGGTCTCCACCAGACGCAATAATCATTCGAGTAGCAGATGGTGATGCAACAGATACAGATGCTGAGCTACCCAGAGTTAAGTCAAACCCATTTAGATTAAGATTACCATTGGTTAGCGTAAGTACTCCATTGACTGTAACACCACCTCCCAAAGATGCTTGCCCTGCTGATTGATTAATGACAAGATTATTGTAAGTACCGGAAGCAACCTGTTGGGAGGATCCGTAGTAAGTAATAGTTCCGGTTGGAATTGCCAATCCATTCGAAGTGCCTGAAAATCTAATGGTGCCTGTATTTGATGTGGATACCCCTAATGTTAATAGATGAGGGCCCATATCGAAAACTGATCCGTTAGTAAGAGTTCCACCGACAATAATTGGACCATCAGCATTTTTTTGCCCCCCGCCTGAAAAAAACAAATTATTATAAGTTACTGCACCTACCACTTGGGGAGAAACTCCATTAGTATACCGAACCGTTCCTCCGTTGTTATTAAATGTACCTGCGTTGGTAAAATTTCCTGAGAGTGTTAAATTTCCTGAGGTGGATATAAATGTACCTGCATTAATCGCCAACCCATTAATGGTTATTGGATTACTTCCCATGCTTAAAGTACCCGCACCGGCCTTCGTCAGGTCGCGCGTTGATGCAACGATTGCTCCTCCCACCGTCAAAACACCGGCATTGACGGTCACTTGTCGGTTGCTGGGTAGAGATATGGCTCCGGTACCCAAATCAAGATCATTGCTACCCAGGAACGTAAAATCGTTGTTCCACGCAAGGGCATTATTGGTAGACAACGTAATAGCGCTTCCACTCGTGTTATCTATCGTGCCACCGCTAAAGGTTAATGTACCCATTCCAATGGCCGTTGGGCTATTAATGTTTAAACCACCAGATGCTAGTGTTGTTCCTCCTGAATAGCTGTTATTCCCGGATAAGGTCAAGGAACCACTTCCGGCTTTGGTAACACTGACGGTGCCTGAACCATTCTGAATAATTCCAGAAAATGTAGTACTGTTAACATCACCAATGGTAAAATTAATGGTAGTCGCTGCGGCACTGTTCGTGACTAAACCTGAACCTGACAGCGAGCCAACCGTTTCGTTATTGCCATTTAAATCCAAAGTCGAATTTACAATGACAGCACTTGGATTTGGAATGGCACCTCCCACTGCGGCCACCCGAAGTATACCAGTTGTGACCGTTGTCGAACCTGAATAGGAATTAGAACCACTTGCCAAATTCATTGATCCAATTCCGTCCTTCACAATACCACCGGTACCTGAAATAGCGCTCGTTACATTCAAGTCAGGAATGGCAGGTGAATCATCTACGATAAATGTTCTGGTCGCTCCCCCTAGATTAATGGGGGCACTGATCAAAGCCGTTGCCACACTTGACGTGGTAGTTATATTACCTGCCAGTGTTAACGTTCCTGTTCCGATAATACTTGATCCTGATAACGAAACCGAGCCAACCGAAGTAACATTGTTTGTACCGAGGTTAAAATTTCCACCGGAAACTGTTAACGCATTCGTAATTGCAAGATTTCCCACTAATGACACATTCGATGGTCCAGTATTATTGATTGTCAGGCTGGACACCGATGCGGGCAACCCGTTACCTACCGATTGGGCAGCGTTTCCTACATAGTGATAGTTTGCCAAGGTTGAGTAGGTTCGAGTGCCTGCCACCTGGATGGCTCCGGAAGTACCACTTAGGGTAATGCCATTAATTGATTCGACACGAAGAGTGGCTCCGGTTGTAAGAGTAAAATTGCTGTCATTACCCGAAAACGAAAATCGATCGGTAATCAACCCGGTACTGGTGATCGTCAGATCTCCGTTGTTTTCTAAAAAACGATTTATGGTTCCAGAAGCAATAACTACTGTACCCGAGATCGAACCAACGCAGGTGGGTAATAAAATTATATTCAATCGGCTGCCCACACCATCCACTCCTGTCGTCAGGGTTTTTCCAGAGGCCACTGTGAACGTGGATGTAGTTTGAAGAGTTTCAACTGCGCTAACTGATGCCAGTCGCACATTTCCATTAATTTGAAGACCGTTTATAGTGATCGATGGGATGTTAAATATATCTCCGCTTTGGTCGGTATTTATGACAACTGTATGAAGAGCTGTGGGCGGAACACCCAACGACCAATTGGTACCAGATGTCCAATCACCACCAGTATTAGGAAGCCATGTATTTGTTTGGCCAAACGAGTTTAAGGCACTTAGAAAAATCAGGAAGAGAAAAAAATACTTCCTTGACGATTTTCCCACGAATCCATCAATGAAGTACCTTATATTCAAGGGCATAGGTTTAATATTGGCCAACGACAGAATCTTGATTACAGATACCACCCAAAAGTAACCAATTTGGCTCAAAACAGGAATTATTCTATGAATTTGCCTTCCGCGTTAACCTTTAAAAGGGCTATTTTTTTCTGATTCCCCCCTACCCCAAAGGTGCCCACTATTACAATGGATCCATCCGAAAGTTCGGTAACCGAGCCGATGGTATCATCAAATTCGCCACCAAAAATCACGGGCACCGGCCAGGCAAGCGTTCCATCATTTGCAATCTTGGTCAGAAGAATGTTACGTTCGCCCACGCTTGTGCCTTGTTGATTGGCGATGAGGTAGAATCCGGAACCGTTCGATAAATTTGTTGTTGTGACATTTCTTATATCCCTGTCTATCTGCTCAGACAACACTATCGGTAATAAATTACCAGAACTTGGGTTAGAATCCAGATTCCCTAAAAAGGATTCGACAAAAATATTTGCCGCCCCGGTTTGATCTACTGAAATGCCGCTTAGCAAAATTCGTTTAATGCTTCCGAAAGAACTTTCGGATACAGAATAAAGAATTTCATCAGTGATATCTAATCCTATTCTTTTATCAATACCTAGTTGTAATCCGCTAACTGAATTAGTGTTGATAACACTAAAATTGACAGATCCTTCCTCAGTGGGGCCTTCCACAGAATTATATCCAAACATGTAAAGCGTATTATCATCAATCTCTGAGCACGCAGTAAAGGTATCCACTCCTTGCCTTCCATTAACCTGTTCCCATACAGGTGCTGCTATATTCAGCAAATCAGGTGTTAACAATAATTGAAGATTATCTAGCAGATCACCGGGATTGACATCTGATTTGGGAATTATATTTGTTGTGGTTCCCACAATAACCAGGTTTCCGGATTCTAGTTCAAGAATTGAGTTACCAACTTCATCTTCCGGAACAGCGTCACTGTCAACGTCTTCGCTGAGAACAACTTCATCAGCCACCAAAGAAAGTTCTAAATCAACCTTTAAAACACAAATATCTCTGTCTGTTGCAGAGTTGACAATTGAACCCAGAACAATTAGCGATCCATTGTTTGTTAGAAGTAAATCTTTAGCAACATATTTTACCTCATTTCCGGGATCATTAAAGAAAATCTTCTCTGAAATCAAATTCCCTTCCGAATCTGTCTTTGCCAGATAAATTTTACTGATTTGCCGTACCGGATCAAGTGTGGATGTGCCCAGAATATAGAAATTCCCCTGTCCGTCTACCACCATATCTACGCCTTCCTGACTTCCCTCTCCTCCCAAAAATTTCACAAAGTACTTTTGGTTGGCTTCAAAATCCGCGGGCGTATCGCAAGCCAAAAAGAAAATAAATGTTGCAAATAGTAAGACCCTCTTCATTCTTTGGTCGTTTCAGAAAGTCGTTTGGCTACTTTCCTGGTTGTGGCTCGCTTAATCATCCGGGGCTGATAAATAGGTAATACATATCCCACCGATATCGTAACCGAGTTGATGCTCAAAAAATCAAATACATACTGATACTTGGTCAGTTCTTCGACCAATGCCTGGGGGTTATCTCCCTGAGTGCGATAATACACTCCTTCGGGCTTGGTTATATTGGTCATGCCATACATATACCGCAGGTCGGCAAACACATAGTTCTTTCCTATTTTGTATTTGACGCCACCTCCAATCACCAACGATCGGTTAATCAAATAGCGACTGGGGTTTACACGGATATCCGGCCCCGCTTCGGGTGATTCCTGCCCCTGGCTGGAAGAGCGATTAACAAAATCGATGGTAGCGCGTGACCCAATCAACAGATTTAACGCTACCCCTGCATATCCAAACGGTCTCCACTTACCCTTATCATCTGAAAACTTTACATACAGCGGAATGTCAACCCAGGTTTGTTTGTCAATAACATTAATGTCGTCACCATCAGATATACCCGAAACTTGTTTACGGTAGGAACGGAAAGAGAGCACACCTTCTGTTCCAAGGCTCCATTGATCGGTTATGTTCCAGTCCATCCCCACGCCAAATTGAAATCCTGGTCGTAAAAATTGTGAAACATCGGTGGGTACCGGGCTGGTTGAATTGGATACGATCGTGCTTGACCAGGCAAATGGCAAACCCAGACGGGCATGCGGTGTGAACACCGGACGTGTGGTGAATTTTTGACTGAGAAAGACCACATCAATAGCATCTTTATCTTCGCTGGCGATATATTCAGGATCTGCTCTCAGAAGTTCGAGATAGCTTGAGTCTGCTAAAGCAGGCTTGTCCAGGACAAGATAGGTCTGAGATAAAATCGAAAAGGCTCTAACCTTTTGTTCTTTTGACATCTTTCGGGTGGCAGAGTCGGTCAAGATTCGTGGAATGCCAACAAAATGCCCCAGGTTAAACTCACCTGAAGCCCGGGTAAGCAAATCTTCACTAGCCGTTTCCTGTGCTGAAAGTCTAAAGATCATGAACACACTTACACAAAAAATAAATCCCCTTTTCATCATACTAGAAATTACTGATCAAAAGGCTGCGGCAAGTAGATTCGTAATCAATATTGTTTCCGACATAAGCCTCCCATTCTTCCGGAGTCATGTTGCGGGTAAGTTTGGGACATATTTGTTCTGCCAAAGTTTTGGGATTGGTTGGCCAAACACGTATTTCACCATTGTTGCTGGAAGCTATCAGGTAATCAGAACCCTTGGCAAAAGCAATATCCCAAACGTTCATGTTATTGTTGTCCATAAGGATAGGCAAATCTTCTTCTTTATCCACCACCCACATTTGCAGTTTATTATCCAATCCGGCACTTGCCAATAATGTACCATCCGGGCTGTAGTCCAGATCAGATATTGCTGAGATGTGGCCTTCCAGGCTTTTCAACACCTTGTTTTGTCGTAAATCAAAAAGTTTCACGGTTCCGCGCATGGTTGATCCTCTGGCATCAAGTACTTCTACTCCATAGGCAATTACCTGACGCGTTGGATGATAGGCCACCGCCAAAACACGGTTGGGAGCCTCCGTATGGATGGTTGTCAACTGATTCGTACGTAAATCTAACCGCATGATTTGGCCGGTAGCTGCGACCGCTACGACTTCGGTGCCAGCAGCGTTAATGTCCATTGATTTGATAGCCACTGGCGAAGTCGCGATCACTTTCGAGGTTCCATCCACCTGAGTTAACCGGATGGTTCGATCAGATGAGGTTGACAAAAATCCACCATTGAACGGCAAAAATTTGATCTCGTTCACAAAGCCCTTATGTCCTTTTACTTTGATGATTGCATCTCGGCCAGCGGCTGTCAGGTTAATAATTTGCATAAAGGATGAATCACTTCCATTCACCAGATATTTTTCATCCGGACTTAACGCCAATACCCTGTTGGGGAAGGCGTTAGCCGCAATCTCTTCAGAGGCTTCGAGTTTTTCAAAATCGCCAGCAAAGATACGACCATCATTGCCGGTGGTGAAGAATCTGGAATCGGTGCGACTAACCGCCAAAGCATACATTCGGTTCCGGAAATTACCTGGCACTTTCACCGCATTGTAACTCAGTCCGTTCAATTTAGTCAAGGCGTAGTATAGCCCTCGGAAAATGTATGCATCCCTTTCGCGTCCTCCGTTTTGCGAGTGGAACAAGAATCCCTGCATGGCCGCTAATCCGGCCATATTTTTGTCTTGAATGCCTTCGGCTTTAGCTCCTAATTGCTGAGCGATGGAAAGTAATAGTTGTTGATTTGCTTGTTTGGTAGCAGCGTTGGCAATTTCAAGATTCCTGAACGCCTCAGCACGGGCAGCAATAGCATTGTCTCGTTCAGACTCCGCCAATGCTTCACTTCGCTTGGCCAATTCCGTTTGTCTCTCAGCTTCCCGATAGGCAGCTTGCAATTCTATGTATGAACTTTCTAATTCCTTTTCCCGGGCTTCTACTTTCTTTTGGGCCTCTACGGCTAACTTTGTTTGCTTTTCGGCCAGCAATTTGCTTTCCTCGGCTTTCGCTCTCTCTAATTTAGCCTGATTGGCTTGCTCTATTGCCTCTGCCGTTTGTTTCTGAGCTTCAATTTGTTGTGTAAAACCGTACAGGAAAAATCCAATGGAAATTAACAACAGAATAGCCAGAATCACCGAGGTTATTCGGGATCTCCGTAAAATTCTGCGTTGTAAAAGTTCCTGATTTTTTAATTCTGCTTCATACGTGATGCGGCTGGTATCCAAAAATACTACCGCCCGTTCGAAAGCAATATCATATCGCTGAGCCCAGGTGCGCGTAGGTCTTTGTTTCTTCTGCCAGTTCAATGCCAGCTGCAAATCGGGTGGTCGCCATAAGCCCGTTTTTCCAATCTGATACATGGCTGCTGCATCCGAGATGCGCTTATACATATGGGCCGACTCATGCTCTTCGTCCACCCACGAGTTCAGTCGGTTCCAGATCCGCATTAAACTTTCATGTGAAAGTTCAACGATGGATGAAGAATTCAGAACCGTATTTCCACCGGGCATCAGGAACGACCTACCCGGCTTGCGAAATACCTCCACCACTTTAATGACTTCTCCCTCCTGAGCCGAGGCTAGTTCAGCTACTACCCCTAATCGGGTAGCTCTGCGCATGCCCTGATTTTCCTGATTCTTTTCTGTGATGGATTTAAAAAGTATCTCGGCAATCTCTTTCTCCCGCGTATTCAGCTCATCAAATGCTTCGTTGGCATGTAGTGAAAGTGCCTGACTAACTTTGCCGATCGAGTTATAATGGCGAATGTCCATTGGTTCGCCTTCCTCGTGATTATTCACCCAATAGTCCCAGGTGCGCATGAGCGCATGTTGCATAATGGGCAACTGATCCTGGTTATCACCCATATCACTCAACAGCCTTTTGACCAGCCGAGGAGAAATCTGACCGCCTCCTACGGCCACCGGGCCTTCGATTGCCAGCCGTTTTTGATCACGCGTCATTTGAGGCACCAAGTAATTACTTTCATTGATCATCTGGGCCAATCCAGGAAAGGCAGCACACTCACCAATAAAATCTGACCTCATATTGAGCGCCACATACACCGGCTGGTCGCGCTGATGAACGGCATGAATCACCAGGTTGGTATACAACAATGCCTCGTTCTCAGATTCTTCACCTCCATTGGATTTGAATCGAAACAACTCTTCAAACTGGTCTACCAAAAAGAAAACGTTCTCTTTCAGTTCCGTTTGGAGATAGCTGGTCAGTTCCACCAGTCCATTAGAGCCACTTCTGAGAACGGAGCTAATGATGGCTCGATGAATGTGGACATCTTCCGGTAAAATGCGATTACTGTCTAGTAAAAGTTTAATAGCGGCCTGCGTCAGATTTTCAATCGGAGCATTGCCTGGTCGGACAATCAGAACTATCCAATGAGGGCCCTGATTGGTCATAAATCCGCCATAGAGCGTAGGAACCAATCCGCAATGCATCAGACTGGATTTACCACTGCCCGAATAGCCCATGACGGTCACAGAGTGATTTTTTCCCAGCTTTTCCAGGATTTCATCAACCTGACCCTCGCGACCAAAAAACAGATGCGATTCGTCAATCGTGAATGGACGTAATCCTGGAAAAGGATTCAAACCAATGCTGAATTGACGCATTGGCTCTGACCCCAATTCCTCCTCATGGCCAACTTTGACTGAGTAATTAAGCATCTAACCTATTTAGCAACTTGAAAAGTAATCAAACTATCGAAGATTTCAAGGTTCTACGAGAATTCCAGCTTAAAAAATAGCCCTCTTAACCTCTCCGACTAGCAAAAAATCCCTGAAAACTAGTCAAAATCAGATATATTCCAAAACTTTATCCGCAAGCTTAACATTATCAGATAAGAGCTCGTAAAATCTGTCCTTGTTAAACTTGAGTAAAATGGTGGGTTCTTTGGCGAGGATATGGTTGGCTTGAGCAAAACCTGATTGAGCAACCATTTCACCTATAAACTGGCCTTTGGTAAAATCCTGTATGTATTTGCCCTTATTGTAGAACTGAACTACTCCGCTGTAAACAATCAAAAAATCATTGTTCACTTTTTCATCAATGGACATCGATTGATCTTTGAGAAGAAAGGTCTCAAAAGATATATCAGCTAAAAACGACAGACCAATGCCCGGAATACCCTCAAAAACAGATACCGTTTTGAAAAAGATGATCTTATCATACAACATAATTCTGTTTTCAGCAGAAGAAACAACTACCCGATCCAATCGCCTTTTCTCGTCTTCTCCCAACCTGACAACATTTTCGTTATACAACTCAGGGTTAATCTGATACAAAGCACGGGCAGCCGCCTGACGAATAAGTAAATCCGGATTAAACAATTGAGCAATCAAATCCAGTGAAAACGCTCCGAGTCCTTGTTCTCCAATCTGATTTAGCACACAGGCCTTTGTCCATCGGTTAGATTGTGTAAAATCCCGATTAATTAAGAATTTGAGATACAACTTTTCGTCCAATTGTGTTGTCGGGAAAAAGATTTCCAATCGGTTAATTTTCTCCCGAACGGTGAGGTCATCCAGGACGGGTATTACTCTTTGTTTGAGTTGATCCGACAGGAACACATCCAGTAGTTCAACAGCATAGGTAGTTCCCTCGGTCGTGCCACTTTCAATGTTTTCTTTCACTAATTGTATGGAGCGCGTATCATACAACATCGCCAGAAGCATGTAGATATGTTCAATGTCGCTTTGGATTTCACGCTCAAGCGCCTGAATCACCTGAATATTCTTAGCATTCCCCTGCAATTCCTGAATGGCGGTCAGATTCCAGGTAATGTCTTCAATGTCCGATTCAATCGCAAACTTGATACGGGTAATTTGAGACATCCCGGCCTTAAATCCAGCTTCTCCCAGAGAAAGCAAAACCTGAGAAACAATTACTTTATCCGGATAGTCAATTTTATTCCATAAAGAATCCTTGGCTTTTTGGCCTCCGATCCGGCCCATCACCTGAATGATCCGGATCATCGTTTGCGTGTTTTGCCCGGAACGATAAAATGCATTATCCAGATGGGGTAAACAAGCCCCTCCAATGAGAACCAGCGCATTGGTGGCCTGATTACTATGGAGGGGGTTATTCAAGCTATCAATCAGCGAGAAGATTACCTCACTATTATACTTTTTACTCGAAGTGGTGATCGCAGAGTTCCGGACTTTCGGTTCGGGATCGTGCAACAATTCGATCAAAAAAGCCATGCTGTCATCGGACTCGGTGTGCAAAATAAGTTCTGCGGCATAATGTCGATCATTAATTTCCGAAGATCGGGCCAACCGTTGAATCCGGGTGCGGGTAATATCTCCACCGCTATTGATAATGAGGTCCAGATCGCCTTTGGATAATAGTTTTTTAGAAGGGTCTTCCACCCGGCTCCTGTCCATCCGTATCACATACGAATCACTGACGGAAAGTCCTTTCATTTCATTCAATCTTCGTTGAGCATATTCTTTTACTTCTTCTTTCGGGTTACGCATCAACGAGTTTACCCATTGGGAAAGGTTGGCAGGATTAATCTTCTCCAACAGCTTAATCGAAAAGATAGCTCGAGAAGTATCCTGCGAAAGAAACGTCTCTAATCGCTGAGTGATTTTTGTAAATCCTATTTCCAGCTTGTCTTGTTGATAATCACTGGACTCAAGTTTAAGACGAATTTTTCCTTTATATCCCGCATAAAGTTTTTGAATAACTAAAAAGTAAATGGCTACCAGAGCAATGACAATGGCGGGAATCCAAATGATCTGAAAAAATGGTATTAGCGAAAACACAAAAATGACCAGGCCGGCAATAAATCGTCCGGATTCATTAATAACTCCTTCTATTTTGGATTGAATGTTGAACCGATACCGGGCATCCAGCGGAATAAACAAAAGTTTAAAAACCGGGCTCTCCAGCGACTCTCGGAACATTCCATTAAACAAACGGGTCAGCGCAACCAGTAAAAAGAAGAAGATAAAAGTGGTGGATCCGGCCTCTGGTATGTATCCAAAAACCAATCCTGTTCCCAGTGCGGCCAGCGAAAGCAAGCCCACTACCACGGGTAATAAAAACAAGGAAATGCGCAACCCGTAGTTGCTTAGCAGCCGATCGTTAACATAGGTTTGCATGACCAAACTCAGCGCGTAAATGGTACCGTTAAAAAAAGCCAGAAAGTTCGTCAGGTCGCGCTGCTGGGGATACTGTTGATTCAGTAATGTCTGAAACGAGAACTGATTAAAAACATAGGTAATCATGCTGGCAATCAGGAAAAAACTCAGCAAGACAATGTACCGATCTTTAAAAATAACCTTGAACTTGGTCTGCTGGCGCACGGTGGAATCAGTAGATAACCCACTGCTGCTCAGATTGAAGCGTGACGCCACGGAAATCAGACACATCAGCGCTCCTAATATGCTGACGTTACAAACGATCAGATAATTAGACGTATCCGGAAAAAAGGCTGAGGTAGCAGGAATTGCGAAGTTGGCAATGATGATGGCTAATAGCTGTCCCGTATCGATCCATCCAATAATTCTTTTGGACTGACGAAAATCAAACAACCGGCTAAAAACACCCCAATAACACAGCAGAAGGATAGCGGTGATCGGGCCTGTCAAACAAAACATTCCAAACAGAATGTAATTATGCACATCTCCTTTGGCCTGCCCTTCGCCTGTGTGGTAGGCGATATAGACAAATGTGGTAACCGCCACGATCAATACAATCGAGGATATGGAAAGTGCAATGAAGCGAACCCGGTTCTGAAAATTTGAAAACAAGAGCGTGACAAGGATTCCCAAAAGTCCGGAGATCAAAAAGGCTTTATCCAATTGATCACTCAACTCATTGATAAACAACGATTCGGCTGTTACCTGATAAGTAGCAATAAAAATCCCAATAAAGAAACCCATGCCTAACATCAGCAAAACCTGGGTATCTTCTTCCGGGCGGACTTGTAAACGTGCCAGTAACGAACGGATCACACGCAAAAAATATGAGGCAAGGTACAAAAAAAACCGGCCTTTTGAGCCGGTTCCCATATTTCTCTATCCAGAAACTATTTCTTCACTCCTGTGGAGTCGGGTTTTACACCCGTGGCTGGAGTGGCTAATTCGTTTTTATAATCTTCGTTCAGTCCTTTGACTACCTCCATGCTGATGTCCAGATTATTGCTTCCATAAAGAACATCACTTCCCGGATTAAACTTCATGACGATTTCCAAGCCATTGGCCTCTCCATATTTCTTCAAATAGCTGGTTACTTTTTTATAAAGTTCTTCCGTTACTTTTGCCTCTTCACTCATCAACTCCTGTGAAAGACGCTCCTGATGAACTCTCAGGTTTTGTTGTTTGGCAGCCAATTGCTCCTCGGCTGCTTTCGCCTGACCGATAGTCATATTACCCAGATTGCGTTGATAAGAATTGATATCGTTCTGGAGGCTCTGCGCTCTGTTTCGGTAATCCTGATCCAGGGTTTTGGATTTATTTTCCAACTGAGTCAAGGTTGTTTTATAATAATCGTAGTACTTCAAAACGGTATCCGAGTTAATGTACGCCAATTTTAATGTGCTTGCTTTGCCATCGGTAGGTATCGGAGCGGGGCGGTCACTCGAAAAATGTAAATAATAAAGAACGGCCACAGCAATTAGCAAAACCGCATTCAGGGCAAGGGGTAGGTTTTTCATTTTCAGGTAATTCGTATTTCAGGCCGCAAATATAAACAGCTTTGGCGACTTGAAAAGTTCTGGCCGGGTTTAGTGGGTCGGTTATGCTCCCCAGGCTAGGTAGTACGGGGCTCGTGTGTTTGAAAGGAGTAAAAAGAATCATCCAATACCAGACGATCCTCGTTGAATTCACGAATAAATTTTTCAATGATTTCGGCCGTGATGCTATCCACTTTCAAACCAATGTCCAGGCCAATACCCCCTTCGGCATGTATGTCGATGTCCACATGCTCTTTTACCTTTATCTCACCCTCCTCCTCCAACTCCACCATTACTTCTGCCATATAAAGTCCGATTTCTTCTTCCAGGGCATCCAACGGTTCCATGTTTCCGTTCTCGTCTTCCTGATAGGATATCTTTTTGTACTGAGGAAAATGTTGTGCCGCGCGATGTTCTGCCAACTCAAATACCTCACTTTCATGCTGCAACCTCAGGGTATAAATCACGGCATCATATATCACTTCTTTTCCTTCATAGGCTCCGATAAAACGAAAATGCGCATATTCATCACTGGTATCTTCTTCCTCTACCAACTGATAAGGCAGCCCTGAGGCTCTTAGTTTGTTTTTAAACTCAGCAATAGTGTTTTCCGGAAGGTCTGATGCACTGCTCATGATTCAATATAGAAATAACTTTGCAAATTCACCATAAGGTTGGTTTTTTTTCGATCAATGACACTGCTTTGGAGATCTTCTGTTAGTTTAAGTGAGGGGATCAACTGGTACCATTATTGATTCTTGTACCACGCTGCATACATCGGATAGTTTTTGGCAGTTCGTTCAATCACGGCTTTCATCTCGGCACCCACATCCTTAATCTTTCTGGCGGGTATCCCCGCATATATACTCCCGGGTTCCACCTTTGTTCCCGGCAATACAATAGCACCAGCCGCAATAACCGATCCTGTGCCAATCACGGCATCGTCCATAACGATGGCTCCCATGCCAATCAAAACCTCGTCTTCAACGGTGCATCCATGAATTACCGCCTGATGAGCAATGGAAACTTTGTTACCAATCACGGTCTTTGCTTTCTGATATGTACAGTGAATAATAGCCCCGTCTTGAATATTGGTATCATCCCCGATTGTAATCGAGTGAACATCTCCCCTCACTACGGCATGATACCAGACGGTACACCGATCACCCATCACCACTTCCCCCACCACTACAGCTGTTTCGGCCAGAAAACAGTCCTTCCCAAAACGAGGCTCAAAACCTCTTAATGCTCGCACAATAGCCATACTCAGTGAACTTTTTTAAGAATTATCTGATTTACTGACAAGTTGTCATTTCATGAGGCAAAATATCTTAAATTTGCATCCCAAAGTGGATTTCATGGAGAATTTAATTTCCGATATAAGTTTTCTGGAAGAAAAAGATCAGGAGCAAAAGGTGAATGTGTTGAACGACTCCAGCATGGGCAAGGCTCGGAAACTTTACATTGAAAGCTATGGATGCCAGATGAATTTTGCCGATAGTGAGATTGTGGCATCGATTCTGGAAAAAGAGGGGTTTGATACTACTTCCCGCATCGAGGAAGCGGATTTGGTTTTTTTGAACACGTGTTCCATTCGGGAAAAAGCAGAGCAAACCGTACGTCACCGCCTCCTGCATATCCATGGCTTGAAAAAGCACAAACCGGAACTGATGGTTGGTGTGCTGGGATGCATGGCCGAACGCCTGAAAACCAAATGGCTGGAGGAAGAAAAAATCGTAGACCTGGTAGCCGGTCCGGATGCCTACCGGGATTTACCCGGGTTGATTCTTCAGGTAGATGAAGGGCAAAAAGCCGTCAATACGTTTCTTTCCCGTGAAGAAACGTATGGCGATGTCTCGCCCGTACGTCTGAACTCCAATGGCGTCACTGCTTTTGTTTCCATCATGCGGGGCTGTGACAACATGTGTACATTTTGTGTCGTTCCTTTCACCCGTGGGCGAGAGCGCAGCCGCGATCCTCAATCCATTCTGGCCGAAGCTCAGAATCTGTTTGACAAGGGCTACCGGGAAGTCACGTTGCTGGGGCAAAATGTGGATTCGTATAAATGGAGTCCGGAAGAAAATAACAAAGCCTGGTTGGAAAAAAAAGGAATCAACGAGGTTGTCACGTTTGCCAACCTTCTGGAAATGGTGGCACAGATCAATCCTTTGCTGAGAATCCGGTTTTCTACATCTCATCCGAAAGACATTACTGATGATGTGTTGTACACTATGGCCCGATATGAGAATATCTGTAACTACATTCATCTGCCGGTACAAAGCGGAAGCAGCCGGATACTGGAGTTAATGAATCGGGGGTATAGTCGCGAATGGTATCTTGGGAAGGTATCTAAAATCAGAGAGATTCTTGGTGCCGACTGCGGCATATCTTCCGATATGATCACTGGTTTTTGTACTGAGACGGAAGAGGAACATCAGCAGACCTTATCATTGATGGACCTTGTAAAGTATGATTTTTCATACATGTTCTTTTACTCTGAACGTCCTGGCACGCTGGCTGCCAAAAAATGGAAAGATGATGTTCCGGAGGAGGTGAAAAAACGAAGGCTTAACGAAATCATCAAAAAACAAAACGAACATTCCCTGCTCAGCAATCTGCGCGATGTGGGTAAAGTCCATCAGGTTTTAATTGAGGGTGAATCCAAAAGATCATCCGATTTCTGGCAGGGCCGGAATACTGCCAACAAAGTGGTGGTGTTTCCGAAAGAAACGTTCAAGAAAGGCGACTATGTAAACGTATTGGTTGAAAGTTGTACCGGGGGCACGTTGATCGGCCGCCCGGTAACATCATGATTTGAGAACTATGGCTATTACAGATTCAGAAATACAAAGTATTAAACAGCGATTTGGGATCATCGGCAGTTCGGCTGCCCTGAACCATGCCGTCAAGGTAGCCATGCAGGTGGCTCCTACGGATATGTCCGTACTGATTACTGGTGAAAGCGGCAGCGGGAAGGAGTCATTTTCAAAAATCATTCACAACCTCAGCGCGCGCAAACACGGCCAGTTCATCGCCATTAACTGCGGTTCTATTCCTGAAGGAACCATTGACTCCGAACTCTTCGGGCACGAAAAAGGGTCTTTTACCGGGGCACATGAAGCTCGCAAAGGCTACTTTGAAGTGACCAATGGGGGAACTATTTTTTTAGATGAGATCGGAGAAATGCCTTTGGCCACTCAGGCCAGATTGCTCCGTGTGCTCGAAAACGGTGAGTTTATCAAAGTCGGTTCTTCCAAAGTTCAAAAAACCGATGTGCGGGTAGTGGCCGCTACCAATGTTAACCTGCTGTTGAAAGTAGAGCAAAACAAGTTTCGGGAAGATCTATACTACCGACTCAATACGGTGCCTATTTTTGTACCTGCCCTTCGCGAACGTGGCAAAGATGTGGAGCTGTTGTTTCGCAAGTTTGCGACTGATTTTGCGGAAAAGTATAAAGTCAAACCCATCGTTCTTACCGATGATGCCAAAGCCATTCTTTTACAATATCGTTTTCCGGGTAACATCCGTCAATTAAAGAATCTGGTTGATCAGATATCTGTTCTTTCTACCGATCAAAAGGAGGTTAACGGGGAAATTCTTCAGTTGTATCTGCCCAAGCAACCAACCTTGCCTGCGTTATATGATTCCGCCACCAAGGAGAGTTTGAGCGAACGTGAAATCTTATACAAAGTGCTGTTTGAGATGCGTAAGGATGTGAATGACCTGAAAAAGATTGTGATGGAAGGTGTAAGCGCCTCCACTCTATCGGTCTCTAAGGAGAATACCAATCTTTTTGAAAATCCTGCCCTGGAAACCACGGAACATGTTCATTCCAAAGAACCCATGGTTCTGACAATCCCCTCTAACACTTCCACAGAAGATAACGATCTGGTGGAAGAAGTGCAGGACATCAGCCACATTGCAGAAGACGACTCTCTGTCCATTGAAAAGAAAGAAAAAGAGCTGATTGTTCGGGCTCTTCGTAAAAACAATAACAGACGAAAATATGCGGCACGCGATTTGGGTATCTCTGAACGTACGCTGTATCGGAAAATCAAGGAATATGAATTGGAAGAGTAGCCTTCGTGTGATCAAAAGCCTGTGCTTACTAGCGCTCATGGCTACGTTTGGCAACTGTGGAATTTATTCCTTTACCGGCTCCGCCACAGCCGCCAAAACCATTCAGGTGGATGACTTCTTCAATAACACCGATTTAGGACCTGCTAATATTGGTCAAAATTTTACCAACCGGCTTAAAGATTATTACCAGCAAAATTCGCAACTGAGCATTGTAGCTGAAAACGGAGAGTTACAGATCGAAGGAATCGTTTCCGACTATCGGATCAGCCCTGTAGCACCGGTTGCTTCCGGCAATGCTCAAAATCTAAGTACGGCAGCCCAGACTCGCCTGACGATCACCGTGAAGGTAAACTATGTTGACACGCTGGTCCCGACCAACAGCTTTAAGGATCGCACTTTTAGCTTTTATGATGATTTTGGGAACGATGAGGAGTTGACCTCTGTGCAGGAAAGACTGGAACGAAAAATCTTTGACCAGATCCTGATTGATATTTTTAATGCAACTGTAGCTAACTGGTAATCAGATGGTTTGATACCTTCGTTGACAGTAAAAGATAATTTCATACTTTTACCTACCCACAACGGCTGCGTGTGACCAAATCAGAGTTTTATCACCTGCTTCATAACTATACTTCGCTCACAGCCGAAGAAGCAGAATCATTGATTCTCTTAAACAAACAGTTTCCTTACAGTCAGGTACTTCACAGCCTGGCTGCGCGTGCCGCCCATGATCTTAGTATTGATCAGAAAGACACTCTTTTGCAACTGAGCGCCATCTATACGGCTGACCGTAGTGTGTTAAAGTCGATCATGTCTGCACCACCCCGCGCGCGTGAGGTAGTAACGCTGGCAGATGACACCCTTAGTAATCATCAAGAAAATAAGATCATTTTGGTCACAGAAACTCAGAAACTGGAGACAGACGCACGACCAAAAGTTGAGATTCCAGTTGCTTCGAACAATGCTATACAATTGGAAGACGTCCTGAAGGATATTTCCAGAATGCATGAGTCGATGCATCGGTATGAAGAAGTCGTCTCTCAATTAGAGCATGGAACTTCCGCTGGCATAAAGCCTGAGGTGAATGCCAAGTCAACCGCCAAAAGTGAAAAGCCCATCAGCACAGATAAATTGATTCCCAAAGAACAGGGGACAGACGGAATCATTGATGAAATCAAAGCCACAAAAAAAAAGGTAAAGCCTGAAGGAACTCATCAGAAAGAACAACAGGAGATTATTGATCAATTTATCAAAACTCAACCCACCATCACCCGCCCCAAACCAGAGCAATTGAGCGAACAAGCCCCAGACCTGATGGCTAGCCTCACCGAATTTAATGACAGCATCATTTCTGAAACGCTCGTGGAAATCCTTCTAAAACAAGGCAAAAAAGAAAAAGCAATCGAGGTGCTCAAAAAGCTAATTTGGAAATATCCCCAGAAAAAGGCTTACTTTGCGGCTCAAATTGAAGATTTAAAGAAATAGTAATCATGGGTATTTTAATCGGTTTAGCCATTTTCTTCTCAGTGCTTCTGGTATTGGTTGTGTTAGCTCAAAATTCCAAAGGCGGTGGCTTAACTAACCAGTTTGGAGGTTCGGGAGCCAGCAATCTGATTGGCGTAAAAAAGACGGGCGATCTGTTAGAGCGATTGACCTGGGGCTTTTCGATTGCGGTTATGGTGATCTCCATTTCTACCAGTTTTGTTTCCAGAGGCGTTTCTTCTTCACCCGCCAGCGAAATTTTAGAAAGTTCGAAAGGTCAGCAAACCACTGCTCCTTCGGTTGAACTTCCTCCAGTTAATGACAGCGTTAAATAGGCTGATTAATCAATAAATTTTCAGAAGCCCTTGTCAAATCAAGGGCTTCTTCGTTTCAGGCTTCTTTTGTAATATGCTTGATTAACAACCGCTTGGCAATGGGGAGTAGCGTAGGTTCCTGCGGCACCTTGAGTTTGCTTTCCACTACGTAAACACATGGGTTGGGCATATCGGTAAATGATCGCACCAACTCCATTTTCATACGTTCGTAGGTATTCGAGAGGCTGCGTGTCTCGCGAGCTAAGAAGCGCGTGTGTAGTCCACGACTATTGTCATGATCAAACATCGTTATCTGGTAGGCATAAATGTCGGTATCGGCTGCAGGCGGCTGCGCAATAAACATATACCCGGCATGCGTGTACAAAGGAATGAGGCCAACCGGCAAAATCTCACAATGACTTTCAATCTGCTCGTATACCTCCGAACCTTCCTCTACAGAAGATTTGATCCGGGGAATAGAATACTCCAGAATACTTTCCAATTCTTTCATCAGTTCATCGTCTTCCACCATTTGTTTATAGGTTAACTCCAGCGTTTTGATACCGGTGGAAGTCAGTTCTTTCGGGAAAGAAGACGCTAACAGTCTTTTGTTTTCTTTTAATTGAAGCAGATTTCGGTAATGAAAAATCAGGTCGGAGAGCGTGGGATAAAGCTCAACTCTTCCAAACGCTTCGCTGGCTTTTTTAAGGTAAGCCAACAGCATGTATTTCTTATACTCAAAATCAATCCAGCCATCCGTTAGCCAGGTAGGTTTTAATGTTTCCATAAGAAAAACCGGTTTTATCCGACTAGTTACTTAAAAACCTGGAGACTGTCAATTCCGAAGAGTCTGACATTTTGATCTACTTATCTGTCAGTCTTCTTTTGACCTTATCTCGTGAATGACAGTTTTTTGGCTTAAAAACTGACAAATCGCCTGTTTTAAAGCAATCTGGCACTATGGCATAATTATCGTTGCTTGGCCGCTGTGTTAAAACCTTTAACTAAATTTTAAAACCATATGGCAAAAATCAACTTTAAACCAAACGAAGACAGAGTGCTGGTTGAGGCAGCTCCTGCTGAGGCCAAAACAGCCTCCGGCATCATTATCCCTGATACAGCCAAAGAAAAGCCCCAAAAAGGAAAAGTCATCGCAGTGGGAGATGGTCTGAAGGATAAGCCTGTGACTGTTAAAGTTGGCGACAATATTCTTTATGGAAAGTATTCTGGCACCGAACTTACCATTGACGGTAAAGAGTATCTGATCATGAGAAACTCTGACATCTTTGGAACTATCTAATTCACATTAAATCAATCAATTATGGCAAAAGAAATAACCTTCGATACCAACGCCCGTGATCGCATCAAAAGAGGCGTAGACAAACTCGCAGACGCAGTAAAAGTGACCCTCGGACCTAAAGGCCGTAACGTCATTCTTGACAAGAAATTTGGAGCCCCTACCGTTACCAAAGACGGTGTGTCTGTGGCTAAAGAAATCGAATTGAAAGACCCGGTAGAAAATATGGGTGCCCAATTGGTAAAGGAAGTAGCTTCCAAAACAGCCGATGCTGCCGGTGATGGTACTACCACTGCCACCGTATTGACCCAGGCGATTTTTGCCCACGGTATTAAAAATGTGGCAGCCGGAGCTAACCCGATGGATTTGAAGCGCGGAATTGACAAAGCTGTCATTGCCGTAGTCGAAAACCTGGCCAAGCAATCCAAAAATATCAAAGGCTCTCAGGAAATTGCTCAGGTAGCTACTATTTCTTCTAACAATGATAACGCTATTGGCAAGATGATTGCCGAGGCGATGGAGAAAGTAGGGAAAGACGGTGTGATTACCGTAGAAGAAGCCAAAGGAACAGAAACCGAAGTAAAGACTGTAGAAGGTATGCAGTTCGATCGCGGTTACCTCTCCCCTTACTTTGTTACCAACACCGAGAAAATGGAGGCTGACCTGGATCATCCTTATATCCTGATCTACGACAAGAAAATTTCCTCGATGAAGGAATTACTTCCGATTCTGGAGGCAACTGCCCAAACCGGCAAACCGCTGGTGATCATTGCCGAAGAAGTGGAAGGCGAAGCATTGGCTACCCTGGTGGTAAACAAGATTCGCGGTGCCTTGCGCGTAGCTGCTGTCAAAGCCCCTGGCTTTGGCGACCGCAGAAAGGCCATGATGGAAGATATCGCCATCTTAACCGGTGGAAAAGTGATCAGCGAAGAAACCGGTATGAAACTGGAAGATGCTAAATTGGAATACCTGGGCCGTGCCGAGAAAGTAAACATCGACAAGGATAATACAACCATCGTGAACGGAGCCGGCAAAAAAGCTGATATCCAGGCACGTGTAGGTCAGATTAAAGCTCAGATCGATGCTACTACTTCTGACTATGATAAAGAAAAACTACAGGAGCGTTTGGCCAAGTTATCCGGTGGCGTAGCCATCCTCTACATTGGTGCAGCTACCGAGGTGGAAATGAAAGAAAAGAAAGATCGTGTGGATGATGCGTTGCATGCTACCCGCGCAGCCGTACAAGAAGGAATTATCCCAGGAGGTGGCGTAGGCTATATCCGTGCGATTGAGGCCCTGAAGAATGTGGTAACTGAAAATGAAGATCAGGCTACTGGTGTAAACATCGTCCGCCTGGCGTTGGAGTCTCCGCTACGGGTGATCGCTGAAAATGCTGGTCAGGAAGCTTCTGTAATCGTTAATAAAGTACGTGATGGCAAGAAGGATTTTGGCTACAATGCTCGTGAAAACAAGTTTGAAAACTTCTTTGATGCCGGAATCATCGACCCGACTAAAGTATCGCGTCTGGCGCTTGAAAATGCCGCTTCTATTGCAGGATTGCTGCTAACTACCGAAGCGGTGGTATCAGAAATACCTGAGAAAAAAGAAGCACCTGCCATGCCTCCCGGAGGAATGGACGGAATGATGTAATATCATTTTTTTGAACAAAAAAAGGCTTCATGTTAGACATGAAGCCTTTTTTATTACTTTTAGTACATCTTTCTTACATCATAATTGAGCCTTATGGTCATTCATTCCACTTTTTCTGATTTTGCACTTTTTTTATACATCCACATGGCCCATGCTGATGGGTATTACCACCCTTCCGAGCAGGACGTGATTCTGGAGAAGCTACCTAAACTTTTTCCATCCGAAAACAATCCTTCCGGGAAACTTTCGGCAGCCATTCAGGAATACAAAAAGCTAAATCCGGACGATTTACCCACCCTCATTCAGGAGTCATTCAAACACTTTAACGAAGTCAAATTTACCCAGCGCTATAAGATTTACACGGATATGTATGACATCATCAATGCCGATGGTAAAGTGGACGAATCCGAAACCCGGGCTCTCAATGCGTTAAAGTCTATCATTGATGCCGGGTCGCACTCACACAGTGCGTAGGTATCATGGTAAGAGACCACTGCAAAGACATAAAGTAAAACCTGAAAGTAATCTCGCCTTCCCGAGCCGTGGTTTAACTTTCACTACCCATCTCCTTTACCAACGGTTTTCTCTTTTTTCTGGTCTGTGCCGTGAATAAAATTTAGTTGCATCCTGGTTTTTACTGTCTCCCCTTCTCTTGTCCCCACAGCCTTTAAGTCGTGAGTACCTGGTGTAAATTCGGTTAACCAGAGAAAGCCATCCACCTTTCTCCGAATTCCCTGAGACTTACCATTGACAAACAACTCCACGTTTTCGCAGTTGCTAAAGATTTCCACGGGTTGTTTTTCGCCCGGCTGGCCATAGCGATGTGTCCAGGTGTGAGAGTTGATATAAATCATTGGCTCGGTAGTCCACTCGCTTTGGTAATAAAAATATACTGACTTCGGCTTTCGGTCGTATGTCATCATTCCTTTTTGATTAACATGCGGAATATTTCCCACCTTGGCAAACGAGGCAAAATCGAACATATTCCAGATCGTGCCACCTAATATAAAATCGTTGTCACGGATGGCCTTCCAATATGCTTTGTGGAGATTGATCTGATACGACTCGCTATGATCAAACAAGGCTGGCTCATTGAGATGGTAGGCGTACTTACCCTCTGCACCATATTCGCTTACGAGCACTTTCCAATCGGGATGTTTCTTGTGTTCTTCCTTTAACTCATGGTCAACTTCACTATAGGTTTTTTCATACCAACCAAAGTATCGGTTGCGTCCCTGAATATCGGTAAGGGGCAAAATCCGCTCGTCAATCAAGTCGTTTTGGGCTTGCACAGTAGGACGATAGGGATCGAGCTCTTTGGCTTTCTTCGCCACGGCCTGTGTACACTTCAATGCATATTCAGCATCCTCCTTGGTAAAAAAGTTGCGATAGTATTCATTACCCACACCCCACATAATAATACTGGGATGATTGATATCGCGTGCAATCAACTCATCCATCATGCTTACCGCATTTTCAATAAATTTTTCGCGGCCAATGGTATTCACCACAGGTACTTCAGACCACACCATCAGTCCGAGACTGTCGCACAAATGCATTACATAGGGATGGTGAGGATAATGTGAAAGGCGTACATAATTGGCGCCCATTTTTTTGATGAGAATAAAATCTTCGCGCTTCTGCTGTTTGTCAACTGCCCAGCCTTTGTGCATGAAGTCCTGATGCACATTTACGCCTTTAAGTTTAATAGGTTTACCATTCAACGTGACACCCTTGCTCGCATCAAACAAAACGGTGCGGAAGCCAAGTGGATAAAATTGCTGATCGATACACGTTCGGTTTCGTTGCCAATCACCTGGCTCATAAATGGCAGCAGAAACCTGGTAGAGATTCGGATAGTCGGGCGACCACAGCAACGGGTTTTTAATGGTGAAGTTGATTTTGGAAACGGGCTTCTCCCCTGCCTTGATCATTACGTTTCGCACATCGGAAGCAATGATTTCGTTATAGGGCGAGATAATATTGGTGATGAGTTTCACCGACCGGTCTTTATCGGCCATGTTGCGTAGCATGATGTTGGCTTCCACGGTAGCTTCTTCGGCCGATACTTTCGGGGTGAAGATCCGCGCTTCTTTTACAAAGGAATGATCGGTAGCAATCAATTGTACTTCGCGGTAAATGCCACCCTGCATATTGTAGTCGGCCGTATGAGGTGGAATGTCGTAGCTGAAACGATTATCCACTTTCACAGCCAACACATTGGGTTTATCATAGCGCACATACTTCATAAAGGGTTGTCCAAAGTGGAATTCCATATACCCACCGGTATGCTTGCCCAGGTAGTTTCCGTTGAGATATACTTCCGCTACCTGATTGGCGGCCAGAAAATTTACTTTAACATATTTACCCTTCCATGACTCATCCAGGACAAACTCTTTGCGATACCAGCCTATGCCACGGTAAATCATTTGGGTTACGTCTATGGTATCGCGGTAATTGCGGTAGTCAAACAATTCATCGGCATTCCACGTGTGCGGAATATCAATCGATTGCCAGTTTGTGTCATCCAATCCTTCTGAAGCACCATTGGTCAGATCACCCCTATAAAATTTCCAACCCTGACTGATGTCGCGTACGTTGCGTTGTATTTGTTCAGGCTTCCACATGACGGAAGTGTACTCTTGTGGCGGAACAACGATGTGGACGAACTTCGCTTCGAGCGCTTCCATATCGTAGGTAAGCCTGCGTTTGATACCCAGTGTTTTCTCATCCAACTCCAGCACTACTTTTTGTCGGATTGGGCTCACAATCAATAAAAAGATTTCGTTTTCCACCACTTGTCTGCGTTGGAACCCAATATGGTAGGCATTGGAGCGAATGAGTTTCGTAATGTCCTGATCGAAGTTGCGCCTGCGTCCATTGCTCATGGTTTTGGGTTGATCGGTAGCCACCCAGCTATCATAAAAGAAGGTGTTAACTTTTTTGCCTTTCAGTGGCGCGTTGAAGATCGCCAGCCAATTCCAGTTTTCTCGCAGGGTTGGCGTAAACTGGAAGCTGCGATCGGTTTCTTTAAAACCAAAGTAGTCAACCTTATAGACTGATTGCCCTTCATTCTTTTTGTTTTCTTCAGCTGAGGGTGTCAGTAACAAAGGTTTATCGCCCTGAAGGCCGCCAGGTTTTAGCTCCTGAGCGGTGGCATCCGAAATAAAAAAAACAATGAAGAGGCAGACAAGAGCATTTCTCATATAACCAAGGACGAAAAAAGTATGATAACCCCTGAATGGTGGCCACCATTACTCTGTTTGAACCTACCAGAAAATTTGATGCCACCTAATCCTTTGAATGGTAGCCGGTTATCGGACCCAAAATTTTTCCATCCCCTTTTCATTCACCTCTAGTCCAAATCCTGGCTCAGTAGGAACAAATAAAAACCCATTTTCAAATTTCAGGGAGTTGTGAAAAAATGTTGATAAATTCAATTCAGGTCGCATGCCACTGAATTCCTGCACTTTGGCCGCATTGGGGATTGCACCCAATAGATTTAAGCTCGCAGCCGTGGCGAGTGTTGGGCGAGTGTTGTGTACCATCACTTCTTTTTCAAACGCATGACCCATGGCTGCAATTTTGTAGCACTCCGTAATACCAGCACACTTGATAACGTCTACGTTTAAACAATCTGGATTGCCTATCGTAATCAAATCGCGGAACTGCCACTTGTTGTACTCGTGCTCCCCGGCATTTACCTCGCACGGAAGTGCTTCCACCACCTGCCGAAGACCCGGATAGTCCATACTACTTACAGGTTCTTCGATCACTTTTACGTTAAACTCCTCGTACAATCGCAAACCCAATTCAATGGCTTTACCTGCGGTGTATCCATTATTAAAATCAACGAACAAGTCTATTTGATCTCCTATCGCTTTACGAACAGCTTTCACGCATTCGTATGTGTAATTGCCTTCGGGGTTTCGCCCGAGGTCATATAGCTGCATGCGTGTTTTGACGGTTTTATAACCCTGCTCCACAAACGCCATCCCTTCCCGCACCATTTCATCAATCGTTTTGAAGCCCTTGCCTTTTTTTCTACCATAACTACCGTAGACGGCCACCTTTTCAAGCTTATTACTGCCCAGCAACTTAGATACTGGCATGTTTAGCAGCCGGCCTTTCAAATCCCACAAAGCATTATCTACGCCTGCCACCGCACCCGGAACAAAACCGGTGCTGCCTCCCTCAAATCCTTCGAAAAACATGTTTGTCCATGCATACGAACTATCAAAAGGATCCTGACCAATTAAGACAGGGCGCAAAATCTCTTGCACAATCATCGCGTTAATGCGTGATGATTCGTGATCGCCCTCGCCCCATCCACTGATGCCTGCATCGGTTTCGATTTTTACATAGGTGGCACTATCGGGTGCATATGCTTTTACATCAGTAATTTTTACACCAGACTTTGCGGATTTTTTTTCTTGTGCTTCAACCAACGAAATGGGTGCTGCCATGGCTATGGAAGATATACCCATACTTTGAAGGAATCTTTTTCTTGAAATCATGTGATCAGTGTTGCTTCGTGAATAATTTTTTCATCGTAGGTTACTCCCAACCCAACTTCATTCGAAACAGGCAATTTTCCTTCTTTAAGGGTGAAGTGCGGGCCAAACCACTCCGGTTGACTTTTTCCAACGGCCGTTAGTGGAAACTCCTGAAAACCATAAAGTGCCGGACTCACCGCTGCCAGATGTAAGAAGGGTGCCTCTAATGGATCCGATTTAGGCGAGTGTGGTGCAAAACCTTTCTTGTGTTGTTCGCAAAGTCGACCAACAGCAAGTCCCCGCAAAATACCACCGTTGTAAAACGTATCCGGTTGTAGAACATCTAAGCCATCGTTTTTACAATACCACTCAAAGCGATGGTAGCTTGTGTCTTGCTCCCCTCCCGCTACTTTTATTTTCTTTAGCGCATCTGCTACTCTTTTATTAGCCTCAAAATCCTCCCACGGGCAGGGCTCTTCGTAAATATCCACGTTATGAGCTTCCAGAAACTTACCCATGGCAATACCTTGCTTCACATCAAACGAACTGTTGGCATCGGCATAGATCGTTAATGAATCCGAATACTTGCGCAACAATTCTACGATTTTATAGCTGCGTTCTTCCGCTTTGACATCGGTACCCATGCGGCCGCCTACTTTCACTTTCACGGCCTTGCATCCGCTTAGCGCTAACTTCTCTTTTATTCTCTCCACCTCTTCTTCTGCTTTGTTTTCGCGCGTCAGACTGGAGAGATACATCGGCACTTCCGTGCGAAGTTGTTTACCCAGCAACTGATGAACCGGTTTCTTGTCCGTTTTACCGAGCAAGTCCCAAATGGCTACCTCAACATGGCCTACACAATTCCAGAAAGGCATACCGCTGAATTTGTAGTTGCGCTCATCACGGTATACCCCCTCCATCAGTTGTTCCAGTTGCCTGGCGTCCTTTCCAATAAAGAAAGGTTTTACTAAACCATTGAAAATACCATACAAATAGTCGATGCGCGTGTTGGTGAGTGTGATACCTTTTACCCCATCAGAGGAAGTGACGACAACAAAGTGATTATTTTTCCATTTCCACAAGTCGACTGACTGGATGATGACCGCTTGAGGTTCAGCCAAAGTCAGACGAGGTACCAGCCAGGTGCCCGCTCCGACTATTGTTGCTTTTTTAATGAATTCTCTACGATACATGAGTTAGTTCAAAATGGCTTTAGATAGGACGTTGGCGGCCAACCTTTCCAGTACAACCGCACTATTGGTCAAAGCTTGTTCCTGTCCAGCGAAAGCAACCATAGAAAATACCTTACTTATAAAAACACTTTTTGCCTGAGTCTCCGTTAATTCGCTCGTGCCACAAACCGCTAACATCGGTTTACCGGCATCCCGGGTCGCTGCACCCAGGCCCGCTATGAGCTTGCCATGCAACGTTTGAACATCCAGTTTCCCTTCTCCAGTTATGACAATATCTGCCCAATCAATAGCCTGTTTCAAATGGGTCAGATCAAATACTACATCAGTACCTGATTTCAGATTTGCGTTAAGCAAGGAATGTGCCCCGCCTCCAAATCCACCTCCGGCTCCGGTTCCGGGTATTTGCTGAAGATCAACCCCTATCTTTTTTTCGATGATACGTGCGATATTCCGAAGTCCAAAATCAAGAGTCTCGATCATGGCCGAATCAGCTCCCTTCTGTCTGGCAAATACATGGGCGGCACCAGCAGCACCATAAAAAGGATTGGTTACATCGCAAATAGCGGTAAGGTTACATGGCTTTAAACGTGCGTCTAAACCCGATAGATCAATGTCTGTGACTAAAGAAAGAGATTGCCCATTCGGTGCCAGTTGATTTCCATTCTGATAGATTTTACCTCCCAAGGCCACAAATGCCCCCAACCCGGCATCGTTGGTGGCACTTCCACCTATTCCTAAAACAATTTTTTTTACTTGATTGTCAAGCGCATGCTTTATTAATTCACCTGTCCCGAACGTAGTGGTAGACAAAGGATTTCGCTCGTGGGCAACCAGTAATCCAAGACCACTGGCTTGCGCCATCTCAATAAATGCTGTCCCTCCGTCTTTTGAAATCAGATACGAGGCCAGAATGGGTCGCATGAGCGGGTCATGGACCGCTACTTCCAAGGTGTCTGCCTCCGTATGCCATCGAAAAACCTCAAGTGTGCCCTCTCCGCCATCGGCCAATGGAAATTTCCGGATTTTGAAATGATGATTACTCGCATGAAGTCCACTTTCGATTGCTGTACATACTTGTTCAGCTGTTAAAGTTCCTTTAAACTTATCCGGGGCGATCAGTACGTTCATACCAATACGAGGTAAAGAACAACAACACTCAGCAGGGCAACAATCCCTTGCAGGAATGTCATGATCGTCCATCCACGGTACGCTGCTTTCAAATCAAATCCGCTAAATTGAGAGACCACCCAAAAATAAGAGTCATTGGCATGCGAAACTGACATGGCACCCGCTCCGATGGCTAACACAAGCAAGGATAATTCGATGGCGCTGGAGAATCCTGCATAAACAGCCAAGGGAGCCAACACAGAGCTTACAATCGTCAAGGCGCTGGTACTGGAACCTTGAGCGCTTTTAAACAAGGTACTGATCACAAATCCCAAGATCAAAAACCCGATCCCCAGGACTGATTGCGACTGGGTCCATGAAGAAACGATTTCCGACAAAGGACTTGCCTTCAAAACGGCACCCAGGGCACCACCACAACCCGTGAGCAGAATAATGGGACCCGCCTGTATCACTCCCTTTTCTATCCAGACATTAATTTTTCCTTGAGATCGAAATACAGCCAGGCCTATCACTACCGTAATCAATAATGCGACCAATGGCTGACCAACAAAACGAATCACTTCCATACCGACAAAGTCAGCCTCAACTAATTTCAAAACGGAATCTCCGGCAATTAAAACTACCGGAAGAAGGATTAACACCAAAGGAATGAAAATGGATACCTTCGGATGATTGACTTCTGCAGCAGGGGACGTCAGAGATAAGACAGATAGTCGTTTACCAATGTAACGTGCATAAAAAAATGCTACCAAAGTAACGGGTACTGAAACAATGATACCTAGTAAGATCACCAATCCCAGCGCATCATTTGCTCCCAGGTTTGCAGCGGCCGTCATAGGCCCTGGTGTTGGAGGTACGAGCGTATGTGTGGTATACAAGCCTCCGGCAAGACCCAACGTCATGGTTGGCAATGGAATGGCCGCGGAAGTTCCCAGAGACTTAGCTAAACTTACCAGAATGATAAAACCAGAATCGCAAAAAACAGGAATACCCAATAACATACCTAACAACGAAATACCCAACGAGGGTGAAACGGAAGAACGCTGCTTTAAAAATTGACCCATGTGATAAACGGCTCCTGATTCTTCCAATACAACCCCTAAAATACTTCCCAGCACCACTATCAAACCGATGCTGCCAACCAGCGTACCAAAGCCTGACGTAATGATATCAACCAAGTTAAGTGGCGGCATGCCAGCGAATATCCCGAAAATCAGACAGGCGGTTAGCAGACTAAAGAAGGGGTGCCATTTCCAATAAGATCCGGAAATGATGATGAATGTTATCGTACCGGTAAGAAGAAGAAAAAAGTAAGCAGCAGACATGGCATTGTTCCTATAAGGACGTTTTTCCTGACAATAACCCTGAACTGAACGGCATTCTGTGTAAGGGTGCAGCGTAAAACTACTGTCTTTATCATTGTATGAAAACGGATGACTCAATAATTGTGCTCCCTCCCATTGAATCTTTGCCACGCCAAACGTACCCTGTCAAGGTTTTGCAATTTGGAACGGGCAATTTCTTACGCGGCTTTGCCGATTGGATGATTCAACATGGAAATGACAGGTTGGGACTTCAAATGGGCGTGGTGGCCATCCAATCGGTTTCGAATGATAACACTCTTACCAACCAAAAAGGGCTTTTCACGGTAGTCGAACGCGGTCTGGTGGACGGTGAATTTCGTTCAACTCCCCAACGAATTGATGTGATCCAGCGGGTGGTCAATGCGCAAACGCAATTCGATACCTTTTTGAAAGAAGCCGAAAATCCAGACTTACGGATCATTCTATCCAATACGACTGAATTAGGAATTCAATTTGATGCTACGGATGGCTCGTTCTCCAAGCCTGCCACTACCTTTCCAGGTAAACTGACACAGCTTTTGTTCAGGAGATTTCAATGTTTGGCCGATCAACCTTTAATTGTCCTGCCGTGCGAATTGATTGAACGAAATGGAGATCGTCTACGGGAATGTGTGCTTAATTATGCTGATCATTGGCAATTGGATAAACCTTTCATTGATTATATTAATAGAATCACGTTTTGCAACACGCTGGTTGACCGTATTGTACCGGGCCGGGCGTCAGATGAAACAAATTTGATGCATACCTTAGGATATCAGGACTGTCTCATTACTTCATGTGAACCCTACCATTTGTGGGCCGTGGAAGCTCCACCCTGGGTACCCGAAGTTTTTCCGCTTCATAAAGCTGGAGTAAATTTTATTTATACCGATCAATTAGAATACTATCGTGTTCGCAAAGTGCGCATCTTAAACGGGGCTCACTCCATAATGGCTCCCGTTGGTTATTTAGCAGGGATTGAAACCGTGCAGCAATCAATAGAACATAAAATCATCGGATCGTTTATCACCGATTGTATCCGGGAGGAAATACTTCTCACGCTGCCCGGAAATCCAATGGAACTTCGACCCTACGCGGAAGAGATTATTCAACGATTTCAAAATCCAACCATCCGCCATGCCCTGATGTCCATTACACTCAATAGTTTTTCCAAATGGCGGGTGCGTCTACTTCCATCGATTAAATCCTACTACCAAGTAAAAGAGTTTGTGCCGGAAAGGATATCCTTTGGACTGGCTGCCCAATTTTTTTTATACCGTGGGCTTAAGGCAGGAAAAGACATTGACTTAAAAGATGATCCCCTCATTATCAAAGAAATGAAGCATCACTGGCAAAATGCCTCCTTCACGGAAAAAGGAATGGAACAACTTGCTGAAGTACTCCTGAGTAACTCATCCTGGTGGGGTGAAGATCTTTCTTCCATCAGAGGGCTAAAAGAAAAGGTCGGCCACTACCTGTATCTCATTGACCAGATTGGTATTGTTGCTAGCCTCGAAGAATTGCGGAAGAATGTCTAACGCTTAATGCGATGGGTAGATTCACGAACGACAAGTCGGCTTTTTATGATACGTTTGATCGGTTCAGTTGATTCGTTTCGGATTTGATTTAGTAAAATCTCTGCGGCAGCAGCCCCCATATCGTAAGCGGGGTGGTCAATACTGCTAAGCGCAGGTTCCACAAACCGGCAGATGTTTTCATTGTTAAATCCTAAAATGGCAATGTCTCCAGGCACGCGTAGCCCCGCTCGTTTTACCACATGCATCATTTCCAGAGCTGCATAGTCGTTAATAGCAAAAATGGCATCCGGACGTTCTTTCATTTTTAGAAGGTGACGGGTATAGTCTTCCGTTTTATCCAATTGATAATGTGATTGGATAATGTAGTTTTCTCGGATGGCCAAACCGGATTCTTTAAGCGCATCTAAGTATCCGTTTAATCGATTTCGGCTGTTGTATAAATGCTGAGGTCCGGCCACAAATGCGATGCGCTCGCATCCTTGCCCGATCAGATGATGAGTAGCTTCTTTTGTCACTTCATAATTGTCGCTAAATACTTGTGAGGCTTCCAGGCCTTCAACAATGCGATCGAAAAAGACCAACGGCACCGATTTACTCAAGACTGCTTCAAAGTGATCATATCGGTCCGTTTCCCGCGATACTGAAACCAATAGCCCATCCACTCTACTGGACACCAACGTCTGTAAATTTTTCTTTTCGGTTACATAAGACTCGTCCGATTGACAAATGATCACATTGTATCCAGCCAGGTTAGCCATTTTTTGGATTCCGCCCACCGCTTTGGCAAAAAAACGGTTCACCGTTTCCGGAATAATCACACCAAGGGTGTGGGTACGCTGCTGCTTCAGATTTACGGCTACTACATTGGGTTGATAATCGAGTTTGCGAGCCAACTCTAATACTTTCTTTTTGGTTTCCGGATGTACGTCTGCATTGCTGCTGAGCGCACGCGACACCGTAGACTTGGATATCCCCAATAGTCGGGCGATGTCCTTAATGGTTACCGGTGTTTTATTCATCACTCACGAAGTGTTTTTGATCACTCGAAAGATAGTAAAAAACATGGGAACGTTCCCGGGAACGTTCCCATAAAAATATTTTCAACAAAACAAAATTTATAGAGTTATTTCTATCAAAAAACTTGTACACTCGCACCAGTAAGTATTGCAAACGATTGATACATAAGTAAAACATTCAAATAAGAATTGCATTATGATAGCGCCATCAGCTTCCCATTCTCTCAACACCAGCTACATGGTTGCCCATCAAACGGAGGCTGACCTGGCAGAAAAATTATTAGATGGCGTTTTTGGCCGGGGCGATGAAAGAGCCTTTCAAGAACTCTTCAGGATATTTTATAAACCCCTTTGTCGCTACTGCCGCAAGTTTGTAAATACCATGGATGTAGCAGAAGAGGTAGTAGGAGATGTTTTTTATGCCATCTGGAAAAACCGGGCTCGCTATCAAATACAAACATCAGCTATTTCTTACTTGTTTACCGCCACCCGCAACCGGGCTTACGACCATCTTCGCAAACTTCAACGCGATCGATCTGTTGAGTTGGAAAGGGCTGCCCATATAACTACCACCGAGCCGTCTTGTCAGGATATCCTCGAAGCCAACGAAGTTCAAAGTCATTTACAGGAGGCCGTAAATTTATTACCAACCAGTTGCCGTAAAATCTTTCAAATGAGCCGCGATCTGGGTATGAAGTATCAGGAAATTGCTGATGCACTTGGTTTGAGCATAAAAACCGTGGAAACGCAAATGGGCCGAGCACTGAAACAAATCCGTCTTCATTACGAATATATGGAACCATAAAAGCCTTGTAAGGGTAATGAGAAAGACGCCCGTCCTTGTATTGAAGCAAGAGATCAGGACACGTGATATCCTCCAAAGTTTTACATGATAGCCAATGGGAAGAAATGGCCCGCTTTTTAGCTGGCGAAAAACACTCCCTTTCGGATGACTTGCGTGAGTTTATCGCATCGGACAAATACGTTGGCCATATCCTACCTTGTCCTGAACACCCAATTGATAAACATGAAATCATAAGCGCTGAACGTGCATGGAAAACTTTACAAGACAGAATTCAATCAGAGTAATTGCATCGTTTGGGGTTGTCATCATTCTGACAGCCATGGTTTCTCCATTACGGGCACAGTTAACCGGGAAGGGTACACTGGTCGGAAAAATAACAGACCAAACATCAGGTGAAGCCTTGGTGGGTGCTACCATTCAGATTGAAGGCACCTCCCAGGGGGCCGCTGCTGACCTGGATGGCAAGTATTACCTCGAAAGCACTACCATCGGAAAAAAGAAATTAATAATCTCCTATATTGGTTATCAGTCACTATTACAGGAGGTAACCATAGTTGCTGGAATAAATACATTTAACTTCTCCCTTCAGATTGATTCCAAAGTGATGGATGAAGTGGTGGTGACTGCCCAGGCACTTGGACAAGCGGGGGCTATTAATCAACAAATCAATGCCCCCACCATTGTCAGCGTAATCTCCCGTGATCGAATCCGGGAATTGCCAGACCAAAACGCTGCCGAAACTGTGGGGAGAATTTCGGGTGTATATGTCCAACGCGATGCCGGTGAAGGTCAAAAAGTTGTTCTAAGAGGTATAGCCCCCCGATTCAGCAATGTGCTGGTGAATGGAATCCGTTTGCCATCCACTGACCCAACAGACCGGTCGGTAGATCTGAGTATGGTAGCACCTGACATGCTCAGCGGGATTGAAATTTATAAATCCATGCGACCTGATCTGGATGCCGATGCCATTGGAGGAGCTGTCAATTTTCAGTTTAAAAAAGCAAGTGATGAACCGGAGCTTTTAGTGAATGCTCAATATGGCTACAACGGACAAGCGCGCGAACTGGGACAATACAAAGCTTCATTAAGTTATAGCAAACGGTTTTTGCATGAAAAACTCGGGCTGGTAGTTACCGGAAATTACCAAAGAGCCAATAGAAGTTCTGATCAATTGCGGGGCGCATACACCTTCGTGGAACAAGATGTCTTTGGTAATAATCTGATCGAGCCGGCCGAACTCACCCTCAACTATATAAATGAAATACGTACCCGTTACGGTGGTAGCCTGACAGTTGACTATAAATTCAATGAAAACAACACACTGTTGATAAACGGTTTTTATGGATTAAGAAACAGCGATGAAGTGCGCAGGAGAAGAAGATACCGTTGGGATGAACAACGCCAGGAGCATGACATCCGAGATCGGGTGATTGATGTGAGTATTTTTAGCGGTTCGCTCACTGGTGAACACCGACTGAGAAATAGCTGGACGATCACCTGGCAGGGTGCCTTCTCCCGGAGCGAACAAGCGGCACCAAACATCTTTGATACGCGGTTTCGGGAATTAAGCGCCTTCTCCACAGCTTCCAATCTGATCAGTCAAAGCGCTGATTCTCTTGTCAAACTGGCGAACAATGATGTTCAGCAAACATTCATGAACGCAGTGGCCCGTGATTCCGATCAAATCATTGAAGATGCTGCCAACCTACAAATCGATCTGAGAATTCCGCTGAACCTGGGTGATAAAATAAGTGCCTATATCAAAACAGGAGCAAAGTATCGGGATAACGTACGTTCGCGCGATTTTAATTCCTTTGTGGGTAATTACTTTTCTTCCACCAGCGGTGAGATTAAAGAATTTCTGGATGATTTTCCAAACGTTTATCAGCGCGTTTCCAGCAATCAAGGAATTGGTATTTCAAATTTTCTGACGGGGCCTACTCCTCCCGATTTCCTTAGTGGTGATTATTTCATAGGCCCTGGCACGGGCAATACAAATGGCCCTGGTTTAAACCGCAATACCACATCTGGTCTTATTCGAAACATGCAATCACTTGGATATTTGTCTAAGAACTTTCTGGCAGACGTAGATGATTATAAGGCCACTGAAAAAATTTATGCCGGCTATGCTATGACGGAAATAGAGATTCAAAAGAAACTACTCCTACTGGCAGGTGTTCGTTTTGAAAGAACCATTACCTCCTACCGGGGTAATTTTATGAAATCGGGAGTTGATGCTGACGATGGTGGAGCGTTCACTTCAGTAACAGTGGATAGCATAGGAGGCCGATCCTACAATGAATTTCTCCCGATGCTTCATCTGCGCTATAAGATAAGTACTAAAATTGACGTTCGTTTTGCTGCCACGCGAACCATGGGTAGACCCAATTTCTCCAGTCTCATACCTTTGCGCAGAATTAATGACAGCGATCAGTTTATCGATCAGGCCAATCCACTTCTGCTACAAACCAATGCCTGGAACTACGATCTTAACTTTTCATTTTACACAAAAAACATTCTATTCACGGTAGGTGGTTTTCATAAACGTCTTCGCAATATTGACTATATCAGAAGTTTTACCCGTATTTTTCCGGTAGATGATCCTTTTGCGGGATATTTAATACGGACACCTGATAACTCAAGCGATATCACACAACTGACAGGGCTGGAAGTAGATGTACAATCTAATCTTCGCTTTTTACCCACCCCTTTTAACGGTTTTATACTGGGATTCAATATGACCTACCTTACCAGCGAAACGTTTTTTCCAGCCATCCCTTTGCCTGTCCGTAGTCCTGATCGACCTTTTACACCTTCGGTAATTACGGATGCGTTTCGGAGCGGACGGGCGCCTCTACAGGCCAATGCCATTGTCAACGCTTCGCTGGGGTATGAGCGAGGAGGATTTACCGGTCGCATTTCAATGGTATATCAGGGTGACACTTTCCGTGATCTGGGTACCCTTTCAGCCCTTGATGCTTTTCAGGATGGAAACACCCGTTTCGATCTTGCCCTCAAACAAAGGGTTACGAAATTTATGAAGGTTTATGTGAACTGTAACAACTTCACCAATGCAGCCGAGATCTCTTTTTTTGGCGGACGTAGTAGACGAACTGCTGAAGATTACTTCGGATTCACGGCTGATTTAGGAGTTCAGTTTCAATTCTAAAATTTTTTGGTGATGAAAAGAAGTTTTTTAGTAACTGTCCTGCTCACAATGTTTGGCATATCTTTCGCCCAACGCAAAGTTATTGTTCCGGAAGGATTTGCCACGCTCAACGAAATTATCCGAAAAGATACAGTGGCAGGCGGGGCACGAAAAGATCCCAACACGGTGTATGTGCTGCGAAGGGGCGGTGTTTATATTTTAGGAGGTACCATACTCACCAGTGGATTTAATTTGACATTAGAGGCAGAAGAAGGAAATGGTCCCCGCCCATACGTGGTGATGGGGTTTATTGAAGGAGCCACGCAAGTGGAGGAGTGTTTTGAAGTGAGAGGCAACCTTACCATGCGATCCATACACGTAACAGCATTAAATGAAGTAAATACTTTTATTGCACGTGTCGTGTCAGCATCCAGTCCTAACTTGCGTCTTTCATTTTATGATTGCCTCATCGATGGTTCGGGGCAGACTTTTATTCGCATCAATTCCTCCGGAAGCAAAGTGTATATGCTCAACACCACTGTTAGTAGAATGGGTAGGCCGAGCAATCCTGATAATGGCCGGGTGATCGATGACCGCGGAAATCAAATTGATTCGTTGGTTATTGAAAACAATACGTGGTATAATATCACTTCACGGATTGTGCGGGATGGTGGCGGGGAAATCAACTACGCTAAACTAAATCAGAATACCTTCGTCAATGTCGGACAACGGCTGGCTGCGATTGGGCAGGTTAACAAATTCATCTTTACCAATAACCTCGCTGTGAACCCGCGTTTTTTGGGCAACTCAGCCACCTCAGATATTGTCGCTTTGGAATTTACCCCCATCGGCAGCAATCCCGTAGCCGATATTCGTAGCAATAATATCTATTACGATCCGGAAGTGCTTGCTGCCTGGCAAGCTATTCGGGATGCCGGAATTTCACGATTGGAACCTCCACTCACGGTGGCTGCGAATAGCTCATTGATTATTAACCGAATCAATGAACCGCTGACATTTCAATCCCGGCCTGTGCCACCCACTGAGTTCATACTGGAATCGGAATTAAATAATAGCTCTTCCATACCAGATTGGGATTGGACAGGTGCGGCCATCGGTAAGCCCTGGGAATTAACCGATGGTTACCATAACTTTTCTTACCCTGCTTCGACAAACTCGTTTACAAGTTCCTTAACAGGTGAGCCCTTGGGCGACTTACGTTGGTTTCCGAACTTCGATGTTGCCTGGACGGTTAGGGATCTTATTGGTCAGGCTATTTTATTAATCAATCGTGAGTTGAACAATCCGGTGATTGGGGGAAACCCGGCATTTTTAGCGACTTTGCAATCTGCTATTGCTTCTGCTCAAAGTACCTCCAACAACTCTTCTTCAAGCGGAGCTCAACTGGCTGCCGCTCGTAATAGTTTACAATCAGCTATGAATGATTTTCGTGGTTCATTGATCATTACAGCTTCTGAATCTGAACAAACGACTTTTTCCGTCTTTCCCAATCCAACGATAAATCAAGTGACTGTTCAATGTGCTGAAGGAACATTCAAAGCTGATTTGATGACACTCGAAGGAAAGCTAGTTCAAAGTCAACGTTCTAATGGGCAGGAAGTATCTTTTACTGTGGCCGATCTTCCTGTCGGAGTTTATCTGATTCATGTGATCACAAGTCAAGGCGTTTCTCTCAAAAAAATAATCAAGCAATGAAATTGAAAAGAGTCTTCTGGGCACTAATGCTGGCTTTTCCTCTTCTTTCCTCTTGTGAAGAGGATTCATCCGGGCAGACGGAAGAGGATCGGGCAAGAATATTATTAAGCAAGACATGGGAGGTGGGGTATGTAACCGTAGAAGGCACCGATGTTACCGATTTGGGCTACCTGCTAATGCAATTGACTTTTGATCAAAATGGGCAATGGCAATCGGTCAACGCTAACAATTTATTTGTAGGCTCCGGAACGTGGTCATTTGCGGATGGCAACAATGGTAAAGACCTGAGCACGATCATCATGTCTGAAAAGACTATACCCATCGTTCTTAATCCAGAAGGCAGCACGTTAACCATGCGTTTCGAACGATCTGGAAACGAAGTAATCGGTGGCCGGTCTCAGCAAGCCGGGGGAAGCTATGAAATTCTATTAATTCCAAAATTTGTGCCTTAGCGTGTAAGGGAACATAAGTATTTATACCGTCTAACATAAGTAAGAACTGTCTGGAAGTAACTCAATTAAAAAAACAAATATGAAAGCAGCTAAGCTACTACTGTCTATGTTGTTAGTAACAACCATAACAGCGATTTTTTATTCCTGTGGCGAAGACGAAGAACCAGAAACACTGCCACCCACCCTTAACTTCACCGATGCCGATGGCGCCTTCAGTGCCGAAAGAGGCGCTTCCGTGAATATTGAAGTAAATCTGACTGCTCAAGGAGGTATCCAATCATTAACTGCAAACGGAACAACTGTACCGGTGACGGCTGGAGGGATTCAACAGACGATCATATTCACGTACTCGGTGGGTGCAAATGAAACCGTTGGTGATAAGAATGTTGAATTTATATTAACAGATAGTAAATCAAGAACGGCTACCGCAAGCTATAAAGTTACCGTTATCGGTTCTACCATTCAGGTTACTTCTAACATCACTACCAACACAACATGGTCGGAAGGGAATGTCTATATCTTGAATAATACGATTAAGGTTGAAAACAATGCTACATTAACGATTGAACGTGGAACGACTGTCCAGGCGATTGACGATGGAAAGCCAGTGAAAGATGCAGCAAAGGTCCTAGTTGCTCTGCGAGTTGAACCAACTGGAAAGCTTGTTGCTAATGGTGAAGCAGGAAAGCCAGTGGTATTTACCGTAAAGCCAGTCGGTACCGCAGTTCCTGCTCCGGGAATGTGGCGTGGCTTAGTAATTAAAGGAGATCCTGCCACAGCCAACCATAATGCCGGGTCTATTCGTTTTGCTCGGATTGAATATGGCGGTGGCGATGAAGATCTGCCAACGGACGATAAAGGGGCATTGACTTTCATTAATGTGGGGATGTCCACTGTTATTGAGAATGTTCAGGTCTTCAAAAGTTTGGGACAAGGATTTAGAATTGAAGGATCAACTGTGGCCATGAAGAATTGCGTCTCTTTGGAAAATCTCAAGTCTAATCTTCAACTTCGCCATACCGGCACCACGGCAGGAGACATCAAACATGCCAATGTTTATATTCAAGGTTACGTCTCCAACACCGTTTCTGGAAATAAAGATACTCGCGACATTCTTGTCAGCAATCCACCCACAGGATTAAATGGAAATACGCTTACCATTTCAAATATGACTCTTCTAGGCCCAGGGGCGGCATATACCGTAGGTGGTGCACCTTCGACAGTGGATGGTATGCGTGCCGAGTCACGTGCAGGAAAAGTTCTGATTTATAACTCTATCGTAGCTGAATTTCCTGAGGATGGTATCCGATTATCCAACAATGTGGCAGAAACCCGGATTGAACATTCGTACTTCTTCAAGATTGGTGGAACTGACGCTACAGGTATCCCTGCACTTGGCAACTCCACCGCATTACGTGAAAACGCTGTACAGTTTGCTACGGGTTTCAATAACAATATCAATCCGGCCAATACAACTATTGCTGGAATAGCTGTAAATGACTACACACCGAATGCATCACAAGCATCCACCTACAATCCAACTTCGTTGAATGATTCTAATTTCACCTTTCAAGCGTTTCAGTATGTAGGTGCCATTGGGTCAACAGACTGGACTGCCGGTGGATGGGCGCGGAACGCTGATGGCACCATTCGTCCATAACCATTTTGTAATTCAGGTTTAAGGTTGATTATTGTTATCCGGATCCCCGCGCCTTTGCGGGGATTCTTTTTACACCTTTGATGAACCACTTATTTTCACTCTCGCAAAAAACAGTTGTCATGACCGGGGCCAGTGGCGTATTGGGATCGGTCATAGCGCAAGCATTGGCTCAGGCTGGCGCCCGGGTAGCATTGCTAGGGCGCAGAGAGGAAGCATTAAAACGTTTGGCCATGCAAATAGAAAGTACGGGCGGCAAAGCTCTTGCTATACCAACGGATGTGCTTGACCATGAGCAACTGAAAAAGTCGCTAATGGCCATTCACAAACACTTCGATGACGTTGACATTTTGGTCAATGCTGCCGGAGGGAATCTCAAAGGAGCCACTGTAACACCCGAAAAAAGTATCATGGATATTGAACCACAAGCGTTTCAACAAGTAGTAGACTTAAATCTATCAGGCACACTCCTACCCATTCAGGTTTTTGTTCCTGACATGATTCGTAAACGAGCGGGCTGTATCATCAACATATCATCCATGGCAGCGTATCGTCCCCTCACTCGTGTGGCTGGTTACGCAGCCGCCAAAGCGGCCATCAGTAACTTGACACAATGGCTGGCCGTTGAACTGGCTACCAAGTATGGTGAGGGTATCCGAGTAAACGCCATCGCTCCCGGTTTCTTTCTGACTGAACAAAATCGCGACTTGCTTACACAGGCGGATGGAACTCTGACCGAACGCGGTCAACAGATTATTGCGCACACACCTTTTAAGAGATTTGGTGCTCCGGAAGAGTTAATAGGCACGTTGCTTTGGCTTTGCTCCGATGCGAGTAAGTTTGTCACAGGAACCATCATTCCTGTAGACGGAGGATTTAATGCGTATGCAGGTGTATAAAAAGTGTTTCAAAGAAGAATAAAAATCAAGTAGCAACACTCCTAGGAAATATAAAACACATGTCATCATTACTCCATCACCACCGGCTTGAGCAAACCTGGCGGTGGTTTGGTCCAAAAGACCCCGTGTCGTTATCGGATATCCGGCAGGCAGGAGCCACCGGCATTGTTACAGCTTTGCACCACGTTCCCAACGGTGATGTCTGGAGCATGGTAGAAATAGCCAGGCGAAAAGAAGAAATTGAGAATGCCGGCCTCACCTGGTCTGTTGTCGAAAGTATCCCCGTACACGAAGACATCAAAAAACAAAAGCCCGGTTTTGCAAAGTATGTGGACAACTATCAGCAGAGCCTCCGAAACCTGGGTGCAAATGGCATCACCACCGTTTGCTACAATTTTATGCCGGTATTGGATTGGACGCGTACCGACTTGAGCTACGAGGTACCTGATGGCTCCAAGGCTTTGCGATTTGATATGGTGGCGTTTGTAGCCTTTGATGTCTTTATTCTCAAGCGAAGAAATGCGGAGCAGGAACACGGAAGTGATCTTGTTCAACTGGCCGAAACCTATTTTCGAACAACAACTTCCGAAAACTTACAAAAACTACAACGAAACATCCTGGCTGGTTTGCCAGGTGCTGAAGAAGGATATACCCTTGAACAATTTCAAGAGGCATTGGATGAGTATTCATCCATCGATGATGCCCGTCTTCGAAAACATCTCTACGAGTTTATCAGAGCCGTTGGTCCAGTGGCTACCGAAACAGGAGTCCAACTGGCCATTCACCCAGATGACCCACCCTACCCTATTTTTGGTTTACCGAGAGTTCTGAGTACCGAAGCTGACGCCAGGCAATTACTAGCTGCATATGACCAACCTGCTAATGGTATTTGCTTTTGCACAGGGTCTTTTGGTGTACGGCCTGACAATAACCTGGCGGGTATGGCCGAGCGTTTAGCTCCCCGCATCCATTTCATACATTTACGAAGCACCAAACGCGATATTATCGGTAACTTCTATGAGGATAATCATCTGGAAGGAGATGTAAATATGCCTGCGGTGATGAAAGTCCTGATTCTTGAAAATAGACGTAGGGTGAAACCCATCCCCTTTCGTCCTGATCATGGGCATCAAATGCTGGACGATCTGACCAAAAAAACAAACCCCGGCTATTCTGCTATTGGCCGCTTACGCGGATTGGCCGAACTCAGGGGACTTGAAAGAGGAATTGAATTTATGTTGAAATAACTTACACCGTGCATGCACTATGATCAAGACCGGTAAGCCATTTTTAAGCGAAGATTTTCTTCTTGAAAACGAAACAGCCTTCAGCCTCTACCAACGATTTGCTGCCTCCGCACCTATCATTGACTTTCATAACCACCTGTCACCAAAAGACATTATTGAAAACAGACAATTTCACAACCTAACCGAAATTTGGCTGGAGGGGGATCATTACAAATGGCGCGCCATGCGCAGCAATGGCGTAAATGAAAAGTATTGTACGGGATCAGCCACTCCGGAAGAGAAATTTCAAAAGTGGGCCGAGACGGTTCCCTACACCTTGCGCAACCCCCTTTTTCACTGGTCACATTTAGAGCTAAAAAACTATTTTGGAATTGATCGCCTCTTAAATGGAACTACTGCTCCTGAAATCTATCAGGAATGTTCAGCTTTACTTCGTCAACCCGACTATCGTGTGCAGGGGTTAATTAAAAAAATGAATGTGGCTGTGATTTGCACAACGGATGATCCCTCCGATTCGCTGGAGTATCATCAAAGGCAAACCGAATTACCTTTTCGCATGTATCCCACCTTTCGACCCGATAAGGTATATGCTTTTGAAAACACTTCCCACTATCTGGACTATTTAAAACGCCTTTCTTCAGCATCCGGTATCAATATTCAATCCTTGAGCTCATTAATGGAGGCCCTGCAAAAAAGAGTGGATGCTTTTGATGTCCTGGGTTGCCGGGCTTCCGATCATGGATTGGAGTATTTGCCCTACATGCCTGTGAGCGAAAGTGGTGCAGATCGGATATTCCAAAAAATCATCAAAGGCGAAAACACGGATTCGTTGCAGCATGAACAGCTCCGCACGTTTCTTTTACTTTCGCTATGTGAAATCTATGAATCCAAAGGTTGGGTACAGCAATTTCACTTAGGTGCCTTGAGAAACAATAACTCCCGGATGATGCGTGAACTGGGTCCAGATACGGGTTTTGACTCCATTGGTGATTTCGCGCAAGCCAAACCGATGGCCGGTTTTTTGAACCACCTCGACAGCCACAATCGTCTTGGGAAGACCATACTTTACAACCTGAATCCGGCAGATAATGAGTTATTTGCCTCGATGGCGGGTAACTTTAATGATGGTAGCGTACCAGGTAAGATGCAGTATGGCGCTGCCTGGTGGTTTCTGGATCAGAAAGATGGAATGGAAAAACAGCTCCACGCACTCTCCAATCTGGGCTTGCTTTCCCGATTTGTAGGAATGGTAACTGACTCGCGTAGTTTTATGTCCTTTCCCCGTCATGAATATTTCAGACGCATCCTGTGCAACCGGATCGGAGTGGAAGCAGAAGCAGGAGAATTACCGGACGACCAGAACTTATTGGGTAGCATGATCCGAGCCATTTGCTATCAAAATGCCAAAGACTATTTCCGGTTTCCGAACACATAACTATGAGCAGATTTGTTTCTTTTGGCGAAGTGCTTTTACGGCTTTCAGTACCCAACGCTGAAAGATTAATACAAACTACTCATCTGGAAGTGCTCTATGGCGGTAGCGAAGCAAACGTTGCGGCTGCTTTGGCCACGTGGGGCATTTCATCCACTCACGTCACCGTATTGCCTCAAAATGACATGGGCGAATCGGCCGTGCAAAAGTTACGTTCTTATGGAATAAATACAGATCACATAGCCCGGTCAGATGGGCGGATGGGTATTTACTTTCTGGAACACGGTACCCATGTGCGTTCGCCTAAAGTCATTTATGATCGTTTCGATTCAGCCTTTGCAAGACTTCATGCTGATCAATTTGATTGGGATGAAATTTTAAAAGGTGCCGAATGGTTTCATTGGTCAGGCATTACCCCGGCTGTGTCTGCATCCGCAGCCAGCACCTGTCAAAAGGCCATAGCCGCGGCTCGCAAAAAAGGCATCCGTGTTTCGGCTGACATTAATTACCGAAGGGTATTATGGCAATATGGTAAAAAGCCGATAGAGATCATGCCAGAATTGATATCCGAATGCGACCTGGTGATAGGCGCACCTACTGACTTTGAAAACTCGTTGGGTATTACAGCTTCCGCAGATTCTACCTACGAACATTGGTGCGAATTGGTTCAGCGTCAGTTTCCGCATGTAAGAGTATTTGCCAATACAGAACGAATCACACATCATGCTTCACATCAGCAACTGGAGGGAGTCTGGTATGAAAACAAAAAAATGTACCGTTCGAAAAACCATACCATCAACCCGGTTATAGACCGCATTGGATCGGGAGACGCTTTTGTAGCAGGGATTGTTTACAGTCAATTAAATAATAAATCTGCGCAGAATACGATCTCATTTGCTACCGCTGCAGCAGTATTCAAGCACTCTGTTACTGGGGATGTTTTAATCGCCCATCCGGAAGAAATTGAAGTGGTGGCAACAGATCAAACCACCGGCAAACTATTACGATAAATGCAGCAGCACCTGACCTTCATTGCCCAATCCCTCATAGCTCAACGAGTGGTACCAGTCTTTTATCATTCTGAAGAGGCTGTTTGCTTGAATGTAATGGAGGCTTGTTATGCTGGTGGCCTCCGAGTATTCGAATTTACGAATCGTGGTGATGCCGCCCTATCAAATTTCAAAGCACTAGTCAAAAAGGCAAAGAAAGATATGAAAGATTTGAAACTGGGCGCTGGTACCATCTATGACAATAATACAGCAAAACAGTTTATCCATGAAGGCGCTGACTTCATAGTATCACCCGCTTTCATGCCTCAGATGCAGTCTCTACAAACCAATCACTATACTTTGTGGATACCTGGATGTGCCACCGTATCTGAGTTGGCATCCGCTCGCGAACTGGGAGCATTGATCATGAAAGTGTTTCCGGGTGAGTTGCTTGGTCCGGCTTTTGTGCAAGCTGCCCTGTCTGTGATGCCCGATTTACGATTAATGCCCACGGGGGGGGGGTAGCGCCAACACTTGAAAACCTACAAGGATGGTTTCGGGCAGGTGTATCCTGTGTAGGGATGGGATCGCAACTCATCACCAAAGAGATTTTGGCCTCACATGATTGGAAGCAATTGACACAGCGCGTCCGCGAGACCTTAGAACTGACGCATCAACTAACAACCGGATGAGTACATCAACCCAAGTTGGTAAGTATCGTTGGCGAATTTGCGCCTTGCTATTCTTTGCAACAACCATAAACTATCTTGACCGACAGGTCATAAGTCTGTTAAAAGACGACTACTTCGAACCATTGTTTGGCTGGACTGAAACTGACTATTCCTTTTTAGTAATATGCTTTCAAGTGTCGTACGCCTTAGGCATGTTAGGGGCTGGTTGGCTAATTGATAAAATTGGTACCAAGCTTGGATATGCCATCTCCATTGTTCTTTGGAGCATCGCAGCTATGCTCCATGCATTTGCGAAGGGTATTCCGGGTTTTGCCGCTGCGCGCGCCTTCCTTGGTATCAGCGAGGCAGGAAACTTTCCTTCCGCCATCAAAACCGTAGCCGAATGGTTTCCAAAGAAAGAGCGAGCACTCGCGACAGGCATTTTTAATTCGGGGTCCAATATCGGTGCTATCATCGCCCCGCTTTCAGTGCCATTGATTGCGATTCATTTTGGATGGGAATGGGCGTTTATTGCCACGGGTCTGACAGGGTTTATCTGGTTGTACTTTTGGTTCCGGTATTATGAGATTCCCAAACGGCAACAAAAATTATCAGCGGAAGAATTGCAATTTATTCAGTCGGATCAACCCAACGAGGCCGCAGCTAATAGTGCCTCCGTGCCTTGGTTAAGTTTGCTAACCTATCGTCAAACATGGGCTTTTATCATCGGTAAGTTTCTGACAGATCCTATTTGGTGGTTCTACTTGTTTTGGTTGCCTTCATTTTTAAACAAAGAGTACGGCCTCCAGAAAACCGAACTGGCACTGCCGGTAGCGTTGGTATACCTGCTCGCCAGTATTGGTAGCATTGGTGGTGGTTGGCTATCAGGTCATTACATGAGTCGGGGTCATGATGCTTACGCTGCCAGGAAAAAAGCCATGTTCATTTTTGCATTAATGGCTCTGCCAGTCATCACGGCACAGGCAGCCGGAAGCGTGACACTTTGGTTTGCCGTTATCATCATTGGCATCGCAGCAGCCGGACATCAGGCCTGGTCTGCTAACTTATACTCTATTTCGTCTGATGTTTTTCCAAAAAAGGTGATTGCCTCTATTGTGGGAATTGGCAGCATGGCTGGTGCTGTAGGTGGAATTATCATCGCACAAACGGCTGGTCGGCTGTTGGACTATTTCAAAGCTCAAGATGCGATCGAATCAGGATACTATATCATGTTTATTATTTGTGGCTCTGCGTACTTGCTGGCGTGGTTGCTGATGAATCAACTTATCCGAAAAAATGAAACACTCGATTTTTAACTTTTGTCTGTTGACGGTACTCCTATCTATGGCGGCCTGCCAAACTTTCAAAGGAAGACCCGATTATAATATTCTACACTACGGTGCCAAGGGAGATAGCGTAACGCTCAATACTGAGGCGATACAAAAGACCATAGATGCATGTGCCGCTGCCGGTGGTGGAACGGTAATCATACCCCCCCGGTAAATTTTTGACCGGTACTCTGAAACTTCGGAGCCATATTAACTACCATTTTGAAAACGGATCTATGTTGGTGGGTAGTGGAAACATTAACGACTACAACAAACCCGAAGGTGACAACAACCTTATGCTCATTTCGCTTCAGCAGCCCGCTGCTTCGGAAACGCTTCGAGTCCTTTTAGATGCCACCTCCGTGGAAAATATCACTTTCAGCGGACAGGGAATCATAGAAGGTAATGGGGAAAAATTCTGGGACAGTGACTTTCAGGCGCTGGAAAGACCCGTGCCGTGGATTTCGTTTCGAAATGCTCGCAACATTACCATTCGTGATGTTACTTTTCAAAATGCACCCAGCCATGTGCTGCGTTTTGCCAAAAGCGAAGGAATCATCATTGATGGAATCAAAATAAACAATCACCCCAGAAGCCCCAACACGGATGGTATTGACCTGGTAGATACTCACAACGTACATATTGCCAATAGCCTGATCAGCACCGGAGATGATGGTATTTGCTTAAAAACGGACATTGGGGGATTGGTGGAAAACGTGGTTGTCACGAATTGTATCATTGAAAGCGATGACGCAGCGATCAAGTTTGGCACTGGTTCCGCTTCGATTACGCGTTATTGTACCTTCCAAAATAATGTCATCCGTAAAAGTCGGTATGGGATCAGTCTTTTTATGCTGGAAGGAGGAATTTTTGAAAACAATCGCTTTTCAAATATGATTATGACAGGAGGGTCACGTCACAAGCATGAATATCCCATTTTCGTGGACGTGGATAAAAAACGTCCTACGGATGCCTATGGAATTATCCGAAACAATGCATTCACCCACCTGACGATTGTTACCGGAGGAAAAATCCTGATCAACGGCAGACCCGAAGTTCCTATTGAAAACCTTCAACTTGATCATATTTCATATGCGGTGCAGCAGCAAGCCGACTTCAGCAAAGCAACCAAGCCGCGTGGCAACAAAAACTTTCCAAAGCTTGAAACTGCCATAGACCGATCACCGATAGCCGCTCATATCACTTTGGGATATATCTCCGGACTTTCCATGACAAACATTCACTTTACATATGACAGCACTTCTACAAGAAAGGACATTGACCTGATTGCTGTTACAGGCACTTCATTTTTCAATTGTCAAGGTAACGATATAGGTAAGTTAAAATAGTCATGAATCTATTACAAGTTCACCCCGCAGATAATTTACTGGTGGCTCTTCGTGATTTAGCTGCGGGCGAACAGGTGGAATGGCAGGGAAATCTGTATGAAATTATTGTCCATACTCCTGCCAAGCATAAGTTCTCCACCACCGATTTGAAACCAGGCGATGAAGTGATCATGTATGGTGTCGTCATTGGTAAAGCTGTGCGTCCTATCCGCAAAGGGGAAGTAGTCACCACGTTTAATGTTAAACACGCAGCCAGCACCCCTGAATTGCGTAAGGTTGATTTTCATTGGTCCCCTCCCCTGGTAACTAAATGGAAAGATAAAACATTCATGGGGTATCATCGCTCGGATGGCAAAGTAGGTGTTGCGAACTACTGGCTGGTCATACCATTGGTGTTTTGCGAGAACCGAAATATCGAAATGATCCGCGAAACTTTGGTGGAAAAACTGGGATATCACAAACCAAGAAGTTATCAATTGGATGTGGATAAATTGATCTCCCAATACCAATCCGGAGTAAGCACTCAAAAATTATTAGAAGAAGAAATTCTGATAGCCGATGGTCATCCGTCTTCACAACGGCTGTTTCCGAATGTGGATGGAATAAAATTTTTAACTCATGATGGGGGTTGCGGAGGCACCCGACAGGATAGTGACGCGTTATGCGCTCTATTGGCTGGGTATCTCAACAACGGAAACGTAGCCGGTGCCACTATCCTCAGCCTGGGATGTCAAAATGCACAAGTGAAAATATTGGAAGAGGCCATTCACCGCGTTAACCCTACGTTTGATAAGCCCTTGTATATTTTGGGACAGCAAGAAAGTGCTTCGGAGCCAGTGTTTGTTGCCGATGCCGTACAAAAGACTTTTGCTGGTCTTGTCCATGCCAACGAGTGTCAACGAAAACCGGCTCCCATAAGTAAGCTAATTGTTGGGTTGGAGTGCGGAGGCTCCGATGGGTTTTCCGGGATTTCGGCTAATCCTACATTAGGTAGTTTCTCAGACATGCTGGTGGCATTAGGAGGCTCTCCGGTACTTTCGGAATTTCCGGAGCTAAATGGTGTAGAGCAGGATTTGGTGGACAGATCGGTGAATTTAATAGTAGCCGAAAAATTTCTGCGGTTAATGAAAACGTATGCTGAGCGGGCGAAACAAGTCGGTTCAGGCTTTGATATGAACCCCTCCCCCGGAAATATTAAAGACGGACTGATTACGGATGCCATGAAATCGGCAGGGGCCGCAAAAAAAGGTGGTACGTCACCGGTGGTGGGTGTGCTTGACTATACCGAACAAGTGACACTGTCAGGTTTGCACCTCCTTTGTACGCCCGGCAATGATGTGGAATCTACTACCGCATTAGCTGCCTCTGGCTGTACGATGATACTCTTTACCACTGGGCTGGGAACACCTACTGGCAATCCTATCGCACCTACCATCAAAGTCTCTAGCCATACGCGTTTGTTTGAGCGCATGGGCGACATCATTGACTTTGACGCAGGAAGCATTATCAATGGGAGCGAAACTCCCGAAACGAAAGGACACCAACTAATGGACTATGTGTTGAGAGTTGCCAGTGGCGAAGCTATTCCACATGCGGTGAGACTTCAACAAGATGACTTTATTCCATGGAAGAGAGGAATATCCCTATAAAAAAAGTCACTACGAGACGCAGTGACTTTTCTTTGGAGCCCCCTGTCGGAATCGAACCAACGACCTACTGATTACAAGTCAGTTGCTCTACCAGCTGAGCTAAGGAGGCTTTTATCTACTTTTTCAATCTTTCCATTCACCTGCTGATTATCTCGCCTCAGGCGAGACTCTACCAGCTGAGCTAAGAAGGCTTTTACTACTACCCGTTCGGTAAAATAGAGGTGCAAAAATAAGGGAAGTGAGCTTCTTTCCAAATGCCGATTTAGGCCGTCTGCAACATTTTTAGCTGTTTTCGAAGGGTATCTAGTTGTTCCGAGGCTTCGTTTATCTGCTTTTGAATATCGTCTTTAAACTTATCTGCGTTCCGGGAACGGCCAAAAAACTCCATGTTATTTCGCAGTGTGGCGATATCATTTTCAAGTTTACCCATCTTTTTACGGATCACTTGCTCTTTATGATAGATCTTGTGTTCTCCTTGAGGATCGTGTTTTAACTCACTAATCTGAACTTCCAAACGGGTTTGATCTTTTTTCTCAGAACTAATAGAGTCAATAGAGTTGATGTACAACTCTACTGCCTGAGAAAAACGTGATTTAATAGCACTGATCGCTTTTCGAGGAACAAATCCAATTTCATTAAATCGATTTCTCAGTTCTTCCAATTGCTCAAGTGAACCTGTTTTCAGGAGTGCCGTTTGCTCCAGAGTGGCGCAGATGGTCTTTTTTTGTTGGAGATTAGCATCTTGTTGCTGGTCTTCCTGACTAATGATCGCTCGCTGATGCTGAAAGAAATGATCACACGCCTCTTTAAACTCCTTGTATATCTTATCGCGATAACGCTCAGGCACCGGACCAATTTCTTTCCATTGCGCCTGGAGAGATTTTAATTCCTGACCGGCAACATCCCGCTGCTCGCTGTCTTTCAACTCCAGAGCCCGGTTAACCAAAGCTGTTTTAAGTTGAAGATTCTGGGTTCGTTCACCATCCAGTTTCTTAAAAAACTGGTTCTTCTTTGAAAAGAAAGTCTTAAAAGCGGCCCAAAATCTTCGATTGAGATCTCTGGCTTTACTCCGGTGAATGGGGCCAATGCCCTCCCATTGCTTTTGTAACGCAATAATTTCCTGGGTTTTCTGATTCCAGTCTTTAATACGATCGGTTGTATAGTCGGCAAACGGAAGCATTTGCTCCAGAAGTTTTTCTTTAGCTTCCGCATGCGCAGTTAAATCCTTTTGGAGCGCCTCGTTCAGGGCATCGCGTTTGGCATACAACGCATCCGATGCCTGCTTGAATCGCTGCCAGAGTTTCTCCTTTTCTTCTAACGGCACCGGACCGATGTGCTTATACTCGTGGTGCAATTCATTCAAATCCTTGACAGCATCCCGTACGCGCTCAACCGTCAGAAGTTTTTCGGCCTTGAGGCATAACTCTATTTTCGCTTCCAGATTTTTCTTTCGATCTAATTCTTTTAGCTCGAAATAAATATTACGATGATCATAAAACAGATCGATCAGCGCATGGTAATTCGCCCACAACGTTTTGGTCTGAGCCGGGGGAACTCCACCAATATGCCTCCAGGCTTCCTGCAGTTTTTTAAACTCGTGAAAACCGTGCTCGGTATCATCTGAATCTACCAGGGCTCTCAGCTTATCCAAAATTTCCAACTTCTTCCGCAGGTTTTCATTCTTCTGCTCTTCGAGTTGCTTGTAATGTTGATGTCTGCGGTCTTTAATTAATTTTACATACGCATCAAACGCATGGTCTTGATCGTCACCTCTATATTCAAAATCTTCTTCTATGCCACCGCTATCCCTAAACCGCTGAAGGGCAGCTGTTCGCTCGCTCTGTCGAATCTCATCAAACAACGGACGAGCCTCCTTTAAAATGGCATCGGACCGTTTAAAGTTTGACTCCGTAGACAGTTCCTTCAGAAGTGCCACAAAATCGGGCTTTTTAAAAGATGCTAAATCAGGCCATGCTAAATCTTCTCCTTCTTCCAAAGAATCCTCTGCATCAGGTCTGCTCTCTTCCGGGCTGGCAGGGCTTAAACGCAACTCATCCACCACACGTTCGTCTTGTTTGTTGTCTTCCATCATGCGTTATACAGATCAGCTTAGGGGCCAAAATTAACTATTTTAATCAATTTGAACGCGGATCGGTTGGGTAATTGCTATAGACAGAAAAACGCCCTCCCATAAGTTTTAAGGTATGATTCCATAATTGTGCCGGGGGCGTTTCAAACAAAAATTGAGTAGAGACCATATCAGAAACGATCCAGGAATCAGCTTTCAGTTCTTCTTCTAATTGTCCTTTATCCCACCCGCTGTATCCGAGAAAAAACTTAATATCTGTTTCTGATAACTGGCGGGTTTCGCTTAAAAGTCTTATTTGTTCAAAACTCCCTCCCCAATAGATCCCCGGGGCGATTTCGATAGAATCCTCCAAATCCTCTAACTGATGTACGTAATGAAGCGTGTCTTGTTGTACCGGGCCTCCGATATAAATAGGCTCTTCAAATTTTTCCAGATCTTCCATCACTTCCCCTACTTTTGACTCTGTTGGCTTGTTTAAGATAAAACCAAAGGAGCCTTCATCCGAATGTTCGCAAAGCAGCACAATCGTTCGCTCAAAGTTTGGATCTGGTAAAAAGGGTTCTGAAATCAAAAGTCTGCCTTTGGCCGGTTTGATCTTTGTTCGAAACTTAAAGAAATCCATTTTCAAAAGTTAAAATCAGGTAGAAACAAATCTCTAGTTGTACCTTCGCCCACAAAACGATAGTCAAGTACGCACTCCATCGGGGTTTGTGCAACATATTTATAGAAAATTTCAATCCTATGAGTTTATCAGATATCCGAAAAGAATATGCCCAGGCTCAACTGGAAGAACAGTCCGTTGCGACCAATCCAATAGATCAATTTCACCAATGGATGCAGGAAGCTATCGCGGCCGATGTTCCGGAACCTACTGCGATGAATTTATCGACTGTGACAGCTGAGGGAAGACCCAGTTCAAGAATTGTACTTCTGAAAGGATTGGAAGACGGGCAATTTCAATTTTACACCAATTATCAAAGTCAAAAAGGAAAGGAACTGGACGCCAATGGTGCCTGTGCCTTAACCTTTTTTTGGCCGGCATTGGAGAGGCAAATTCGCATTGAAGGAATAGCGGAACGAATCAGCTCGGAAGTCAGCGAAAAATATTTTCAATCACGTCCGCGGGAGAGCCAAATAGGAGCCTGGGCCTCTCCTCAAAGTGCCGTCATTGGCAGTCGCGGGTTGCTCGAAAAACGCGTTCAGGAGATCACAGAAAGATTTAAAGATGTTGCCGCACTTCCCAAACCACACCAATGGGGTGGTTATGGTGTAACTCCGCATGAAATTGAGTTTTGGCAAGGACGCCCCAGCCGATTGCACGACCGTCTGGTTTATGTTAGGGTAGATTCTCGCTGGGAGATTCGCAGACTGGCACCTTAAAATCTAAATGAACAAAAAAAGGGATGGAAAGCCATCCCTTTTGATATCTCAATCACGAAACAAATTACTTGCCTTCGTTCTTATTTTTAAGTTCCTGAACCTCGGCACGGATAGCTTGCGCAAGGTTTTTCAAATCCTGCATTCCCTTCCGCACACGTGTGCCAGCAGCACTGTTACCTTTATTGTAAAACTTGTCAGCATCAAATTCAATGGATGCAATCAGGCTCTTTAGTTCTTCAAATTTTTTCATTTTTTGAGTGTTTAATGTTTTTAGTAATGGCCTAAGCCTGTACGAAATAAGGAAAAACCTTTCAGAAAAGCTAAAAAAGCCACTTTTTTCGGTTATTTAGTCACGGCTACCAACTCCTCGCTACGGTAAAAACCTGAATCAAGCTTCGTTTTTAGCGCAGAAAAGGCATTTAATGTCCTTTCCACGTCTTCCATAGTGTGGGAGGCAGTCGGGATGATCCGGAACATTATTACGTCCTTGGGGACTACGGGATAGATCACCACCGAGCAGAAAATGCCAAAATTCTCACGTAAATCCATACTCATATTAGCGGCTTCTCCTACTCCACCCTTGAACAAAACTGGCGTTACCATCGTGCTGGTGGTTCCCAAATAGAAACCTCTGTCCTTCAATCCTTGCTGAACGGCCTTCACAATGTTCCATAACTTTTCACGCAGCTCGGGTTTTGTCCGAAGAAGTTCCAAACGCTTCATGCCTCCTACCACCAGCGGCATGGGCATACTCTTCGCGTAAATCTGAGAACGAACACTATAACGAAGGTATTTTAATATCTTCGTATCGCCTGCTACAAAAGCACCAATACTGGCCATGGACTTGGCGAAGGTAGAAAAATATAGATCCACTTGATCTTGTACTCCTTGTGCTTCGGCTGTCCCGGCTCCCGTGGGGCCCATACACCCAAAACCATGAGCGTCATCGACAAACAAGCGGAAGTTATACTTCTTTTTCAACGCAACTACGCCACGCAGATCACCTTGATTCCCGGACATTCCGAATACACCTTCTGTGATTACCAGAATACCACCACCGGTCTCATTTGCCAGGCGGGTAGCCCTCTGCAATTGTTTTTCCAGACTATCCATATCATTATGGGCATACACAAATCGTTTTCCCATATGAAGGCGGACACCATCAATGATACAAGCGTGTGATTCTGCATCGTAAACAATAACATCCTTGCGGTCCACCAACGCGTCAATAATGGAAACCACGCCCTGATAGCCAAAATTTAGAAGCATGACATCTTCTTTCTTTATGAAATCAGCCAACTGCTTTTCAAAGGTGAGGTGATTGACCGAGTTACCGGACATCATGCGTGCCCCCATAGGATAGGCCATCCCATATTGAGCGGCTGAATCGGCATCTGCCTTTCGAACTTCCGGGTGATTGGCCAAACCTAGATAATTATTCAAGCTCCAATTCAGCACCGGCCGACCGTTAAACGTCATATGCGGGCCAATTTCGCCTTCCAACTTGGGGAAGAAGAAATAGTCGTTAGGCAAGTGTGAATATTTGGCCAATGGGCCAGCTTCCATGCGAAGTTTTTCAAATAAATCGACCATTCGTAGAATTGATTACGGTTAAAATTGGCGCAAAAATAAGGAAAAAGCGGGATTTTAAGGCAGGCTATTTAACCACCTGCACCCACCCCTTGCATCGGGCATCTCCATCGAAACGGGCTTCAAAGAAATAGACACCTGCTGGCTGAGCTTCTGCCTGCCAGTTGTTCTGGTAATTTTCTGATTCAAAAACTTTCTTTCCCCACCTGTTGACGATGATCAGTGAAGTTTCCAGTTGAGTTTCGGACACCTCTCTCTCTCCATACAGAATTTTGAAAGTGTCATTAAAACCTGAAGATTGCTCAGGCGTAAAAACATTCGGAATTCTAAGAGTAGCAATATCTACCATCGCTGTGGTATCAAATTGACAGAACTCATTTATTTGTATCAGTCTAACCGGATAGGTACCGTCCTGGGGAAATGAATGAATGATATCTGTGCCGGATTGGGTAGTTCCATCACCAAAGTCAAAGTAGAAATTTTCATCTGTGACCTGACCTTGTTTCCGGTTGCTCACCAGCAATTGGGTTCGGCCCATACAGTCATAAATATTTTTATAGTCGAACGAAAGTCCTTGTCGTGGCACAACTTTAACAGTAATCGTATCTTTCAACAGGCAGCCATTAATATCTGTTATCTGAATAAAAAAGCGGGTAGTATCTGAAACCATTACTAACGGATTGGGAATGTTGGACGTAAAATCGCTGTCTTCCTGCTTCCATGAATACTGAACACCACCGGAGGCTTGAAGCTGAGCCGGAGATCCAATGCATATTTCCGGGCCCGGCTCCACCGATGCTTTGTTTTGAAACACCCTAACCGTGGTCGTGGCCGAATCTTTCACCAGGCAAGTTCCTTCATCGATTGCTAATAGTTTTACTGTGAATAGTCCTTCCGTCTGATAATGATATACAATTGTATCCCGAGTAGTGGTTGTTCGTGTTGCCCCATCTCCAAATGTCCATCGATAAATACGACCTCCGGTACTAAAATTTTCAAAAACAATAGGATCAGGAATGCATACCCTATTCAACCCGGGATTTGTTAATGCCCTTGAATTGGTTTGCAAACGAGCCCGGAGAGATGACAGATCAAATTTAAAAGCTGCATTATTACAATTATTGCTTTGGTTAACCCTGCTCCACGCAGTCGGAGTAGTGGGAAAATCGGAGGTAGAGTTACCGGAAGCGTTAAAACCCCGACAACCTGAACACACCGCATGGTAGACAATGCCGCTCTTATCAAATCGGCTGGTACCGCCATCTACGTGTGTCCGCGATTGCGATCCTCCCAAGAAGGTAGCATATAACAACTGAGACGCATCTGCGGTCAAAACCATAAAGTAAAAATCAGAACCAGAAGTCGTTTTCTGAAATGCATCGCTAGTTACTGGCATACCAAAAGTTGAACTATTCCAAAATCCGGCAGTGCTGTTAAGTACCCCACCCCACCCTGATAAATAAATATTGTTACAGTCGTTAACGAGAAAAGCCGTAGGTGAAATATTAGGGATACCTATACCCGATCCAAACACGGTGGAAAAAAGAAGGGAGGATAACTCCGGAGTAAATTTTTGGAGAAATTGGCCGCTGTTCGCATTTCGAAACGTTCCGGGAGTCACCGGAAAACTTCCTTCTGTTTGCCCATAGGCAAACACGTGATCGCTGCTATCCAAATCAATAAAATATACCTGATCAAACACAGGAGTTCCGGTTAGTGTAGCTTTGATCAGTTATATTTTATTGATTTGGATAGCAGCGATCACGTGTTTGCCTATGGGCAAACAGAAGGAAGTTTTCCGGTGACTCCCGGAATGATTGGAAAATTTGAACTGGAAGTTCCTCCACCAACATAAACATCTCCCTGACGGTCAACCTTGATGGTATGAGAAGCATCAGCGAGACTGCCACCCAAAAAGGAGGCCCATCGCATGGTAGAAAGATCGTCAGACATCCGAATGACCAGAGCATCTGTTAATCCTCCATTATAAACATTATCAAAACCATTGACCACCGGAAAATCATCCGAAGAAGTAACAGTACTGATATAGACATCCCCTGAAAGTGGTGCAAGAATATCACCTCTTAGCTGATCGCCATAATTGGCTACCAATGAACTGGAAGAAGGATTCATTCCATCGTTCTTTGAGCCTCCCAGAAAAGTACTGGCCAATAACTGTGTGCCGTCCTGGCTAACTTTAGATATAAAAATATCAGCTCCGTTTGGGTATTCAAAAACATTTATTTCCCTTGTTCCTCCATCAAATTTATCATCAAAAGCTCCACTTATTATAGGAAAGTCTTCCGAACCCGTAGTTCCCAAAACAAACAATTCTCCATTAGAGTTAACCACCAAACTATGAGATGATTCAGGGCCTGCACCACCCAGGTAGGAAGCATATAAAAGTTGAGAGCCGGTGGAATCGTATTTTAAAATTGAAACATCGAAATCCCCGCCATAGGTAGTTTGAAAAGCTCCCGGGGTGGCAGGAAATCTCCGAGTAGATCCATGAATAGTAATTCCTGATGAGTATAGGGTACCTCGCTCACCAGGGGTAGCTGTACTCCCCCAGTTATCAGCAGTAGATCCGGAATAGGTTGAAAAAATCAATAATGGATCAATCACCAGCGAATGACAAGGGTCGTAGCCATCTGGAAAAATAAACCGAACCAGATTATTTTCAATGGCATACCTACACGAAACAATCTTCTTAACACCCTCTATCCATTGATATGCAAAGGGTTTCTTTTCAACAATTTCACCCAGAGAAGTGCGAATAATCAAATCACCTTTAATCAATTTTAGATAGTCTTGACCTTCGTATCGAATCTGGATCTGTGATACATCAGCCCCGGCAGATACAATCCAATCGTATTTAGCATACTCCCCTTGAGAATAAAATTGGACATCGATTCCCGGGTAAACCTGCTGATAGGTTACCCCCGAAAACACGGGTACGTTCGATCGCCATCGGCTCTTGTCATTACCTAGAAAGTAGTTGGTATATTCATTTAACTCTTGAAATGGAAAAGACCTGGTTTGGGGGTTGCTCCCAATCCACTCAGTTTTAACCAAGTGGTTCTGAAGTCTGGAAAATTTCTCCGAAATCTTCTGGCCTTCAGGGTTTCGATAACGGAGTCGATGATGATATTCTTCCTCTGCCTGTCGATCTGTTAGCCAATAGCTTGTTCCGTGTGGGCCTAAAAAAATAGATTGACCTTGTACACGTGCCGTGTAATCATAGTCGAAGCACCATTGACCCTGGTTCTGAATGAACTTAACTCCTGGTATTGGGTTGGCCCAACCCGATAGTGAGATACATAAAATGCCAGCAACACGAATCCATAGATGCATGGCTAAAATTACAAAATCGTCAGCTTTCCTTTCGAAGTACCTGAAGAGGAGGTGAACTGATTACCTGCCGGGAATTAAACCAGCCAATAAAAACAGTTAAAATAATCACCCCACTGGCAATGTATAAAAGTTCCATCCAAACCACTGAAAATTCTATTTTAAAAAAGAACTGACAAAGTAGCCAACCACCCCCCAGCGAAAAAATGATTCCGGTCAGGGCCGAAAAAAAACCAAGATAAACGTACTCGATCAACGTTATCCAGGTAATCTGGCGGGTGCGTGCTCCCAACGTGCGTAGCAAGACATTTTCTTTAATCCGGATAAATCGACTGTTGAGAACCGAACCAGCCAGCACGACCAATCCCGTAACAATGCTAAACAAAGCCAAAAACCGGACGACCATAGCGACCTTATCAAATAACTCTTCCACAGTAGAAAGGATCAGTCGTAAATCAATAAGAGAAACATTCGGATACTCTGTCACTAACCTCTGCTGAAAAATGGATGCTTTTGTTTGATCATCCACCCGGGTAGCTGCTACCCAGATTTGTGGAGCTTGCTCCAAAACTCCAGCAGGAAAAACAAATATAAAATTAGGAGGGTCTTTCGGCCAATCCACTTTTCGGATTCCGCTGATATAGGTCTTCAAAGGCACTCCCTGAATATCAAAAACCAGTGTATCTCCCACGTTGAGTCGAAGCGTTTCATGCATGCCTTCCGAAATCGTGATACCAATAGAATCATTACGGGAACGATCAATTCTTTGCAACTCACCCGTGGTCAGTTCCTCCGAGACGTGTAAACTATCGCGATAGGTCACACGATATTCACGGGTCAAGGCCCAATCGGGAATTTTTATGGTATCCTTCTGTATGGCTTCAATGGTTTTCCCATGAATCTCGCTGAGCCGACACGTAACAATGGGAACCACCTGATTGACCGGAAGGTTTTGCGACTGAATAATATCTACCACTCCCTCGCGCTGATGCGATTGAATATCAAACAGGATAGTATTGGATTGGTTTTCTCCTCCGGCAAATTCGACCTGATTCAACAAACTACTTTGGGTAATATTCAACGTGGCAATGATAAAAGCACCCAACCCAATGGTTACCAATAGAACCCCGGTTTGGTTGTTGGGGCGAAATAAATTAGACATCGCATGTCTGAATACAAATGATGCCCCCGTTGGAAAAAATTTCCGGATGGCCATCAACATCACCGAAGCAACACCTGCCAAACCTGCCAGGGTCACTCCCAGAGCCAGTGCAAAAAGTATACCCACCAACCAACTCTTTGTCTGATAGCCAACTGCTAACACGGGGAAAGCAATCATGAAAATGATAGCCGCCCATCGTGTTTTTGAAAACTGACGAGCTGGCTTAAAATCGGCACGCAATACAGTCAATGGTGGAACAAATCGTACCGAAATCAATGGCAATAAGGTAAATAGGCAAGAAACAATACTTCCCAACAGAATTCCCTCGATCAATGCCTTCCAGGAAATCTCAAATTGTAATTGCACAGGCAAATATTGGCCAAACAAAACCGGGATGATTTGTTGTATGCCAACCCCAGCCCACGCCCCGATGATGCTGCCCAAAATACCTAGTATCAAAATCTGAATAAAGTAAATATTAAAAGCTTGCCATCCTGATGACCCCACACATCGTAAAACAGCTACTTCATCGCGTTTTTCTCGTGCATAAATGTGGACAGAACTGGCGACTCCGATACAGCCTAAGATCAACGCCATGAAAGCGAGCAAGGAAAAAAAACGATAAACAGCTTCCAGCCCTTGCCCCAACCCTTCTCTTCTGGCTGCTACCGTCTCATAACTATAGCCATAAGTGCCAATGATGGGATTTAACCGATCAACCAGTTGTCTGGTTTCCCGCTCAGACTCATTTTTAACGTAAATGCTATAGGCAACCCGACTTCCGAATTGTACCAATCCTGTAGAATCCAGTGAGGCCATAGAAATATAGACAGCGGGTGCGAGTGTGGAAGTCAATTCTCCACCTCCCGGTATCTTTTTAACAATACCGGCCACTTGAAACATTCTGTTTCCAATCTTGATCGAATCCTCTGAGCTGATTTCGTATTGACTGGCCAACGACTCATCCAACATGACAAAATCTCCTGATTGTATCTGCTGATAGGCATTTGCCGGCTGGGTTAACAACTCACCATAGAAGGGAAAATTACCTCGGAGTGACATTAGCTTTACCAACCGGGATTGTTTGGTGTTCATAAACATCACCATGGACGCCATCTCGGCATCTTCCGCCAGATCAACAGAATTAGAATCGAGCAAACTATAAAAAGAAGAGTCAAATTTCTTGTTACTATTCACAACTAAATCCGCCCCTAACAACTCTTTCGCGTTGCGATCAAGTTCATCCTGCAATGAATAATTTAAAGAACTAATGGAAACTACGGCAGCAATGCCTGTGATGAGGGAAGCCACGAAAAGAAAGAGACGCAAAAAATTGTAGCGTGCATCGCGCCAGGCCATACGCCATACCCAGCCATCCTGAAAAATGTTCCGGGTTTTTCGTTTAATCTTGATCAAATACTCAATCATGACCTGCTCGTCAGCGATTCCTGAACCATTTTTCCGCTCTTCATCTGAAGGATTCGTTCAGTTTTTTTAGCCAGTTCCAGATTGTGTGTGACCAATACCAGGGTGGTATTTTCTTCCTGATTAATCTTGAAAATCAATTCGGTAATGATCTCCGCATTTTCACCGTCCAGATTCCCCGTTGGCTCATCGGCAAACAAAATACGAGGAGAAGTCATAAACGCACGAGCCAACGCTACCCGTTGTTGTTCTCCGCCACTCAACTGAGAAGGATAATGATGTTGACGGTTGGCCAATCCTACTCGATCTAACCACGACTGCGCCTTACTTTTGACGTTTTTTTCACCACGTAGTTCCAATGGAACCATCACGTTTTCGATGGCCGTGAGGGTGGAGAGAAGTTGAAAATTCTGAAATACGAACCCCACAAACTGATTTCGAATATAGGCCCGATCGTCCTCGGTCATATTGTTTAGTTTAAATCCCATCAGAGAAAGCGTTCCTCCGCTGGGCACATCTAAACCGGCACATAAACCCAATAAGGTAGTCTTGCCACTACCCGAAGGGCCAATAATGGCAAGGGTATTTCCCTGGTTTACTTCAAAAGAGACCTGATCCAGTACCGTGAGCGGGCCTGCTTCTGTAAGATAGGTCTTGCTAAGGTTTTCGGCCTTCAAAACAATTTCCGGCATGATATTTAAAGAACTAAAAGGTGAAATTTACGTGATAGTAACGTTTACTTTCGTATTTAGATTAAATCAAAGGTTACAAATATGATAGTCGGAAAGAAAATTGTGATTATTTTAACAATCCTGATGTTTTTTCAAACACAATCGCCCACCCCTGTTGTACTTTTCTTTGGAGATAGTCTCACGGCTGGCTATGGCCTTTCCCCGGAAGAAGCTTTTCCGGCCCTGATTGAAAAAAATATTACCAAGTCTGGCAAAAAAGTAAAAGTGGTTAATGCGGGACTAAGCGGGGAGACATCGGCCGGGGGACTAAGCAGAATTGATTGGATTTTACGTCAGCCGGTAGATGTTTTTGTGTTGGAACTTGGCGCTAACGATGGCTTGCGCGGTTTACCCCTTGATCAAACCAGGGCCAATTTACAAGGCATAATATCTAAAGTAAAAGACAAATATCCAAACGTTAAAATTGTTATGGCAGGCATGATGGTTCCTCCTAACATGGGTGAAAGCTATTCAAATGAGTTTAAGAAGATCTATCCGGATCTGGCCAAAAAAAATGGGGCCACGCTGATTCCTTTTTTACTGGAAAATGTTGCCGGCAATGAAAAACTGAACCAGGCGGACGGCATTCACCCCAATACAGAAGGGCATAAACTTGTAGCTGAGCACGTGGGAAAGTTTATCGAAAAACTACTCTAATTAAATTATTTGAGTTGATCATAAACTCCCTCCAGCATACGCTGCACCCAGAGACCATACATTTTACCTGATGGATGAAGTCCATCGCTGGCTACCAATTCAGGGTCGTTTAATCCTTCCCGGCTGATGTCAGTGATATGGTACCAGGCAACGCCTGCATTCTGACTAATCCGTTTATTTACTTCATTAAATTTATTCAATTCTTCTGTTATGATTGTCTGTTTTGTCTTTCCAAACGGAGTAAATCCATAATCCGGAATAGAAACCACAAAAACACGCTGAGGTCGGCCTCCGGCAAGCTTAACAGCGGTGACCAGCAGTTCTCTAAATTCCTTCTCATATTGCTCTACCGATTTCCCCTGATATTGATTGTTCACGCCTATGAGCAACGATACTAATTGAAAATCGGATGTGAGATCAGCCTGACGAATAGCGTGCGCGAGATCATCCGTACGCCATCCCGTGGTGGCGATGATCGTTGGCTTTTGGCACTTTATGCCCTTGACATTCAGGGCGCGAGCCAATTGATTAGGCCATCGGTCTTCTTCCGAAACACTTTCTCCAATGGTATACGAATCCCCCAGCGCCAAAAAACTAATCTGAGCCTCAGAATTGGTGAAGGAGTAAGTGAACGCTAAAGACATGAATAAACAATTAAAAAAGTGGGTTGAGAACGTATTCATAGGCTTTAAAGATGAGAATAATTATACTACTTTTCCAACTGAATGATTTCACCGGTAATTTTGGGTTCTGGCTCTCCAAGAAGACAATTTCTTTTAAGAGAAATAGGATTTGATTTTCGCATCATTCAGCCCAATGTAGATGAATCTTTTCCAACCAATCTTCGGCCGGATCGTGTGCCTCTTTACCTGGCCAGAAAAAAAGCAGAAGCGATCATCTCCACGCAAGAATTAGTTATCACTGCCGATACCGTTGTCATTCTCGGGGACACGATCTTTAACAAACCGGCTCACCGGGCGGAGGCCATTGATATGCTTACTGATTTGAGTGGTCGCACCCACCGGGTAATTACGGGTGTCTGCCTTCGATTAAATGAAAAAGAGAAACTTTTTGCGGAAGAGTCACTCGTTACTTTTCTTCCTCTTTCAACCCATCAAATCACCCGGTATATTGATACCTTTCAACCTTTTGATAAGGCTGGAGCGTATGGCGCACAGGATAGTTTACCTTCCGGATACAATCCGTGCAGCGATCAGGAAATTTCATTTCTGGAAAGAATCCAACGCAGCCACCTCATTCAGTCCAGTATCAATACGATTACAGAACCGATTGTACTGATTGAAAAAATACAAGGATCCTATTTTAATGTGATGGGACTGCCCATTCAAAGTCTTTATGATGAAATGAGGCAGTTCCTATGAAAAAATTAGTCCTTCAGGTGAAGGAACATTTGGTCCAGGATTTCAACGGTTTTATCTATGCCGGGCATGCACTCTGGTTGATTGCTTTGATTTACATCAACTATTCCTGGGGCATTGAAGCACGAATATCCCAAAGTCATCCATCGTTACGCATTCCCTTGTTTTTTCTGTTCAACGCGCTTGCCTATGGAGTTTCGCTGGGCATTATTGGCTGGAGGAGACCCATTCGGGTTAACCGGGAGTTCTTTATCATCACAGGAATGGGGTTATGGATTTTAGCGATGGATCGGGGTTTTCCGTTTATATCAACCATTGCCTTAAAAATCAGTAATGACATTCCTACCTATCGATGGGTTTTTGGATTAGTTACGAGCGGCATCAGTTTTGTTTTGGTCTTGGCCCCAGTTCTGATGATTGCGCAGTTACCCTCCCAGCGGGCAGCTAATCTCTACGGACTTGGCCCATCAAAAGCAAGTTTTGGTTCTTATCTTCAATTGCTGATGGCTGTTGCTCCCCTCATCTTGGCGGCATCAATACTTCCCTCCTTTCGATCCTATTATCCCGTTTATCAATATTATTCTTTACAAACAGACCACGCGACAACCGCACTGGGAGCTGCGTGGATTTATGAGCTGATGTATGGAATGGATTTTATCAATGTGGAAGTTCTATTCAGGGGCTTTTTTGTTATTGGTTTGGCCAAGTACCTGGGAAAAGAATCCATTCTGCCAATGGTCACCATCTATTGTTGTCTACATTTTGGCAAGCCTTTGGGGGAAGCTATCAGCTCCATCTTTGGCGGGTATATCATCGGAGTTATTGCCTACCAAACGCGCTCTGTGTGGGGCGGAATACTCGTTCATATAGGCATTGCCTGGATGATGGAAGTTAGTGCTTATATCTCCAGAACGTTTTTTACTTCCTGAGCCGATATCATCCATGCACATTTAAAATGACCCTGCGGACAAGCCTTGTGACCATGCAACCCACACGGCCGGCAATCAAGTTGTTCGGTTGTTTCAACGATATTTTTGACGGATGACAAAGGCCCAAAGCCAAACGAAGGAACCGTTGAACAATAAATGGCCGTGACCGGGGCATTCATCGCAGAGGCCAAATGCATGGGTGCTGAATCATTCACAAAATTCATCGTAGCATGTTTCATCAATGCTGCCGATTGTAATAAACTGAGTTTCCCTGCCAGATTCACAACTCGGTCAGGGTCAAACTTATTTGCTATTCCCTGACACAATTCAATATCGCTGGGTGCACCCAACAAATAAACCTTCAAGCGATCGGAAATTTTCTGACATAATTCTTTCCATTTCTCAGCTGGCCATTGCTTGGTAAACCAGATCGAAGCAGGGGCCATGGTTACAAAGGGTACCGATACATAACTTCGCACGCTATCTATATCTTCGGATGATGGATACAACCTCGGGGGGGCAGCCTTGCCATCCGTCAATCCTTCAATCAACCGTTGGTTGCGTTCTGTCTCATGCAAGCCTGTGACCAAATGGCGGACGCGAACGGAAAAAATGAATGAAAAAGGGTTTTTGTCAAATCCGATAGTGGTGGCGCCCGAAAGTACGGTGATCAAGCCTGTGGTAGCAAAGCGCTGAACATTGATAACATAATCATACCGGGCAGCTCTGATTTTTCGAATGATAAGCCAAAGATTCCTGTATTTTCTTTTTTTATCAAAAATGATCACCTCACGAATTTTGGGATGACCTGACAGCACACCCTCGTTTCCCTTGCGAAGAAGAAAGTCAATCGTTACCTCCGGATAATACTCCTTTAGCTTCTCAACAAGTCCGGTGGCCAGGATGACATCACCCAAAAAGGCCGTTTGTATGATCAGTACCGAACGGACGGAAGTCACTTTTTCGGAAATTCGGTTCGATAATATCGAATGGCTTTTGAAAGAATTTCCAAGGCCACCTGTTTTCCTTGAAAGTCTGGGACAGTCACAACCTTATTTTCCAGTTTTTTATAGCTTTCAAAAAACTCTTTTAGTTCGAGTTTAAAATGATTGGCCAGTTCGCTAATATCTTTCAAATGGCTCGCATTGGCATCGTTTTCAGGTACCGCCAGAATCTTATCATCAGCTTTTCCCTGATCAATCATGCGCATCACACCGATCACACGTGAAGGAACGAGACATAAGGGTTGGATCGGTTCCCGGCATAGGATCATGATATCCAGCGGATCTTTGTCCTCTCCAAGTGTTTGAGGAATAAACCCATAATTAGCCGGGTAATAAACCGATGAATAGAGTACCCGGTCAAGTTTAAGCAGTCCGGTGTCCTTATCCACCTCATACTTGGTTCTCATGCCGGTGGATATTTCAATGATGCCGTTGACGAACTCCGGAGGATTGCTTCCGGTAGGAGCCTCATGCCATGGGTGCTGTATCATGATGCAAAAGTAATTATTCCGGAGGGTGAATCCGGAAAATCTGCAAACAAGTATATAAAGAAACTCTTACCTCCGGAATTTGGACTTAATAAAGTCCGTGAACTCATACTTATTTACGGATTCACGCGAGAGGTAACGTGCTCCACCTATCATTCCCAGACAGTGAAGACTTCCGCAATGACATTGAAAAGGTTGATCCATGTCCCATTCAGCCGAGGGATAGAAAAATACAAATTCGTCTCCGGGCTCAATGTGCTGCAAGGCTACCAGCTCCATTCGGGTAGTATCAAACATACAATTGGGATCGCAACTGTGGTTGATACATTCCAGATACTCTGGATACAATTCAATGTGTTTGTTTTCTGCCACCTGAACCGTGAGATAATTCGGTGTGCTGTGAGTGGCTTTGGCAGAAAACTCATGAATACATTCTCCTGGTTCAAAGGAGCGAAGTGAGAAGAGCGAACGATGACCGCTGATCGGGTCAATCCTTTTTTCCGCAACTTCGGTAGTTAAGACTTCTACCAAAGTAGGGTTCGGTTTAGAAAGATTCATTAACGTTTGTAGTGGTTGGTTTGTTAATGGACTCGAAAGTATCATAATTAATTCAATAGATAAACAAATAATGATGATTTATTGCAATTAATCTTTGACAGGAGTTATAGTCGTGACCAATACAGGTGAACGGTAACCTATCACTTACATTTAATAAGTTACATATTATTAATACGTTACATAAAACCATTTAAACTCATATATGATACGCAAGTACATCCCATGATCATAAAGTCATTGCGATAAATACTTCATTCAAGGTTATGGTTGATCTGCAACCTTTTGGTCGGTTAACAGTCCTTGACATAAATCTTATCTGTTATGTTCCGTTATTTTATTACTGTAATCTGCTTGACCTATACAGCTACTCAAGCCCAATCGCTACCCCCTCTTACCCCCGCACAAAAGGTGTATGGACTTTCCCGGTTTTGGCAGGAAGTGAATTACAACTTTGTATATCTGAATAAAATCGACCGTCATGCCTGGGACAGTGCCTATATCGCTATGATTGACATCGTTCAGAAAACAACTAACGATTATGAGTATTTCAGGGAGTTACAACGGTTTTGCGCACTATTGAAAGATGGTCATACCAATATCTATCCGCCCAGCCATCCACCGGTTTTTAATACCATGTTTGGCGATTATCGGTTATTTATTAAGAACGTGGGCGGGAAAGCTATCATTACACATATCAATTCTTCCAAAAAGAATGTGTTACCTCCCGGAAGTGAGATTCTGGAGGTTAACGGTCTTCCGACTACCGAATATCTCAAAAAGTATGTCAGCCCTTATATCTCTTCGTCCACGGATTATGTGCTGGAAGATTGGAGCATCAATAACTTGCTTAAAGGGCTGGAAAATGAAAGCTATCTAATCAAAGTTCGCAGACCTCAAAAAAAGGATACTTCTCTAACCATCATCCATTCGCGCAGTACGGAAACAGATACATATCCTCCACTCGTGAGCAGACGTTTATTGGATTTTCGGTGGCTTGATTCTAATATTGGGTACCTGGCGCTCAATTCCTTCTCTGACCCCGCCATCGATAGCCTCTTTAAGGTTTGTCTTCCTGAGCTATACAAAGCCAAAGGATTGATTATTGATCTCCGGTCTAATGGGGGCGGTAACTCAAATATTGCCATAGCCATTTTGGAACACTTAACCCCGGAAAGGGTATTGTATGGCTCTCGGAGCAGCAGCCGACTACATATACCTGCCCACAAGGCATGGGGAACTTTTGTCCAACCTAAGGATACGATCAACAGTGAATGGAACCGTCAATCCTATCTGTCGCACCATGACGCATACTACCATGTATTTGGCTCTTCGAAACATAAAGTCAAGCTCAAATCCAAAAGGATACTGGTTCCCATCGTTTTGTTAATTGGTCACGAAACAGCTTCGGCTGCCGAAGATTTTCTGATTTATGCTGACCAACAAAAACATATGACCAAAATAGGTGAACCTACTTTTGGGAGTACAGGCCAGCCCTATAGTTTCACGCTTCCCGGAGGAGGCTCGGCACGTGTCTGTACCAAAAAAGATACGTATCCGGATGGGCGGGAGTTTGTCGGGTATGGAATCCAGCCGGATATCTTTGTTCAACCAACGGTATCCGACTTTCTTGAAAACAAAGACTCTGCTCTGGAAAAAGGAATTGCGTTCCTTCGTCAAAAGATTCGCCCCTGAAAAGTTAATTACTCCTCTCCTTCTGATTCAATACTCCATTTTTCCGGAGATCGCCACAGGCTGCTGAGTAAAAGTTCGCGCATAAAAATAAACTCTTTAGGTAACCGATCATACATGCGTTCAAACAACTCCGCATGTGCCAGCAATTCGGTTTTCCATTGTTCGCGATCAATGGTCATGATCTCATCAAATTGCTGGGCGGTAAAGTCCAAACCCGTCCAATCGATATCAGCATAATGTGGCATCCATCCGATCGGACTCTCTACGGCATTAGACTTACCTTTAATCTTTTGTACAATCCATTTCAGCACCCGCATATTATCACCAAATCCAGGCCAGATAAAATTACCTTTATCGTCTTTGCGGAACCAATTCACTCCAAAGATTCGTGGAGGATTAGGAATGTCTCTTCCGAATTGGAGCCAATGATTAAAGTAATCCCCCATATGGTAGCCACAGAATGGAAGCATGGCAAATGGATCACGCCTCACCTTACCCAGTTCGCCAAAAGCTGCTGCTGTCATTTCTGAACCCATGGTAGCGGCCAGGTATACTCCATAGTTCCAATTATGTGCCTGGTAAACCAGGGGAATAGTGGTGCTTCTTCTTCCACCAAATACCAGAGCTCCGATTAACACCCCGTTGGGATTCTCCCATTCCGGGTCCAAACATGGATTTTGGCTGGCAGGAGCAGTGAATCGGGCATTCGGATGTGCCGCAGGTTTACCAGAGGAGGGGTCATACTTTTGGCCACGCCAATCTATCATATCTTTAGGAACTTCTTTCGTCATTCCCTCCCACCAAACATCCCCATCTGAAGTAAGGGCCACGTTTGTAAAAATGGTATTTGCAGCTATGGTTGCCATGGCGTTCGGGTTCGACTTCAGGTTGGTGCCCGGTGCCACGCCAAAGTATCCGGCTTCCGGGTTTATGGCGTAAAGCTTGCCGTCTTTGCCGGGCTTAATCCAGGCGATATCATCCCCTACGGTAGTTATTTTCCATCCATCAAATTCTTTAGGTGGAATAAGCATAGCAAAATTTGTTTTACCACAGGCGCTGGGAAATGCAGCCGCTACATAAGTCTTTTCGCCTTGTGGATCCTTGACACCAACAATCAGCATATGCTCAGCCAGCCATCCTTCGTCTCGCGCCATCACCGATGCGATGCGGAGGGCGAAACATTTTTTCCCCAATAAAGCATTGCCTCCATAACCTGATCCATATGAAAAAACCGAGCGTTCTTCGGGGTAATGAACAATATATTTGGTAGTAGGATTGCATGGCCATAATGTATCCTTCTGTCCGGGCTCCAATGGGGCGCCTACTGAATGAATACACTTGACAAAGGGCGCCTCATCACTAAGCATCTTCATAACAGAAGTACCCACCCGCGTCATGATATGCATATTGACGACAACATATTCCGAGTCCGTAATCTCCACCCCTATCTGGGATATAGAAGAGCCGATAGGTCCCATACAAAACGGAATAACATACATGGTACGCCCCTTCATACACCCCGTCATCAGCTTTCGAAGCGTCTGCTTCATTTCTCTGGGATCTACCCAGTTGTTGGTAGGGCCGGCATCCTCCTTTTTCCGACTGCAGATATAGGTTCTGTCCTCCACTCTGGCAACATCACTAGGGTCAGAGAAGCAGGCAAAACTATTGGGTCGTTTTTGTTCATTTAGCTTTATAAATGTTCCTTTATCCACGAGTTTTTGACACATGGTATCATATTCCTTTTTGCTTCCATCACACCAATAGATCTGATCCGGTTGAAAGTGTTCGGACGCTAATTTGACCCATTCTAGGAGTTCGGGATGAGAAACCTGATAACTGGCTTTGGGGGAAATGATTGTGTTCATATTAAATCTGCGTAGAATTGATTTTACGAAGCCTAAAAATAGTAAAAAAAGGCTAAATGAAATGATTCAAACGATTGCACAAAAAGAGTCGGTTTTTGAATCTGCAATCTTCCCATGGAAACTTTCGGAAAGTTGAACAAAACCAGATTTAGCTGAACAAATTGGGCTTAGGTTTCTTATTAGCTTAAGAACTTAGTTTACATTTAATGTTGTAATAAATGAACAGGTTATGGCCAGAATCAAAATAGAAGTAGCCAACGCTCTGCGGAATGCCGCGCGTAAACTTGAAGCTAACCCTGCTTATCAATGGGGTCATATGGGTGCTTGCAATTGTGGATTTCTCGCCCAGGAAATAACCAGTCTGACGCAAGCCGAAATCCATCGGAGGGCTCTTCACCGCTATGGCGACTGGAGTGAGCAATTGAATGATTATTGCCCGGTCAATGGCCTTCCATTTGACGAAGTGATTTCCGAATTAATTGCTTTTGGATTTGATTCACGAGATTTGAAGAATCTGGAACGGCTTTCGGATCCTGAAATACTTCAACAATTAAAACCGGAAGAACGATCGTTGAGACACAACATCCGGGAAGATGTGGTCAAGTATCTGAACACCTGGGCTTCGCTGATTGAAGCTGAACTGGTACGCCCGGTGAACCTTTCTAAAATCCATCAGAACCGATTAGAACCTGTTTTGTAGATTTACTTACCATCAGAACAAAAACCCTAATCGGATATAACCCATATATCCATCCTCAGATCTGGCAACTTCTGTACTGACCACCGTTAGGTTAAAGGGTGTAAACCAAAACCCTCCTCCGAAACCTTTGTGCCATCGGGTCGACTTTCCGGATGGTGCGCTGGGATCAACACCATCACTATTTTTATACCAAACACGTCCCAGGTCATAAAACCCATGAATGCCTACAGCAGCTGGAAAGAGATAAGAACGAATGTTTCCTAACTTGATTCGAACCTCGTTATTAAAGTACAGTTCACTGTCGCCATAGAAGCGCGTCTTCCGAAATCCCCTCAGTTCCGATTTACCATCCAGAATTTGTGCCTGATAAATCTCATAGGCACCCGAATTTGTTCCCGCTCCTGCTCGTATGGCAAAAGTTACCCGGGCTGGTAATCGAAAAGATTGATAGAACGAAACAGTCAGATGATGATTTCCAACCCAACCGCTATTTGAAGAACCTACACCCGTCACAAGTTTTGACCGTTGTTCGAGAAAGACACCTCTGGTCACCAGCGTGGGGTGATCTCGCTTATCAAAACCCCATTGGATAACGCCTCCAAGGTAACTGTTTCTATCTTCAATAATCGATATCGGAAGTGTGTCATCAAATTCTTTAATCAGGCGGGATTTGTTGCCCGGATTTTCTATTTCAATGATTTGACCGGCCATTCCTGTTTTGATATATCCATAAGCACCCAGAGGTTTTGAAAGTTTAACTTCTCCGGAAATTTCCTGAAAGCGAAGCCGGTAATAATCAATGTTATCATCCACTTCCACCAGGGAAGGATTCTCCTTTAAAGTCTTGTCAAATACAGTTTCATTGCCGTAGCCAAAAAAGTTATTCACATAGTTTGGGGATTTAACATCTCCATCGATTTCCAATGTCCATTTTCCAATGGCCTCGGTAAAGCGTCCGCTATAATTGAAGTTGAAGGACGTGGTGAGGGGTGCAAAACTGGCAATAAAAAGATGCTGCGCCTGGTAGGGTTTTTTGCGAAATCCATGTTTTTGCCAGAGAAAACCCCCGCCTATAAATAGGCCGTCATCCGGATTAAAATTGGCATAGATCAAGGGAGCTAAGCGATCATATTGAAATTCTCTTCGGTTAAATTCATTGACAGAAGCATCATTACTCATGCTGGTTCGAAAGGCTCTTCCGGTTATTTGCACACCTTGCGGCTGGTCATAGATGATAAATCGATTGGACTTTGTTGTCACTACGCTATCATTTCCATCTCCCCCAATTACCCTCACTTTCATCCATCCATTTCCGGCTCCCTGAAACACATCATTTCCACTCAACCCAAACAAACGAATTTCACGGGTTTGCCCTTTGATGAATTCGCGCTGGTAAAGCGTTTTTCCCAGTTCTCCATCTTTTGCAATTTTTCTCACCGTCACCAGCACATTTCCATTTTCTTTATGCTTCACGTCAAAGTGTTCTCGTTTATCTGAACCTATCACGTTAACTTCTTTTGCCAGAAAATGATAATGTTCCAATGCCCATTGCGCCAATCTGGCCCTTCGTTGTTTAAGTTTGTTTACTATTTCATCACCGCTCAAATTATATATGTTTGATGGCCATTGCCGAATGGCGTGTTCAATTACACTATCAGGCAGTGCCCGCACCAACTCTTCCGCTTGCCTAACCCATTCTTCTTCCGATACTTCGTTTAAAAAATGACGATCAAAATACCGACCATTAAACATAAACCCCGGCACCCAATTCAGATCCACATCAAATCCCTGAAATTTGGGTAAGGCCCATTTTCGACTCCAGAGCTTTGGCAACCGGCCTTCATTCACAAAAAATGCCTGATCGCGATCGCGCGGAATGGGCCGAAAGGTCTTGTTGCTTTTATTATTCTTTTGCGCCCAACGCCATTGATCATCATGCCGATCCCAATCGCCAATCCACAGATCAAACAGCCGGGAACGCAAAACAAAAACCTGATCTACCTGATGATCGTTGTCTTTCGCCAGCAACTCAATCAGCTTATCGGTGCCAATGACTTTATCTGCATAACCGAAGTGAGGTTTGTCTTCAGCCACACCGGAAGGTCGTTCTTCCAAAAGCATTAACTGGTTGGCAAAGTCACGTTGGTAAATCCCAAGTTCCGGATCATCCGGCAAATAAACCAGCCGGGGATTTGTATGATAAATTCCAGCGGCTTTCGCTAATGATGGAATCACCAGCGCTGCGTATGGATGTGCTGCAGAGATCTGATCTTGCACAATATCCTGAGCAAACGTTTTTCGAAAGGCTGGCGGAATCGCCTTTTCCGGAAATTTTTCAATTGAACGAAGGGTATACTCTGTCCCGGAAGAATCGGAAAGGCGCAATGAAAGCGTTTGCATTCCTCCACCTCTTTGCAAAATTTTTAGCCCACCATATTCCTTTTGAAGATCAAGAACCGGCACTTGCACGGGTGTGTTCCACTCAGCCCGGTAGTTTTTGCCCCACCAGCGATCTTTTTGCGGGGAAGCCTGATATCTGGTACTGGCAACATGTTGGATGATATTAGAATTACTGCTGGTTGTGTTTACTCTCTTCGTTTTGAGTTCAGGGGCCGCTATTCGTTGTGAAAATGTGTACTTATTCCCTTCATAATAATCCAATTGCGATTCACCGTTAGCAAACTGATTCAGAACAACAAAACCAACCCCCGGGCTGACGTATTTCGCGAACTTCTTCTTTTTCACATGGGTGCTTTTCACTCCTGCCCCGCTGACCACATAGTGAACGCTATCTTTCCAGGCATATTGGAGGTTGTGATCATGCCCGCTCGCATAAATAGTATTGGGATAACTTTCCAACAGACGTGCCAGAGATCTGGCCATCAGTCGATAACGGGGATGCGTATTATCCTGTATGTTTCCGAATATTTTACGATACATCGGATAAATTGATCCCAAAACCGGCAGCGGAATGTACCATTTTTTGTGAGCAGCTGTCAGTGGGAATAAATGATCTTTCCAGGTAAAGACTCCACCGTGCTCACCATACGTAAAGACCGGGTGATGACCCGCTACGATCACTTGCTTACTCTGGTTTCGAAAAAGAACATCATCCAGTTGGGAAAGAACATCTTCTATTGATGCAGACTCACATGGGCTATCCTCTCCTTCTGGTTTTAGCCAGGGATGAAGAAACCATTGCGTATCCAAAATGACAAGGGTGATGGAATCGGTCACTGCGATTTCCACTGGGCCCGGACATCCCCCTTTAGGATAGAATTGAATCCGGGGATGATGTAGCGAATCAATCCACCTTTGCTGCAACTGGAGATACTCCCACCCTTCTTTTCGACCTTGCTTCCAATCGTGATTACCGGGTATCAGGTAAACCACCCCATGACTGTTTTCCACCAGTTGAAGTTGATTTCGTAAAATCTCTTCTGCCTCGGCTCGTGAATCATGATCAACGGGGGGCATGCCTTTTGGATAAATGTTATCCCCTAAAAAAACGATGGTCTGAGGAATAGTTGTTTGAAGGATGCTATCGAGTGTTTGTCTGTACGACACATCCACCACGCCCTTTTCTCCAGCATCCCCAATCAAAACCATCCGGTGAATCGGTTTCTGAGCCAGAATAACATGGCTTATCAGGCTGAAGGATATCAGAAATATTAATCGCATGCTGACGTAAAAATAAGAATGGCGAAACATCGGAAGAACAAGTGAAACTAAATAGCCGCGTATTTTGTAGTTTTGAAAACCATGGAATCTCATTTAATCGATAAAGCCCGTCACTATGCCAAGGAAGCTTTAAGTGATCTGCCTGCGGTGATTACGTATCATACCTTTAAGCACACACAAGCAGTCGTTCAGGCCGCGGAGGAGATCGGAAACAATAGTGGATTGAATCATCATGATCTGGAAACGGTTTTGATTGCCGCATGGTTCCATGATACGGGCTATAAAGATGGACACTATCAGCATGAAACGCGTGCCTCTGAAACAGCCGGTGAGAAACTTCTGCAATGGGGAATGGACCCAGAACGCATTAAACTGGTTCAACAAGCCATTGAATCCACACGAATACCTCAGGTTCCTAAAAACTTGATTGATAAGGTATTGTGTGATGCAGACTTGTATCATCTGTCTTCTCCCGAGGCGGAGGCTCATGCCCTGTTGCTCAGGCAAGAAATGGCTCAGACCCGGGACTTTAAATTTTCGGATGAAGAGTGGGCCGAGTTTAACCTTCGCTTCCTTAAAAATCATGAATACTTTACACCGTATGGTCAGGCCGTTTTGGAATTGCGAAAGAAAAAAATCATCAAACAACTCAAAAAGAAAGTAAAGGGTCCCGTTAACGAAAAATATGTAGAAACGCTGGAAGAAGAATTAAAAAAGCTAACCAAAAAAGTGGACAAAAATGCCAATCCAGAACGCGGCATTGAAACGATGTTCCGTATCGCTTCTGAGAATCATTTTTCACTGAGCAGCATGGCTGACACGAAAGCCAATATTATGATTTCTATTAACTCCATTATTTTGTCGGTGGTTGTGACGGTGCTGTTTCGAAAGTTAGAGGAGTTTCCCAATCTTTTAATCCCCACGCTCATGCTGGTAGCTGCCTGTCTGGTGACCATCGTCTTCGCCATTCTGGCCACGCGACCCAACGTGTCAACGGGCAAATTCACTAAAGAAGATATTCAGGCTCACCGGACTAATCTATTGTTCTTTGGCAATTTCCATGGAATGGAGCTGTCAAACTATGATTGGGGTATGCGCGAAATGATGAAAGACCGGGAGTATTTATATGGAAGCCTGATCAAAGATATCTACTTTAATGGAAAGGTCTTGGCCCGCAAATATCAATTACTCCGATGGGCGTATAGTTCTTTTATGTTTGGCTTCGTTGCTTCTATTGTTGCCTTTATAATTGCTATGCTGATTTTTTACTATCCCTCTCAACTCTTGACCAATCCTTGATTTTTCTGATCAAGGGAGACGATATAAGATACAATCCTTCGGCCGGTTATCTTGATTAATAAAGCGGAACCATTGAGACAAATGGGCTTCTTGCCGCAACCCGCATTTCTCCAATACTCTTCCGGAAGCAATATTCTCCGCATCAATAAAAGTACCGATGCGGTATACGTGAGGTTCCTTCATCAGAAGTTTTAAGATGGCGCGACAGGCCTCCGTGGCTACTCCCCTCCTCCAATGCACAGGACCCAAAACATAACCAAACTGAATTTTACCATTGTCATGAACGATCCCAATTGACCCAGCCATCCGATGGTTTTCCTTCCAGCGGATAGCGTAAGAATAATCCAGTCCCTGATTCCAGTGGGAGATCGCCAACTGGAGAAAATTCCGGGTATCACGGATCGATTGATGAGTCTGCCAGGAAAGATAACGGGTAGCTTCCGGCTTACTGGCATATGTATAAAATATTTCATCAGCATCTTCGTACTTTAGCCGTTGAAGCAATAAGCGATCCGTTTCCAGATAAGACGGTAACCCTAATTTTGAATTCACATGAGTAAAAATATTGTGCATCAATATTTCAAAAAAGATATGGGTGATGCAAAACTTCTGTTAAAATTCAATCCTGTGTATTTGACCGGAAGCCAACTGACCATTCGTAAAAATGAAGAAGCAACCATGGACGATGTTCAGTTTGAAGGCAGCCCGGCCGAATTGGAAAAAACCCTTCTGGCGGACGGATATCAGGCTGTCAGCGCCATGGAGTACAATCTTTATCTTTCCGGATTACTTTAAAATACTCCACATTCTCTTACCTTTGCACCGGCAAACTGGCACGACCAGCTCCTGCTGAACTCCCCCAGAACCGGAAGGTGGCAAGGGTAGGCGGTTGTAGCGGTGCGATGTTCAGTTTGCCATTTTTTATTTCTATCCCTTTGCACAAAACCATTTGTGTGTCGATCAACCCAACTCATTATTGAATTATAAGCTATCTTAAAAATGCCACCCTCTGTCAGGCTGAGGTTCTGGAAGCCGGCTTGAAAGCCAGAACTGCCTTCTCTCGCCCTTTGGCGGGAGAAAGATGACTAGTATCTTGTATTCTTGAGATGACTTCTACTAACAAAATACTCCTAATTCAAAGGCTTTTTAGCTAGCTTTGCTTTTCAAACCACTACTTACCTTTTTATGAAATTTTTTATTGATACCGCTAATCTAACCGAAATAAAAGAAGCCTATGATTTAGGTGTATTGGATGGTGTTACCACCAATCCTTCCCTGATGGCAAAAGAGGGCATTGCCGGAGCCGAGAAAGTAAAAATGCACTATAAGGCTATTTGTAATATTGTTGATAACAATGTAAGTGCTGAAGTTATAGCTACCGACTTTGAAAATATCATCAAAGAAGGCAAAGAACTGGCTAAAATTGATGACAAAATCGTGGTAAAAGTACCCATGATAAAAGATGGCGTGAAAGCTATTAAGAAGTTTAGCAGCGAAGGCATTCGAACCAATTGTACCCTTGTTTTCTCCAGCGGTCAGGCATTATTGGCCGCTAAGGCGGGAGCTTCCTATGTTTCTCCATTTATCGGAAGGCTGGATGATATATCTCAGGATGGTCTGGAACTAATCGCGCAAATCCGTCACATCTACGATAACTATGGTTATGGAACCGAAGTCCTGGCCGCCAGTATCCGACATACCATGCATCTGATAAAGTGTGCCGAGATTGGAGCCGATGTCAGCACGTGCCCGCTAAAAGTAATCATGGATTTGTTAAAGCACCCGCTAACTGACAGCGGTCTGGAGAAATTTTTAGCGGATCATAAAAAGGTGAACGGATAACCATGTTTTCAACAGACCCCGTTGTCAGAGTCAAAGAAGCAACCATCTTTCAGGAACACAACAGCGTGTTGGATAATGTCAGTTTTGAGATTGATAAAGGAGAATTTGTTTTTTTAGTTGGCCGGACGGGATCCGGAAAGTCATCTTTGCTCAAGACCTTATATGCCGATTTACCTTTGCGCTTAGGAGATATCAGCGTAGCGGGGTTTTCGATTCGTGAGATCAAATCAACACAGGTGCCTTTGTTGCGAAGGAAGATTGGCATCATTTTTCAGGATTTTCAATTGTTTTCCGATCGCACCGTAGGCGAAAATCTTACCTTCGTTATGAAGGCTACCGGATGGAAAGAAGGTGCCAAAATGAAAACCCGGCTGGCAGAGGTATTAATGCAGGTGGGCCTGGGTGCCGTAGAAAAAAAGATGCCTCATCAACTTTCCGGGGGGGAGCAACAGCGGGTAGTTATTGCACGGGCGCTTATCAATGAGCCGCTCATTCTGATTGCCGATGAACCTACCGGAAATCTGGATCCGGAAGTGGCAGGTGGTATCTTAAAATTGTTTCAACAAATTAATAGAAGCGGAACAGCCATTTTGATGGCCACGCATAGTTATGGACTTATTCGAAAATTTCCAGCCCGCATCCTCAAGTGCGAGGGAAGTAAGATTCTGGATTCGATCAAGGATACTTTCGAGTTAAAAAACGAAGAGTTTTAGTTATACTTTGGAAGGACGTTCAGACTTTTTGGATGGAAGACCTTTTTCCATTTTATGAATTTGTTGGTTGAGTAAATCAATCCGAACCAACCAGCTCAAAACGATGGCATCTTTTACCTGCGGAGATGGATTGGTCTTTAATTCTTCCAGCAGCACCTGGTACATGGCTTCCAGTTTTTGCAAATCTTGTGTAAACTGCTCATAATCATCTGCCGAGAGTCCTTCGATGAGAGATACTTTCTCTGCTAATTGATTGGCATAAAACGTATTCAAATCAGCCACCTCTCGTTGAATCAAAGCACTCTCCTTTCGTTCTGAAAGAAACGATCCCGAAGAATAGATGATGATATAACCAGTTACTCCCAACAACAGAAAAGCCGCTGCTCTCCAAATCCTTGCCGAGTGCCACAGCGACCGCGACCAGTGAAGGCTCTGATTAATCGCGTCCCATATCGTTTCGGAGGGCTCCTGATCATCAAATGAAGCCCGGTTTTTTTGAATAAACTTTTGTAATTCGTCTTTCATACACAATTCTTTAATTGACCTACAGATACCTTACGTGTTCATCCCTGTCATTAGTATCTCTTTCAGCTTTTTTTTTGCCCGATTAAATTGAGATTTGGAGGTAGATTCAGAAATGTTCAAAATCTCCCCTATCTCTCCGTGATCATACCCCTCCAGCAAGTATAAAGTTAATACTAACCGATATCCTTCGGGTAACTTTTCAATCGATCGTTTGACCTGATCTACGGAATACGGGAATTCTTCAAACTCCTGCTCCGGGGGCTCTTCCAGATCAAACCCTTCCCCTTCCGGAATGCGCTCAAACCGCTTCTTTTTCAGATAGTTAATGGCTTTATGAACAACTATGGTTTTAAGCCAGGAACCAAAGGTGGAATCACCCCGGTAATGTTCCAGGTTGTGGAAGGCGCTGATAAAAGCTTCCTGAAGCACATCTGCCGCCTCTTCCTCGTCATGTACAATACGAAATCCAACATTGTACATGCTTTTACTATAAAGCTTATACAATTGATAGTAGGCCTGTCTGTCGCCTGCCCGGCAGCGATCAATCAGGTACTGATGGATATGTACCGAAGTGTCTTCCAAAGGTGCACCAATGATAGAAAGACAAACTTCCTGCCGAAGGGTTGCTTCCTATTTTGTTTTTGAGATGTTTTGTTTGGCGGGTACAAAATCAGGCGAAGTTGCCAACGCCTTATCGAACCACTTCCTGGCTTCCGCTTTGTTTCCGTTTTCCAGCTCAATCATTCCGCGCAGGTTCAGAACAGCCGTTTTCATGGGGTATTCTTTTTGTTTGTTTTGAACATCCGGAAAAACCACCTTAGTTGTCTCCATTTCGGGCTTTGTCAAAAGAATGTCAGCCGAGGCAGCCGCTTCCTTGAATCGTTTCAGGTCGTATTGCAAAAAGGCCATTTTATAAAGGCTACCTGTGGTGTTGGTCAACAGATAAAGGCTTTCATAAGATTGAAGAGCACGATCCGCAATTCCCATGTTTTCATACCCGCTGGCAGTGATTTCTAACGCAGGTAAACTTTTAGGATTACGTGAAAGCAATTCCTGACCTACCAAAATACTGGAGGCATACTTCTGACGTTCGTAATAAAAAATAGCAAGATCATAGATCAGCGAGTCGTTGCCAGGGTTTTCTACAATGAGGTCGTAAAGCGCATCCTTAGCCACATCATAGTCGTTCCATGCCAAGGCTGTAGAATACTTCCGGATGAAGTGAGCTATTAATGGATCCACCTTAGCGCTGTCTTGTTTAGGCTTTTCCGGTGCCGGAGTTACCGGTGCGGGCACCTCTGTCTTCACAGGTTCGGGCTGATTCTTTTTTGATTTCTTTTGTGCCATCAGCGGACTTATGGCCAGGGTGCAAGCAAGGATAAAAAGGATTCTCATATAGTTAGAAATTACGGTAATGCATTCAATGTTAAGCCTCTTTCGGCAGCAAGTTTCATTAATAATTGAAGGGCTGCTTCCCGATCGTTAGGAATCGTGCCTTCCAAAATAGCTTCCTTGATCTGTTCTTTTAATTCTCCAATGATTCGTCCGGGAGAAAGAGAGAACATCTGGATAATCTCATCTCCCGTCACCGGAGGCTGAAAGTTACGGATATGGTCGTTTTGTTCCACCTCCACCAGACGGGATTCCACTTTTTCAAAATTCTTTAAATAGCGGGCGACTTTTTCAGCGTTTTTGGAAGTGATGTCAGCCCGGCAAAGTTTCATTAAATCATCGATGGCATCTCCTGCCTCCCACAACAATCTTCGGATGGCTGTATCTGTGACCTCTTTTGAAAGCGCAATCGGTCGAAGGTGAAGACGTACCAGCGTTTGAACAAACACCATTTTTTCGTTCATCGGAAGCTTAAATCTCCTAAAAAGAGAAGGTACCATGCGCGCTCCCCGCTCTTCGTGACCATGGAAGGTCCAACCATGTTCCGGTTCATATCGTTTCGTAACCGGCTTGGCAATGTCATGAAGAATAGCTGCCCAGCGAAGCCATAAATCATCCGATACTTTTGCCACATTATCCAACACTTGCAGGGTATGGTAAAAGTTATCCTTATGTGCTTTATTGTCCACATACTCCACGCCATGCAGGGCCACCATCTCCGGAAAAAATACTTTTAGCAAACCGGATTGAAAAAGCAGTTTGAATCCGTAGGAAGGTTGAGGCGAAAGAATGATCTTATTAAGTTCGTCCATCACCCGTTCCATCGAAACGATTTTTAATCGTTCGCATTGGGCGATGATTCCCTGATAGGTTTCTGCGTCAATGTCAAATTTGAGTTGCGTAGCAAAGCGAATGGCTCTCATCATTCGCAGAGGGTCATCTGAAAAAGTAATGTCAGGTTTTACGGGCGTGCGAATGATTTTATTTTTGAGATCCGCTATTCCATGAAACGGATCGATCAGTTGACCAAAGTTCTTTTCATCCAGACGGATGGCCATGGCATTGATTGTAAAATCACGCCTGTTTTGGTCATCCTCTAAGGTACCATCCTCCACCATAGGTTTACGGGATTCCTGCCGGTAGGACTCCTTCCGCGCCCCCACAAATTCCAATTCGTAGTCACCATGACGTATCATGGCTGTACCAAAATTCTTAAAAACAGTGACGGGTACATTGCCCAATTGCTGAGCCACGGTTTCTGCCAAATCAATACCGCTTCCTATACATACAAAATCGAGATCCTTATTGGGGCGCCCCAATATCAAGTCCCGCACAAATCCGCCAACAATAAATGATTCATAACCAAGCCTTTGTGACGCCTGTTGTATAGTTTTAAAAACGGCTTGTTCGCCCAGTTGAGCGGCAAAGTTCATGACCTTTTAGGATACTGTAAAGGTCAAAGTTACACAGGAAAAGCAGAATCTGACCGATTCTATTTTTGTTTAGGTGATGTCGGACACGGAATCATTTTTTGTATCCGCTTACCCTTGGCGCTAATTTTCAAAGGCATTTTATAACGCATCGAAAGTTCATGGGTTCCTCCGGATGCCGGACCCAGCTCAGAGACGGTAAAATCATAACTATATCCCAGTTCCAATCGGTCAAACTGAAAGCCCAGGATAAAAACAAATGCATCCTGACTCAGATTATCTTTGACATTCTGTTGAATGGGTATTCCGCGGTACCAAAATCCAAACAAGATGGGTTCATACATCAGATACGCACCGATGTCCAATTGATCAAAGTTATCTTGCTTCTTGTAAACAAACGAGGGTAAAAGTACGGTGGCCCGATCACGACTTTGAGGTCCCCAATACAGAGGAATGCGTGCTCCTCCATGAATCGTAGTCTTTAAAGGGAGTTCTGAGGTTTCCGAAACCAGAGAGCGATTGGGCGTATTCAAATGGCTCATGGCCATCCCTAACCAAACGGATCGGTTATAGAGTAAAAAACCTGCATTAAAATCGAAATAGTTAGCGGTACCCAGATTAAAAGCAGCCTGATCATCGGTGGGCACGTTGCCCTCTGCATCAAATTGGAGCTGATCCCCGAAGACCAACTTATTCAAATCGATGGTACGTGATCCGAAACCAAAATTTAACCCGGAAGACACCACCCATTTATCGTTCAGATGTAGTCTATAAGAATAAATAAAGTTGATGGTCGATGACTTCATGCCCGCTGTACCCGCCTGGTCCACCGTGGCCATCAAACCAATACCGCTATTCATGTGGTAGAGATTATAATCATATGAAAAAGCATAACTCACATACCCCCTACCAATGGATGGCCATTGATTCCGGTAGTTGGCAATAAACCGGTGATCGGTGGTCGTGCCGGCAAAGGCCGGATTCAAATACAACGGAGCAGCATAATATTGCGAAAACTCTGGATCCTGGCCGTACGCCTGGGTCAAATAACTTAACAAAAGAAGACATGTCAGCAGATACTTCATCGAATGAGGTTTACATCACCGGTTCTGACCAATCGCTCGCCATTGTCATAAGCCGCGCTTAATTTGTATACATACACATCCTGTGGACAAAGTTTGCCCTGGTAATATCCATCCCAGCCAATTTCAGGATCAGATGTTCTAAAGAGTAACTCTCCCCACCGATTGAAGATCAGCATTTCAAATTCGACCACACCTCGCATCAAAGGCAGAAAAACATCGTTCTTCCCTCCTCCTGACTGACCTCCGGAAGGACCAAACGTACTTGGCGAAAAAGCATTAGGGATTAACACCTGTCCTCCCTTTTGAACGCTCACTGCGTTATCAACACGGGAGGTGTCCGCACATCCATTTTCATTTTCTGCACGAAGAATAATAGTAAAGATGCCGTCATCGGTATACTTATGTTGTGGCTCAAACTGATCAGACGTTCCGCCATCACCAAAGTCCCAGGAATATCGGGTGGCACCCAGACTAAGATTGCTGGTAAACATGATGCCTCCCGGGATGAACACGATTTTGGGCTTAACATCAAAGCTCGCTCTGGGAACATCATATACCTGAATAATGGCTTCTTTGATCTCCGTGACCCGTTGACCGGTGATGTTTGAGGCCGATAAGGATACAGTGTAGGTTCCCGGTTCAAAATAGGTATACGTTGGATTAGTGGCACCAGACGTTCCTTGGCCAACACCAAAGTCCCATTGATACGTTCCCGGTTCAGTAAACTGGGAAAGGTTTGTAAAGTTGACCGTGAGCGGGGCACAACCGGCCGCAGGATCGTAACCAAAGTTGACGATGGGTGGTATCGGGTCAATTGTGATCGTTTGCGTTTGACGTTCGACACACACATTATTTGTGACGGTCAAGGTCACGCTATAGGTGCCATAGGTTGCATAGGTATGACCTGAAAGGGTTGGGTCTGTAGAAGTGGTTCCATCACCCAAATCCCACAAATATTGCCACGGTCCTGGATTGGTTGTATTGGTAATGGTTACTGTTCGGTTGGGTAGACTTTGAACCAGGGGGGTAATGGTAAAGGAACCATTTATGTTATCGCGTACAGGCACTAAAATAGATTGATTGGTCACCGGACTATTACAGTTGGCAAAGTTTCGGGTGTCTAAAAAGAACTCAGCGTTGATGTTCCCTGCCACCGGACGGGTAAAAGTATAATTCAGGATGTCTGCCGGTGTGTTGGTATTCACGACCGGTATCCCGTTTTCCTGAACCACCCAGTGATAATTGGATAATCCTTTTTGGATGGCCGAAAGTCTGACTTGGAGCTGATTGCAATCGAACAAAATCGTATCAATATCAAACGCTGAAGACGGTACCGGATTAATCCGGATGGTTCTCACACTATCACCAAAACAACCGGTAAGCAAGGTGGTAGTGAGGGTTACGTTAAAATCCTGAATCGCTTGAGTGGCGTTAACAAAGTTATACGAAAACGCAGGTGTGGTACCGGTAGAAATATCATCAATCGTTCCCGATGCATTGGAAATTCTCCATTGATAATTGGTTGGATTTAAGGATTGTGTCTGATTATCGACCGAGAAATTTACGGTTTGAGGGGAGCAGTTGTCATTGAAGGGAGAATAATTGGTGGAGATAAAACCTGAACGTGTGCCTGGAAATACTGTAATCGTTACGCTTGATGATAATCGTTCACACCCTTCAATATTCACGGTACGCAGGCGAACATCGTATAGTTGATTCACAATAGTTACATTCTCGAAATTGTAAACGAACGTATTCGTGAATCCGGGAGCTGCCGGAAGCTGTGCTCCTACCGGCACAAATCCGTTTCCATCCCTAAAATTTACTTCCCATACAAAACGATCTACCACCACTGGCTGACCCGTTACTGACGTATTGGTAAAAGTAACGGGAAGGATGCTGCAACCGGAGGTTACATTCGGAGTAAAAGAAGCCAACGGAAGTGGCGTAACGGTAACCGGTATCACCAACAAGTCAGAACACCCAACGCTAGTCGTCACGCGAAGGGCTACATCATAGGTATTGGCACCTCCCAGTGACCGGGTAAATACACTCTGATTATCAAAGGCGGGATCTTTAGTAAAAGTTACTCCATCATAATCAAAGTCCCATTCACGCAACAAAATGTTTTCACCCGTCAATGATACTAATGTGGAGTTTTCAGTAAATGCTGTCAACTCACCCTCGCATACTTGTGTCGCTGTAAAAGCGGGTACCGGTTTCTCAAATACGCGCACCTGTACTTCATCCACCGTTTCGCAGGAGGTGACATTATCGCGCACAATTAATCGAACCCGATAAATCCCTCTATTGAGGTAAGCAAGGTCAAAAGGTCCCAATGCCATCGAGGAGAATCCAACTGCTGGCTCCTGTCGGAATAGAATATTGTTTTCATCAAAAAATTCCCACCGCCATTGTGTGGTGGGCGTAAGTGTACCGACTGACACATCGGTAAATCGAACATTGAATGGCGTGAAGGGACTGGATACTTCCTGGCAAAAGTCTGGAACAATGACAGTATTGGATAAATCAGATACCCGGATCTGTGCTACCAGCGATGGCGATAAAGTTATTAGGGATTCGAAAATTGCCACACAGTTTCCTGCCGCGTTTTGATCTCGTACCGATAGGCGGATCAGCTTTTGACCGGAGGTTGAATACGTGAAAATCGGATTGGTTAAATTGTCTGTATTTAGCGGCACCCCTGTACCTGTGGCATTATCATAGAATTCCCAGGTATATTGAAATGAAGCTCCACCAATAGCAGGGGTCTCGTTATCAAAGTAGATATTGTCCCCTATGCAAAAGATGGTTTGAATGGGCCCCCCGGCACCACCCAACCGGGTCAAAAAATTGGGTTGCGGAGAAGGCACGATCACAATGCGTGCGGTGGCAATTTGAGAAGCATTGTCACCATTGATGATATTTCCTGATACCGGATTAAAAGCGTTACCATCTGCCAGATTGTTATCATAAGGATTACACTGATTCCAGTTTTTCAACGTCACCTCAAACTCACGACCAATATCCACCGGTAATGTAGCTGGCACCTGAATCGGTACGCTTACCTGTCCGGGAGCTAAAACCGGATAGATGGGATTCGTGGCAGGAGCCGGATTTAAATACGGAAATGCTCCCGGCAAAATACTGTTCACCCGAACACCTCCCACCTGGTTTACAGCAGGTCCTGTGCCATAAAGCCATTGAATCCACCGTGGAGCATTGTTCTCACGTGTTAGTCGCGGAAAGCAATTCCATTGACTGTTATCTGTAAAATTAACGGTAGCAGCAAAACCCTGACACACCCGAAACTCTGCCGGGTCAATAGATACCTGATCATTGGTCCACACGATAACCTGTGTTTCAATAGGCACAACACTTCCTCGCGGATTACAGGCATTGGAAGCATCAATCGTTACATCATATCCACAATCAATAGAAGTATTCGGGTACACATGTGAAATGGTGACACCCGTGGGACTTACCTGAACAAATGTTTCTTCAGGAGTACCATCTCCCCAATCGACAAAGTATTGAGTACCCGGAACAGAGGACAGGTAGAGCGTCTCAATATTGACAGTAAAAGGTGCACATCCGCGACTGCTGGTAAGAAAAGCAAAACCAGGTTCCAGAATACCCCCACATTGAGCATAGGTGCTCCCACTCGCCCATCCAATGATTCCTACAATTAAAAAAACGCGATACACGATGCCTGAATTTTTCGGATAACCAATTCAAGCCAGCAATAGACACGTTTAATCAGTCAGAAAAAGAGAAGAGAAACTGTTTCGGTCAAATCTGGCGATCAAATGCCAGAAGAGAGCGTTAAAACACAAAGATACCAGCTAAATGACAGTTACCTAGTTCCAGAAACCTGGCTTGCTGTTGAAGGTAGGACACGGAATCAGGCGATTTTTCTTTTTCACCCCTCTGCGCAAAGGTTTGGCCGCAAATTCATAGATCACTGATATCTCATGTGCCCCACCCGAACTGGTGGAAAGCTCACTGACGTTGAAATCATAACTATATCCAACTGTCAGACTCGTCAGATACAAACCAAGGTTAAGAATCAACGCATCTTGCTGAACGGTGCCAATCACATTGGTTTCCCATGGCTTTCCACGATACCAAACGCCAATAGATACCGGATCAATATGATAATTTAATCCCAGGTCCATCTGCGAAATAGGCCCTTGGCTCCGGAAGATAAAGGAAGGCGTCAGATACGATCCACGCGATTGTTTCCGTGGCCCACTGAACAATGCTATACGAGCACCCGCATGAATCGTAGTTTTGAGAGGTAAGCGGCTGGTACCGTTAAGGATAGACAGATTAGGCGTATTCATATGATGAAAAGCACCACCTAACCATAGTACGCGGCTATACAATAAAAACCCTGAACCAAAATCAAAATACTGCTGATTGCCCAGTTTATTTAATTCAGGGTCCAGCGAAATACCATCAAACTCCAACCCATCCCCCAGACGCAGCCTGCTCCGGTCAAGTCCATTGATACCATAGCCAAAATAAAGACCAGGAGAAAAGACGAGTTTCTCGGTCAGCCTGATTTTATAACTATAATTCAAACCTACCGTGGTGGTGCGCCACCCGGCAGAACCCATCTTATCGGTGGTGGCCAGAATTCCAAAGCCGCTTTTTAATTCGTCTACCCAAATATCATAGCTGGCCGCAAAGGTAGAAAATGCCTGAGGCAAGTTTGGCCACTGTACCCGATGATTAAAGACAAAGCGCTGTTGGGGGGTGATGCCTGTAAATCCGGGATTCAAATACAATGGCGATGCATAATATTGAGAAAACTGAGGGTCTTGTGCGTGAGCCATCACTCCTGTCAGCAAAACACTCATTAAAAATAGAATCCGCTTCATTCGTTCACCAAATTACAATTTATTATCGAATCATGGTTACATCACCGACTTGCGTAGTTCGCTGCCCATCAGACAAGCGAAGCACCAACTTGTACACATAAACCCCTGCCGGCATCAATCGCCCATTCTTATCATACCCGTCCCAGCCTCTGTTTGAATCCGTACTTTCAAAAACCAGGTTACCCCATCGGTCATAAATCTGAAGATTAAATTCTTCCACACCTTTTACAAACGGAAGGAACACATCGTTGAAGGTACCGTTTCCTCCAGTGCCGCTGCTGCCGGGCCCATCCGGGCTGGGCGTAAAGGCGTTCGGTATTTTGGTAATACCTCCTTGCTTGGCAGTCACTTGTCTAAAGATGGTATCCCGACAAATCAATCCCTGGCCATAGTCTGTCTCAGCGATCAGGCGAATGTCATACAATCCCTCCACGCGGTAGGTGTATTTCGGCTCTTCTTCTGTAGAAGTTGATCCATCTCCAAAATCCCATTGATAGCTGGTGGCTCCGCTACTAAAATTGAAGGTTGTTAGCTCGGTGTCTGGCACAAACAATACCTCCGGTCGTGCCGTAAAGTTGGCTGTTGGATTGGCAAAGACTTCAAATTCTTTAAAGTTCGTAACAGGCAAAGATGCACCGAAAGAATCGCTCGTTTCCAATACTAAAACATATTGGCCTGGGCTGTTGATTTCAAAAAGAGGTGTATTCAACTGTGATGTAGCAACCACAGAGTTAAACTGATTTCTTAATTCCCATCGCATGACATCGCCTGTCGAATTATTTTCAGTAACCACAACCGAGGCAGGCACGCAAGACCTCACCGGATCAATTTCAAAATCAACAATTAACGGTAACACTGGAATTGTTATCCTGTTTGAGAAAAAGGCCTCACAACTCTTGCCATCGGCTTCCGCCAAAGTGTTTACAATTCGTAACGTCACAAAGTGATCTCCTTGCCTATTGTACGTTACCGGAGGAGGTATCATTCCAATATGAGTAGCTGGTGTTGGCGAAGCATCAGTACCAAAATCCCACTCAAACCGGAAGTCAGTCTCACTCAAAATCGTAGATGTATTGGTGAAGGTAACGGTCGAAAGACCACCGATCAAAGGTGGTACACTGGCCGTCCAATTGGCTGTATTGGTGCGATAAATTTCAATATCCACGGTTGGCCGAGGAGCAAACGTTCTGGAACAATTCAAGGCATCGGTCGCTGAGATAATCTCATATCGGGTACTCACCGTAGGATTTACCTGAATCACACGCACATTCCCTGAACCAATGACAGTATTGTCAACGGTTGGACCCACCGCAGGTATTTCCCGATAAACAAAATTAAAGGGAGCCTGACCATCAATTTCAAATGTGAGGAATATGGGTGTTCCCTCGCAGAATCCATCGCTGGTAGTTACAAAGCGTGCATCAATGACAGGGGCAACAGATACCGTTATGTTTCTTTCCAGACCACGACATCCGCCAGACCCGATTGGAGTTACTGTATAGATCAGTGTAGCTGTAAAATCATTCGGATTACTCAAAGGCTGGTTAATGCCAGTTCCGGTACCGGTCAAAGGGACTCCCAGGCCGTTGATATCAGTCACCGTCCAATCAAAGGTAGTCTGCGCAGGATTGGTGTTTACAAACGGCAACAAATCTAAAACAAACGGATCACCGCCACATACTGTCAATCTGGCTGGAGGATTCACCACGGGTAATGGATTAACCGTTACGACCACCACCTGAGATGCGCCATCGCAATTGTTGAATTTGGGAGTGATCGTATAGGTTACCGTTTGAGGGACATTGGTTCGGTTGATCAATGTCTGGAAAATCTGATTACCGGCACCGGGTCCGGCACCCACCAAGTCAGGAGACGGAACAGAGGTAGCAACTGTCCAGGTAATCAATGTTGTTAAAGGATCTGTGTCCGTGGACATATTGATTTCCAACTGTCCGTTACTACATACATCTGCGGGTTGTGGAATATTTGCCAGCACAGGTCTTGGGGTAACGGTAATATCAATATTCACCAGATCACCGGTACACGCCAGTCCGTTGGCAAATTGCGGTCTGAATGTATAGCGAATCGTCTGAGGCGTAGAGGTATTGTTTGCCAATATATCAGCCAGTGCCTGACCTGGAGCAAATGTTGCTCCCACACCCGAAAATCCGGTAACGGTGGCCGGAGGAGCGTTGGTAGCAATATCAATCACACTCATCACTTCAAACTCAACAGGCGCATTGGCCAGAGATGGTGTGGTAGTTGAATTCAGCGTGACACCTGTAATGGCTGAACCTTCACACACAGTTTGTATCGTACGTGTTGGGGTCAACCTTGGTTTAGGTTCCACGGTTATCGTGACCGTTTGAGGCTCTACGGCTGGAACGGAAATACAACCTGCTCCACCCTTGGCACCAATAGCGACCGGAGTAATGGTATAAACAATCGTCTGAGGCACATTCGTATTATTTACAGGAATATCCTGTATGATATGGCCCTGCGGAAGATTGGTTAGTGATGTCACAGCCAACATTCCCGGTGTGGAAGGAGCCGCAGTATAGTTAAAGGTAACCGGGCCTGATGATGGAACGGTGGGCGATGTCAGCGTGATACTAGTCGCTGAACCGCTACAAATCGATACATCAACAGGATCATTGACGCGTATGATCGGTTCAACGGTCAATACAATATCACGAACCGGGCTGATACAACCGGCAGCGGTTTGTGCCCGAACCTGATAGGTAACTGTCAATGCTCCATTGGTTGGATTCCGGAAGCGATCTCCAAGGATATCGGTGTCAGAAACGCTTGATCGCGGAACGGTAGCATTTCCTGCGGTTCGAATCAATCCTGCCTGAATAATGATGTTATCAATGATATATTCATTTGGATCTGGTACAGCTGAACCAGGAGCTTCCCTGAGTGTAATATTGGTTGCATCTTCGGAGCAGACAATCGCACTGAGACTTGCCACAGCTGGAGCAGGATTGATCGTATAAGTGAGCGTCTGAGGAACACCCCGACAACCTGCTGGAGAAATGGGTATGATGGAATATACAACATTCAAAGGACCAAAGGTTGTGTTGGTATATGCATCGTTTGCCAGGAAGTTATTGGTGAGATAGGTCTGACCTAAGATTGCATTGCCCGGAGCAGCTATAAGAGCCGAAGGTTTATTTATACCAGTCAACTCATACTGACTGATGGCAACGGTACCTCCTGCCAAAATAACTCCTGAAGCCACGTCACTACACGAAGCCACCACTCCGGGAGTCAGGATTGGTTCCGGATCAATTGTCAAATCGATAAATTCAGCGGCACCATCACAATTCAGTAAACTCATAGCCTGAACTTCATACGTGACCACCACGGGGTTGGCTGTTTGATTAATATACTTATCGTTTCGAATCAGGTTGATTCCTCCGGCTCCCGCTACGAATCCTCCCGGGACAGCATTAGCAGGGTCAGCGGTAATGGTACCGGGAACGTTCACAGAGATTAATCGATAAGATGCCGCTGCCGCGGAGGTTCCATTCGTATTCAGTTGTATACCGGCAATTTCACGGCTACAAACCGTGTTATCCAATCCGGGACTGACTACAGGCTCAGGATTTACGGTCAAAACAATATCGCGGGAAGGTAACCCAAGGCAACCATTGACACCGTTAGCAGTGACCGTATACACGACATTACGAGGCACAGAAGTCTCGTTTCTGAAGACATCCCCAGCCAGTGCCGTATTGGCTAAGCCCGTTCCGGTGGTCAATGTACCCACAATCAAAAGTGGATCTGCAACAGCCGTCACATCATAGGTTGCTGCTCCAATCGAGATACCGTCTGTATCCAGGTTGGTTGCGTATGGATCTCCACTGCATACCGTTCTACTCAACAAAGGAGATACAACAGGCTCGGGTCGAATTGGTACAGTGATATCAAAAGGAATACCTGGACAACTTCCGGCTGTGGGTGTCACTCGATATACCGCATTTAATACCGTGGCTCCTGTATTGGTTAAACTTCCATTGATGAGACCACTTCCAGAAGCCGGTGGCACAGAACCGCCTACAGAAAGTCCTCCATCGTAAGTGGCCGTCCAGGTAAATGTGCTGATAACACCATTGGTAATATCGGCCTGCGGATTAAACGAGAACGGAACATCCGAACAGACATCTGCTTTTGTTACAGATGCTCCTACCGGACGAGAACTAATGGTTACCGAGTAAGTAAAGGTTGAGCCCTCACAATTGTTGGCTGCGCTAAAAGGTGTGATGGTATAGGTAATCGTTACATCTACACCTGTTGAGTTCACGTAATTATCCGTAATAGGCGCATTGCTGGCGATTACGCGGTTAGCAGCCGGAGGTACTCCCACCGGATCGGTAGATGACACCACGTACGTAAACACACTTGGAAGAGCATTCCCTAATGAATTAATGTTTTGTGTCTGTATATTATAATTCAAAGTCGTACTACAAACAGGATCTACCACGTTTGCCCCCACTGGTTCGGGTTGAACGGTTACTCGTAACGTGAAGGGTGTTCCTTCACAATCATTTGCCAGACTAATGGGTGTCACAGTATAGGTAACATCCACAGGTGCGTTAGACAAATTGGTGTATACATCCGAAATGATTACGCTGGTCGCGGTAATTCTGTTAGCTCCTGGCGGAACCACCAAAGGATTGGAGGAACTGACCGTGTATCGGAATTTACTAGGTACGCTATTTCCGGTACCCACTGTATTGATGACATCCTGAAGATCAAAGTTGACAGGTATATCACTACATATGGATATGGTTGTATTGGGGCCCAATGGCTCGGGGTGAATCGTAAATACCACGTCAAACGGATCACCCTGACATCCTCCGGCAGAACTGAACGGTGTAATTGTATACGTTAATGTTACGTCTGCACTGGTTGTGTTAGTGTAAGAGTCTGTTATAGGTGTATTGCTGGCAACGGCACGATCTCTGCCAGCGGCAGAGACGTTACCCGGATCTGACGAAACTACCGTGTAGGTAAATTGACTTGATACGGAGTTTCCAAGTATGTTGATATTCCGTGTTTGAATGTTGTAACTAATAGCCTCATCGCTACACACCGCATCCACATCCGCTGCTCCGATCGGTTGAGGTCGAACTGTCACTGAAACTGTAAAGTTATCGCCCAAGCATCCCAAGGCACTGGTTGGTGTAACCGTATAAACCACTACTTGATTCGTCCCGGTAACATTTACCAACAAATCATTGATAATGGTTGCGGTAGAAGCCGCCAGCGTTTCGCCTGATACGCTTGGATTATCCGTTGCCACCCAACTATAGGTGGTACCCGCCACCAGGTTATTGCCACCCGAACCGGTATTGGCAATATTGGAGCTAAGGGAATAATTAACTGTTGCGTTACTACAAATCAATGGATTGGTGTCGTTGAATCCACGAGGCTCGGGACGAACGGTCACAGCAACCGTGAATACATTTCCGATACATCCCAACTGACTGGTGGGAGTCACAGCGTAGGTAACGATCTGATTACTGTTAGTAACGTTATTCAGGATATCCGTGATGGTACTACCGGTTTGGGCAATTATACTCTCTCCGCTGACATTTGGATTGGAAGTCGCTAGCCAGGAATAGGTTGTTCCGGTGATAAGGTTATTCCCACCGCTCACGGTATTGGCAATATTTGCTTCCAAATCATAATTCACGGCATCATCGCTACAGATGATTGGAGAATTATCATTAAAGCCACGTGGCTCAGGACGTACTGTAATACTTACTGTAAAAGGATCTCCCTGGCATCCATTGTTACTGGTAGCCGTAACCGTATAAACAACGGTCTGATCCACGTTGGTAACGTTATTCAGGACATCATTTATGAGCGATGTTGTACCCGGTGTAACAGTTGTTTCCCCTGATACATTTACGTTATCGGTCGCAATCCAGCTATAGGTAGTTCCGATCAACAAGTTATTTCCACCAGAACCGGTATTACCAATGTTGGAAGTCAGATCATAATTCGCATTGGCATCACTACAGATGGTCCTGGCATCATTAAAACCACGGGGCTCCGGGCGGACAGTTATTGAAACAATGAAGGAATTTCCTTCGCAACCATTAGCACTGGTGGGCGTTACGGTGTAGACAACAATCTGGTTAACATTGGTAATGTTTACCAGTGGATCAGTAATGATCGCTCCTGCTTGCAGAGTCGTTGACTCTCCGCTCACATTGGCATTAGCCGCAGCCGACCAGGTATAGGTGGTCCCTACCACTAAGTTGTTCCCGCCAGATCCCACATTGGCTATGTTCGCACTTAAATCATACCCTGCCGGATCTTTGCTGCAAATAACTCTACTATTATCATTAAATCCTCTCGGCTCAGGTTGTACGGTTACGCTAACCGTAAAAGTATTACCCACGCAACCCAACGCACTTGTTGGCGTAACCGTATAAATTACCACCTGATTGACATTCGTCACGTTATTCAATACATCTGTAATCGTAGCGCCTACCCCACTGCCTTCTCCTGTTACATTCGCATTCGCTGTAGCTACCCAGCTATAGGTGGTACCTGTGACGAGGTTATTACCACCCGATCCTGTATTGGCTATATTGGCTTGTAAGTCATAATTAAAGGCCACGTCCGAACAAGCCAAAGCTGTGTGATTAAATCCTCTGGGTTCCGGTTGTACCGTAACGGTTACCAAAAACGAATTTCCAATACAGCCGTCAGAGCTTGTAGGGGTTACAGTGTAAACAACAGTCTGGTTGGTATTTGTAACGTTATTTAATACATCGGTGATGGTAGAAGTCGTTCCCGCAATCAGCGTACTTTCACCCGTTACGCTCGCGTTGTCCGCTGCTAACCAGCTATAGGTAGTTCCCGCCACCAGATTATTTCCACCGGAGCCTACATTGGCAATATTATTTGCGAGATTATACCCTACAGACGCATCACTGCAAATAACTGGCGTGGCATCATCAAAACCCCTCGGTTCAGGCCGAACCGTAACCGTAACCGTAAATGGATTTCCGACACAACCAATACTACTGGTGGGTGTAACTGTATAAACCACTTGTTGATTAACATTCGTGACGTTATTCAACTGATCTGAAATGGTGGTGCCTGTTTGAGCCACGGTGCTTTCGCCAGTGACATTTGCATTGCTGGCAGCTATCCAGCTATACGTGGTTCCGGCAACAAGATTATTGCCACCCAATCCTGTATTCGCTATATTATTTTGTAAATTATAATTGACAAATCCATCGCTACAGAAGGGAACTGCTGAGTCATTAAATCCACGAGGTTCAGGATTTACGGTTACTGAAACTGTAAAAGGATTACCCACACAACCATTCGCGCTGGTAGGTGTGATGGTATAATTTACTACCTGATTCGTAGCGGTCACGTTATTCAGGATATCATTTATAACTGATCCTGTCTGAGGTAATGTACTCTCTCCGGTAACATTCGCGTTAGCCGTTGCGATCCAGCTATAGGTAGTTCCAGTGATCAGGTTATTACCACCCAAACCTGTATTGGCAATATTAGATTCAATATCATAATTAAAGGCTACATCACTGCATGTGACGGGTGTATTGTCGTTAAATCCTCTCGGCTCCGGACGAACCGTCACAGTCACTGTAAATACATCTCCCACACATCCATCCGAACTTGTCGGGGTGACGGTATAAACCACTAGTTCATCTCCATTGGTAATGTTTGTCACGACATCATTGATCGTGCTTCCGGTTTGCGCAGAAGTGCTCTCCCCTGTCACATTAGTATTGGATGCCGCCAGCCAGCTATACGTAGTTCCGGCTATCAGATTGTTTCCACCCAATCCAATATTTGAAATATTAGCATTTAATGAATAGTTAATGGATATATCGCTACACACAATAGGGCTGTTATCATTAAACCCACGAGGTTCCGGACGAACGGTGACACTCACCGTGAAAGGATTTCCCACACAAGCATTGGCGCTGGTAGGAGTTACCGTATACACTACTATTTGGTTGGTGTTTGTAACATTCGTAAGAACATCCGTTATGCTTGCCCCTGCCTGAGGAGTAGTGCTTTCACCAGAAACATTACCATTGGCATTGGCCACCCATGAATATGTAGTACCAGTCACCAGGTTATTTCCACCTAAACCGGTGTTGGCTACATTGGCCTGTAGATTATAGTTCAGTGGCACATCGCTGCAAACCAACGGTGTGGCATCATTAAATCCACGGGGTTCAGGCTGGACTTGAATCGTTACGGTAAACGGATTGCCAACGCAACCATTAGCGCTAGTAGGTGTAACTGAATACACCACAGATTGGTTGGATGCAGTCACATTGTTTAATATATCGGTGATAATCGATCCGCTTTGCGGAGTAGTACTCTCACCAGACACATTCGCATTGGAAGCGGCAATCCAGCTATAGGTGGTACCGGTGATCAAGTTGTTTCCTCCGGACCCAATGTTGGCTATGTTGGCCGACAAATCGTAGTTAAACGCTACATCACTGCACGTTACAGGTGTATTGTCATTAAACCCTCTTGGTTCTGGACGAACTGTTACAGTCACCGTAAAAGGATTGCCTACGCAACCGTTCACGCTGGTAGGGGTGACTGTATAAATGACTTGTTCGTTTCCGTTGGTTACATTATTAAGTACGTCATTGATGATATTTCCGGAAGCAGCACTCGTGCTCTCCCCTGTCACGTTTCCGTTGCTGGCAGCTATCCAACTGTAGGTGGTTCCGGTGACAACACTGTTTCCACCTAATCCAACATTGGCAATGTTAGCCACCAAATCATAGTTTACATTGGCATCGCTGCAAATAACCGGACTGGCATCATTAAAGCCCCGAGGTTCCGGGCGAACAGTTACGCTCACCGTAAAAGGATCACCAACACAACCATCGGCACTGGTGGCCACCACTGTATAGACCACTACCTGGTTGGCATTTGTCACATTGTTCAAGACATCGGTAATCGTTCCTCCTGCTTGCAGAGACGTACTTTCCCCGGATACATTAGTGTTGCTGGCTGCAATCCAGGTATAGGTATTTCCTGTCACAACATTGTTACCTCCTGCACCGGTATTTCCGATATTCGTATCCAGGTTATATCCCACGGAAGCATCACTACAAATTACCGGAGTAGCATCATTGAATCCACGCGGTTCCGGCCTGACAGTTACAGATACTGTAAATGGATTTCCCACACAACCATTGGAACTGGTAGGAGTTACGGTGTAGACAACCGTCTGATTGGAAGAGGTCACATTGTTTAAAACATCGGTGATGGTAGCCCCTGTCTGTGCCAATATGCTCTCGCCACTGACGTTTGTATTCGAAGCGGCAACCCAACTATAGGTAGTTCCGATCACCAGATTATTTCCTCCGGAGCCAACATTAGCTATGTTGGCTGCCAAATCGTAGTTGAAGGCCAAATCGCTACAAGTGATGGGAGTATTGTCATTAAATCCTCGTGGTTCCGGACGTACCGATACGGAAACGGTAAAGGATGATCCTATACATCCATCCGCACTCGTAGGCGTAACAGTATACGTTACTACTTCTACCCCAGCGGTGTTATTGGTGATTACATCACCGATAGTCCCACCGGTTTGAGTGGTTGTGCTTTCTCCGGTAACATTCAAGTTATCTGCTGCCTGCCAACTATAGGTAGTTCCCGTGATCAGGTTATTTCCACCCAAGCCTGTATTGGCAATATTGGCGGACAGGTTATAATTAACAGGAGCATCACTACACGCCACCGGACTATTATCATTAAAGCCACGCGGCTCCGGACGAACCGTGACGGAAATCACAAATGGATTGCCCACACAGCCATTGGAACTGGTAGGAGTCACCGTGTACACAACTACCTGATTCGAATTGGTAATGTTAGTAATTACGTCAGTGATTATTGATCCTGCTTGCGCCACCGTACTTTCACCGGTTACTGTAGCATTGCTGGTGGCTATCCACGAATAGGTAGTACCGGCTGTCAGATTATTTCCACCCAAACCTGTATTGGCGATATTCGAAGTCAGATTATAATTTATGTTAGCTCCGCTGCAGGCAACAGGTGTGGTGTCATCAAAGCCTCGCGGTTCCGGGTTAACAGAAACAGAGACAGTAAACATATCTCCTACGCATCCATTGACACTGGTCGGGACAACATTATAAACAACTACCTGAGTACTATTGGTCACGTTGTTCAGGATATCCGTGATTGTAGAACCTGCCTGAGGCGTAGTGCTTTCACCGCCCACATTTGCATTAGCAATGGCTACCCAGGAATAGGTAGTCCCTGCCGAAAGACCATTGCCTCCCGAACCAAGATTATTGATGTTGGCATTTAAGCTGTAGTTTACAGCCCCATCGCTACAAATCAGAGGAGTATTGTCATTGAATCCGCGAGGCTCCGGACGAACTGTTACGGAAACGGTGAACGGATTACCCACACAACCATTGCCGCTGGTTGGAGTAACGGTGTAAATGACTGTTTGATTTACTCCCGTAATATTATTCAGGACATCGGTAATGGTGGAAGTAGTACCTGACCCCTCCCCTCCTACATTTCCATTGGCTGTAGCCACCCAGCTATAGGTTGTTCCACTGATCAGTCCATTACCTCCCAACCCTGTGTTCAGGATGTTAGCTTCCAGATTATAATTCACCGTTGCATCGCTGCAGATAATCGGAGTATTATCGTCAAATCCTCGTGGCTCCGGACGCACCGTTATGGTGACAGTAAATGGAACTCCGGGACATCCCGCAGCACTGGTTGGTGTCACCGTGTACACTACGACCTGCGCGCTATTGGTGACATTGTTTAAAACATCTGTGATGGTCGATCCGGCCTGAGTGGTCGTGCTCTCGCCTGTGACGTTTATATTGCTTGCGGCAATCCAGGTATAAGTAGTTCCTGCCGTCAGGTTGTTTCCGCCAGCTCCCACGTTGGAAATATTAGCAACGATATTGTATCCGACTGAAGCATCACTGCAAATGGGTGCTGGAGTATCATTAAATCCTCTGGGTTCAGGCTGAACGGTTACATTCACCGTAAATGGAGCGCCCAAACATCCTGCGCTACTCATCGGAGTAACATTATAAGTTACCACCTGATTTCCGGTGGTCACATTGCGAAGGATATCTGTGATAAATTTACCGGATTGTGCAGAGGTGCTTTCCCCTGTTACGTTGCCGTTAGCGAGCGCTACCCAGCTATATGAAGTCCCGGCAATCAATCCATTACCGCCCGACCCGATATTGGAAACATTCGCATCTAAATCATAGGTAACGGGGCTACCGCTACAGATTGTTGCCACGTCAGCAAACCCTACTGGCTGAGGATTCACTACGATAGATACCAGAGTTGTTGCGCCTACACACGCTGCCCCACTGCTAGGGGTGATTTGATAGTCAACCGTGATCGGGGCATTGGTCAGATTCACCAAGACATCATTGATGTGAATTGTACCCGCGACACCCATCGGAATGTTTGTTCCGGCCGTAGCAGGACCTGCTCCATCCGGATCAGGCCAGTTGAATAAGGTTCCTGCGGGTAAATTCCCTGGACTTAAAAATATCTCTTTGCCGGCAGGACTTCCGCTACAGATGGTTCTGGTCTGTCCAGCCGTGATCACGGGAGCTGGATTGACTAGCACTGTAAAATTCTGCGGAGTACCCGGACAATTATCGGGAGCCGGGCCGATAGGTGTAACCCGATAAATCACAGAACCGGCTACACCAGAAGTATTGGAAAGCGTTTGGTTGATGGATAAAACTCCGGTTGCCGTATTTCCCAGGACTGAGCCGGTAACACCCCCCGTCACATTAATTACCTCCCAATTGTACGTGGTCCCTACAATGTTGGCGGTAAGTGTGTGAGCAGATGAAACATCGGTGCCACTACAAACGGTGGCAGTATTGACCGAAGTAATCGTAGGTCTGGGAACTACTGTTACCGGAAAAGGAACAGCTGCCGGGGAAGTACAACCCACACCACTGGCGTGTGTTACTCCCACATTTCCACTAAACGTACTCATCTGGACGGTAATGGTGCTGGCGGTCACTGGTAGTGAAGTGATGGTGGCACCTGCAGGCAGAGTCCAACTATACGTTCCTGCCACCGGATTTGTAACCGAATAAACAAGACCATTATCTCCCGAGCAAACTGAACTTGGTCCGGCTATGATAGGTTGGGGAGGTGATCCTTCAACGATCACACGGGTATTGATTGTATTTCCATCGCAAAGAGCGGTGCCCAACGTCTCCTTCACAGTTATCGGCAACCCGGTTGGGTATAATGTACCACCACCAGGAATAGCATTCGGAAATCTTAAGATGACAAAAAAACCTGATGTTCCTGTCAACAATTCGAACTCACCTACATATGATGGCGGGGGGATCGTCCAAGTGTAGGTTGCCCCGGGATTTAATCCTGGGTTAATTTGTAAAAGAACCAGATTACTGCTAGCGCACACAGTGTAGGTTGCGCCAAGAACCTGACCAATACCATCGGTTATTTGATTGTTATTGGGTCGAGCCTGATAATCGAGTGCCAGGGTTGCCTGTGAAAAGCAGGGAGGTACAGTTGGACTACCGGTGTCGATGATTTTTGCATGAATAGTCTTGTCAGCGTTAATGTTATAATTCTGCTCGGCACCAATGGCTGCTCCAGCGGGAATGAGAGTAGTCAAAGCGGCATCTTCATACCACTCAATATCGCGGTTTACCAAAGAACCACCAGCAATGGCAGTCTCAAAGGCTTGAAGATTAATGCCAGAGGCAATCAGTGAACCAGGAGGAGTGTCTTCGCAAATCTGAACCGTCTGGTTGACTCTGGCAGGCAATGACCGTACGGTAAAGATGATAGTCCCATCGCTTGTACAAGTGGTGACCGTATTTCTGACTCGTGTAAAGACTGTTTGTGTATTGGTCACATTAATCGGAGAAGAAATAAGAAATCCTGCAGTTCTGGCGGCATTTGAATAATACTCTACTACGGTGTTCGCAGGCGAGCCTCCCATAACCGATGTACTAAACAAGGTGGGTAAATCTACCCCTGAGGATAGGCCACTGCCACCGGGCTGATCTTCGCATAGAACGGGTGTCAGATTATTTACCGTTGGTAGCGGGTGACGGGTGAGTGTAACATTTGTTGCCGATGGAGAACACACACCAAACCGGCTGGTGATGGTCCATGTCAGAACATTAGCTCCAATGGGAAGACCGGTCACTACGGCTGCGCGATCATTGAGATTGGTGATGGTGGGACCTGTCGCCTGCCGGATGAGTATGTTGTCAAACCGATAGAATTCATCAGCAGCAGAATTGTTGGCACGAACAATCAATTGAATGGTTGTTCCGGTCAATCCCGAAGCTGTGGCTGTCACTGTACCCGCAATATTGCCCGTTAGATTTCCATTCACTGGCAAAGCTACTTCGGCACCGCCATTGATTCGGGTGAACACTCTAATGTAGTCTGCAGGTTCCAGTGTAGCGGAACTGCTCAGATCGATAGACACATTCAACCCTGGCATGGCGGCCACGTTGATGACCGGGCTTGCCCAGACTACCTCTGCCCCACCGCTTCCAGTGCCATCCGTATTATTAGCCTCAAACTGATTGGCGCCATTGACTTGAAAAGTACCTGTTCCACCTGCAAAAACACCTGCCCCTGAAATATTGCGGGTCCAGCCGTTTACCGCAGCGGAGGTGGTGGTGCCACTGGCGAAGTTAAACAATTGCTGATAGGCAATTCCCGGAACCGTCCAGGTGCCTACTTCAAACGCACCGGCATTTGGCAAATTGGCTGCCAGTGTAAAGGTACCGGTACAATTGGATTGTGCTCCACCGGCAATGGATGCCGTAGGCAACTGATCTTGTGTATGTTGAACAGACGTGGAAGCGGCACTTAAACAGTTTGTGGGGGATAAATCCGCTCGGGTAAAGGCGTGATAGGTTGTGGTTGCTGTGCTGGTAGGCGTAAAAGTATTCCCACGGGTACCCGATGTGGTTCCAACAGCGGCAGTAAATGTAGGTGCCGCAGTGGAAGACCATACAACAGTAAAATTAACTGGGGGTGCATCCACACTTATGGGTGAACCGAACGCAGAGGAAGAACATGCTACTCCTGCCACCGGGTTAGTCGGAGCTGTTGGTCGCGGATTTACGATCAGATTTGAGCTGTTAAACGGTACGGCACCAGCACATTGGGTAACCGTATTTCTTAGGGCAGTTACCGTTACAGGAAAAGAGCCCGGAACGCTACCCCATGCGGTATAAGGTGGATTAATGGTTATCTCACCGGAGGCATTGCTGGCTACATTGACCAAATTGAATGTATTGCCATTAATGGTATATGTGACATCATAATTTTGAACTGAGTTGGGAAGCAGATTTAGAATGGCTACAGGGGGAATTGTACCTACACCATCATCACATACAGGAGCGGATGCATTAAAACTTTCAACTGTTGGCGGAGGAACGGCACTGACCGTTACGGAGGCACTGCCTCCTAATACAGAGCCTACACAACCATTGGCATCCGTTAATGCCGATACCTGATACGTGGTGTTTACGCCAGGATTGGGCGCAACAATTGTAAAAGTAAGAGAACCATGATTCGTAACATTAATATCGGCCCCTGGATTTACATCGATAGTGAAATTGAGGGGCGTGGTTCCTGAAAAGGTAAAGACAATATCAGGAGCAGGATTACCACTACAAACAGCGCCTCCTCCCGTCACGCTGACCACCGATGGCAGTGGTCTGATAAGCACAGCCACTGGAGCAGACAAAAGACTGACGCAATTGGAAGGGGCCACGCCTACCACTTCTACCGTATAGTTTCCACTTTGCGCTACCGAATTAAGAGTAATGGTATTGCTGGCCCCGCTTTGCACCAGCACCGCATTTCGATACCAACGAAAAACGACACCCAACCCTCCAATATTAGATGACTGCAATACGGTTTGCTGGACACCATCAGCACAAATAGTCAAACCCGTGCTACCAGCCCCCTGAGCAATGGTAGGTGTGGGTGGGATAGGATTGACTGTGACAGTATTGTTCGTACTATTAGCCACCGGACAAGTGCCGTTTTGAACCACCGCACGGTAGTTATAAGTTCCTGTGCCAGAGGGAGGAGTCTCCGAAAAAGAAGTAAGACCGGCAGTTCCTGCTATCGTTACAAATCCCCCGGCATTAAATTGTCTTTCCCAACGAAGGACAGTGCCTCGCTGGCCAGAAAGCGTCATCAAGCCTGTGGATGCACCGTCACAAATCGTATTGTTTGGTGTCACGGCTCCCCCAACCGTATTTCCGAAAACAGTTACCGTCACTTCGCGTATAGCAGAATTGCATCGGGGCACGTTTGTATAGCGGCTAAAGACCCTGATCTTCCGCTGCACAGAAGTAAAGGCCCCAACAATATTAAAGTTGGCGCTTACCCGATCTGGGGAAATGGCCAGCGTGACATCTCCTACCGGATTATTAGATCCATCAGTCGCCTGCCAGACATATTCGGTCGGCAAGGAAATATTTTCTACCGCCACAGTAGTGGGTATATCCACGGAAAGTGTAGGAGAAGTCGATGGCAAGATATAATCCACGTTCGTGCTACCGTTACAGACTTGTGTAGAAGATGTGGTAAACGCTCCTGGTGTGGGAACAGGAGACGGACGAAGTGTGATCGTGATGGGTATCCGGATACTTTCGCAAACCAGCGAACTGGAGGTTCTGTTATAACTCGCCCACACTCTGTACTGACCGGCTGCAGAACTCGTGTTTAGGGGTCCACCTGGAGCATAAGCTGTCCCTGGTAAAAATCTACTATTTCCCCCGTTAGGATTGGCAATAGCAGTGCCAGGGACCCCATTGTTATCCCGAAACCAGTTAACGGCCACACTACCACCAGGCGGAATGGTCATTTCGAAACTAGGCACGGGATCACCAACGCAAATGGATTGATTGACGGCAGTAGGAGCCGGTGGTTGGGCTACGATACGAATGCGGGTCACATTATACTCGATAGGTGGCTGATCTGTATCATACCGATTACAAGTGTTCCAATAGCGAGTGGTTATTACAAACTCTTCGCCTACCTGAGCGGTAGCCGGAATAACTATGCTTAACGTCTGGGTTGAGGTAGGAGGAGTAACAAAAGCCGCATTTCCAAATGGGGTATCTACTCCGCCCGGAGAACCCACTGGTAACCCACCGGTAAAGGGAGTATTCGTAATCACTTGACCATCAAGACCGGTTCCACTTGGAACGGGGGTTGCACCCACGGTAACTCCTCCTGTGATGGTATGTAAGGCTCCTGCTCCACCGTAAACAAATTGTCTCCAACGTCTTAATAGATTAAGGCGAGATGCATCTGTTACATCCCCTGGAAATGAATTACAATTTAGGTTGGTTCTGTCAGTAAACGTTACGGTTGCTGTTGATCCGGCACAAACCTCAAAAACTTCCACGTCAGTGGCAGTTTCCGAAACCCTAAAGGAAGAACTGGGGGAGTTGGGGGCGCCTTCCTGATTATATCGGAAGAACACCGGAGGAATACCAAAATTAGTGCTACACACAACACCTGCTACCCTTAACTCAGTTGTAGGCGTATATTCACAACTGGTGTTGGTGGTAGGAAAAAGTTTCCTTGGAGTTTGTACCCGGTGAATATTTGGACCAATATTGGGAACCACTATCCATGGGCTAAATCCTGTCCCATCATTCCAGTTAATTCTATATTCTACTAAATCTCCAGCAAAAACGTTGGTGGCCGTAATTTCCAGAATGGCACCCTTACTTCCTGAGACTGGTAAATCATCATCTAAATTTACACACGTTAATCCATTTTGAAAACGAGCCACTCCCCCGCCTATACCTGTGCTACCATCAGCTCCTAAACAACCCTGTGCATGTGCATTCTGATTAGATAGAATAGTCAGCAGAGAACTAAAGAATAGGAATAAGCAAAAACGGGACGTTCGAGTTAGAGTGAAGCCCATGGACAGAGGTAGTAGGTTTTTCATTCAACGGTTTTATACAGCCCGACTTTAAAGTGTAACCAGTCAGACTTTACCTATATCGTTCAAAAGTATGGATAATTCTTTCAAAAACTAAATATTTGGGGTCATTTCAAAACGGGTCCGGTTTGTTTTACCTATCCGCATGCTGGTACTTGAGGTATGTTCATTAGCATAGCATCCCTCCATATCGAGGTAGAAGGTTAAGTTAGAAAAGAAAAAGCTGTCCCAGTCAAAACATATCTCACTCATCAAAGGCCATGTACATATTTGGAAAACTGATTTTCATGCTTTCCGGCAGTTATTACGCGTATTTCTTACCCTGAACAACTTGAATAAGGTAGGTTTTCGGCTACCTTTGCGCCCGTATTTTCAACTCCATGTCTTCTGCCAAGTATATTTTCGTCACCGGTGGTGTTACTTCTTCTTTGGGTAAAGGGATCATCTCTTCCTCGCTCGGCAAACTTCTGCAGGCGCGGGGGTTTTCGGTGACCATCCAAAAATTTGATCCTTACATCAACATCGACCCGGGTACGCTTAACCCCTACGAACACGGGGAATGTTTTGTAACCGATGATGGGGCCGAAGCCGACCTCGATCTGGGTCATTATGAGCGCTTTCTCAACATCCGTACTTCGCAGGCCAACAACATCACCACGGGGCGGATTTACAATAATGTCATCACCAAAGAACGCAAAGGTGAATACCTGGGCAAAACCGTTCAAGTGGTGCCGCACATCACTGATGAAATCAAACGAAACATCTATCTGCTCGGTGAAAGCGGGCAGTACGACTTCATCATTACCGAAATCGGAGGCTCGGTGGGGGACATTGAATCGCTCCCCTTTGTGGAGGCCGTGCGTCAGGTGCGGTGGGATCTGGGCGCCAACAATGCACTGGTTATCCATTTGACGCTGATCCCCTATCTGAAGGCAGCCAAAGAACTTAAAACAAAGCCTACTCAACACTCTGTTAAGGAGTTACTTTCGTATGGAATTCAGCCCGATATATTGGTATGTAGAACGGAACATCCACTTCCGGCAGAATTGCGTAAAAAACTGGCGCTTTTTTGCAATGTCCAGCTAAATTCCGTGATCGAGGCCATGGATGCAGAAACCATTTATGACGTGCCCTTGCTCATGAAGAAAGAAAAACTGGATGAGCGGGTTTTGGCCAAACTGAAAGTCAGCACCAAACAAGAGCCGGATCTGGATCAATGGAAGTCTTTTTTGGGGAAGTTGAAAAACCCGGTAGATGAAGTGACCATTGGCCTGGTAGGCAAATATGTTTCATTACCGGATGCCTACAAGTCCATAGCCGAATCCTTTATTCATGCCGGTGCCCAAAATGATTGCAAGGTTCATTTAAAATGGATTTCGAGTGAAGATATCTCCAAGGATACCGTGGACTCTATTTTGGGTGATCTGGATGCGGTGTTAGTAGCTCCGGGATTTGGCGAACGAGGTCTGGAAGGAAAAATTGAAGCGATCCGGTTTGTCCGCGAAAACAAAGTGCCCTTTTTGGGTATTTGTCTGGGGATGCAATGCGCGGTGGTGGAGTTTGCCCGCCATGTATTGGGACTTGCCGATGCCAGCTCTACCGAACTGAATCCTAAATCCAAACATCCTGTCATCGATATGATGGCTGAGCAAAAACGAATTACCACCAAAGGCGGAACCATGCGGCTGGGATCATATACTTGCAAGCTAAAGAAAGGCAGCAAAGCCGCGGCTATCTATGGTGACACCACCATCGAGGAACGGCACCGTCACCGCTATGAGTTTAACAACGAGTACCTGGAACAGATCGAAGAAGCAGGGTTGAAAGCCGTAGGGGTTAACCCCGAATCGGGTCTGGTGGAGGTAGTCGAACTAAAAGATCACCCGTGGTTTTTAGGGGTTCAATATCACCCGGAGCTAAAAAGCACCGTTCTGAACCCACATCCTTTGTTTGTGAAGTTCGTGGGGGCCGCGTTGGCCAGTCGCAAAAAATCTCAATTATAATTTATTAGAATTAATCAGAAATGGATAGGAATTCAGCTATTGGTTTGACGTTGATCGCAGTATTGCTGCTGATATGGTTTAATTTTACTGAACCGCCCAAGCCCAGTCAAACAGCCCCCACCGTCAGTACACAGGCTGTGGACTCCACCCACCAGAAGATCACAGACGTTGTTGTTGCGGTTGATAGCGCTCAGATTAAAAACTATGGCTCTCTGGCTGCGCTTCTCAACGGTGAGGAAGAAGAAGTAAAAGTGGAGAACAGTGATCTGTCTATTGTCTTTTCCTCCAGGGGAAAAATTCATTCGGTGGAGTTAAAGAATTTCAAAACCTACAACCAAACACCTCTTTTCCTGGCGTCTCCGGAGACTAACCGGTTTGAACTGATCGCAAAAGCCAACGGCAAGGATATCGATCTCTATCAACTGTATTATCAAAAGGAAGTAGGCAAGAAAGGCGATAGCACGTTGATCACATTTCAGGCGAATGCAGACGGTGGATGGATCAGACATAGCTACACCATCCCCCCTTCGGGTTTTCAAGTGAGGTACAAACTGGAAACTTCCAATCTGGCAGAATTGGGCAATCAGAATCTGGTGTATCGGTGGGAAGATCAAATGCCATTGGTGGAAAAAGATATTAATGACAGTCGGAATAAAACCACCGTTAACTACTATCTGAAGAATGGTGAGTTTGACGGTTTTAGTCAAACCTCGCTTGACCAGGAAGAAACCGTGCTCACGGAAAACATCAAGTGGATTTCCATGCGTCAGAAGTTTTTTGTCAGCTCTATCATTGCTGATCACTCGTTTGCCGGAGGAGAAATCCGGATGATTGGAAATGCTGCCGATTCCACCATCGTCAAAAAAGCAAACCTCGAAACGTATATACCTTCCGCTGATGTGGCGAGTGGCAAAGCCAGCTTTGTCTATTTCTTTGGTCCGAATGATTGGGATATTGTTACCGAAGTAACCCCGGGTTTTGAAGAAAATCTGGATCTGGGATTTCCCCCGATGAGTTGGATCAACCGGTTTGTGATCATCCCGATCTTTAATTTTTTACAACAGTTTATCGGCAATTATGGGATCATCATCATCATTCTGGTACTCTTCGTTAAGCTGATTCTGTTACCCCTCTCCTATCGTTCTTACCTGGGGATGGCGAAAATGAAGTTGTTAAAGCCTGAACTGGATGCCATCAAGGAGAAGAATGGTGACAACATGGCGCAGGCGCAGCAAGACCAGATGAAACTGTATCAGCAAGCGGGTGTAAATCCTTTTAGTGGGTGTATTCCCTTATTGTTACAGATGCCGATTTTGTTTGCCATGTTCTACTTCTTCCCCATTTCAATTGATTTGCGTCAGCAACCTTTTTTATGGGCGGAGGATTTATCGACTTACGATTCTATTTTGAGTCTTCCGTTTACCATTCCTTTCTATGGGAGCCACGTCAGTCTGTTCACCATTCTGATGACTGCCTCTACGCTGATCTATACCTGGCAGAACAATCAGATCAGCTCGGTGCAAGGTCCGATGAAGTCATTGAGCTATATCATGCCGGTGGTCTTTATGTTTGTTCTCAACTCCTTTTCAGCCGGACTCAGCTTCTACTATTTTGTTTCCAACCTGGTCACATTTGCCCAACAGGCGATCATCAAGAGATTTGTGGATGAAGATAAGATCATGGCCATCATGGAAGAAAACAAAAAGAAGGCCGCCTCCGGAACAGGCAAAAAATCCAAATTTATGACCAAACTGGAAGAAGCCATGAAGGCCAGCAAAGAGGCTCAAAAGAATGCCGAGCAAAACAAGAAAGCCAAAAAGAAATAGCCTTTTTTGAGATAATCAGACATTATATTTCAATCCGCCCGGGCGTTGGCGCAATGGCGCATTACCCTATATTTGCAATCCCGCTTCTGGCAATTTGCCAGTATCGGGCATTTTTTTAGCTAACCACTACAGGAACCAAACGAATGGGTAAAATAATCGCGATAGCCAATCAAAAAGGAGGCGTTGGAAAGACCACTACGGCCATCAATCTGGCAGCCAGTCTGGCCGTGCTGGAATATAAAACGCTGTTAGTCGATGCCGATCCACAGGCCAACTCTACTTCGGGGTTAGGGATCAATCCCAAAGATGTCAAACAGGGCATCTATGAATGTATGGTGGATGGGGTAGAGCCTTCATCCGTCATCGTGCACAATGAACTCAAGTACCTGGACATCCTGCCTTCCCATATTGACCTGGTGGGAGCCGAGGTGGAGATGGTCAATATCGACCACCGTGAAGAGAAAATGCGCAATGCACTTTATAAAATCAAAGAGTTGTACGACTTTATCATTATTGACTGTTCTCCTTCGCTAGGGTTAATCACGATCAATTCACTGACCGCAGCCGATTCAGTAATGATTCCGGTACAGTGTGAATATTTTGCCCTGGAGGGATTAGGTAAGTTGCTAAATACCATCAAGATTATTCAAACACGTTTAAATCCCAAGCTGGAGATTGAAGGGATTTTACTGACCCTATACGACTCCCGCACTTCCCTGGGTAATCAGGTGGTGGAAGAAGTAAAAACACATTTTAAAAGCATCGCCTTTAAAACCATTATTCCGCGCAATGTAAAGTTAAGCGAATCGCCCAGCTTTGGTTTGCCAGTGATTGTGCATGATGCGGAAAGCAAGGGATCGATTGCCTATCTGAATCTGGCCCATGAGGTGTTACATAAAAACGGTAAATCGAAATGAGTAAGAAAAAAGCCCTGGGCCGCGGACTGAGCGCCCTGCTCAGTGACAGCCCGGAAGAAGAAAGATTAGAAGTAGAAGTAACATCTTCTGCCCCCAGCGGGAGCATCAACGAAATTTCACTCGCAGAAATTGAGGTAAATCCTTTTCAGCCCCGTCAGCATTTTGATCAGGAAGCGTTAAAAGAACTGGCCGAATCCATTAAAGTACATGGAATCATTCAGCCCATCACGGTAAGAAGGCTGGCAAGGAATCAATATCAATTGATTTCAGGGGAGCGGAGATTTCAGGCTTCCAAACTGGCGGGATTAGCCAGTGTGCCCGCCTACATACGCTCGGCAGACGATCAGCAAATGCTGGAGATGGCCTTGATTGAAAACATCCAGCGCGAAAATCTAAATCCGATAGAAGTGGCGTTGAGCTATCAACGGCTGATCACGGAATGCCAACTGAAGCAGGAAGAACTGGGTGAACGGGTAGGCAAAAACAGAACCACGGTGACCAATTACCTGCGCCTGCTCAAACTTCCTCCGGACATCCAGATTGCCCTGCGTGATCAGCGGCTCTCCATGGGCCAGGCGCGGGCCATCATTAATATTGAAAATCCGGATCAACAGTTGTACATCTTTAAGAAAACGATGGCGGAAGATCTTTCCGTGCGAAAGGTAGAAGAACTGGTTCGGGAGTTGTTGGCCTCCAAACCCCAGGCTGACCGAACCCAATCAGGACCAGCCGCTGCCAACAAAGAAATTATTCAACTGCAAGCGCGGCTTTCTTCACACTTTGGCACGAAAGTGAATGTGAACAGCGATGGTCGCAAAGGCGAAATTCGGATTCCATTTTTGTCTGTGGAAGACCTGAACAGAATATTGGACATATTAAAAGTTTGATCATGAAGTGTTGGGGGATTTTATTGGTGGTGGGTTGGCTAAGTCTTCCTGCACACGGGCAACAACTCCCCTCCGGCCCATCAGACAGTCTATCAACCGTCAGAGATCCGGCTACGGATACGCTGACCAGTTATGCCTCCAAACGTTTTAATCCCCGTAAAGCGTTGCTCTACTCGGCTATTTTCCCAGGCCTGGGGCAGATTTATAACAAGAAATACTGGAAAGCACCCTTGGTCTATGGAGGCTTTGCCACCACGATCGGAATCAGCATGTTTTATGATGAACAGTATCAAAGATTCAGAGATGAGTTGTTTGAAACCCTGGAGGAAGGAAGCACCACCAGCGCCCGGGGATTCACCCAAACACAATTGAGGTCGGGCATTGACCGCGCCAGACGCGAACGAGACTTTTTTATTATCCTCAGTGGTTTTTGGTATATTCTTCAAATGGTGGATGCACATGTGGATGCGCATCTGAAAGAATTTGACTTAAATCCAAAATTGAACGTCAGCCTCGAACCAAAAATGGATGGAAATGTCATGACCGGACGAACAACTGGGGTGGCGTTGGTTTTCCGATTTTAAGCGCATGAAGATTCTGTTGGTTGGTTATGGAAAAATGGGCCAGGTGATTGATACAATTGCCCGGCAGCGAGGTCATGACGTGGTGGGAGTGGTAGACGTGACCGGTGATTTGACGATTGCCAATGCCCCTCCGGCCGATGTTGCTATTGAATTTACTCACCCGGAGTCAGCGGTGGAGAATATTCGCTCCTGTGCTGCCAGGAACTTGCCAGTGGTGGTGGGTACCACCGGATGGATCCACCGCCTTCCTGAGGTGAAAGCCCTGACTGCGAAAAACGATGCTACGGTTTTTTATTCATCGAATTTTAGCCTGGGCGTAAACATCTTCTTTAAACTGAACGAGCATCTGGCCCGACTGATGAATGGACTTCCGGGCTATGATATTTCGATTGATGAGACCCATCACACAAAAAAGAAAGATGCCCCCAGCGGAACCGCCATTACATTAGCGGAGGGGATTATCAAAAATCATTTACAAAAGAAAAAGTGGCGCCTCGATAAAGCGGAAACTGCTACCGACTTAGTCATCCGATCACATCGGGTAGACCCGGTACCCGGTACACACGTGGTTAGCTATGAAAGTGTCATTGATTCCATTGAAATCAGGCATACGGCACACTCGCGTGAGGGGTTCGCTACCGGGGCCGTTTTGGTAGCCGAATGGATACTGGATAAAAAGGGGTTGTTAACCATGGATGACTTTCTCCAAATCGGGTAAGGGTTCACCCGCGAAAAATTCGTTTATTTGCGCGCGCATGGATTAATCAAAGATTGTATGAATTGGAAGTTCTGGAAGAAAAAAGAAAAGACCGAGGAGAAGAAAAAAGGCCCTGTTCGTGAATGGGTAGATGCCATTGTGTTTGCAGTAGTAGCCGCCACCCTGATTCGCTGGTTAATCATGGAAGCCTATACGATTCCAACCCCGTCTATGGAAAACTCTCTTTTGGTTGGTGATTTTCTGTTTGTCAGCAAGTTTCATTATGGTACGCGAACACCGCGCACCCCGATACAAATGCCGCTGACTCATCAAAAGATTTGGTTCACCAACATCCCTTCTTATTCTGACGCGATTCAACTACCGTCCTATCGCTTGCCTGGCATTAGTCGCATTAAACGCGAAGATGTGGTCGTCTTTAATGTGCCTCCTAAATTTCTCAATGACAATAAAGACTATCCTATCGACCTCAAAACCAATTACATCAAACGGTGTGTTGGAATTGCCGGAGACGTTCTGGAAATCAGGGACGGGCAAGTAAGAGTGAATGGCAACGACCTTAAGAATCCGGAGCAAATGCAGCGACCCTATCGGGTGTACGCCAAAGATCAAATTAATGAGCGAAACCTGGATAAACTGGAAATTGACCCCGATGATTATGTGTTGCGTGGACGAGATGACAAAAGCGTGTATTATGAAATGTGGTTGACCCAGGAGAAAGCAGATCAATTAAAGGCACTCCCATACATCATTTCGGCCACCCTGGATGATAAGGGTAAGCAACCGGAATACAACATTTATCCCTCTTCCAAATACACCCCCTGGAATGGTGACAATTTTGGACCCTTAACGATACCTGCGGAAGGAATGACCATTGAGGTCAACGACTCTACGATGGCCATTTACGGAGAAACGATTAAACTCTATGAGCACAATGACTCTGTGGTTATTCAAGAGGGTAAACTTACCCTGGATGGAAAAGAGGTAAGCCAATATACGTTCAAACAAAATTATTATTTCATGATGGGTGACAATCGCGGTAACTCGCTGGATTCACGTTACTGGGGATTTGTACCTGAAGATCACATTGTCGGCAAAGCGTTTTTCATCTGGCTTTCGCTCGATAAACATGCTGGCTTTTTTAACAAAATCCGGTGGAGCCGGTTTTTTCACTTGATTGATTAGTCCTTATTCAGGAACCAGGACAAAAAAAAGGGGAGGCAGTTGATTAACTGCCTCCCCTTTTTAATCCATTCTAAAAAAGCTCGGATCATGCTTCCTTCTTATTTTTAGTCTTGGCCTTTTTAGGTTTCTCTTCTTCACCATTCTCCTCGCCCATCAAGGTAATTCTAGCCTTTTTTAATTCGGCCTTTTGCGCCTCGCTTACCGTAGGATAGCTTAGTTCTAACTTATTAAACTGACGATAGATAACAGAAGCAATGGCCAAACGAGCATACCACTTGTCGTCTGCCGGAATCACGAACCAGGGGGCATAAGATGTGCTGGTGGCACTCAGCGCTTCTTCATATGCTTTTTGATATTTATCCCAATAGGCACGCTCTTTTAAATCACCCGTGGAAAATTTCCAGTTTTTGGTGGGGTCATCGATTCGTTCGAGAAATCTTTTTTTCTGTTCTTTTTTAGAAACGTGTAAAAAGAACTTCAAAATGATGGTTCCATTATCCGACAGGTTTTTCTCAAATCTCCGGATCTGTTTAAATCGTTTTTCCCAAAAGGCATCATCATCCACTTTTTCTACGGTATCTACGCCAGGGATATGCTCACCCAGAACATACTCCGGATGGACTCGGGTGACCAACACGTTCTCATAGTGTGAACGATTATGGATAGCGATCTCTCCCCGGGCTGGCAAAGCAAGGATATGTCTCCAAAAATAGTCGTGATCCAACTCATGCGAGGTTGGTGCTTTAAACGAATAAACTTTAACGCCCAGAGGATTAAAGCCACTCATGATGTGCTTGACAGCACCATCTTTACCGGCTGCATCCATCGCCTGAAAGATAATAAGCACACTGTAGCGATTGTGCGCATACAATTTATCCTGTATTTCGGCTAGTTGTTTACGCCCTCCCTCCAGCAATTTTTCGGATTCCTGTTTGTTCAGAACTTTGCCTTTGTACTTATTGCTGTAGTCCTTTAGCTTGATTTTTGTTTTGGGTTTGACCAAAAGATCCTTAACCCGAATCAATTTTTCATCCGAGAGCATGCTAGTGATAGATTAGTTGGTTAAATGTAAATTAAAAACCATCTACCTATACCGTTTGCGCTATATTTTTTTTAGATTTCTTGAATCAAATCAAACCCGGTAAAATCTATGAAAACGTTAGCCACCCTTTCTTTTCTGCTGATATGCCTGATAAATAGCGCCTGGGCACAAAAAAAACCTGTAGGCGATATAGAAGCCATTAAATCCGTGATTGCCAAAGAGACCAGTTCGTTTATGAATGTCGATTTTAAAGGCTGGTCAGAGACCTGGGCGCATGAACCATATTCCTATTGGTCCTATTCTGATTCTACCGGCACCAGTTATGTCGAGGGTTGGGATCAACTGACGAAAACCTTTGATAAATACTTTCGTACCCAAAAACCCAGTCTGGCTAAAATCACCAATGAATGGATTGAATTTCGGGTGTATGGTACGGGAGCCTATGTTCGATTTGTTCAAAAAGTAGCCGATGACATTGACCGTGACGAGACTTCACAAATGCGTGTTCTTGAGAAGAAAGACGGAAAATGGAAAGTGGTGTGTGTAGGTGCGATTGCCATTTATCCGAAAGAAAACTAATCCATCCCTTACTAATATTGATCACTGCGAAGCATGACCAGTGTGCATGCTTCCAGGGTTTCCACATTTGCTTCTTTCAGGAGTTGCTGAAATTCCGGATTTTCAGTGCCCGGATTAAAGATGATCCTTTTGGGCTGGAGAGACAAAATGTACGCATACCACTCCGGTTGATGTATTGGGCCAATATAGAGTGTAACTGTATGAACGTTCTCTACAACAGGCTTTTGAGCGATGGGTAGAATGGGAATGCCCAGCACGTCTCCGCTCTTTATTCCTATGGGAACAAATTCATGATGGTATTCCCTGAGCATCTCTGCTGCCAGATAGGCATATCGGTTTTTATTGGTCGTAGCCCCGATAATCACTGTTTTTTTTGCCGGTATCATCTTATCTTTTAATTCTGATCGCAACCGCTTCTGCACATCGTTCACCATCCATGGCCGCTGATACGATTCCACCGGCATAGCCCGCTCCTTCTCCACAGGGAAACAAATTTTTAATCTGAATATGTTCCCAGGTTTCCTTGTTTCTGGGAATTCTCACCGGAGATGAGGTGCGGCTCTCGACACCGACCATTTGCGCCTCTTCCGTCAGATAACCTTTCATCTTTTTGTCAAAGGCAATCAACCCTTCCCGAAGTGTTTCGCTGATCTGGCGTGGAAGAATCTGATACATATCTGCACTCACCAAACCTGGCTGATAAGAAGTTTCCAGCAGTGTATGGGATACTTTCCTGTTAACAAAATCAGGTAATCGTTGAGCGGGTGCTGATTGTTTCTGCCCACCCAGCTTCCATGCCAGTTGCTCCACCGACTGCTGAAAGTACATACCCGCCAGCGGACCATGCTTCTGGTATTCTTTAAAGTCGCTTTCATCTACAGCCACCACAATGCCGGAATTAGCAAATCGGGAGTCCCTCCGCGAAGGACTCATGCCATTAACCACTACTTCGCCCGGGGCCGTGGCCGCAGGCACGATAAAACCACCCGGGCACATGCAGAAGGAAAAAACACCCCGCTCCTTCCCCTGATATTTAACCTGATGCACCAACGAATAGGAAGATGCGGGGAGATAATCTCCTCGTGAGGGGAAACAATGATATTGTACCTGATCAATCAGGTTTTGCTGATGCTCTATCCGAACGCCCAAGGCAAATGGTTTGGCTTCGATCTGAATATTTTTACAATAAAGGATTTCAAACACATCACGTGCTGAGTGGCCAGTCGCCAGAATAAGAGCATCTCCTTTCACCATTCCCTGTACTGTCATAATCCCTCGGACCTCCTCTTTTTCCAGGTGGATATCCAGCATTCGGTTATTAAAATGAACTTCTCCCCCGGCCCGTTTGATGCTTTCACGCAACTCCGCCACCAGTTTGGGTAACTTATTTGTTCCAATATGAGGATGTGCCTCAAAAAGGATTTCAGGGGTGGCGCCATGGTCTACTAAAATTTCCAGAATCCTTCGAATGTCACCTCGCTTTTTGGAGCGTGTATACAGTTTACCGTCTGAGTACGTGCCCGCGCCACCTTCTCCAAAACAATAATTTGATTCGGGATGAACAATATGTTCTTTATTGATCGCAGCAATATCTCTTCTTCGGGCCTGTACATCCTTACCTCGTTCGATGACGATGGGTTTAATTCCCAATTCAATTAATCGCAGCGCAGCAAACAAACCAGCCGGTCCGGATCCGATGACCAATACCTGATAGGGACTGTTTGAAACCTGAGGGTAGTTTTCGCGGTAAGAGAATGAGGTTGGTACTTCTTCCAGGGGCACAATCTCAGTCAAAAGTTTGACCAAAATCTTTTTTCCCCGCGCGTCAATAGATCTTCGGATGGGTTTAACCAGAAACGACTCAGGCGAAACCTTTGTTTTATGATAAATGATCTTCGAAAAAATGGCTGGATCAAAAGCCTCTTCCGGGCTCAGTATAATTTCCTGATGTGTACTCATGCGAAAGGGATTTAGCCTTTAAAGCAGAAAGATCGAAAGGTAGACAGAATATTGCTGTTCCACTACCTCCGGCCCCGGCCATCAAACGAAAGGGAGTAACCGAAGTTGATGCCCAGCCGGAAAGTCTGCGCAAATTTTTCCTGATTGATGGTTCGGAAGGTCTCCGTGAAGATAGGCTCTACATCAAAACTCCGGTAGCCGATGTCATAACCGACATACGCGTCAATGGTAAATCCATCGCCATCGTTTTTACGCATCAGTCTTCCTCCTAGTAAGATACCATACTCCGCCCGCTGTTCCGATGCGCTCGCGGTAATCAAACTGCTGCTGGATTGAAAAAAATCGATGTTTGCAAAATGACCGATGTTGGTAAATCTAATCTCGTGGGCAAAATACCACATGCCTGTGCGGAGCGGATTATAAAACTTTTGTTTGAGTGCGATGGCATAGCCTCGTTGAAACAACCGGTTCTGAGGCACACGCGTATCGGTTTCAAAAAACGGGTCACGAATCCCTTCAAATTCAAATTCGTGTCCAAGTCGCTCCTCATTGTAAAATTCAAAACCCAAGGGTAAGGAACCTAAGAAAGTCATAGGAGGATTAACCGACAGGATCACTCCTTTATATTCGGAGGGACTGGGAATAAAATAGCCAAATCCTCGTTGGCTTTTTCGTGAAACGACCGGTGTTACCGGTGAAGGTTTGTTGATCAAGGCTGTGATCTGCTGGGCCAGAGATCCATTCTCGTAAATGGGTTTGTAATAACCACTCAGTTTTCCATCGTGTTCATATAGTTCCCACGTGCCTACCCTGCGATCTTCTTCCATCAAGCCTTTTGTTTGAAGTGTGCCACTCGGATAATAACCATAATACGTACCCTTCCCATCCACAAATTGGCACTCGCCTTCTTTTTTACCGTCTTCAAAAAAATACTCCCATTTACCAGTGTTTTTACCGTTCTCAAGCATTCCTTTTACTTTCAGCTTACCGCTGGGATAAAATTCCTGATACTCTCCTTTCCCGTTGATAAACATAGTCTCTGTTTTTTTTGCACCCCCCGGATGTAAAGAACTCCAGTACCCATTTTTTTGACCACCGACATACGTGCCCGCAGAACTCACCTTGCCATCTTCAAAATAGTATGTCCATTCCCCATCTGGCTCATCGCTCTTATAACTTCCCTTCGAAGAAAGTTTACCCGAAGGATAAAAATAACTCCAGACACCTTCTTTTTTTCCATTGACATAATCTCCTTCTCCGCTCAAGGAGCTCCCCTGACCATACAACCGCCAGTGACCCACATTTCGCGCACCCGTCCGAGGTCCTTCAGCAATAACCTTTCCCTCGTGGTCATACTCAATGTATCGTCCATGATCCTGGTCGTACTCAATTTCTCCCCGGAGCGCGCCATCTTCAAAGAACGTTTTCCAAAGTCCTTGTCTTTTGCCATCGGTGTAACTTCCGGACTCTTTCAATTTGCCGCTTTCATAAAAAATTTTCCACATCCCCTCGCGGGCTCTTCCATTGATACTTCCTTCCATACTCTTCTGGCCGCTTTCATAGTAGTATTCCCATAATCCATAATTGGAGTTTTGACGCAAAACTCCCTTCATCCGAAGGTTTCCGGTTTCATAAAAGAACTCCCATACCCCCGTTGTTTCATTGTCAACAAATTGACCTTTGGATTCAATATTTCCGTTCACATAATATGACACGTAGCGACCATGGTAACTGTTGGATACAGTGTCTTTCACCTGATAAATTTCCTTCACAGATTTTTTTTCCTGGTCATGGTAGGTGAATCGGGTAACCTGTGCCTGTGCAGAAGTGGATAACAGAAAAATTAAGGCAAAAGCAGCATGAGTCTTTCTCTTCTGATGATTTGAAAGATCATTAACCACGTGTGTCATTCTATACTTATTCATATACCCGCATCACAGCGGCTTTTCCCCATTCTTCTTTCTCTTGTGTGCTCCACAATTCCGGAAAAAACATGATTTTCTGAAACCGGGGAGGTAAGTATTTTTGCCAGTTCGTGCCTCCGGTAGCCTGAATATCTTTTGGGTCCCGATGTAAGTAGTGACCAGCAGATTTTAAGTGTGCCAAAGGCCAAAACACATTCGCCAACTCATCAAATTCACGAAGTTTGTGAATGATCTGCTCCTCCTGAGGAAAAAGCGAGAGATAGATTTTTCTAAGATTCCGCTGCCGCAATTGCATTCCTTTTTCACGGAAATTCTTCATATACTTCTCTTCAAATTGTTTGAGCGTAAGTGTTTTGGCGCCAGAGCTAAGCTCGGTAGCCCCGCTTCGCCAATACAACTTCTCCAATTGTTGATCGATATCCCCATACTCGCTGAGAGCCTCTCTTGCCTCCACACTGACCAGGTTAATCAAGTCTGTGGAGTAAAACTCAATCAAACGATATTGAGCTGATTGAAATCCACTGGCCGGCAGCAAAGACATCCGAAACTTCAGAAACTGTTCTTTTTCCATTCCATGAACCATCACGCCAAAGGAGTGTTCCAGTTGTTTAAAATAGCGAATGATCCGATCCAGGCGAGCGCCAAAAAATTCAGCAGTCGGTTGCTTGGCCTCGCTCAGCTGTTCCAATTCCCACAATACCAGATGAAAGTACAATTCTGTGATCTGATGGTATACAATAAAAATTTTTTCATCCGGAAACTGAGTCTTGGGATTTTGAAGGCTTAGTAATGTATCCAGATGAATATAGTCCCAATACGTAAGATAGTCTGCATGTAGCAATCCATCCAGGTAGCTGGATAAATCCTGCCCCATGGCAGCATACTTTTGTTGAAGTTTTTGAAGAAGTTCCTGATGATGATTATCGGATGTTGAGTTGCTCATGAGATGGAGTAAATCCGTATTTTTACAGTCAAATAGCAAAGATAACCAAAACTGATGTATGGCTAACGCTACCGCAGAACCCAAAGCGCACAAATCCCTGAAGCAGGATGTTTATGATCACCCCGATTTCTACGCGATTGACAGCCTGTTGACAGAAGAACACAAACTTATTCGCAGCTCCATCCGCGACTTTGTGAAAAGGGAGATTTCTCCATACATCGAAGATTGGGCTCAGCGGGCGCATTTTCCGTATGAAATCGTCAAGAAGTTTGGTGATATCGGTGCCTTTGGGCCTACAATTCCGCAGGAATATGGCGGGGGTGGTTTGGATTACATCTCCTATGGAATTCTGATGCAGGAAATTGAACGGGGAGATTCCGGTATGCGATCTACTGCGTCTGTTCAGGGATCACTGGTCATGTACCCGATCTACAAGTTCGGCTCGGAAGCCCAACGCAAAAAATACCTCCCCAAACTTGCTTCGGGCGAATGGTTGGGTTGTTTTGGACTGACCGAACCAGATCATGGTTCCAATCCCGGAGGAATGGTCACCAACTTTAAAGATATGGGCGATCATTACTTATTAAATGGTGCCAAGATGTGGATATCCAATTCTCCAAGGGCTGACGTAGCGGTGGTATGGGCCAAGAATGAACAAGGACGGATCCATGGATTGATCGTTGAGCGCGGAATGCCAGGCTTTAGCACACCGGAAACACATGGCAAATGGAGTTTGCGTGCCAGTGCTACGGGCGAATTGGTTTTTGATCAGGTGAAAGTGCCAAAAGAAAATCTGCTGCCCAACAAAAGCGGTTTGGGGGCACCCCTGATGTGTCTGGACTCTGCCCGTTATGGCATTGCCTGGGGGGCTTTAGGTGCCGCCATGGATTGTTATGAATCTGCCAGACGATATGCCCTCGAAAGAATTCAGTTTGGCAAGCCTATTGCCTCTTTTCAGTTGGTTCAAAAGAAATTGGCTGAAATGCTAAGTGAAATTACCAAAGCTCAATTGCTCAATTGGCGATTGGGCGTGCTGATGAATGAAGGCAAAGCAACCACCCCTCAGATTTCGTTAGCCAAAAGAAACAATGTGCACGTAGCGCTGGAAATTGCCCGCGAAGCAAGGCAAATACATGGAGGAATGGGGATTACCGGAGAGTTTTCCATTATGCGTCACATGATGAATCTGGAAAGTGTGGTAACCTATGAAGGTACCCATGATATCCATTTATTGATTCTTGGAAATCAGATTACGGGAATTCCTTCCTTTAGCTAAAGTACTAAGGTTATAATTGCAGGCACATTGAAAGTAGTTACAATCCTGGGAGCCAGGCCGCAGTTTGTGAAGGCTGCCACCGTTTCAAGGGCCTTTTCCAAGCTTGGAATTCCTGAAGTGCTCGTTCATACCGGGCAGCACTTTGATCATAACATGAGTCAGGTGTTTTTTGATGAGATGGAAATTCCCAAGCCTGACTATCATTTGGAAATTCATGGAGGCACACATGGAGCCATGACGGGTCGGATGCTGGAGAAGATCGAAGAAGTTCTTCTTCAGGAAAAACCAGATTATGCACTGGTTTATGGAGATACAAACTCCACTCTGGCCGGAGCGCTGGCGGCAGTGAAGCTACATATCCCTGTGGCCCACGTGGAAGCCGGACTGCGAAGTTTTGAAATGAAAATGCCGGAAGAGATCAACCGGATATTGACGGATCGGGTAAGTTCCGTACTCTTTTGTCCAACCTCCACGGCTGTGCAAAATCTCAGCAACGAAGGGTTTAACAATTTTGATTCAAAAATCATTCTTTCGGGAGATGTGATGTACGATGCCGTATTACATTATCGGCCACAGATTCAACACAAATCAGCCATTCTTCAGAAATTGTCACTCGCTTCGGAAAAGTTTGTACTGACAACGTTGCATCGCGCTGAAAACACCAATGATGTCTCCCGGTTAAAGGAAATCTGCCAGGCGCTTAACAACATTCATCAACAAATACCGGTTGTTCTTCCCCTCCATCCCCGAACCAAAGCCTATTTGAAAGAGCATCAGATTTCGCTGGACGCAATCGTGATTGAGCCGGTAGGATATTTTGATATGCTTGCGTTGTTATCTGGTTGTAAGCTGGTGCTTACTGACAGTGGTGGATTGCAGAAGGAAGCCTACTTTTTCCAAAAATTCTGTATTACACTACGCGACCAAACGGAATGGGTTGAACTGGTTCAAGCCGGGGTAAACACACTGACCGGTGCTGATCAAAGTAAAATCCTATCCACTTTTACGAAAGCAATGAATCAGGAAGTACCCTCCATTCCCGGATTGTATGGTACCGGTGAAGCATCGCAAATGATCGCCCGCTATTTTTCAGATTTATGTTAAAATCTGGCTGCCAGAAGTAGCTCAATGTTTTTAAACTTCATCCCAAACTTACGGGCGACACTTTCATTGGTCAGGTTGCCTTTATACGTATAGACTCCCTTCATAAACCATTTATGAGAAAAAATCATTTCCTCAATTCCGCCCTCTTCGGCCGCACGCAAAATCGTAGGTGTAAAAATATTTGACAAAGCCGTAGAGGCCGTATGTGCCACGCGGCTGGCTACGTTGGGTACACAATAGTGGATGACATCGTATTTCTTGAAAACCGGCCGGTCATGGGTGGTCATTTCAGAAGTAGCCACACAACCACCCTGATCGATACTCAAATCAATGACCAGCGAACCTGGTTTCATGTGACTGACCATCTCTTCTGAAACAACATGTCGAACCCTTCCTTTTTCTGCTCGCAACGCTCCAATAACTACGTCTGCGTGCCGAAGGCTTTCGCCCAGATTAACCGTGTCAATGGTACTGGTATAAACCTGTTGTCCCAACGCATGTTTGATGCGTCTGAGTTTGTACAGATGATTATCATAAAGCTCAATTTCAGCACCCAGGCTCAGGGCTGCCCGGGCGGCAAACTCAGCAACAGTTCCTGCACCGATGATCACTACCCGTGTCGGAGGTACACCGGTGATTCCTCCAAAAATAATCCCTTTTCCTCCGTGGCTGGTGCTGAGGTATTCCGCTGCGATCAGGATGACTGCGCTCCCGGCAATTTCACTCATCGCCCGGATAATGGGCATACTTCCTACCTTGTCTTCAATAAATTCATAGGCCAATGCGGTCACTTTTTTCTTTTGCAGTTGCTCAATATAATCGGGTTGGGTATGCCCCATTTGGAGGGCACTGATCAGCGTTTGGCCCGGTTTAAAATACTCGAGCTCTTCGATGGTGGGGGGTTCAATTTTAAGGATAATGTTGGCGGCATAGACCTCTTGTGGAGAATAGACGATTTTAGCACCTGCTTCGCTGAATTGTTTATCTGTAAATTTCGAAGCAGCACCCGCTTTTGTTTCTACCCAGATATCATGACCATGATTCACCAATAACGCCACCGCATCGGGAGTCAGACTGATCCGATTTTCCTGGTAAGCAATCTCCCGAGGTAGTCCGATCACAAACGATTTTCGTCCGCTTTTAACTTTCATCATTTGCTCTTGCGGAGACAAAACAGCTTTTGCCAGCGACTCAAAACCAGCTTTTTTCTTCTCACTCATACAGTTGTATAAAAAATTCTACGACCAGAGGGCCGGGCCATCTCCAGCCGGACTAAAAAAAAATGTTTAGGCAACAGCGAAGGTATTCTTTCAAACCATTCAATCAAACACCTATATCCTGAGTCCAGGTATTCTTCCGTACCCATATCATAGGCCTCCGATTCACTTTTTAAGCGATAAAAATCGAAGTGATAGACTGGTTCACCCTGTGCATCCACATACTCGTTCACCAACGAAAAAGTCGGACTACTCACATTCCCCTTCCATCCGGCTACATCAGCGAGCGCATGGACCAAAGTCGTTTTTCCAGTGCCCATTTCTCCTTTCAGCAGCCAGACCGGATAGTCTTTGCCCATATGCCATAATTCATTGATTGCCCTTGGTAGTTCACTCAAAGCAATCTGATCATTGTCACCCAGTCGTAGCGCTTGCTCAGGCATCCTTGGAAGATAAAAAAATCAAAGGAACGATCATTTCTTCTAAACTAACCCCGCCATGCTGAAAGGTGTCCTTGTAAAAATTAACGTAATAGTTGTAGTTATTAGGGTAGGCAAAAAACTGATCTTCCATGGCAAAGACATAGGAGGTAGAAACATTCGATTTGGGTAAAAAGAAGCGCTCGGGTTTTAATGCTTCAACCACTTTATCACCTTCGTATCCCAAATTTTTCCCTTGCTTATAGCGAAGGTTGCTATTCACATTTCGGTCGCCAATGATTTTAAATGGCCGCTTCACGCGTATGGTACCGTGATCGGTGGTGATGATCACGCGGCATTTTTTCTCGGCTACTTTTTTGAAGATATCATACAAGGGAGAGTGGATAAACCATGACTTGGTAATGGAGCGATAGGCAGCTTCGTCTGGGGCCAGCTCACGAATCATGGCCATGTCCGTTCGCGCATGAGACAGCATATCCACAAAATTGTAGACAATGATATTCAGGTCATTACCAAACAAGTTATGAATCGACTCCGCCAGATCCCTTCCCTCCTCCAGCTTTTTGATTTTATGATAGGAATGTTTGATGCTTAAATTATTTCTCCGGATTTGTTTCTCTAAAAACTCCGCTTCAAAATTATTTTTTCCATCGTCATCATCTTCGCCCACCCATAAGTCGGGGTTTGTTTTTGCCATTTCCGAAGGCATCATTCCCGAAAAAATAGCATTCCGGCAATAGGCGGTCGTGGTGGGAAGAATAGAGTAATACGTTTCTTCCTGATCGGTATTGAAATGTTCTGCCAAAACTGTCTCAATAACCTTCCATTGGTCAAACCGAAGATTATCAATGACAAACACAAATACTGACCGGTCTTTTGCCAACTCCGGAAAAATCTTTTTTTTCATCAATTGATGAGATAGCAATGGCTTTTCGATATTGGGATTGTTCAGCCAGTTTTCATAATTGCGCTTCACGAAGCGACAAAAATTGGCATTGGCCTCACTCTTTTGCATATCGAGCACTTCTGCCATTCCCTGGTTATCGGAGTCTGCCATCTGCAGTTCCCAAAACACCAGTTTCTTATACACTTCTGCCCAGGCGTGATGATCCAGATTATCTAAAAATGATAAACTGATTTTTTGAAACTCCTGCTGATAGTTACTGGTTGTTTTCTCCTGTATCAGTCGTTTATTATCCAGAATTTTTTTGACACTCAACAGGATCTGACTGGGGTTGATGGGTTTGATCAGGTAATCATCGATTTTGGCGCCAATAGCCTCCTCCATAATATGTTCTTCCTCATTTTTAGTGATCATCACTACGGGCAGGTTGGGTTTTTGGTTTTTGATCAGTCCCAGGGCTTCCAAACCTGACATTCCGGGCATGTGTTCATCTAAAAAAACGACATCAAAATGTCGCTCTTCACTTAACTCTACTGCCTCTCTTGCATTATTTACCGGGTGAACGTCATACCCGCGCTGTTGCAGAAAAAGGATGTGTGGCTTCAATAAATCAATTTCATCATCCGCCCACAAAATGCTATATCTTTGCATACTCAAAGTTACGGATAAATAACTGATAAGTTTGGTTAACCCTGCCCACCGTTGAATAAGAAAAAGATTATCAACGATCCGGTTTACGGATTCATATCGCTTCGAAGTCCACTGCTCTTCGAAATCATGGAGCATCCTTTTTTTCAGCGGCTCCGGCACATCCGGCAACTAGGGTTGGGAGATCTGGTCTATCCTGGGGCAGTACACACCCGGTTTCATCATGCCCTGGGCGCCCTTCACCTGATGGGTCGCCTGCTGGATAATCTGAGAGCGAAAGGGGTTGAAATTTCCGAACAGGAGTATGAAGCAGCTCAAGCCGCTATTTTGCTTCATGACATCGGGCACGGGCCTTTTTCCCATGCCCTCGAAGAGACGTTACTTCATGGAATTGCCCATGAGTCTCTTTCTTATCGGTTTATGCTGGAGCTGAACAATCAGATGAACGGTTCACTCGCGCTGGCCTTACATATGTTTCGAAACACGTACTCCAGAAAGTTTTTTCATCAACTGATCAGCAGTCAACTGGACATCGACCGATTGGACTATCTGCAACGCGATTCGCATTATACCGGAGTGGTGGAGGGAGCGATTGGAGTTGATCGCATACTGGCCATGCTTCAAATCAAAAACGATCAATTGGTTGTGGAAGAAAAAGGAATTTATAGTATTGAGAATTTTCTTCATGCCCGCAGACTCATGTACTGGCAGGTGTATTTGCATAAAACGGCTGTCAGTGCCGAGCGTATGTTGGTGAACCTGATCCGGAGAGCTCAATACCTTTTTAAAGCAGGTGAGAGTTTATCCTGCACGCCCGCGTTAAGCCTGTTTTTAGGAAAGGAGTATTCCCTGGAGGATTTCCAAAGTAATCAGGAATTGCTGATGCAGTTTGGTCAGCTGGATGATAATGACATCTGGGGAGCCATCAAACACTGGCAATCCCATCGCGATGAGATTTTGTCTACCTTGAGTTCCATGTTATTGCACCGGGAACTGTTTCAGATTGTTCTCAGTCCGCAACTTATTCGAAAAGAACAAATCCAACAGGTGCGGATGGCCTTGACCTCTCATAAGAATTTATTGCAAAGCGAGCTAACCTATATGTTCTCCCACGGAGCGGTCAGCAATGAAGCATACATAGCCGAGGGGCAAACCATTAATATTCTTATGAAAAATGGCTCTGTCATGGATATTGCGCAGGCCAGCGATCTGCCCAGTATCAAGGCGATCAGTAAAATCGTGAAAAAAAACTATCTGTGCTGGCCGAAAAATATATCTTTGTAAAACAGGCGTAACAATCATCCATGGAGTTTACCGTACAACAAATTGCCGCCATGCTGGGTGGTGAAGTCAAAGGAAACGGACAGCAAAAAATCACCATGCTCGGAAAAATTCAGGATGCGCGCCCGGGCCATATTGCATTTCTATCTAATCCCAAATACGAGCAATACATTTATAGCACCCAAGCTACCGCGGTCATCGTAAAAAAGGATTTTCAGGCCAGAAAGGAGTTGACTACCACCCTCGTTCTGGTGGATGACCCCTACTCCAGTTTTACGGTTCTACTGGAAGAGTATCATAAATTGATTTCCTTCCAGAAAAATGGAATTGAGCAACCCAGTGTCATTGGAAACAATTGCACCGTTGGTTCAGGAATTTATCGCGGGGCATTTTCCTACATTGGCGACCAGGTTACCCTTGGTAATAATGTAAAAATCTATCCGCATGTGTTTGTGGGAGATCATGTAACCATTGGAGACAATACCATTCTTCATCCGAATGTTAAATTGTATGCCGGAACCCGCATCGGTGCCAATTGCGTGATTCATGCCGGCACGGTCATTGGCAGCGATGGATTTGGATTTGCTCCACAGGAGGATGGTACATACAAGACCATTCCTCAGTTGGGTAATGTCATCATCGAAGATCATGTGGTTATCGGAGCCAATACCGTGATTGACTGTGCGACTCTTTTTGGGGATGCTACCATCATCCGTCAGGGAGTCAAACTGGATAACCTCATTCAAATTGCCCACAATGTGGAGGTTGGCAAAAACACGGTTATTGCCGCTCAGGCGGGCATTTCAGGTTCTACCAAAGTTGGAGAAAACGCCATGATTGCCGGTCAGGTGGGCATTGCCGGACACCTGGTGATTGCGAACCGAACCCAAATTGGTGCCCAGGCGGGAATCTCAAAATCTGTTAAAGAAGAAGGTGTTCAGATCATCGGCTATCCGGCTTTTGATATCAAAGATTATTTCAGATCATATGCTGTCTTCAAGCGGTTGCCAGAGTTGAATGACCGTATTCGGGCACTCGAAAAATTGATCCCCTCCCCTGATCCTGTGGAATCGGCAGAGAAACCGGCCTCCTAAAGCGGGCATCGAGTTTGGTTATCGGGGCATAACCGATTAAATTTGCCCACTTTTGCCTACTATGCTCAATCACAAACAGCAGACAATCAAGAAGTCCGTATCTATTTCCGGTGTAGGACTTCATACGGGTGCGCAAACCACCATGACTTTTCTTCCCGCCAAACCAAACCACGGGATTAAGTTTCAGCGGGTAGATTTGCCAGGGTCACCCATCATTGATGCTGACTGTGACCGGGTGGTCGATGTCTCACGAGGAACCACCATCGAACAGAGTGGTGGCCGTGTCAGCACCATCGAACATACGCTGGCAGCATTGGTAGGGTTGGAAATTGATAATGTATTGATTCAAATTGATGGTCCGGAAGCTCCGATCATGGATGGGAGTTCCATTCAATTTGTCAATGCCCTCAAGGAGGTAGGCACGGAAGAACAAAATGCCCTCCGCGATTTTTTTGAAGTACAAGACAGTATCTTTTATCGTGAAGCGGCACGCAACGTGGAGATTGCCGCATTGCCTCTCGATGACTATCGGGTCACGGTCATGATTGACTATAATTCTCCTGTATTAGGAAGTCAACATGCCTCCATCACCAATATCCGTCAGTTTGAAAAGGAAATAGCTTCGTGCCGGACCTTTTGCTTTCTGCATGAATTAGAAATGCTTTACAAAAACAACCTGATTCGGGGAGGAGATCTGAATAATGCCATCGTCATTGTTGATCGTGTGGTCAAAGACGATGAGTTGGCCAATATTGCCAAAATGCTAGGCAAGCCTAAGGTGGAAGTTAAAAGCGAAGGAATCCTAAATAATATTGAACTCCGGTACAATAATGAGCCTGCGCGTCATAAACTGCTGGATATTGTAGGCGATCTGGCTCTGGCCGGACGACCGTTGAAAGCTCAGATCCTGGCGGCCCGCCCGGGTCATGCGGCCAATGTAGCGTTTGCCAAAAAGTTAAAAAAAGCGATGATTGAATCGGATAAGAAGGGAGTACCCCGGTACAACCCATCTCTTCCTCCAGTAATGGACATCAATCAGATAAAAAATACACTCCCCCATCGGTACCCTTTCCTGTTAATTGATAAGATTATTTATCTGGACAGCGAGAGCGTAGCCGGAGTTAAGAATGTAACCATGAACGAACCTTTCTTTCAAGGACATTTCCCGGGAAACCCAGTGATGCCAGGTGTGCTTCAAGTGGAAGCCATGGCCCAAATCGGGGGCATTTTAGTGTTGAATACCGTTCCTGATCCTGAAAACTACTGGACCTATTTTTTAGGTATTGATGAATTCCGGTTTCGCAAAATGGTGTTGCCAGGCGACACGCTCGTGATTCAGTGTGATTTGTTAGCACCAATTAAGAGAGGAATTGCCAAAATGTATGGTCGCGGATTTGTGGGCAATACCCTTGTTTGTGAAGGAACTATGACGGCCAGTATCGTACGCAAAGACATATGAGCAATTATCCCATGGCCAACGTTCACCCGGAGGCAAAAATCGGCAACAATGTAGTGATTGAACCTTTTGCCACTGTTCAGAAAAATGTAACCATCGGAGATGGCACGTGGATCGGCCCCAATGCAATCATCTGGGAAGGTGCCCGCATCGGGAAAAACGTAAAAATATTTCCAGGTGCCTCTATCTCCGCTGTGCCTCAGGATTTAAAATTTGCAGGAGAAGAAACCGAAACATTTATCGGTGACAATACCGTCATTCGTGAATATGTCACTATCAGTAAAGGCACCTCAGACAAGTTCAAGACTGTCGTTGGAAGTAACTGCCTACTGATGGCCTATGTTCATATTGCTCATGATTGCATGGTTGGCAATCACTGTATTTTGGCCAACACCGTGCAAGTAGCTGGTCATGTTTCGATTGACGATTGGGCTATCATTGGAGGGGCCAGTGCCTTGCATCAGTTTGTAAAAGTGGGTGCCCACGTGATGATTTCGGGGGGATCGCTGGTGCGAAAAGATGTACCCCCTTACACCAAGGCTGCCCGGGAGCCGTTGGCTTATGCCGGAGTGAATACCGTGGGGTTGCGCAGGCGGGGATTCTCGACCGAAAAAATTGGTGAGATTCAAGAGGTTTACCGATACATCTTTTTGAAGGGCTTAAACAACTCCAAGGCCATTGACCTGGTTCAAACAGAAGTACCCCCCAGTGAAGAACGTGACCACATCCTCAACTTTCTCCGGGGTTCTGAGCGGGGAGTCATGAAGGGCTTTTCACCCGGTTCATCAGCCGACTAGCGTATGGAAATTCGGGCTGAAAACCTCAGCAAGCGTTTCAACTACGAATGGATTTTCCGGGACTTTTCCTTTGTTTTCAAAGCTGATCACACGTATGCGATTACCGGACCTAACGGATCAGGCAAGTCAACCCTGTTACAGGTATTATGGCAACAGGTGCCCCCCACTTCCGGCACGGTCACCTATCTGAACAATGAGACGATCGAGACAGAGAATATCCATCAGTGGATATCGATTGCTACCCCCTATCTGGACTTGATTGATGAGTTTACCCTGCGGGAGATGGTAGACTTCCATGTTAAATTAAAAAAAACTGAATCGTCTGCCTCCACCGATGATATTCTCAAGGGCATGGAACTGGAGCATGCGGCAGACAAGGCTATTCAGTTTTTTTCTTCCGGGATGCGACAGCGGGTGAAACTGGGATTAGCTTTTTTTACAAAATCCAGCGTGTTGTTTCTGGACGAGCCAACCACCAACCTGGACGCCCCTTCTTTCCAATGGTACCAAACCAACCTTCGGAGGTACAGTCCGGGTAAAATCGTCTTCATAGCTTCCAATCAGACGGATGAATATCCGCCAACGGCCGAAATCATCGATATCCGGCAGTACAAGAAGGTTACAAGCAAGGCTTAAACAGCATTCATTTGAGATCAGGCACTAGTTTTGAGTTTTAAAAGAATTATCTATTTTTAGGAATCTTTATCAAGTACATATGAAAATAATCAAAGGATTGGGAAGTCTGGCTCTGTTGGGCATATTGTTGGTTTACTCAAGCTGTGGTGGTGGCAGCGACCCGGCACCCCCGATTACAGATGTGCAGATTGGAAAACTCAATAAAACATGGAGAATAACAAGTGTAACACTGGATGGAGTTATTCAAAATGGGTCAAATAATACATCCGACTATACCGGTTTTCAGTTAGTCCTGGCGGGTACAACAGGTGGCACTTCAGTTAACTACACCGCCACTTCAAGACCAGCCTTGAGTCCATGGCAACCTTCTGGTTCATTTACATTTGGAACCAATGCAGAAACTGAATTGGTAAGAAATGATGATGTAGATGTCACCTATAGTGTTACTGACACTCAGCTACAAATGACTTTTAGTTTTTCAGGAAGTGGTTATACAAGATCCGCTGTTGTTTCAGGAGTATGGGTGTTTACTTTTGGTTTATGATCTAACCTCATATAATTTAACAAAACAGGCACCTGACAGGTGCCTGTTTTGTTAATAAGAACTTTGGATTATATGTTTCGATACCGCTGCTAACAACGTTTCTTTTATGAAAGATGTCAAACTGTTTATTATTCTATCCGCGCTCCTCTTTTCGTGTGGTGATCGCATCATCTACTATGGTCGCTCTTACCCGCCCACCCAGCAAGCAGACATCTACTTCCGCGAAAGCGATGTGACCGAACCCAACGAAATTATGGGCAAGGCTACGTTAGAGGTCTCCTACAAGAAAAACTCTGACAAAGTTCAGGATAAGCTTATGAAACGGGCACAGAAAAAAGGGGCGGATGCCATCATCTTTGATGATATCTCCCTCACCACTACCGGAGCCGCCACCGGTGGTGCCGTGGCAGGTGCTGGTCGCAGACGTGGCTTTCTGGGAATCTTTGGAAGCAAAACCCGCTATAGCCGAGGTCAACAAGTAAAGGCTACCTTGTTAAAATATAAAAAGAATATCCCATCCAAATGATCGAAAGTCATTCCTGGCCTTTGTGGAGAAAAGTTACCTTCCGTTTCTTTTTCATTTACTTCACCTTATACATCGCTCCCTGGTCCTGGCTAGATAGCGTCCCAGGAATTTCGCTGGTAACCCGTTACCTGAGTCAGGCAAGCGACTGGCTGGTGTATGCCGCCAACGAACATCTCTTTCAGTACAAAGATGAGTTAGTATACTTCAATGGCAGCGGTGATACCAGCTTTGGCTGGATGCAATTGGTCACCTTCCTGCTGCTGGCCACGCTCGGTTGTATCGGTTGGAGTCTCATCGATCGGAAACGGGAAAACTATTCACGACTGGATTTTTGGTTTCGGAACATGGTACGCTATTATGTCATTCTGGTAGCCTTAAGCTATGGAATCATTAAGCTTTTTACACAACAGATGATCTTTCCTAACCTGAGTCAGTTGGCGACTCCGTTGGGAGACTTTTTGCCAATGCGCTTTTCCTGGTTGTTTATCGGATACTCCACTCCGTACCAGATTTTTTCCGGAGCCATGGAGGTATTGACGGCTATCTTGCTTTTCAACCGAAGAACGGTCAGCGCAGGCTTGCTCGTGGGCGTGGGCGTATTCGCCCATGTCTTCATCCTCAATATTTGTTATGATATTCCTGTCAAAATCTTCTCCTTTCACCTCTTCGTATATTGTGTTTTTCTTCTGTGTTACGATGCCCCCCGTCTCCTGAATTTTTTAGTTTTCAACCGGTCAACGGAGTCCAACACACTCTATGAAATCCATTTCTCTCAAAAATGGCAGCGAGTTACTCACTTAATTGGCAAAGCGGCATTCGGAATCATCTTTGCCATCTTACCTTTGATTCAGGCGTGGGGATATTATCAGGAGAGTATCAGCGCTCCGGAACCAAGTCCTTTCTACGGAGTGTACGATGTGGTCAAGTATACCGTTGGTCAGGATACAATTCATCCATTGGCTATGGATACTTTACACTGGAAGGATTTTATCTTTGATAAAAACAACCTGGGAAGCATTGATAGCCGTGACACCACTTTCCGACAACGCTACCGGAGAAGCTATTTTAACTTTCAAATAGATTCCGTTGAACAAACCATCGATATTAAGAAATTCGGCACTGACACAGTCAATCTGATGACTTTACATTATCGGTTTATCAACAAAAAAGACATTTTCTTCCGAACGAAATTAAGGCAAGACTCCATACATCTGTGGCTTCGGAAGAGCCCCCGAACCTTTCAGTTAGCCGAGCGCCAATTTCATTGGTTGTCAGAGGCTAACCGTTAGATTTATCAATCGCATCATTACGTATTAATAATTCAGTTTTAGCAATTGCGCGGCTGGATGGCTGGTAGATAGGGTAACAATCAGAATGGTTCCGTATTCTGAATCAGCAAAATCTTTCAGTTCCGGCTTTCCCAAAAGCAGATTGGCGGTCCAGGGAGTCGTATTGCTATGTCCCACCAGTAAAACGGTTTTACCTTGGTGCTCTGATACCATCGCCTCGATAACTTCGCGTTGGTGAGGCTGATATAGTTTCACCGGAAGGTTTTTCTGGCTGGCCACCGGCTGTGCCGTTTGAAGGGTGCGTTTAAAATTCGTTGAATAGATAGCCGCTATTTCTGTAGTCGCCAAAAGCTCTGCCAGTCTTCTCGCTCTGGCGCTACCCATATCGCTCAGGTCAGGATCTTTAGGATCGTTGGTAGCCTTCTCCGCATGACGGACGAGAATAAATGTAGTCAGGGATTGAGTATACCCAAAAACGGTACACCCTACCAGCATCGCTACGACCAGAATTACTTTCGGTTTTGTCATCCGGCCATTTATTTAAATTGAGCCGCAATGGCTTCCGGTATCTGGCATCCTTCCCGCTGGCGGGTATCTGCCAGATGAAATATTTTCCACATACCCTTTTCGTCACGGGCCAGTTGAAACGCATCCACACCACAGTGTGAAAATTTCTTACCGATATAAAATGCATAGTTTGCCCATACCTGTGCAAGAGATCCGTCCCGTTGAATTTTAACATCCCAGATGGGTTCACTCCAAACCTCGGGATGAGGTGAACCGATAGCCGTCAGAAAGTTCTGGAGGGATCGTTCGGTTCGCATAAATGGCTTGCCTGCTTTATCACTTCCCAGCGTTACAAAACTGACTTCCGGTGCGAACGATCGGTGTACCATAGCGCTATCGCCCAGATTCATCCCTTGAAACAATTGGACGATCGGCTGCATGACCGCTCGATCTTCCTCCAGTGCCTGAGCGAAGCCTGCATACTGAACCATCAGATACAGAAGTATTGTAATGTTGTGTTTCATCTTGTTGGGTTAACTAACCCTGTTAAAAAATTTGATTCCTTTCAAGAACGAAAAAACGTAATTTCAAGGCGCAAATCACACACCATGAAGAAATTTTTGATAGTCGGTCTTCTTTTCCTCTGTATTCAAGCCCACGCAATAGACACCATTGACAGTCTGAAGCAGGCTCTGACAACGGCCAAAGGCGATTTAATGGTTAAGACCTTAAATGAATTATTTCGGGCTTATCAGGAGTCTGATCCTGTGATAGCCGTAGGCTATGCGCGGGAAGCACTGGCACTCGCCTCAGAAATTGAAGACAAAAAAGGAATGGCAGCCGCTTATAACAACCTGGGCATTTCTTACCGGATGCAAGGTGCGCTGGACCGATCGCTGGAATACTACCTCCGGTCTTTGAGGCTGTATAGCGAACTGCAAAACAAAGAAGGGATCGGAACCACCAAAAATAACATCGCCACCATCTATTCACTCAAAAAAGATTATGGTCAGGCTATGAAGTACTTTGAAGAATCGTATGCGCTTTTTACGGAACTAGGTGACAAGCGAAAGATTGTCGGTTCCCTGAACAACCTGGGTAACCTCAATAGCGACTTACAACTGTACGAGCAAGCCTATAAGTACTATACCCAGGCTTATCAACTCAGTGAGCAGGCTGGAGAACCCTTATTGGATCCGGTAAGCAACATCGGAAATCTGTTTTTTAAACAAGGGAACAATCAACGCGCAGTTGAATTTTATGAAAAGGCCATTGCTATGGCCGAGAAAGAGAACAACTTATTAAGTGTCCTGACCATCACCAATAATCTGGGAGAAGTTTTTACCAAGGCCGGACAGCCGGCACGGGCCCTTCCTTATTTGGAAAAGGCATTAGGACTGAGTAATGAACTTCAGGCATTTATCTACGAGCCTAATATTCATTGCAATCTGGCGGCTAATTTCTATCGTTTGGGAAAGCACAAAGAAGCGTATGAATCGATGGTGAAGTATGATTTGGCACGTGAGCGTGTATACGGGGAAGAAAGCAGCCGTAAGATTGCTCAGATGGAAATGGCGTTGCGGATGGCCGAAAAGGAGAAGGAAATGGAGAAATTAAAAATGGACGATGAAATTAAAACGCTTCAGTTACACCGCACACGACTCGTGATCTTTCTCACCATTATGGCAATTGTTCTGGTGTTGGCGGGTCTTAATCTGTTTTATGGGCGGAAAAAAAGCAAGAGTTCCCAGATCAAATGATTACACGGTCTCAGGCTGAAGATATGCTCCATCGCATGACGCAAAGCCCCAGTTTGTTGAGGCACATGAGAACCGTGGCATTGGTGATGGAAGCGTATGCGCATCACCTGGGTGAAAATCCGGACGAATGGTTTGTCACCGGTTTATTGCATGATGCTGATTACGAGGTCCATCCGGATAAACATCCGCACATCGTGGTAGATGAACTGGTGAAAATGGGGGAAGAAACCATTGCTTACGCGATTTCTGCCCATTATACCAAGTGGGGTGTTCCGGCTCAATCCAGGTTAGACACAGCTCTTCTGGCCTGCGATGAGTTAACAGGATTTATTGTCGCCTGTAGCCAGATCCGACCGGATGGGATTGCCGGTTTGGAAGTCAAATCCGTGGTTAAAAAGCTGAAAGACAAAGGATTTGCTGCAAAAGTAGAACGAGATGAAGTAACCAAAGGAATAGCAGCCTTCGGAGTAGATCCGGAAATGCACATTGATTTCATCATAAACGTGTTGAGAAAAAACAGAGCATTGCTGGGGATTTAGACCCGAAGGATTTCCGGAATTGAAGATTTCAGTCTATTTTTGTCATACTTAAAATAACCGAAGTTATGTTTAATCAAAATGTTGCCGATGGAGCCAATTTGTTTGTGCTGATTGTTGCCATCCTTAATGGTTTTGCCTTAGCCATTGGATTTATTGATTACAGAAAAACCAAGAAAGAAGAGAAGAAGTCATAAATATTTCTTTGTCCAAAAATAAAAGACCATCTCCTAACAAGGAGGTGGTCTTTTTTTTTGCCTTTCCTAAAACAAGAGAGGCTGTCCGGAAGATAGGACAGCCTCTTTTTAACAAAGAAGTAATTCCGGTTTTAATCTACCTTCTTTTCTAATTCAGCAATTTTAGCTGCTGCCTGGTCGTTGCCAAGCGATTGGGCCTTTTTGTATAGTTCAAGAGCCTCCTTCAGTGTATCTTTCTTTTTACGTGGTGCCAGTTTCGTACGATTAGCGGCTTCTTCTACTGCCTGCGCCCGGGCATAGTAAGCATCCGCTTCCGTCATCTTGCTTTGCACCATGAGTTCCTGAATGCGTGCCTCAATCAGCGCCAGTTCTTGTTCTTTGGCAGCAATCTGGGCCTCCTTATCGGTCAACTCTGCTTCCTGCAAGTCGATGGTAATCTTCATATTTTCATTCTGGTTACCCAGTTCGGCAACTCTTTCCTGCAGGGATATAATCTCCTTATTCTTTACCTCCAGATCGGCCTTCAGCTTTTTAATGGTGGCTGCATAACTGTTAGCATTACCTTTGGATTTTTTCAAGGCTTTCTCCAGATCATCAATTTTACGTTGCGTATCTTTCACATAGTTATTAATATCCTTCATGCGCGAGGTATAATCGCCATAACTGGTGCCCTCCATCATGTTTACGCGCAACAGTTGTCGGTTGGCATCAATGGAATCCATCAATACACCTACATCGGTTAGGGTTTTTACAAACTGCTCACGGGCTTCCAGCTCCACACGTAGGGAATCTACCTGGGTGCGTAATTTATCCTTTTCGCCACTGTCGCAAGCCACCAAAAGGGCTGCAAATGAGGCCAATGCAAGAAATCTTTTTAACATACGGTTTTGTTGGTTTATAGTTCAAAAGTACGGGGAAACGATCAATTATACCCAGCGTAAACTTTTTTTTTAGAAATCCTTCGACAACCTGTAAATTAGCGCCTGATTTTGAACAGAAATCGCTGTTAAATGCCCAAATTGATAACCACGCGCACGCGTATTGCGGACCTGGGCAAACCTCGTATCATCGTCATCGGTGGCGGATTTGGAGGGCTTGAAGTAGTCAAGGGCCTGAAAGGTCTGAAGGCTCAGGTTGTTCTTTTCGATAAATATAACCACCATACGTTTCAACCGCTTCTTTATCAGGTAGCTACCTCCGGTTTGGAAACGAGTGCCATTGTGGCTCCTTTTCGCAAATTGTTTGCTTCCCAAACTGACTTCTACTTTCGGCTGGGTGAAGTAAAAAGTGTGCACCCTGAGGAAAACTACATCGAAACTTCTATTGGCGGTGTTAAGTATGACTATCTAGTAATTGCCACCGGAGCGGTTACCAATTTTTATGGCATGACCGAGGTCGAAAAGAACTCTTCATCCATGAAGAACATTGTAGACGCCACTAAGCTTCGTAACAAAATCATTCGTCAATTAGAGTATGCTTTGTTGACGGAAGACGAAGAAGCGATGAACAGTCTGATGGATTTCGTGATTGTGGGGGGAGGGCCCACGGGAGTTGAGTTAGCGGGTGCGTTGACCGAACTAAAGAAGAACGTATTTCCCAAAGACTATAAGGAACTCGATATGCGCCAAATGGATATTCATTTGGTAGAAGCCTCTCCCCGATTGCTGAATGGAATGTCGGAACAAGCCTCCACCAAGGCGTTGGAGTTTTTACAAGAAATGGGTGTAAAAGTACACTTGAATGCTGCCGTCAAAAGTTATGATGGATACGAAGTGTTGCTCAGCTCAGGAGAAAAACTCATTTCCAAATCGTTGATATGGGCAGCGGGCGTCAAAGGAAATCCCGTCAGTGGCTTGAACCCAGACACCTTAACCAAGGGTAATCGCATATTGGTAGATCAGTATAACAGGGTCAAGGGATATAGTAACATTTTTGCCATTGGTGATGTGGCTGCAATGGAAGGTGATGAAAAATTCCCGAAAGGTCATCCGCAAATGGCACCTCCTGCGCAGCAACAAGGAAAATTATTAGCCGATAATCTGGGTAAGTTAATCGCTCAAAAACCCATCAAACCATTCCGGTATTTTGACAAAGGCTCGATGGCCACTATCGGCAGACATAAAGCTGTTGTGGACATGAAAGGTGGCATCAGATTTCAGGGTTTTTTTGCCTGGTATGTGTGGATGTTTGTACACCTGATGTCCATAGTTGGATTTCGAAATAAGGTATTCACCTTTTTCAGTTGGATGTGGAATTACTTTTCGTACGACCGGAGCAACCGGTTAATCATAGGTCGGGGCGAAGAGCGGATGTCTACCGAAGAGGTCAAACAAATTACCGGATCAGCGAACACTTAAACCTGAGCATATTGCTTACTCGTTGTGGATTCAGGAAATAAACATCACAAACTTTCGGCTGCCGGTGTATTGGTAGCCATGGGAATCATCTACGGAGATATTGGTACTTCTCCGATCTACACCCTTCGTTTTATTGTAGGGAAACATCTGATCACGGAGGATTTGATTCTGGGTGGGTTATCATGTGTATTCTGGACTTTGACCATCATTACCACGATCAAATATGTGTACCTGGCGCTGAGTGCTGATAACAAAGGGGAAGGTGGAATTTTTGCGCTCTATGCCTTGGTTCGAAGATATAAAGCCAGTTGGGTAATCTTTCCTGCGATCATCGGTTGTTGTACATTAATTGCAGATGGTTTTATTACTCCAGCCATCAGCGTTACATCGGCCATTGAAGGGTTAAGGTCATTAAATCCAGATATTACAGAACATACGATCATTACCATTGTCATTGCCATTTTGCTTGGCTTGTTTCTTTTTCAGCAATTTGGCAGCAGTGTCGTTGGAAAAACATTTGGACCGGTGATGCTCGTCTGGTTTTTGTTCATTGGATCCATCGGAGCCTTTCATTTGATTGAAAATCTTGCCATTCTAAAAGCATTAAACCCCGTCTATGCCTTTGACTTATTGGCCAAGTACCCCGGGGGATTCTGGATACTAGGTGCGGTATTTCTCTGCACCACCGGAGCTGAGGCGATGTATTCAGATCTTGGTCATTGTGGGAAATCCAACATTCGCCTGGGATGGGGATTTGTTAAAGTCTGTTTACTTCTGAGCTATTTTGGTCAGGGGGCGTGGCTGTTGCAACATCAGAATACCATGCTGGGCGACTCCATTCCTTTCTTCGAAATCATGCCCCAAGGGATACTATTTTTTGGTGTGCTTCTGGCTACGATGGCTACCATCATCGCCAGTCAGGCATTGATTTCCGGAACCTTTACACTGGTTAACGAAGCCATGAAATTGAAACTCTGGCCCAGTACCCGGGTCCGGTATCCAAGCCAGGTGAAAGGGCAAATTTATATACCCGCCATTAATTGGATTTTAATGTTTGGGAGTATTCTGGTAGTGATTTATTTCAAAGAATCAGACGCCATGCAAGGGGCCTATGGCTTGGCCATTACATTTGATATGCTGATGACTACCTCCCTTCTGGTTTATTACTTTGCCACGGCCAAGAAATCAAGAATTCGTTCATCCATCATGGCTATTGCTTTCTTTGCGATAGAGGGTGCCTTTTTGATATCTAATCTGAGTAAATTCTCCAACGGAGGATGGGTTTCTTTTTCCATTGCTTTTGTCTTCTTTTTAATGATGTTTGTTTTGCTGCGGGCACGTATTCTTCGTGACCGACACACGGAATTTGTTGACTTAAAACACTACATCCCTTTGATTGAAGACTTACAAGCCGACCATACCATCCCTAAAGAAGCGACCAATCTCGTCTATATGGCGGTAGCTGATAGCAAACGGTATATTGACAGTAACATCATTTATTCTATTTTTAAAAAACGACCTAAACGAGCAGATGTCTATTGGTTTATCCATGTCGACACCGTTGATAGTCCTTATACCTCCAAATACTCTGTCGATACGATCATCCCCAAAAAATGCTTTTTTGTACGAATCAAACTTGGGTTTAAGTCTGATCACCGGGTCAATCTTCTTTTTAATAAGATTTTGCACGACATGACTGAAAACGGAGAAATTGACATGGTAAGTCATTATGATTCCCTGCGCAAACACAGCATGCCTGCCGATTTCAAATATGTTATCCTTCATTCACTGGCTTCTGTCGATAGTGAAATCTCTACCTTTGATAATCTAATCATTCAGGGATACCGATTTATCAAAAAACATAGTTTAGCCACAGAAGAAATGTATGGGCTCGAACTAGCTAACGTGGAGGTGGAGAAAGTGCCTATCATGGTAGGCCCCTCGGCTAAAGTGAGAATCAAGCGCGAACACGAAGAAAGTGAACGCCAAAAAGAACTAAAGTATCACGGGCACGGGTAAACGACCGGAATCGGACGCCCATGTCCGTAAGCGATCTGTTTAAGTTGATAAAAAGCTTATTTTTAGCTTAAAAAAGCCCTTTTGCGCTTGGCACAGACGTTGGCATAGGATTGAATATAATTCGCCTGGCCATGCTCCGTAATTACTTAAAAATCGCATTCAGAAACTTCACCAAGAATTCTCTTTATTCCTTTATCAATGTGACAGGCCTTTCCATTGGTTTGGCATGCAGCATTCTGATTTTACTCTGGGTTGCTGATGAACAATCATTCAATCAGGCATTACCCAACAAAGAGAACATTCATCAACTATACATTAACGCCACCTATGACGGTGAGATCACTTCCTTTAATTCAGTCCCGCTCCCATCCTACCAGGAGTTAAAGACCACTGACTCTCGGATTAAAAATGCTGCCGTCTCTGATTGGGGTAGCGAGTATCTAATAGCCAACGGAGAAACGCGCATACGTAAATCGGGCATGTATGCCAGCGAAGAATTTTTACAAATCTTCCAGTTTACCATGCTCGCAGGGAATGGGGCTACCGCTCTGTCTGATGCCAGCAGCATCGTCTTAACAGAATCTACTGCCAGAGCATTGTTTGGTGATGCTGATCCGATGGGACAAGTGGTCAGAATAGATAATGCTACCGATTTAAAAGTGTCAGGCATCCTTCAGGATCTTCCCCACAATAGCTCATTTTCCTTTGAAGTGCTCTTACCCTGGAAGTTAAATCAGCAGCAAGAGTGGGTAAAAGAAAATGAGACTGAATGGGGAAATTATTCCTTTCAGGTATACGTTGAACTTCACCCCACCGCCACCGAAAACGAAGTCAATGAAGCTATCCGGGATATCCTGACCAAAAAAGGACAGACGGATATCAAACGGGAATTTTTCCTGCATCCACTGGTTAAATGGAGACTTTATACAACATTTGAAAATGGTCAGGCGAGTGGTGGTATGATCGAATATGTACAGGGGTTCTCGTTTGTCGCGCTCCTGATCATCGTTATGGCCTGCATTAACTTCATGAATTTAGCCACTGCGCGAAGTGAGCGAAGAGCCCGTGAAGTGGGTATTCGCAAAAGCGTGGGCTCTCGCAAAAGTGAATTGGTTATTCAATTTCTCGGAGAGTCTGTTTTGATAGTGCTTTTCTCCTTTGTTCTGGCCATCGTCATTACCGAAGTCACTTTACCATTATATAATGATCTGACCTCCAAAAAGCTTTTCATTGACTACGCTTCGCCTGTTTTCTGGCTGGTATCCGTAGGAACCATCCTCATAACCGGAGTTTTTGCAGGAAGTTATCCGGCATTCTATCTTTCTTCTTTCCTGCCAGCAAAGGTGTTAAAGGGTAAAATTCAGGTTGGCCGAAGCGTGACCCGACCCAGGCAGATACTAGTAGTACTTCAGTTCGTCTTTGCGGTAGGTTTAATTGTTTCCACCATAGTTATTTCACAACAAATCCAATTTGCCCAATCCAGGCAATTAGGATACGATCAAAAGAATCTCATTTCCATCTGGTTCAATGATGAAATAACTAAAAACTATAAAGCCATTAAAACCGATCTATTAGCCTCAGGTCTTATCCACTCGGTCACGCAATCAAATAGTCCTGTCACCGAAATATTCTCCAATAACTTTGTTGATTGGCCCGGAAAACCAGAAGAAGAAAAGGTGTTGTTTAGCACCATCGCCACAGAATATGACTACGCTAAAACACTGGGAGCTAAGATTATTGAAGGTCGTGATTTCTCTCCGGAATTTCCATCTGACTCATTGGCGGTATTGGTCAATCAGGCAGCCGTGGATATCATGGGGCTGGACGAGAACATAGGCACTCAGATAACCTTGTGGGGAGATAAACGAACTATTGTTGGTGTAATCGACAATATCGTGATGCGGTCGCCCTATGAAAAACCAAAACCAATGATTGTGGGACACCTCCCCGGTTGGGCTAACTCAATGACTATTCGTTTGGAACCTTCAGAAGATTTGCCGGGCACAATAGCTCAGGTAGAAAGCATTTTCAAGAAACACGCTCCGACAAATCCTTTTCAATACACTTTTGTAGATGTGGAATTCGCCAAAAAATTCAGCACAATAAAGCTGATTGGTAACATCACGAATCTCTTCGCTTTTTTGTCTCTGTTTATCACGAGTCTGGGCTTGTTCGGGCTGGCTGCCTTTACGGTGGAGCAGCGTACCAAAGAAATCGGAATTCGAAAAGTCTTAGGAGCCACGGTATCCGGAATCATCCTGCTCGTATCAAAAGAGTTCTCATGGTTGGTTCTAATTGCGTTTGCCATTGCGGGTCCAGGCAGTTGGTGGATTTTAAGTTCGTTTCTGGAACGGTACGAATACCGGATTGAGTTTCCGTATTGGGCCCTGGCCGTTGCAGGCATAACTGCCTTGTTATTTGCATTGGCTATCGTTAGTACACAGGCATTGCGAGCAGCGGTGGCCAATCCTTCCGAGAGTTTACGAAGTGAATAATAAACTTTTTAAGAGCATTCTTCATCTTTAAGGAAAACGCATATGATCAAACACTTTATCACGTTGAGTTTCCGAAATATATGGCGTAAACGGTTTTACAGCAGCGCCAATATCCTTGGTCTGGCCATCGGCATCAGTGCCTGTGTGGTCATTTACTTGATTGTTAGTTTCGAACTTAGTTTCAATAAAGGGTTTACCGATTACGAACGAATTTACAGAATCAGTTCTTCCTTTGGAGGAACGTTTACCGGGATCAATCGAGGCGTCCCTACCGCAGCGCCCACCTTTGTGCGGGAGAATTTTAAAGGCATTGAGCATACTTCTCACTTTCAGACCTATTCGGCTCATGTAGCGTTACCGGGATTAAAAGAAATAGACCAACAGGAAAAAATGGCCATTGTCGGGCCTGATTTTTTTGAGGTGTTTCAGAATTATACCTGGCTTGTTGGATCGCCTCAGGAGTCGCTCAGCAAACCCTTTCAGGTAGTGCTCACCACCCAATCTGCGCAACAGTATTTTGGTGACATCCCTATTGAAAAGATTTTAGGTACTGAAATTGTTTACAATGATTCTCTCCGGGTTTCGGTCTCCGGAATAGTGGAAGCACTTGACTTCAATACGGATATGGAAATGACCGATTTTATTAGCTACAAAACCATCGAAGCCAGTTGGTTAAAGGATAATTTCGGATCAGACAATTGGTCGGGTGTAAATAGTAGCAGCCAGTTGTTTATCAAACTCTTACCTGGGATTACATCGGAAGAAATCGTATCACAACTTCCCTTATTGTCAAAAAAATATAAAGAAAACAGTAGCTGGGATGCTGAAAATAACTTTAGCGTGCAACCTTTTTCTAAGTTACACTACGACACAACGACCGGCATATTCGATTACAGCCGAGACCCTGCTCATTTACCTACGCTGACAACGATTGGAATCGTAGCGATTCTCTTATTGCTGATCGGAGCCATCAATTTTGTTAATCTTGAAACGGCTCAGGCGATCAAGCGAGCCAAAGAAGTGGGTGTTCGAAAAGTATTAGGCAGCCAACGGGGCCGTCTGATGTTACAGTTCATCATGGAAAGTACACTCATCACACTTTTGAGTATTATACTGGCCATCCCTCTGGCAGAATTGGGCCTACGTTTCTTTGATGAATTTGTTCCTCCGGGTGTAGAATTACAGGTAGTACCCCTACTTCCATTTTTAGCAGGAATTCTGATTTTTGTTGGCGTCCTGGCCGGTGCCTATCCGGCATTTGTCTTATCCTCGTTCTTACCAGCGCTGGCACTCAAAAACATGGCTTCTTCCAACTCTTCGCAGAGCCGAACATCGTTTCTCCGAAAGTCACTTATTGTTTTTCAATTTACCATAGCACAAGTACTGATCATAGGTACACTCGTTGTTGGATCTCAGATTCATTATATGATGACCAAGGACCTCGGCTTTCAAAAAGACGAAGTAATTTACTTTAGTACGCCCTGGTGGGAAAAGCCAGAAAAAACAACTCAGCTTAAAACAGAATTGATGAAACTCCCTTCCATCAAAGACCTATCCCTGAGCGGATCACCTCCATCTGCTAATGGATGGAGTTCATCCACGCTTACCTACAAAGGAAAAAACGGAGAACAAAAAATAAACACATATCGGAAATCCGGAGACCCCAACTACCTTCCTTTTTATGATATGAGACTTCTGGCAGGCAGAAACGTGGCCTCTAGTGATACCGTCAGGGAACTGGTCATCAACGAAACTCTGGTGAAACAATTGGGTTTTGAAAACCCATCTGATGTGCTCGGTGAAATAGTGGAGTATGGGAGCGCTAAAATTCCTGTGGTGGGTGTGGTCAATGATTTTCATATTCAATCCATGCACAAAGCTATTGAGCCCGTCATGATTGGTTGCGAAGAAAAATTCTTTCATTGTTTTAACATCCGCCTGCTATCGGAAGGAAAGTCAAGTGAAGGTTTTAAATCCGATATGGTGGAAATTGAAAAAGTCTTTAAAAAGATTTATCCGGATGGAACATTTAACTACCATTTTCTTCAGGAAACGGTAAAAAATTTCTATCAATCGGAGCAACGCATAGCCAAATTAATCAATACAGCTACCCTTTTAGCCATTTTCATTTCATGCATGGGACTTTTCGGACTGGCTTCTTACGTGACCACCCAACGGACGAAGGAAATTGGCATTCGCAAAGTCCTGGGAGCTTCTGTTTCGCAAATTACTTTTCTATTGACGCATGAGTTTATAGTTTTTGTTTTGGTGGCTTTTGTAATAGCAGCTCCCTTGGCGTGGTATGTCTCTGCTCAATGGTTAACAGGATTTGCTTATCAGACCCAGCTGGGTTTGGGAATATTTATTGTCACCATGGTTGGGGCATTGGTCATTGCTCTTTCTACTGTAAGCCTACAAACACTAAAAGCTGCGCATGCGAACCCAACGGATAGTCTGCGAAGCGAATAATACTGATACTCACCTAACCACGTAAGCCATGCTCAAAAATTACGTCACCCTTGCCCTTCGGATATTAAACAGACACCGGGGATATTCTTTCATCAATATTTTTGGACTCGCCTTTGGGCTAGCAGCGGGTGCTTTTGCGATTTTGTATGCTACTTCAGAGTTTTCCTACGATAATTTCCACACGAAGCGCGACAGGACTTATCGCGTACTAACATCGTTCACAACGACAGATCAACCTGAGCCCAGCCTCAACAATACCAATGGCTGGCCGATAGGTTATGTGCTGGCTGATGAATTTCCCGAAGTGGAAAAGTCCTTGTATATGCGGTCAAGCTCGGGGTTTAGTTTGAATTATAATGGCGGCTATGTAGATGAGCAAATACGGTTAGCAGGCCCTGACTTTTTCGAAATCTTCGACTTCACTTTGCTGGCAGGTGACCCCCGAACTGTTTTGAGCAAACCCTTTTCCATGGTTCTAAGTGAACGAATGGCTCAGAAGTACTTCCCGAACGAAGATCCGATTGGTAAAATTCTGACTGCCAATGACAGTATTCAATTCACCATCACCGGTCTTTCCAAGAATCCACCTTCCAATTCCCATATTCAATATGACATCCTTGTTTCTTTTGCAACCTGGGAAGACGGCCGCAGTAACCAAATGAGATCAGAAGGGTGGTTTAACATTAATATGTTGAACTACATAGTACTCCGGGAAGGAGTTGATGTAAATGCCTTTAAGAATAAAGCCAGGAGTCTGTACATGGATAAGGCGGGTGAACAATTTAAAGAATTTGGGTATGTGGCAGAGCTGGCTTTTGAACCCATTACGGAAACCTATCTGTATTCATCCGTGTTTAATCCTTTAGGGCCCAAAGGAAAGTTTCAGGACTTAATCATCTTGTGTTCTATTGCAGGATTAATTATTCTTTTAGCCACCATCAATTTTGTCAATCTGGCAACTGCCCGATCGATTGACCGGGCCAAAGAGGTGGGTTTACGAAAAACATCCGGTTCCACGCAGGCGCGATTGATATACCAGTTTTTAAGTGAATCACTGGTGACCACACTTATTTCCCTTTTGCTGGCCATGGTTCTTCTGAGTCTGGCCTTGCCCCTATTGAATGTCTATACGGAGAAAAATTTCATTCCAACTGACTTGATGGATTTCCGTCTCATCGGCTCCATGGTACTTCTGTGGATAGTGGTTGGTCTGGCCGCTGGATTTTATCCGGCATGGATACTTTCGCGCTTTGCTCCCATGCAAGTATTGCGCGGAAGTTTTAAAACCAGTACACGAGGCATCGCCCTCAGACGCTCTCTGGTGGTTGCCCAATTTTTTATCTCAGCCATCCTGGTAGCAGCTGTTTTTCTGGTGGGTCGGCAACTGGAGTTTATGCAATCACACTCGTTGGGTTTTAACAAGGAACAAGTACTGGTGGTCAAAACCGGAAAACTTGCCTTTAGCGTAGGGATTGAAAAGTATCCTGTATTCAAATCATTGATGCTCCAGGAGGCGCCAGTAGTGAGTGTTTCGGCCAGTAATGGAGTGCCTGGTACTGATGGTTGGCGCGGACAGGTAGCTTACGCAGAAGGAAATTCACCTGAACAAAGCGTTGATACCGAGTATCTGGCGGTTGATGCGGATTACCTATCCTTACTTAATCTGAAATTATTAACCGGAAGAAATTTTAAAAATGATGAGGCTGATAGAGCCGATGGTCTATTGATTAATGAAGCCACTGCCATGGCCATGGGTTGGGGGACAGCCGAAAATGCCATTGGAAAGCGTATCCTATCCCCTTCCGGTACACCCGCTGGATTGGTCATAGGCGTTTTCAAAGATTATCATCAGCATGGTCTTCAGGAAAAAATTCAGCCCGTAGTCATGGATCTACAAGATGAGTTTTTAAGTTACTATCTGGTTCGATTTCAGCCGGGAACAACATCTGAAGTAGTGGCGCTGGCAGAAAAAAACTGGAAAAGTTTGTATCCGGGATATGAATTCAAATATACTTTTCTGGACGATGCATTTGCGCAACAATATCATTCTGAGGAAAAGTTAAGCGATATGTTCTTTGGATTTGCCAGTATGGCGTTGCTGATTGCTGCCATTGGTTTAGTGGGACTTTCAGCATTTATGATTGTGCATCGTACCAAGGAAATCGGCATCCGAAAAGTGTTGGGAGCAAAAAATCTATCCATCCTCTCCTTACTAACAAAAGATTTTGTGCTCTGGGTGGTGATCGCTAATGTTCTTACATGGCCCCTTCTCTATTGGTTAGGAAACCAGTGGTTAGAGCAATTTGCATTCAAAACCAGCATAGGATTAGATCTGTATATCTGGCCTTTAGGGATGAGCATCCTGATTACCTTACTAGCCATCAGTTTCCAGGCACTGCGAACCATTCAAATGAATCCGACACAGGCCCTACGGACAGAATGATCATATGATCATTATTTTTTGAACTCCACTCCTAAACCACGACATTTGCCACAACTAACCAGATAATTCCATTTTACTGATGACTGCCACGAAAAGAATCGCCCTGATCCTGACAGTCGTTTTTTTGATACCGGCTTTGTTTTTTTCCGTGTATGAAATTTCGTCTTTAACCAAAGATGAAAAGATGATTGCGGAGATTTATCAAAAGCAGTTAGAAACCATTCTATTCTCTGTTAATCAATATTCGGACGATGCAGTTAACAGTTGGATGACTAAAATAGAGGCCGGGTTCTATCAATTGACGCTCGAAAAAAGTAAGACCAACTCAATTCTCGAAAATCAGCTACTGCTCAATAGCTCAATAAAAGCCATCTTTAGCGTGGACACCCTGGCCGGAAAAGGTAAGCTATCCATCATTTCGAGAGACAGTGTAACAAGCGATACATTAAAAAATCGTCTGGAGAAAATTCTGATACAACAAAGACCGCAGATTCAATTATTGGTGAAGTACCGTAAAAGCGGATTTCAGAAAAATGAAGTGCTGGTCGATTCTCTTCAACTGCTTTCTCCCGCTCAGACCTTAATCTTTATTTCCCAAGGCACCGAAACACCCTGGCAAGTAACCGGGTTTATCATCGATCCCGAGCTCTTCATTGAAGATTTGGTTGGCCCGCGAATCCAAAAAATTGCCAAGGATCAGTTCGTGTTGTCGGTATATAAAAAAGATGATGAAAATCGTTTGTATTCCACATTATCAAATGACTCCACCCGACTGTCGGATATCTCTTTACTTAAAGATTTTTGGATTTTCCCGAACTATGCATTAGGCATTCGCACAGAAGGCGCCTCGCTGCAACAGGTGGTTCGTCAACGTACCCTGACAAATCTATCTTTATTGATAGGATTAGATATTGTATTGATCATAGCACTTGTCCTGGCCTTTCGTAGTGTCAAAAAAGAAGTGCAACTGGCGCAGAATAAAGCGGACTTTGTTTCCAATGTTTCACACGAAATCCGCACACCTCTGGCACTCATCAGTATGTTTGCCGAAACGCTGGAAATGGGGCGCGTTCCTTCCGAGGAAAAAAGAAATGAATATTATTCCATCATCAGCAAGGAAACGCAACGACTATCAGGGATTGTCAATAAAATACTCAACTTCAGTCAAACGGAGGCCGGTAGAAAAAAATTAGTAATCACCCGCGTAGATCTGATTCATGAAACGACTGAAGTTTTACGCACGTATGATTTTCACCTGAAAAGTAAAGGGTTTCAATATCAGATAAAAAAAAATCAGCCCGTTTTGGTGGAAGCTGATCGAGAAGCATTGGTAGAAACGATGATCAATCTGATTGATAATGCCATGAAATACAGTGCCGATCAAAAAAAGATCGAACTAGCGATCGGTTCGGATGGTGACATGGGTTGGATCGCCATCCGGGACTATGGAATAGGGATAAGTCCAGCAGACCAAAAACACATTTTTGACAAATTCTATCGGGTCTCCAACGGAAATCTGGCCAAAAGTCAGGGCACGGGATTAGGCTTGTCATTGGTTAAGCAACTGATTGAGCAACAGAAAGGAAAGATTACCGTTAGCAGCGATGTGGGAAAAGGATCAACATTTACCATCTATTTACCTTTAAGCGTAACTCCGTCATGAATACCATTTTAATTGTTGAAGATGAGCCTGCCATGCAAATAGGCCTGCGGGATAATCTGGAGTTAGAATCATATCGGGTAGACGTGGCCAGCGATGGAGCGGAAGGACTCGCCAAGCTTACATCACAACCGTATGATCTGGTGTTACTGGATGTGATGCTCCCCAGATTGTCAGGGTTTGATGTCTGCAAAGCTGCCCGATCAGCCGGAATTACAATTCCTATCATTCTGCTAACAGCCCGGGGTGAGGAGATTGATAAAGTTCTGGGATTGGAGCTAGGTGCTGATGATTATATCACAAAACCATTTAGCGTTCGTGAATTGTTGGCTCGGGTAAAAGCGCACTTGAGAAGAAGTCAATCCGAACCACTCAAAGAATCCCAGGGAATCATGATCGGCAGATTAAAAATTGACTTTGCCGCTTTTCGGGCAGAAGAAAACGGTGAGGAAGCCAAATTATCACATAAAGAATTTGAAATACTCGCCTACCTCCATCAGAATAAAAATCAGGTGGTTACCCGTTACGACTTGCTGGAAAAAGTTTGGGGGTATGATGAGCAACCAACCACTCGCACTGTTGACAACTTTATTGTCCGTCTCCGGCAGAAAATAGAATCTAATCCGAATCAGCCCAAAATAATTCTTACCGTGCATGGCACCGGTTATAAAATGATTATCTGATTACAGGTAAGTTTGTAGTTGTTTCCTTTCTGCATGATTTCATGCCAGCCATTCAGGGTTGGATAAAATTCCAGGTTTTTTCATTGTGACATCTTGTTACAATCGTTTACCGGCTGGTGACATCTTGCCTTCCCCAGGTGCCGTTATTTGTATCATGAACGCAACAAACATAAATACACTAAATACTTTTAATATGAAAACAAGAACAATCGTTTTGGGAGTGGTCGTAGCTGTTATGAGCACTTTGTCAGTGAGCCGCGCACGTGCGCAAGGAGTCGAGCAACCTGCCGTTAAGGTTATCCCTACAGGAGAAAAAGATGTGATTAAGCTGATCTACGGATACGACTCGCAACAGTCGGTAGATGTAAAGTTTATGGACGCCAATGGAATTATCGGCAATGATAAAATCAAGGGTAAATCATTTGAGGGTGGCTTCAGTAAAAAATACAAGGTTACCCGGGAATCAGGAGATGCCTTCTGGGTGGAGGTAACCAGTCCTGAACTTTCGGTTATCTATAAAATGACTGCCGCAGCCAATGGAAAATGGGCCGCACAACTGGAAAAAACAACATATAACTACGCTGTTGTAGCGTCAAGATAGGGTTTGTTTGGAGAGGGTGTGGTAACCACTGGTCAGGTTGCCCACCTTCTCTCAAACATTTGTAATTTTAAGCCTAACCAGAATCCTTGTGAAATACTTATTTTTTTCCTGTATATATTCCTTCGTCATCACATCCGGCCTGGCGCAGGTGGTAAATCTAAGCGGCACCTGGAAGTTTCATATCGGTGATCGAAAGACATGGTCTGACCCTGCATTTGACGATGATGACTGGGAGACAATCATTGCCCCTGCGACCTGGGAAGATGAAGGATTCAATGGGTATAACGGTTTTGCCTGGTACCGTAAAAAGTTTGACGGGAAACGTCTATCCGAAGATGAAAACTATACGCTCCACCTGGGATTCATTGATGATTGTGATGAAGTATACCTCAACGGAGCATTGATTGGCTTTTCCGGCAGTATGCCCCCTAAATTTAAAACGGCTTATAACAATGAGCGGAAATACAATCTCTTGAATGAATTCATCAATTTTACCGGTGAGAATGTCATCGCGATTCGTGTGTTCGATGTAACATTAGAGGGGGGTATCGTGGATGGGAAATTAGGAATATATCCCTCCCCCAAAAGCCGGATGACGGTTGATCTTCAGGGAATGTGGCAATTTTACCGGGCGTGGGACGAAGAAAAACCAAAACAAGAAAGCGAATGGCAAAATATATTAGTACCGTCTCCCTGGGAACATCAGGGGCATTCAAAGTATGATGGCAATGCCTGGTACAAACGGACATTCACCATTTCCGAAAAAGCCTTAAATACAGATGAAGATTTGATTTTGCTTTTGGGTAAGATTGATGATTTCGACAAAGCGTTTATAAATGGTAAGCTTGTTGGCAAAACAAATGATGGCCGTTCGTATGGAAGTAGTCAATCTTACAACAAGCAACGGGCCTATGATATTCCTCCTGACCTGCTAAAAAAAGGAATTAACACCATTGAAGTCTGGGTAGAAGATATGGGAAATGTAGGCGGCATTTATGAGGGCCCGGTAGGAATTACTACACGCCCAAATTACGAACGCTATTATCGGAAAAAAGAGAGTTCCTGGTGGTGGAACGAAGAATAGTGTAGACGACCGTAATCGGACAGTATCGACCGGTTATGAACTTCAAAAGTGTGATTTTACGTCTTTTTCGAGGTATAATGGGCTTTTGGTAAGTTGGAACGATCTTCGCACAAGGGAATTTAGATCCAAGCTACTATTCCCATGATTCGTAACTACATCATTACCCTGAGTCGCAACTTTTTCAGACAAAAAGAGTATTCAATTCTCAATCTGCTCGGATTGTCGCTGGGCATGGCCTCTTGCCTCATTATCCTGCTTTATGTTGTACACGAGTTTAGCTTTGATCGCCATCATTCCAAAGCCAACCGGGTCTTCCGGATCATTCAACATCAAACCAATAATAACAAACCCCTCGCATGGGTCGGTGGCGGCATGGCCCCCATGGTTCGGATGGAATTTCCTGAATTTGAAAAAGTTGCCTCTATCAGCAACACCATTGCGATCGTCAGTAAATCATCAACCATTGATCCGATCAGCTTTCGGGAAGAAAATGTCTTTTACGCTGAACCTGAAATACTGGATATACTTGATGTGGAAGTTCTGGAGGGAGCCACCGAAAATACGCTTAACCAGCCTGGACAAGTTTTATTAACAGAAAAAACAGCCGTTAAATACTTTAAAAATGAATCTGCTATCGGTCAAACATTACTAGTAGGTAAAACAAATGCTGTAGTTACGGGGGTTATTCGAGACTTCCCTTCCTCAAGTCATTTACATCCGGATATGCTCGTATCCATGGCAACTTTTAAATCAGAGTACGGATTTTCAGCCGGAGATAATTTTAGCAGCTTTTGGTGGCCCTTTACCTGGACGTATGTATTGTTAAAGGATGGAGCATCTCATACAACGATAAACGATCGCTTTTCTTCGGTCATTAAGAAGCATCGCCAGGAACCCGAAGCGAGTAATTTTATCCCAGCACTTCAGCCGCTGGTGGATATCCATTTTTCAGATTATATCAGTGAAGTCGAAGTCAATGGGAATCGATCCCTCGTCTATATTTTCATCTCCATAGCGGCCTTTCTGTTACTACTGGCTTGTGTTAATTTTATGAACCTGGCTACGGCCCGTGCCATTAAACGTAGTAAAGAAGTAGGTGTGCGGAAAGTCATTGGAGCTAATCGCTTTCAACTCGTCTTTCAATTCATGCATGAGGCCTTATGGGTAAGTGTTCTCGCCATGGCACTTGCCCTGGTTTTTGCCGAACTGGCCCTACCCTATTTTAATCAGCAATTAAGTCTTTCACTCAGGATACCATACAATCAAGCCTACTTATGGGTATCTATGTGTATTCTGATGATCCTGGCAGGTCTACTAGCTGGTTCTTATCCAGCCTTTTACCTTTCCTCATTTAAGCCGGTCTCTGTATTGAAAGGTAGAGTATCCTCGCGAATAGGAGCAACAGATATCCGAAAAGGGTTGGTTGTTTTCCAGTTTGCCGTCTCCATTACATTGATTATCTGCTCAACCGTAGCCTATTGGCAGATTGACTACTTACGCAACGCCAATCTCGGTTTTGATTCGCAGCATATCATCACCATTGACCAATTAGGTGCTAACTCAAACTATTCTGCTCTTCAGGATCAACTGGAACAATCATCCGCAGTTGTTCTGACGGCAGGTACCAATGCCAGACCAGGTATGGATTCAGGTTGGGGCCCTTTTAGCTTTGAAACAACGGGAATAACGGCAGAGGACAAGTTGACCATTCGGCAACAATTGGTGAGCTATGATTTTTTTGAGCTGCTTAATCTGAAAATAGTAGCGGGCCGTACTTTTGATAAGGCCTCGGGCGCAGATGTGGGGAGAATGTATCTGATGCGAGACAGATTTCCGGCCTATGAAGGAAGAAACTACATTATTAACGAGTCGGCCGCAACGCTGATTGGTAAAACACCTGAAGAAGCATTGGGTCAACCGATGCGTATCTATACCGAAGAAAACGGTGAGTTATTCTCAGACTTCAAAGGCACCATTGTGGGGGTAGTTAAAGATTACCACTCCAGTTCACTTCGAGATAAAATAGAACCCACAGCCTATCTCCTCGGCAACGCCAACTATTATGGCGGCATCCTTGTGAAGCTTAGCGAAGGTGAATTTACCAGTACGCTGGCAGACATCGAAAATATCTGGAAAAAAGTAAATCCTGCCATTCCATTTAAGTACAGTTTTCTAAATGACGACATCAATCGACAATATCAATCAGAGGAAAAACTGGGAGTGATTATCGGTAGTTTTTCGATGATGGTGTTGTTTGTGGCATGTCTCGGCCTGTTTGGTTTGTCGGCTTATACGGCCGAATCCAAAACGAAAGAGATCGGTATCCGAAAAGCACTGGGAGCATCCACCTCAGGTATTGTCCGGATGTTGTCGTACGATTTTATTGCTTTAGTGGCGATCTCGCTAGGTATTGCTATTCCGGCAGGGTGGTATATTTCACACACGTGGCTGCAGGAATTCGCCTATCAAATGAATCTGTCAGTCTGGTACTTTGTTCTTGCTGGCAGTGGTTGTCTGATGATAGCCTGGTTAACCATTAGTTGGCAATCGATCAAGGCAGCCATGGCCAACCCGATTGACAGTCTTCGAACCGAATAATCCTATCCCATGCTTTATAGCTACCTAAAAATCGCTTACCGGAGTCTTTTAAAAAACTCCACTTTCTCCTTCATCAATATTGTTGGGCTTTCTCTAGGAATTGCTGCCTTTACATTGATTTTAGAATACATAAGTTTTGAAAGCAGTGTTAATCAGTTTCATAAAAATCTACCCCACCTCTATCGAACCTTGTTCGAAACCAAAAAGGGCGAAATCTGGGACTATAGCCCTCCCACATTGGCGACTACCGCCAAACAGCAATTCCCGGAAGTGAAATCGTATTGCCGCATCGCAGAAAATGTGGGTAACGGCATTGTCAGCTATCAGGAAAAGGAATCTATCAAATCCTTTAAAGAAAACAACATCGCGCTGGCAGACGGTACTTTCTTTGAGATATTTACTTTTAAAATTCTTGATGGAAATAGTAAGCGATTAGCAGAAAGCAATACCGCAGCCATTTCTCAAACCATTGCCCAGAAATATTTTGGCAATCTGAATCCGATCGGAAAAGTACTTTCTGTAAATAATGAATTTGGTAAAAATCTCTTCGAGATTTCTGCCGTCTTTGAGGATTTTCCTGATAATTCAGATCTTCAGTATTCTATTATTCTTTCTCTGGAAACATTGGCTAATCCAGCCAATCTTCATGGTAGTGATTGGGCACGACTGGATGGAAGTTCATCTTATCTGACCACCTATTTTCAACTGGAAGCTCATACTCATGTTAACGAACTGGAAGTAAAAGTAAACGAATACAAACAGAAGATTCAACCCGGGGATGAAAATCGAATCAGGCTTCAACCGCTTGGAGAACTACATCTGGCTAGCTCTCTACAGGACAATATGCCTCACAACGGAAATTTAGGATTCATTTATTTGCTGGCGGCCATTTCCATTTTAATCCTGGTTATTGCATGGCTTAATTATACAAATCTGTCCACGGCAGGTGCGCTTAAAAGAGCAAAAGAAGTGGGTGTTCGAAAAGTTGTCGGGGCCAGTCAAAAGCAACTAATCCTTCAATTCTTAGGAGAATCTATAATTTTAAATGTATTGGGTGTTCTTTTAGCCCTGCTACTGGTAAGCTTGCTCCAACCCCTTTTCAACCAATTGCTGGGCAAGCCATTATCACTTGACATACTTTTTCAAAACAACATCCTGGTGTATGGTGTCCTGTTACTATTGGTCGGATCAGTTGCGTCAGGGGCATACACCGCTTTTGCACTGTCTTCTTTTCGTCCAGCTCAGACGCTAAAAGGAATTTTTAGTAAATCTACCCGGGGTGTCTTGTTAAGAAAGGGCTTGGTCGTTTTTCAGTTTAGCATTTCAGTTATGCTCATCGCTTCGACTCTTATACTTTTCAAACAGCTCTCCTTCATGCGCAACGAAAACCTCGGCATGAACATCAGTCAATTGCTGGTGATTCGCGGGGCACAGATCGGTAGTGATAGTACTTTTCAACAACGAAAAGAAGCGTTTAAAAACGAACTGGCTCAGACACCCTTTGTGGAGAAATACTGTGGATCGTCCAGCGTACCTACAGAAGGCTACAATTACTCAACCTCCGGAATAACACGATTAACCCCTGATCCTGGCGATGAAAAGTTGGGATATTCTATTGCGATCATCGATCATCAGTTTTTTCCAACGTATGAGATCTCTTTTGCCGCAGGCACAAATTTTACGTTAGAAGATTGCCAAAAAAAATCAAGTGAAATAAGTCGTGTTGTTTTAAATGAACGCGCTGCCAGTCAATTAGGATTCAGTTCTCCGGAGGACGCGGTGGCAAAGAATATTAATTGGAATGGCAATCTTTACGAAGTTCTCGGAGTTGTCAGCGATTACCATCATATGTCGCTTCGGCAAAACATCACTCCCACCATTTTTACTCCTCAATTGTCTAGTGGATTGTATACACTCAAAATACAACCAGGCGAAATAGACGAGCAACTACGCTATCTGGAAGGAATTTATCAGAAATATTTTCCCGGAAATCCATTTGAATTCTTTTTTAGTGATGACAACTACAATCGTCAATATCAAACTGAACAACAATATGGTAACCTTTTTAGCATTGCTTCACTATTGGCTATTCTTATAGCTTGCCTGGGATTGTTTGGATTAACAACATTTACTGTGGAACAACGCACCAAGGAAATTGGTATCCGAAAAGTCATGGGGGCAAGTGTTTCCCAAATCACAGGGCTTCTATCCCGTGATTTCCTTACGCTGGTGACGATTTCCTTCTTTATTGCCATCCCTGTCGCCTGGTGGGCTATGGACCGTTGGTTGCAGGAGTTTGCCTACCGAACTGAACTATCCGCATGGATTTTTTTAGTTGCCGGAGTTCTAACCATCCTTTTGTCATTGATCACAATCATGTCACAAACCATTGCTGCGGCCATGAGTAATCCGGTCAATAGCTTACGAAGTGAATAAATCCGTATCCATACTGCGATGAACAAAATCAAAATTATTTTTCGTCATTTCAACCGACAAAAGCTAAATACAGCGCTTCACATCATTGGACTTACATTAGGCATCAGCGTTTGCTTGTTGATCGCATGGCTGATTAAATATGAACTAAGTTTTGATTCGTATCACAGCAAAGCCGACCGAACGTATCGGGTAGTTACGAAATGGACAGAATCTGACCAGAATACGAATTATCATTTTTCTACCCCCTTTCCGCTGGCTAATGCCATTCGAACAGAAATGACGGGCATTGAAAACGTCAGTTTTGCCCATCCGGTGTATACCAAAATTATTGAAGTAACCCCGCATAAAAAAATTTTCAATGACCGTGTGATGGCTGTGGAATCAGATTTCCCTGAGTTGTTTAACCTGGAGGTAATTAGTGGAAACATTCACCAAACTTTACAAAGTCCCTATCAGGCCATTCTTACTGAATCAGAAGCCAAAAGAATGTTTGGCACCGAAGATCCCCTGGGTCAAGTTTTTAGTTTTGTGATTCGGGAGAGATTTGAATTTACCGTTGGTGCCGTTGTCAAAGATTTTCCTCCCAACACCCATCTCCCTGCTTCCATTCTGGTTTCTCACTCCTATCAGGAGAAATTTCTTCAACCTAACCTGGACGGCTGGACCTATGTATCCGGAACAGAAACTCTTATTACGGTGCCCGAGGATACTGATCTCGCCCGGGTAGAGGCTCAGCTCAAGGGGCTGGCCGATAAACACATCAACTCCAAGGATTTGCCATTTCGGAGTGATTTTGTTTTGCAGCCCCTGAAGGATATTCATTTTAACGATACTTATGCCAACGGTGGTCATTGGGTTCCATCCGTCTCAAGACAATGGTTGTGGTTTTTTGGAATCATTGGCGGAACTGTATTATTACTCGCCTGCATTAATTTTATCAATCTCTCTACTGCCCAGTCCTTAAATCGAGCCAAAGAAGTTGGTGTACGTAAGTCTGTTGGTGCCGGACGCATCAATCTTTTGTCACAATTTCTTTACGAAGCCTGGATGCTCACGTTCGTTTCGGGCATACTGGCTACTGCACTCGCTCAAATGGTTTTACCCTTCATGAATACGTTGCTGGAAAAGCAAATCGCATTTAATCTATTTGATTCACCGGAAATGCTGTTGATTGTATTGGTGATTGTTAGTGTAACGGGTCTGTTGGCAGGCATCTATCCCGCCTGGGTTATTACCCGGTTTAATCCGGCTTTGACCTTGAAATCCGGATCTATTGTCACCGTTGATCAAGGTTCGGCTTGGCTACGAAAAGCTCTGGTGGTTACACAATTTGTTATTTCGGGATGTCTGCTCATGGTGGTGGTGATAATGGCTCAACAGGTTAACTATTTACGAAGTAAAAATCTTGGGTTCACAAAGGATAACATCATCACGGTAGATATACAACCTCGCATCAACAAACATTTGTCTTTCAAGACCGAATTAGAAAAAATAGGTCAGGTACGAGATATCTCCTTTTCTACGTCTACTCCCAGTAGCATGGGGCATTGGGGAACGACCATGAACAGGGTAGGCCGGCAAGACCCAACACGCAAAGAAGTAACTCTTATCTTTGGTGATGATCGCTATTGCGCCATGTACAATCTGCCACTGGTGGCTGGAAGGTTACACGAACCTGCCGACACCCTGTCCAATGCACGATCGTTACCTCATGAAAAACAACTGATGAAAGCCGTGGTAAATGAGAAACTGATCAAAGAACTGGAGTTTGCCTCGAACGAGGATGCGATCGGTGAACAGATTTGGATTGGTTTTAACAGTGGCCGGGTAGAAATAATCGGGGTTGTTGCTGATTTTAATTCGGGTCCATTACAAGAGGCCATTCGTCCGGTGCTCATCACTCCCAATCCTTACGATTACGAAATAGGTGGGATCCAGATTGAAGCTAACAGTAACATTCCCGAAACGTTAGTTGCCATCGAAAACGCCTGGCGGAAGAGTTACCCGGAAGGAATATTCTCCTATAATTTTTTGGATCAGCAAATTGATGCCTATTACAAAGCGGAAGAACGTTTGTTCGCTCTTTTTAAGGTATTCTCAGGAATGGCTATGTCCATTTCATGTCTGGGATTGTGGGGGCTGGCTCTTTTTGCTTCGCAATCAAGGCGTAAGGAGATCGGAATCAGAAAAGTTTTGGGAGCTTCCGTGAATCGCATTATATTCTTACTATCGAAAGAATTCTTGATTCTGGTGGCCATAGCCCTGGCCCTGGCCACTCCGCTGGCATGGTACGGTATGAGACAATGGCTGCAAAACTATGAGTACAAAATTGAGTTGAGTGGGTGGGTTTTCACCCTGGCTGGATTATCCGCAGTCTTCATTGCCCTGATCACCATTAGCTTTCAAGCCGTGAAGACCGCGTACACCAATCCGGTAGATAGTTTGCGATCAGAGTAGTTACTCAAACGAGAGGATTCCTCAATGATGAACAAACATGACCATTCATGCAACCTTTTCAATCATTTAACTGTCTGATCTTTAAACCCACGTTTCTATGTTAAAAAATTATCTGAAGATAGCTGTTCGAAATGTTCTGCGGTATAAGTCTTTTAGCTTGGTTAACATAACCGGGTTAGTCATCGGCCTTACCACATTTTTAGCCATTAGTTTGTATGTTGTGGATGAGTTCTCTTTTGACCAGTTTCATGTTCATAAGAACAGAATCTATCGGGCCATTATCCAAGCCGAGTTTGACGGGCAGGTAAATAAATGGGGAGGAGCTCCAAACTTACTGGCTCCCACGGCCATGAAAGAAATACCTGAAGTCGAAAAAGCTGCCCGCTATTTCCATCACAACTTTGGAGACTTGAGTTTTATTGCCACCGAAAAAGACAAATATTCTGAAACCAATCTCTTTTATGCCGATCCTGAAATTTTCGAAATCTTCACGATCCATTTAATCAAAGGTCATCCGAAAAAAGTGTTGGAAAGACCCAAGACTGTCATCTTAAGTCAATCCATCGCCACCCACTATTTTGGTGACCAAGACCCGATTGGTCAGGTCATTACAATAGACAATACCTTGAGTCTAGAGGTCACGGGGGTCTATCAGGACTTTCCGCAAAACTCCTTTTTACAGGCCCGATTAATTGCCTCCTTTGCTTCCAACTGGTTTGGTCAGGACAAGAATCAAAGTTGGGGAAATGCCAGTTTTGACACCTTTTTTCTCTTAAAGGAAGAACATACCAAAGAAACGCTGGATCAGAAGATAGAAGAAATGCTTCAGCGAAAGATTGCAGCTGATAACCGGTGGTACAAGATAACCGCTCAGCCTTTGCTGGATATTCGGCTTCATTCCAGTGAAATGAATTCTTCTTTTGACCGCAGGAATTATGGCGATGCCTCGCAAGTAAAAATACTTATGGCGTTAGCGCTGATCGTTATTTTGATTGCCTCCATCAACTATATGAATCTCACCACCGCTCAATCGCAAAGACGCAACAAGGAGGTGGGAATTGCTAAAACGCTGGGAGCCACCTATAGTGAGCTTAATCGCAAGTTTTATTTTGAGGCTTCATTATTCGTTATCATTTCTATGGGAATCAGTTTGATTCTTTTTACCCTATTTCTTCCCCTGTTTAACCAACTGAGCGGAAAGAGTATTTCCATGGATTTTGTAAGTCAGTATTGGTTTTGGGTAAGCTTTTTATCTGTTTGGATCGTGTTGACAATTGTATCTGGCTTTTATCCAGCTTTATACCTCTCTTCCTTTTCGCCAAAATCTGCCTTGCAGCGAACCCCTGCTTCGGGCGGCCAGGCTTTTATCCGAAAGGGACTGGTTGTCTTTCAATTCTCTGTTTCTACAATTTTGATTATCTGTACGGTGGTGTTCTTTCAGCAAATGAGTTTTATCCGGGATAAAAAACTAGGATATCAGCCTAACCAAGTAGTAGCCGTCATGACTACCGGGGCCAAGGATGAACGTCAGGAGTTGGCTTTGAAAACCGCATTTGAAAGTTTATCGGGAGTTCAATCTGCTGCGCGAACGCAATCCTATCCGGGCATTGGTACCAGTATGCGTAACATCGTTCGTGACGGAGAAGATAATGAAGGGATACCATTACTTACCAGCAGGGCTACGAGCGAAGTTCTGGAGACATTGGATATCAGGCTATTGGCCGGAAATACTTTACCCCTTGTCAAAGACCCTAAAGATACCGTCACGCATGTATTGATAAATCTCACTACCGCAGAATACTTAGGGCTCACTCCGGAAGAAGCCATCGGTCAGCGCGTACAAATTCAGGGATTTGATGGCGTTTCGGAGGTGGTGGGTGTCACTGAGGATTTTCACTTTGCATCACTGCATCAAAAAATTGGTGCTTTTTGTTTTCACAATAACCCCCGGACAGAATCTTATAATTATTTGTTGGTAAAACTGGATGCACAGAACCTGACAGAAGCCATGAAGGAACTTCAAGCTACCTATCAAAACATCATTCCAGCTGCTTTTGAATATACTTTTCTGGATCAGCATCTTCAGGCGCTTTATGAAACAGAAGCGCATATGGCACAGATTGTAATGCTTTTTGCCGGGCTAGCCATTTTTGTTGCCTGTTTGGGATTATATGCCCTGGCCGCCTTTACGGCCGAGCAACGAACCAAGGAAATTGGAATCAGAAAAGTAATGGGGGCTTCGTTGACGCATCTGGTTAATCTGCTTTCCCGGGATTTTTTGATACTGGTTGTCATCGCGTTTGTTATTGGAATTCCAGTGGGCTATTATCTGATGACCGAATGGCTCCAATCCTTTGCCTATCGAACAGAACTTACCGTATCGGTCTTTGCGTTAGCCGGAATAGTCAGCCTGGCGATTGCATGGATTACCGTAAGCATGGAGTCATTTCGGGCGGCAAAGGCCAATCCGGCCAATAGTCTTAGATCAGAATAGAAGGATTCTATCCTGTACTACACAAAAGCACTTTGTGACTAGGGGTAAATACTGGGCCGGTTGTCTTAACACCAAACACTCACTATGAAGACTTCAGCATTCTTGTTTTTACTCTTGTTGTGTACCGCTGTGATGGCTCAGGAAACACGAAAATTACCTCATTTTAACAGTATTGTGGTATCTCCTCACATCAATCTTGTGTTGACCCATGACGAAACAGAAAGTGTTCAACTCATCCACTCTGGCATTTCAGAGAATAAGATTAATGTTGAAGTAACTGGAGAAGTTTTACGAATCTTTCTGGACGATGCCCGGATTACTTCTCCCCGAAACAGGTATAATGAAAACGGATACCGTTGGAAAGAAAGTATTTATAAGAATGTTTCGGTGACAGCGTATGTCAGTTATCGTTCGATCAAAAGACTTGAAGTGCGAGGAGAACAAAATGTGACGATTGACAGTATCCCCTCCTATTCCAAAGTCAAAATCAAGGCATATGGAGAAACGCGTATTGATATTGCCTCCGTAGATACTGAAAAGCTAAAAGTGTCACTTTACGGTGAAAATAGCCTAAAAATCAGAGGTGGGAGAACTCAACATCAGGTCTACCGGCTTTTCGGAGAGAATAAAATTGATGCCATCGCGCTGGACAGCCGCACCGCCTCCACGCGAATTTATGGAGAAGGAAGAATACGACTGACTGCCTCCGATGAGTTGATCTTAAATTCCTTTGGAGAACCTGAAATCGTAGTTGCTGGAAATCCACTAATTCATCGTGGTATTGTCTTCGGACATACCGATATCCGCAGGCAATAGGAGTTCAAAGGTCATCATCGAAAAACCCCGTTATTAAACGGCAGATTTTTCGGTTTGAGAAGAATGCATAATTTGCGTTGAATGAAAGACGCATACACCCTTCCCATAGGCACTTCCATTGGCCACGTTCATTTGAAAGTTTCCAATCTCAGCAGGTCGCTGGAGTTTTATTGCGAACTATTGGGGTTTAAACTCATGGCCATGTATGGCGATCAGGCTGCCTTTATCTCAGCGGGAGGATACCACCATCACATAGGTCTGAACACCTGGTATAGCAAAGATGCGTCACCTGCACCAGTGCATTCAACCGGACTGTTTCATACAGCCATTCTCTATCCAACCCGCAAAGATCTGGCATTTGCTTTTCATCGCCTTCGTCTGGTCAATTATCCCATCACGGGAGCTTCAGATCATGGCGTTTCTGAAGCTATCTATCTGAATGACCCGGATCAAAACGGAGTAGAATTATATGTGGATAGACCCCGGGATCAGTGGCCTACCAAAAAAGACGGAAGCATTGAAATGTACACCCGCTCTCTGGACATTGTATCGCTGATGAAAGAAATAGAATAACTGGTTTACCTTTACCCTGTTAAACCTATTTATTGTTGTGACAGTTTTAATGCGAGTCGCCCTAGCAACATTTTACCTCCTTTTAGTTTTTTCTAAAAATGGTTATTCCCAGTCACCTATACCTAAAAATGGGCAATTGAATGCTTCCTCCTGGGATTTTAACCAAGCTTCGCTATCACTCAGGGGAGAGTGGTTGTGGTACGACTTTGAACTTCTTACCCCACAAGACACGAGATTAGCTGCCGGAAGACCCATCGACTTTCCGAAAATATGGAATGATATCCGTCCGTATGGAGACGGACAAGGATTTGCCACCTACACATTGACCGTCCTGTTACCTGATGCCCCGGAACAGTATACCCTTGAAATCCCTCAACTGTATAGCAGTTATCGGCTATGGGTGAATGATGATTTAGTGGCCGAAAATGGAAAAGTGGGACAAACACTGGAAACCTCAAGGCCCCAATGGAAACCCCAAACTGCGTCATTTGTAGCGTCCAAGAAAACAGAGATTGTCTTACAGATTTCTAACTTTCATCACTTTAAAGGAGGCGTTAAAGACCCCATCTTTTTAGGTAAGTCGAACGTCATGGAACCCCGTATTTCACTTGCCATTACCAGTGTTCATATTCAGTTTTTGATCATGCTATTGGTTACGATGATCGCCATCATCATTTTCTTTGGATACCAAAAGAAAAAAGTCACGCTCTTTTTTGCCCTTCTTTGCTTCACCTGGGCCGTACGTTCCATCGTTTCAAACCGGTATATATTGATTCAGTACTTTCCCGACTTTAGCTGGGATTGGATGGTCAGAATAGAGTATTTCACGCTCTACTTTACTATGATTTGGGCTATCTTGTACATTGCTCGCCTTTTCAAGGATGAGGTGAATCAATTTATTAAATATGGCTTGATTGCACTGGTGGTTTCCTTTGTTGCCATCACTCTCATAAGCCAGCCCGTTCTGTTTACCCGTTGGCTAAATGTTTACTTGGCCGTTTCGGGTATTATCCTTTTTTATGCCGCCATGGTAGTGATCAAGGCGTTGATCAATGACCGGATTGGCTCGGGCTTTCTCACCGTATCACTTTTCTTAGGCATCTTGATCTTTACTTATGATATCTTCGCCTACGAGGGCTTTTTCGCTTACACCGACCTTATCTTCAGCGGGGGGTATACGCTGTTATTTACCATGATGGGTTTTGGATTATTGGTGCATTTAAAGATCATGAAAAGCAAGGCCAGGCCAACTAATAAACTAACCTATTCCGACTTATATAAAGATGATGATTAGTCAATGGTGGATCGCATGGCCAACCACCGGACAGCTAAACCAATGCACAAACCCAAGCCAGTAAATCCCAGTACAATCCAGAGAAAGTTAGTTTCCAGCACGGCTGCAGTAATGTTTAGCCATCGGCCGATCCAATAGCCAAGAACGCTGACTAAAGCAGCCCACATCAAGCCGGATACAATCGTGTAGAAAAGATAGGTTAATGGCCTCAGACCACTCATGCCTACCGCCAGAGGAATAACCACTCGGAAGCCATACAGAAACCGGTAAGACAGTAAAATCATGAGTTGGTTTTTCCGAAGAAAGTATTGAATCGGCTCAAACTTCGTCAGTAATTTTGGTCTGCGTGCCAAAAATAGTTTTCCATTTAATCGGCCAATGAGGTAATAAATCCAATCACTGATAAACGATCCGGCAAAAGCAAAAAACACAGTATACAACCCTCCAAAAACACCCCGATGAATCAGCGATGATGCCAGTAGAATAGCAGTTTCTCCCTCGAGAAAGGTTCCTACCAACAACGCCACATATCCATACTCGTTCAAAAAATCTTCCATCACTTTGCTGCCACTAAAAATAAGTAAAATTGACAAGTGTATGACCTTTGAATACTCAATCGTAACCTTTTCATAAAAAAAACGTGATGATACAGTTGAAATAATTCAGAAATATTCACTTAATTTTGCAGAACTAAACAAATAAGAATGCTTTTCATTGACCTCTAACTCTTAACTGAGAACAACGAAATTGAAAACACCCTCCATCACCACCGTGCTTGCCGGACTTTATGAAGTCCTTTTACGCAGCCAACTTCGCTCCCTTTCTCCGGTGATTCATAGCTTCCGAAGGCAGATTCGTATTTGATACCGCAAACTACGGTTTGTTTGCCCAGATTGCCTCAGGCGATCTGAGCATTGTGTGTCATACATACAACTGATCATTTTTTCGGATCTAACTATTAATAAACATTGAATCATAACATCCTTGTGCGGGTGGCTACACCTGCGGATCAACTATATGCCGAGGCCATTGTCAAAGAAATGGAAGAATCGGCCAAAGCACGCGGAACCGGTATTGCCAAACGGTCGCCTGATTACATTCAACTGAAAATGAATGAAGGCAAAGCGGTAATTGCCCATCTGGCCGATGGCACCTGGGTTGGCTTTTGTTACATCGAAGCATGGGAACATGAAAAATATGTAGCCAACTCAGGTTTGATTGTAGCGCCTGCTTTTCGAAAAACAGGTGTGGCCACCGAGATCAAACGCAAGATTTTTGCTTTGTCCCGCCAAAAGTACCCAGAGGCTAAAATCTTTGGATTAACGACCGGGTTAGCCGTAATGAAAATCAATTCTGACCTGGGCTATGAACCTGTCACCTATTCCGAACTTACTACGGACGATGAATTCTGGAAGGGTTGTCGTAGTTGTGTGAACTACGAAATACTCATGAGCAAACAGCGCAAAAACTGTATGTGTACGGCCATGCTCTATGATCCGGTTGAGAAAGCAAAGGAAGCTGAAGAAAAAGCACAGCAGTCGGATATCAACCGTGGGCCGGTTCCCTCCTCTCCCGAGGAGCGTAGAAAATTTGCCGGTAATTTTAAGCTCTTTGAACGGTGGATACAATTCAAGCAGTTTGTGTTGCTCAAAGGCTGGAAAAACAAGGATTCTGAAAGACAAAACGAATCTAAAAAGAGTTCTATTCTTAGCTTTCTATTTTTTTGGTGATGAAAAAAGTGGTTTTAGCCTTTAGCGGTGGACTGGACACATCTTATTGTGCCATCTATCTTTCCAAAGAACGGGGATATGAAGTTCATACCCTCACTGTTAACACCGGAGGTTTTGATGATGCAGAGGTCGAAGCAATCGAAAAGCGAGCGCTCAGCCTGGGGGTTGCCTCACACAAGACTATTGACGAAACTAAAAATTACTATGAAAAAGTCATTCGGTTTCTGGTCTTCGGGAATGTTTTGAAAAACGGAACCTATCCTTTGAGCGTCAGCGCAGAACGCATGTCACAAGCATTGGCGGCTGCCAACTATGCCAATGAGATAAAAGCTGACGCGGTAGCACACGGAAGTACCGGAGCCGGAAATGATCAGGTGCGTTTTGACATGATCATTCAGATACTTAGCCCTGGATTAGAAATTATTACTCCCATTCGGGACCAGCAATTGAGTCGCGAAGCGGAAATTGAATACCTCAAATCAAAAGGCATATCATTTAATTTTGAAAAGGCAAAGTATTCGATTAACAAGGGTATTTGGGGCACATCCGTAGGAGGTAAAGAAACACTCAACTCACTCGGTATGTTGCCCGAAGACGCCTGGCCTACACCCATGACGCAGCAAAAAAGTCAGGACGTTACGGTAGGATTTGTTCGTGGTGAGTTGACGGAAGTAAACGGCCACACTTTTCATCACCCGGTAGAAGCTATTCAACATCTTCAATCCATCGCGGGCCCGTTTGGCATTGGCCGCGACATCCACGTGGGAGACACCATTATTGGCATCAAAGGAAGAGTAGGTTTTGAAGCGGCCGCTCCGATAGTGATCATCAAAGCTCACCATGCGCTGGAAAAACATGTACTGACCAAATGGCAAATGAGCTGGAAAGATCAACTTTCGCAGTTCTATGGAAACTGGCTACACGAAGGACAATATTTGGATCCGATCATGCGTGATCTCGAAGCATTTCTGGAAAGTACCCAGCATCATGTAACCGGGAGTGTTTCTCTTACGCTTTTTCCCTACCGATTTGTCATCAATGGAATCGAATCCAGGTACGATTTGATGTCATCCAGGTTTGGTAAGTATGGCGAAATGAATTTAGGATGGAGTGGCGCTGATGTAAAAGGGTTTACCAAAATTTTTGGCAATCAGGCTGCCATCTATCATCAGGTTAAGGCCAGTGCTGATTCCTGATTAAATCCTTTGGAGTTTATGACAAAAAAAATACAAGCGGGAATCATCGGAGGAGCAGGATATACCGGAGGAGAAACCCTTCGCCTGCTTCTGCGTCACCCAAACGTGGAGGTCACTTTTGTGCAAAGCCGGAGTCAGGCTGGAAAACCGGTGGCATCCATTCATACAGACCTGATGGGTGAGTTGAATATACGCTTTACGGATTCTCTGGAACAGAAGGTGGATGTTGTTTTTCTATGCCTCGGACATGGTGAAAGTAAAAATTTTCTATCGGAACATTCTTTCGATGCAAACACCAGAATCATCGACCTGGGGAATGACTTTCGATTGAATAATTCTATTTCCGACCGTACATTCATCTATGGCTTGCCGGAATGGCAACGGGAAAAGATTCGTCACGCGCAAAATATTGCTAATCCTGGTTGTTTTGCAACGGCCATTCAATTGGGTCTCCTTCCTTTGGCCGCTCATGGTTTGTTAGGAGAAGTGTACACAACCGGCATCACAGGGGCCACCGGAGCGGGTCAAAAATTACAAGACACCACACAATTTAACTGGCGTTCTAACAATATCTCAGCATACAAAACCCTTACTCATCAGCATTTGGGCGAAATCAATCAAACGCTACAGGTATTGCAGCCAGGATTTCGTGGTCGCCTGAATTTTGTTCCGTGGCGTGGAGATTTTACCAGGGGTATTTTCGTAACATCTGTAGTTGACACCAATTTGGATCTAGCGTCAATCATAAACATGTACCATTCATTTTATCAAACACACCCGTTCACTCATCTTTCTAATACGATGATTGATCTGAAACAAGTAGTCAATACCAATAAGTGTGTGATTCATTTAGAACAAGTAGATCACAAATTGGCGATTCATAGTAGTATTGACAACCTTTTAAAAGGAGCTTCCGGACAGGCGGTTCAAAATATGAACCTTATGTTTGGATTACCTGAAACCAGTGGCCTGTTGTTAAAGGCCAGTACCTTCTGACAAAAAAAAAGATGAAACTTTTTGATGTTTACCCCCTATTCCCCATCGAGCCGGTTCAGGCGCGAGGATCGTGGCTTTGGGATAAAAACGGGCAAAAATATCTGGATCTGTATGGAGGTCATGCTGTCATTTCCATCGGGCATGGACATCCGCACTATGTCAACGCCCTAAAATCCCAACTGGATAAAATATCATTTTATTCCAATAGCGTTCAAAATACACTACAGGAAAGACTGACAGAGAAGCTGGGCTATCTATCGGGGTATCCTCATCACTCGCTTTTTTTGTGCAATTCGGGTGCCGAAGCCAACGAAAATGCCCTTAAACTGGCATCGTTTGTTACCGGGCGGAAGAAAGTAATCGCTTTTAAAAAAGCATTTCATGGACGCACTTCGGGAGCAGTTGCTGCTACTGATAATCCAAAAATTGTAGCCCCTTTTAACGCAGGCCATGAAATAGTTTTTTTACCGATGAACGATCGGCTGGCATTGGCTGAGCACCTGACAAAAGAAGTGGCCGCAGTCATCATCGAAGGCATCCAGGGCGTGGGTGGTATTCACTTGCCGGAGGATGACTTTCTTCGGTTTCTTCAATCGGAGTGTAAAAAGGCGGGTGCATTATTGATTTTAGATGAGGTACAATCAGGTTTTGGGCGTACAGGTAAGTTTTTTGCTCACCAATATGCCGGTATTCATGCCGATCTGATTACGATCGCCAAAGGAATGGGCAATGGATTTCCGGTAGGTGGAGTGTTGATCCATCCGGACATTCCATCCTGGCATGGGATGCTGGGCACTACCTTTGGAGGAAACTATCTGGCTTGCGTGGCATCACTAGCCGTGCTGGAGGTGATTGAAGAAGAAAATCTTATGTCGAATGCGTTGGCGCTGGGTGATGACTGGATGCAACAGTTACGCTCAATCCCTTCCATCCTGGAAGTTCGCGGACGTGGGCTAATGATTGGATTTGACTTACCCGACTCGTTAGTCAATTTGCGAAAAGATTTACTCTTTAAACACTCTATTTTTACTGGTGAAGCCAAACCTAACACTGTCCGTCTGCTTCCCTCCTTAGCGCTTAAAAAAGAAGAGGCCGATGAACTGATTTCAGCCATTCACTCAATCATCCACCAATCCTAGCACCTTTGAAAAATTTTATCTCAATCACGGATGTTACCAACTTAACCGAGTTGATTTCTGATTCCATCAGGTACAAAACCAATCCTTTGGCTGATAAGAATCTGGGGAGAGGTAAACGCATGGGAATGCTTTTTCTGAATCCAAGTATGCGCACCCGGTTAAGTACCCAATTGGCTGCTCAAAATCTTGGAATGGAGGCTATTGTTTTTAATGTAGGTCAGGAAGGATGGGCTCTGGAATTCGAAGATGAAGCGATCATGAGTGGAACTACGGTCGAACACGTGAAAGATGCTGCACCCATTTTAGGTAAGTATTTTGATATTCTCGGCATTCGCACATTTCCATCCCTGAAGAACAAGGAGGACGACTATAGTGAATTATACATTCGGCAATTTATTAAATATGCAGGTATACCCATTGTAAGTTTAGAAAGCGCCACACTTCATCCTTTGCAAAGTCTGACAGATATACTCACCATCACAGAAACGTTCCAGGAAAAGCGAAAGCCTAAAATTGTGTTGACGTGGGCTCCTCATGTAAAGCCCTTGCCCCAATGCGTGGCGAATAGCTTTTCGCAATGGATCAATGGCTGGGGGCAAGCCAATTTTATCATTACTCATCCCGAAGATTATGATCTGGACCCGGTATTTACAAAAGGTGCAAGTATCACACACCACCAGGAAGAAGCTCTGGAAAATGCCGACTATGTCTACGTGAAAAACTGGAGTACCTATCAGGATTATGGTAAAATCTATTGCAACGATCCCGACTGGATGCTGACGCGGGAAAAATTAGCACGAACCAATCAAGCCCGGGTGATGCACTGTTTACCCGTGCGAAGAAACGTGGAACTCAGCGATGAAATTCTTGACAGTAATCATAGTATTGTCACGCAACAGGCTGCCAACCGGGTGTGGGCCGCGCAGGCAGTCCTGGCTAATTTGTTAAAATCAACGGAGGCATGAACAAACTGTATGTTATAAAAATCGGAGGAAATGTCTTGGATGACGAGCAAACCCTGGAAGGCTTTCTTCAAAAATTTGCATCCATTCAGGAACCTAAAATACTGATCCATGGGGGCGGGAAGATAGCCACTAAACTGGGAGATCAATTAGGTATTCAATCACACTACGTGAAAGGGCGAAGATTGACGGATGAACCCACCCGCGATCTGGTCACGATGGTTTATGGAGGATTGATCAATAAAAAAATAGTAGCCGCTTTGCAAGCTTTGCACTGCAATGCCCTGGGGGTTACCGGTGCAGACGGAAACATGATCAAAGCAGTCAGGCGTCCAGTCAAAGAAATTGACTACGGTTTTGTGGGGGACATTACCACCCAAAGTGTCAATTCAACGTTGCTATACTTTCTACTCAAGCAAAATGTTACTCCCGTGTTTGCTCCACTCACGCATGCCGAAGGCAACATTCTTAATACAAATGCCGACACGATTGCCTCCGTTCTGGCTATAGCGCTCTCCAAACATTTTGACGTTCGGTTGATTTTTTGTTTCGAGAAGAAAGGCGTGTTGCGAAATGTGAATGACAAAGCTTCTGTCATTTCCCTACTCAATAAAAATTCGTATGATCTGTTATTAAATGAGGGTGCCTTTACGGAAGGTATCCTCCCTAAACTGGAAAACGCCTTTGCTGCCATCCAATCCGGTGTAAAAGAAGTTTTAATTGGAGAAGCCTCTGACCTGATTCAGAACACTAAAGAAGAAACAGCCGGGACACTCATTGTCAAATGAATCTAACGGATACATATTATCAACAAGCCGTTGCACTCCTGCAACAACTGATTGCCACTCCTTCTTTTAGCCGCGAAGAAGATCAGACAGCGAAGATCCTGACAGGTTTTTTCCAGCAGCATGGAGTCGCTGTCAAAAGAAAGGGCAATAATATTTGGGTGACCAACCAATTTTATGAGGGTAATAAACCTACGATTCTTCTGAACTCTCACCATGATACTGTTAAACCTAATCCCGCCTACACCAGACCTCCGTTTGAACCTGCTATCGAGGGAGATCGCTTGTTTGGTTTGGGAAGTAATGATGCCGGAGGTCCGTTAGTATCGCTCATTGCTACGTTTTTACATTTCTATCCCAGGCAAAACCTGAAATACAATTTACTTTTAGCCGCAACGGCTGAAGAAGAGATTTCTGGTGTCAATGGTATCGAAATGATCTGGAATGAACTACCTCCGGTTGATTGCGCCATTGTGGGCGAACCAACACTGACGGACATAGCTATCGCTGAGAAAGGCTTGTTGGTGCTGGACTGTGTGGCTTTGGGGAAGGCAGGACATGCTGCGCGTGAAGAAGGTGTTAACGCTATTTATAAGGCTCTGAAAGACATTGAGTGGTTTCAATCCTTTGCCTTTCCTAAAGTATCGGACACTTTGGGGCAGGTGAAGATGTCAGTGACGGTGATTCAGGCAGGCCAGGCGCATAACCAGATACCCCCGGAATGCACATTCACGGTAGACGTAAGAGTTACGGATGCATACACTCTGGAGGAAGTGTTGGCAGTCATCCGGGCCAACGTATCCTGCCAGGTCACTCCGCGCTCTCTTCGGCTAAAGCCATCAGGTATTCCCACTAATCATCCGTTAGTTCAGTCTGGCTTACAGTTGAACAAAAAATTGTATGGTTCTCCAACTACGTCAGATCAGGCACTGATACCTGTCCCTTCCATTAAAATGGGCCCAGGGGATTCTGCCCGCTCTCACAGTGCCAACGAGTATATTTACCTGAACGAGATTAATCAAGGAATTGAATCGTATATTCGCTTGCTTAATCAACTTATGTAGTTCTTTTGAAGACGACAATGAGCATTCTAAAGACTTCAAAAAACTGATATTAATGAAATAGCGACCATGAAACTCTGGCAAAAGGATAAACCATCATTAAAAGAAATTGAATCTTTTACGGTAGGAAATGACCGGATCATGGATATGTATCTGGCGGAATATGATGTCTTAGGCTCCCTGGCTCATATCGCCATGTTACAGACCATTGGGCTATTGGATCGTGAAGAACAAAAGATATTAAATTCGGAATTAAAGAAAATCTATCAACTCATTAAAGATGGTAAATTCATTATTGAAGAAGGGGTGGAAGATATTCACTCGCAGGTTGAGTTATTGTTAACCAGAACCCTGGGAGATGTTGGAAAAAAAATTCACAGTGGCCGAAGCCGAAATGACCAGGTACTGGTGGATCTTAAACTTTTCTTTCGGGAAGAAATCAAAAAGATCATTCAGGAAATCTCTCTTCTGTTTCAATTACTCCAAACCCTGAGCGAAAAATATAAAGATCAATTACTCCCGGGATACACGCACCTGCAGCTAGCCATGCCATCTTCTTTCGGATTATGGTTCGGAGCTTATGCTGAAAGTCTGATTGATGATGTTGCCTCCTGGCAGGCAACCTACACACTTGTCAATAAAAACCCTTTGGGGTCGGCTGCTGGATATGGGTCTTCGTTCCCGTTAAACCGATCCCTGACTACCCAACTACTCGGTTTTGATGAGTTGCATTACAACGTAGTGTACGCCCAAATGAGCCGAGGAAAAACAGAGCGTTTTTTAGCTCAATCCATTGGCAATACGGCTGCTACGCTCTCCCGATTAGCAATGGATGTGACACTCTACCTCAACCAGCATTTTTCATTTATCTCCTTTCCGGATGAACTGACCACCGGCAGTAGCATTATGCCTCATAAAAAAAACCCGGATGTGTTTGAATTGATCCGGGGAAAGTGCAACGCCTTGCAAAATTTACCTGCCGAAATCGTGCTGATGACGACCAATTTGCCCTCTGGCTATCACCGTGAAATGCAACTGCTAAAAGAAAAGGTTTTTCCAGCCTTCCAAACGCTCACCGAATGCATCCGGATGACGGCTTATATGCTTCAGTCGGTACGCGTGCGAAAAGATATCCTACGCGAGCCGCAGTATCAATATTTATTCAGCGTAGAAGAGGTGAATCGCTTGGTGCTTCAAGGAATTCCCTTTCGGGATGCTTATCGGCAGGTTGGACAGGCGATTGAATCCAATACGTTTACCTACACTCCCGAAGTTCAGCATACGCATGAAGGCAGCATCGGCAACTTATGTACGGCTCAAATCCGGAAAATGATGGAAACCCAACTGGCAGGGTTTTCATTCGAAAAGTCAGACCAGGCGATGCAAATGCTTTTGCAGTCATGACCCAACTTCCATGTCTTTTATTTCAATTTCAAGGGCCCTGGTACTGATGTAGATTTCATTCAACGAAAGCGCCAACGATAACAATAAGAATAACAAACTCAGTCCAAAAGTTGCGAATGCCCATCCTTCATGGGCAAAATAGACAAACAACATACTCAGCACACAAAGAAAAAAGCTAAATATTCCACTGGCCTGCATTTGTTTGATCATCACCAATCTCCTCTTCAGATTTTTGACTTGTTCACGAATGATCTCCCGGTCTTCCGGTATCTGCTTATATTTTCCATGAAGATTCCGGATCAAGGTTGCCAAAGCCAGAAACCGGTTGGTATAGGCCAGCATCAGCAAAGTAATTGCCGGAAAAAGAAGAGCCGGAGTATTGAGGGAAAATTGCATGGATACGTTCGGAAGTAACTAATTTAGTACTCAAAATTAGCCGTTCCCCATGACTTCACAAGCCATATTAACTCTACTCATCACTATTTCGGTCATTAGTTTTTTGTTCTCAACGGTTTTGGAAATCATTAATCTAAAATCGCTGCGCACAGATATACCGGAAGAGGTTATCTCCTTTTACGATGTAGAAAAATACCAGAAGTCCATTCGGTACCAACAGGAAAAAACACGCTTTGGACTTCTGTCTGAAAGCTTTTCGTTTTTAATATCTATCACGCTGTTGGCCACCGGTGGGTTTGGTTGGCTGGATACTTTGCTCAGGACCTGGTTCGTGGGAGAAATACCTTTGGCTTTGGCCTTTTTTGGGCTGGTTGTGCTGATATCAGATCTGTTATCACTCCCATTTCAATGGCATGACACCTTCCGGATTGAAGAAAAATATGGATTTAACAAAACCACCATCACCACCTTTATGACAGATAAAATCAAGGGATATGCCATTGGGGCTTTGGTTGGCGGTGCCTTGCTTAGTTGCCTCATCTACCTCACTCAGGTATTGGGTCCGGATTTCTGGATTTGGTTCGCCTTGATTGCCGCCTCTTTTCTACTTTTTATGAACGTATTCTATACTTCTATTTTTCTCCCCTTATTCAATAAGTTAACGCCATTGGCGGAAGGAGGGTTAAAAACAGCCATTCGAAAGTTTGCCGATGGCGTCCATTTTCCCTTGGAACAGGTGTTTGTGATGGACGGCTCTAAACGCTCTGCCAAGGCTAATGCCTTCTTCTCAGGAATCGGGCGAAAGAAAAAAATTGTCTTGTATGATACGTTAATTGCCAATCACAGCACCGAGGAATTGGTGGCTGTCTTGGCTCATGAGGTTGGACACTACAAAAAGAAGCACATCATTTGGAGCTACCTGATCTCCGTTCTTCAAGTTTTTTTTGTCCTGTTTGTGCTATCTCTGATGATCTTTGAGGAGAATTTGTCCATAGCTTTGGGAGGAACGCAACAAGCCATTCACCTCAACTTGTTAGCCTTTGGCATTCTATTCTCCCCCCTTTCGGGGATCACTGGTTTACTGATGAGCGTGCTGAGTCGTAAAAACGAGTTTGAGGCAGACGCCTATGCCTGTGATACGGCTAACGGCCCGGCTCTGGCATTGGCACTCAAACGTCTTTCCGTGGATTCGCTCAGTAACTTATACCCGCATCCGATCTACGTTTTTTTTCACTATTCCCATCCGCCATTGCTCTCCAGACTCTCCAGAATTCAATCGCCCGGCTGAATAAAAAAAATGAAAAAATTGTGGCGTCCATAAATGTCAATTCTTTACATTTGATAAGGTTTACATAACCCATTGAAACCGTTAAACTAACCGACATACTGCTATGGCAAAAAAGGCTAAAAAAGTAAAAAAAGCCGTAAAGAAATCGGCTCCCAAAAAAGCAACCAAAAAGGCTGCTAAAAAATCGGCTAAAAAATCCCTGATCAGCAGGGTAAAAGCCAAGGCAAAATCAGTGAAACGCTCCGTTGCAAAAAAAGCTTCTTCGGCTAAAAAAGCTGCAGGTAAAAAGATCAGTTCTATTAGAAAAAACGTGGTTAAACAGGTGGCGACCACTAAGAAAAATGTGGTCAAGAAAGCGGCAACGGCTAAAAAAGCCGTAGTTGCCAAAGTAAAGGAAGTGGCTTCGGCCGTTGAAACCAAGGCTGAGGATATGAAAGCTTCGGCCGTTGAAAATCTGGAATCAGCCAAAGAAGCGATTGAAACAAAAGTCGAAGAAATCAAAACCGACTTGAATCAATAAGAAACCGAGAGTAATTATAAAAAAGATCGCCTCAAGCGATCTTTTTTTTTGTGTGACTGGCGCAAAAAAATTAGTTGGGCTGTTGCAATAGCCCCGCTCCTTTAGGCTAATTTGGCGGACTATTAAAAACCTGACACCATGAATAATCGCAGACTTCCTTTTATCATTTTTGGCATTATTGCCTTGATCATCGTTTTGGCCCTTTCCTCCAGTCTCTTTTACCGTATCGGAGCTTCTGAAATGGGGGTGATCTTCTATCCTTTTGGAAAAGGCCTCGATAAAGACAATGTTATTGGTCCGGGAACCCATCTGAAAGCGCCCTGGAACGAGGTGTTTATTTATAAAGTCAATGAAATGTCATCCGATGAGAACATGGATATTCTTGATAAAAATGGATTGTCCATTCATGTTGACATCACCGTCAGGTATTATCCCATCCCCGATAAAATTGGATATATTCATGAGCAATTTACCCAGGCTTACGAGACAGGATTGGTGATCCCGGAAGTCCGGTCAACTGTTCGGCAGGTTATGGGCCGGTATACAGCCGAAGAGATCTATTCCACCAAACGCGCTGAAGTAGAAACTTCCATTAAGACAGAAACCGAAAACATCCTGAACAAGAACAATGTCCACGCAACGGCCGTGTTGATCCGCTCCATTTCCCTTCCGGAACAAATTAAAAAAGCCATTGAAAACAAGCTGCAACAAGAACAGGAAGCCCTGGCCTATCAATTCCGGTTAGACAAAGAAAAAAGTGAAGCCGAACGCAAACGAATCGCTGCTGAAGGTGAGTCGCGGGCCAATAATATTATCAATAATAGTTTGTCTGATAAATTGCTGAAAATGAGAGGGATAGAGGCAACTTTAGAGCTTGCAAAATCTCCCAACAGTAAGATTATTGTGGTGGGAAGCGGTAAAGACGGGATGCCGTTGATTCTGGGAAATAACTAAACATGGAATTTTGAACTCCAAACTCTTAATGATACTTTAGAGGCTAACTACTAATACCATAATTATGTCCAAAACAGCAGAATTGATCATAGACGGAAAGAGCTATACATTCCCCATTGTCGAAGGCTCGGAAAAAGAACGAGGTATAGATATCAGTAACTTATTGGAGGAGACAGGGGCAGTCACGCTTGACTTTGGATATAAGAATACCGGAGCGACCAAAAGTGCCATTACTTTTCTCGATGGGGATAATGGAATTCTCCGGTACAGGGGCTATGGAATTGAAGAACTGGCCGAAAAGTCGAGTTTTATTGAGGTCGCTTACCTCCTCATTTTTGGTGAATTACCCAATAAGACACAACTGGATAAATTCACCAACGATATCAAAACGCATACACTGGTTCACGAAGATATCAAGAAGATTCTGGATGGATTTCCGTCCACCTCCCACCCGATGGGTGTGCTGGCTTCTTTGTTCTGCGCTCAAACCGCTTTCTACCCTGAATCATTGGATCCGAATCGGTCAGCCGAAGGGGTTTATCTGAGCATTGTTCGTTCACTGGCCAAAATGCCCACCTTTGCTGCCTGGGCCTACAAAAATGCGGTAGGACACCCCGTAAACTATCCGGATAACTCGCAAGACTATTGTTCGCGCTTCCTCAAAATGATGTTTGCGTTGCCGGCAGAAGATTATCATGTGGATCCGGTGGTAGCCAACGCGCTGGATAAACTTCTGATTCTACATGCCGATCATGAACAAAACTGCTCTACTTCCACCGTTCGGATTGTAGGTTCTTCCAAAGCAAGTATCTATTCCTCTATTTCGGCTGGAATTAATGCCTTGTGGGGCCCGCTTCACGGAGGCGCTAACCAGGAGGTGATTGTGATGTTGGAAGCCATCAAAAAGGATGGTGGCGACACGGAGAAATGGATCAACAAAGCCAAGGATAAAAACAGCGGATTCCGATTGATGGGTTTTGGACATCGTGTTTACAAAAATTTTGACCCTCGGGCGAAAATCATCAAGAAAGCAGCCGATGATGTATTGAAAAAACTGGGGGTAAATGATCCTGTGTTAGAGATTGCTCAAAAACTGGAAGAGGCCGCTTTAAAAGATCCCTATTTTGTGGAAAGAAAACTCTATCCTAACGTAGACTTTTATTCAGGAATCATCTACCGTGCGCTCGGCATTCCGGTTGATTTGTTTACCGTCATGTTTGCGATGGGACGTCTGCCGGGCTGGATTGCTCAATGGAAAGAGATGCGCGAAAATAAAGAGCCCATTGGCCGTCCACGTCAAATCTATACAGGATCAACGCAACGCGCTTACGTACCGATTTCCAATCGTTAAAAATTACCTTGTCAAAAGGCTGCCTGATACATCCATAAAAAGTGCCAGGCAGCCTTCTTTATTTTGATAACTCATGTCATTAACCGAAGAATTTCAACAAGCAGTCGACCGCTCTCAGAAGCTTACGAAACGACCCACCAACGAAGAACTACTCGATTTATACGCTTTGTATAAACAGGCTACGGAAGGCGATGTCACCGGAGATCGACCCATCGGTTTTGATTTTAAGGCCCTCGCAAAGTATCAGGCTTGGGATGATAAGAAAGGAATGACCAAAGAAAAAGCGATGGAGACCTATATTGCCTTCATGAAAAAACTGGAAGCGAGCTACACCTGAAATGGAGGCAGTCGACCGATTCTTTTATCAACCAGATTTATCGACAGATTCTTCCACGTTATCTCCGGAAGAATCCCACCATGCCCTGCGTGTACTCCGCATGCAAGTCGGTGATGAGTTTGCCATTACAAATGGCCGAGGCCTAAAACTCATCGCTCAAATCACTGCTACCCAAGCCAGGAAATGTACATTCACCATATTGTCTCAGGAGTTTCCAAGCGCACCACCTTATTCTATTCATTTGGCGATTGCCCCTACGAAGAATAACGATCGTCTGGAGTGGATGCTGGAAAAACTGACCGAAATAGGAATACAGGAAATCACTTTTTTAATGTGTCATAACAATGAGCGTGTTAAAATCAACCGGGAGCGTTTTGAAAAGGTGGTAATCAGCGCCATGAAACAATCCAAACAATCCTGGCTTCCCATACTTAATCCACTAACAAAATTTAGCGAAGTACTAAAACTGTCCGTCCAGCAAAAGTTTATCGCCCGGGCTGACGCCTCCGGTCCGGAACACTTAAAAAAGCTAGCCAAACCCAACGGATCGTATCTTGTATTGATCGGCCCCGAGGGCGACTTTACCGATGAAGAAACTACGCTCGCACTGGATGCCGGTTTTTCGAAGGTCAGTCTGGGAAGTACCCGCCTTCGGACAGAAACCGCAGGACTTGTGGCTAGTCAGGTGTTACATTTTATTCAAGATTGAATTCTATCCTAACCACGGGTCGCTTATCTTTCTCCCATGAAATTGTCTGATGCTCCCAAACGCATAGAACAGTTGATCCAGCAGATCAACTATCATAACGAACTTTATTACCAGAAAAGCAAACCAGAAATTTCAGATTTTGAGTTTGACAAACTGCTGGAAGAACTTCAACAACTTGAAAAAGAGTTTCCTTCCCTTGCCCGGCCCGACTCTCCTACCCTTCGGGTAGGTGGCACCATTACCAAAGAATTTCAAAATGTACAGCATCGCTACCCCATGCTATCCTTGGGGAATTCCTATTCCGAGCAGGAACTTCGTGATTTTGACCTACGCATAGCTAAGGGATTGGAAGGGAATCCTTTTGAATATTTTTGTGAGTTGAAATTTGATGGTGTATCCATCAGTTTAATTTACGAGAACGGAATCCTGATTAGGGGAGTCACCCGGGGGGATGGCGTCCGTGGTGATGATGTGACGGCCAACGTGAAAACCATCCGTTCCATTCCGCTAAAGCTGAAAGGGAAAAATATACCGCCTTCTTTTGAGGTCCGCGGAGAGATTTTCATGCCTAAGGAAGTATTCAGGAAACTCAATCAGGAACGTGAAGACATCGGTGAAGAGGCCTACGCAAATGCTCGAAATACTGCTTCAGGTACCATGAAACTTCAGGATTCGTCCGAAGTGGCCCGAAGAAAACTAGATTGTTTTGTTTATTATCTTTTAGGTGATCAGTTAGGCAATGTTACTCATGAAGAAAGCATTCATGCCTTGGAGTCCTGGGGATTTCAGGTTTCTCCTACCTACCAAAAATGCAAAGACATCACCCAGGTGATTGACTACATCAATCATTGGGAAGAACGCAGGCAACAGCTACCCCTGGACACGGATGGCGTAGTTATCAAAGTGAATCGATTGGATCAGCAGGAACAACTGGGGTTCACTGCCAAAAGTCCGCGATGGGCTATGGCTTTTAAATATAAAGCCCAAAGTATTAGTACCCGATTAAATAGCATTACCTATCAGGTGGGGAGAACGGGTGCGGTCACACCGGTGGCAGAATTAGAGCCGGTTTTTTTGGCTGGAACAACGGTTAAGCGGGCATCCCTTCACAATGCGAATGAAATTGCCCGTCTGGATTTACGAATCGGTGATTATGTCTTTGTCGAGAAAGGAGGCGAAATCATCCCGAAAGTAACCCATGTGGATTTACCCAAACGGGCAAAAAATCTGGTACCGTTCGTGTATTTGGATCGTTGTCCGGAATGTCATACACCGCTGGAACGCGTAGAGGGTGAGGCAGCCTACTACTGTCCAAATACAAATGGCTGCCCGCCTCAGATCAAAGGGCGTATCGAACACTTCATCCAACGCAAAGCCATGGACATCGATTCGCTGGGAGAGCGTACCATTTCGCAGTTGTATGATCTGGGATTTGTCAAAAGTCCTGCCGATTTGTATAGCCTGTCAAAAGAACATCTGTTACAGTTGGAAGGTTTTAAAAATAAGTCGGCTCAAAATCTGCTCAATGGCCTTCAGCAATCAAGACAGGTTCCCTTTGAAAATGTCCTCTTCGCCATCGGCATCAGGTATGTTGGTAAAACAGTAGCTGAAAAACTCGCTCGCCATTTTGGTAGTATGGAAAAATTATCAACCGCCAGTTTGGAGCAGCTACTGGCAACTCCTGAAGTTGGTGAAAAAATTGCGCAAAGTGTGGTCCGTTTTTTTCAATCAGAAGAAAATCAAAAAGAAATCAAACGGCTAACGGAAGCCGGATTGCAAGTAGAAAGTACGCATCAGGCACCTGAACCGGTCAGCAACATTCTGGAGGGGAAATCTTTTGTGATCTCCGGGGTTTTTCAGAATTATGAACGGGAACAACTCCAGCAAATCATCCTATCCAATGGCGGCCGGATATTGTCAGGTGTATCTGCCAAACTGGATTATCTGGTGGCCGGTGAAAACATGGGGCCTGCTAAACGAGAAAAGGCAGAGAAGCTGGGGGTGAAGATCATCTCTGAGTCTGAATTTGAGCAATTATTGAAAAGCTAAGTCACTAAAAAAGCACGTACTTTTACGACATGTTTAAACAAACCTTTTTAAAGTGGCGTACCGAATCAGCGCTCCGAAAGAATAAAAATCTTCGGGCCAGTATTCCGTATCAGCAAGCCCAACGGGTAGGTATTATTTTTAGTGTGGAGGATAAATCCAAACATGATGAAATCAAGCATTTTATCAAGACCCTCGAACACGATGGTAAAAAAGTTAACGTGCTGGAATATCTGCCCAAAAAAAAGGAGAACTATGAATTCCTGTTTGACTTTTTCACCATCCAGGATCTGAATTTCTGGGGGAGTATTGAATCCGATCATGCGATATCTTTTATCAATACACCTTTTGATTACTTGTATTATGTAGATACCGATCACAATCCTCTTGTTCTGCATTTATTGGCTCGCTCCAAAGCCCATTGCCGAATCGGTTCCTATCAGGAATCTCTGGAGCCTTATTTTGAATTGATGATTGAGGAAAAAGGAAGCATAAAATCCTTGATCGGTAACATGTTAAAGTATACTCAAAATTTACGCTGATTAGATACATGAAACAATTACATGGAACCGGTGTAGCGTTAGTCACTCCCTTCAACGAGGAGGGTGATATTGATTTCGCATCCTTCAAAAAATTGTTAAACCATACGGCTAAAGGGGTTGATTATTATGTAGTGATGGGCACTACCGGTGAGGCAGCAGTTTGTACCAAGGAGGAAAAAAAGGAAATCCTTGATTTTGTTATCAAGCACAATAAAAAAAAACTCCCGATAGTTTATGGAATGGGAGGAAACAGTACTCATTTCTTGCTGGAAGAAATCGACAGCACCAGATTTACCGGAGTGGATGCTATTCTTTCTGTTAGTCCTTATTACAATAAACCATCGCAGGAAGGTATTGCACAACATTTCGAGGCTGTAGCCGAGTTTAGTCCGGTGCCCGTGATTCTGTATAATGTTCCAGGGCGCACGGCCAGTAACCTAACCTCTGAAACCACTCTCCGTCTAGCCAAACATCCGAATATTGTAGGAATCAAAGAAGCTTCGGGTAATCTGGAGCAGTGCATGACGATCGCTCGTCACAAGCCCAAAGATTTCGCCTTGATTTCAGGGGATGACTTACTCACCCTGCCGCTCTATTCGATTGGCGGAGTGGGTGTTATTTCGGTATTGGCCAATGCCTTTCCGGTAATTTTCAAACGAATGACCACTGCAGCCGGCCTTCATCAATACACAAAGGCGAAAACAGAGTTGTTTAAGCTACTCGACATCAACCATTTGATGTATGAGGAGGGAAATCCGGCTGGTATTAAGTTCTTGCTAAGCCTGATGAATATTTGTGAGCCCTATACCCGTTTGCCAGTCGTGCCACCTTCCATCAAACTTCAGGCAAAGATCAAAGCAGTATTTCAATCGATGAAGTAATGTCTAATTCCCGATCAGCACCTCCCCTTCCTTTGCCTTACAGGGCAAAGAGGAAGGATCGGTTCGCTATTGGCTTTTCTTCCTGACTTCGCGCAATTGTTCGATTTCTTGCCGAAGGTCTAAAATCATTTCTGTTAACTGTTCTGTGCTAAGCTCCTGTTTGCTATCCACATCAGGGAATTGAACGCTAATGTATGCCTTGGCCGACCAGGCTTCAATGACATCCTCCCCGTCCAACTGAAATGGAGCATATTGTCGATTGTCAGACACCAAAAACAACTTGCCATTTTCAGCGAGGTAGTTGAATACACGTTTGTAGACAATACCTTCTCGCTGAGTGACCAAAACATAGGTCTTTCCATTTTTTAGCTGCCGCAGGTCTTCCACATATTCACCGATCACCACAGTACCAGGCAACAATGGCAGCATCGAATCACCATTGATTTCAAAAGCCCGATACGTTCCTCTGGGAAGCACCGGAAGCTTAAATCGTGGCAATTCTTTGACAAACTCTGAATCTGCATAGCCATTCAGATAACCAGCGGCCGCCTTGACGGGGACAAATTCAATATTCTCACGTTGGTTTTCATCCACCGTTACCACCAGTACCTCTCCACCTCTCCTAAGATTTGTCTCTTTTCCGGTCCCTTCACCTAAAAACTGATCCACCGACATATGAAACAACTGGGCCATCCTATTCAAAAGTTCTAATCTGGGTTCAGCACGTCCTTCTTCATAGGCCCCCACCAGAGATCGTTTGATTCCGAGTTGCTGGGCAAACTGATCCTGTGTTAATCCTAATTTTTTACGTTCAAGACGTATCCGTTCATTCAAATTCATGCGGCTTTACTTTTAAAGATCATGATATGTTCGGCCTTAGGTGATTTCCTACCCATGGAAAACAGGGAAGGTTGAAAGTACTTGTCTGAATTCTGTACGCCACGCATATGCTGTTCTATCTTTAAAATGACCTCGCGGACGGAGGTCTGCGATTCAGCTAGCAGGTAGCCATAAAAACCGTCTGGCCCTTCTGTCATAAAATTGACTTGAAAACGCCCGGAAGTCAATCGCTTGCTGCTCAATTTTAATCGGCCTTTCATAGCTAATATTTTTAGCTAAATAAGGGTTTTAAATATTCAATTCAAAGAAATATACTAATTTTTTTAGCTATTTCCGTAACACACTGATTACAAAAATCTTAGCCAGCACTGGTTTTCTGGATATCCACCAATTTGCGATAAACACCATCGAGTGCAATGAGTTCTTCATGCCTACCACGCTCACGGATTTCCCCGTCCTGGATTACCACAATCTCATCCGCATGTTGAATGGTACTGAGGCGGTGAGCGATGATGACTGAAGTTCTGTTTTTCATCAGGTTGAATAAGGCCTCCTGCACAGCCTTTTCTGATTCGGAGTCCAAAGCTGAAGTGGCTTCATCCAAAATCAAAATGGGTGGATTTCGGAGTACAGCCCTTGCAATGCTTAACCGCTGGCGTTGACCACCGGAAAGTTTTGACCCCCTTTCGCCAATGCGGGTCTGATATCCCTGATCGGTTTGCATGATAAACTCATGCGCGTTGGCCACTTTGGCTGCCTGAATAACGTCCGACTCCCTCACATCGGTGAGGCCAAAGGCAATATTGTTAAAAATGGTGTCGTTAAAAAGAATCGATTCCTGGGTGACGATTCCCATATGGTGACGCAGCGATTCGATCTCATAATCTGCAATGGATTTCCCATCTACCCACACCTCCCCGTGCGTAGGATCATAAAACCTTGGGATCAGATCCGCCAAGGTGGATTTACCTCCTCCGGAGGGGCCTACCAATGCGATGGTCTTACCCTTCGGAATCCGAAGATGAATGTTCTTTAGAACAAGATCGTTGTTATACGCAAAGGAGACATTTTTAAACTCAATCGACTGATTGAATTCTCTTAACAACGCGGCATTTGGTTTGTTGACAATCGCAGGCGCCTGATCAATCAGAGCAAAAATGCGATGAGCCGAAGCCGTACCGCGCTGTAAGGAAGTAATGCCATTGGAAAAATTCTTGGCCGGCTGAATAATCATGGAGAAAACGGCCAGGAATCCTAAGAACTGTTCAGGCTTCAATGTTGATTGGTTGGAAAGAACCAGATTGCCTCCGTAGAAAATGATACCGGCAATAATCAATACCCCCAAAATCTCGGATACCGGAGATGCCAATTCATTTTTATACGCCATTGACTTACTCATCTTACGGTAGTATTCGCTTTCCTCATCCATTTTGTCAATGACAAACTTACGGGCATTAAATGCTTTGACCACCCGCATGCCTCCAAAGGTTTCATCCAGTATGTTAACGATGCGCCCCAGCGACTCCTGACTATCTTTTGCCTGACGTTTAAGCCGTTTGATAATCTCGGCTACCACGCCTCCGGTGATCGGCAAAACGATCAGCGTAAAAAATGTGAGTTGGGGCGAAATCAGAAAAAGAAAAATGAAGTATACGATGATGGTTAACGGTTCTTTCAAGACGGCCTTCAGACTATTCATCACGCCATTTTCCACCTCGTTGACGTCATTGGTAAATCGCGAGATGAGATCACCCTTGCGTTCGGAATTAAAATATCCAATAGGCTGATCCGATACTTTTCGAAAGATGTCCATCCGGATATTCTTCACCAGATCCACCCGGATTTTAGTGGCCATCACGCGCTCCAGGTATCGGAAAAGATTTGCCAGCAGCACACAAATCACAATCAATCCGCATACAAAAAGTAGGGCATCCAAACGACCATACTTTACAATGATCGTCATGAAGTAGTGATTAAACGCTTCCAGCACAAAGTCGCTCGAAAAAGCAAAATCCGGAAACGGGGGAATAACCTCTGCCTCTGCTGCCGGGGTATGCGGACAGGGACAAGCGGTTTCATCTTTGATCCCAAACAATACTTTTAACATCGGTATGACCAAGACTATATTAAAAGCACCAAAGAATATCCCCAGGATCGAATAGAAAAAAAAGAAAAACAGTTTAAAGGGAAGCTGGCGGGCATAGCCCAGAACACGTAAAAAAGTTTTCATGCTGAGGGCAAAGGTATCAATAATCGTATAAGCGAGCGGCAATGTTCCAACGCAAAGCCGCAGAAATCAGTTGGGTGGTACTGCTGATTGGATACGTTGCGTTGACAGGTAAGGTCACCGAGGGAGCATCAATCGTACTTTTCCGATAAACAAAGTTGAAATCGGCAAACAAGTTATGTTTTAACTGATAAGAAGCCGTAAACGTAACCATTCCTAATTGTTCTTTTAGCCCCTGTCCGATTTCATTTCCAAAGTCATTTTCCCGGGTAGAATTATCTTTCAGAACGTCTCCCCCAAAATTGGCCGTACTCCAGTCGCGGCCCCGCTGGGCGATGATCAGTTTACCCACCAGTTGAACCCGAGGGATCGGTTGATACCGGACAACTCCCAATATCTCGCGAAAATTTGACCCAAACGGGTGGGCAATGGGCTGAAGATAATTGGAGTAGTTGGCGTATTGCGAATTATGAGAATAGGTAAATGGCCGTACGATATTTATCTCTCCCTGCACATCCAGATTTGATATTCCCAGTGCATCTATATACTTCACTCCTACCTGTCCGGCAAATTTATTGGCCCACCAGCCATTACCGGCCCGCACTTCACTTAATAAAAACTCATCCAGTACAAACTGGCCATACACCGATAACCGTTTGGCCGGAAGCCATTTAAAATCCATTCCCAGAATGACGTTATCTCCAGAACTGCCAAATTGCGTCTCTACGGCCCGAAAAAAGATGATCGGGTTTAGATAGCTGAAATCAAAGGTATTATTGTTAACTGAGTCTTTGGGGCTAAAGATGACCGATTCAAACAAACCAATATTCAGTTTCCGACCAATATTGATACTGGCGTGGTGAAGCATCACGTACTTTTCAGGATAGCGCGTTCCTCCTCGTGATCCGTTGACCGTCATGGATGGATCTGCCACCATCCGATTGACCTGAAAAAGGTAGTTTAGCTTCCACACGCGCACCTGAGTGCGCCAAAAAAGATTCGGAGCTGAAAAATCAGAAAAGATGAGTGATCGCATGCCGTTACCGATGAATAATCGATCGTGACCTACTTGCATGTTTACATGCTTACTGACATTAAAATCAATGTAGCCGCGGGCATGAAAGAAATCAACCCCCGTCTCTTTAAATGTCTTCCAAAATCCTTCATGGGGCACCACCGGGTTATTAAAAATGTCACGTGCATACGAAGGAAGCTGAAGTTGATTTTCGGTCAGGAGCGAATAAAATCCAATTTTCTGATCGATCATTCCTCTGATCTCCACACCCCGGGTATTGATAAACCATGGGTCGTCCAAGCGGGAATCGTGCCCCATGCCCACATACAGTACCGGATTCACGTGAAGATCAAAGTCCGGCTCATCCACATAGACGAGGTCAGATTTTTTTTGATACAATTTCTTTAAGACCGGTTGTTTGCTGTCGGCCGACTCCATCCGGCTCCAGTCCCAACTGTCATTTTGAAGATATTCTTTGTTGAATTGGTCAGCCTGTGATTTGAATACCGCTGACGTATTCAGACTGTCTATGGCCTGAACAATCAGCTTGCGCTGATAAGGCTTGACACTGGTAAAAATACCGGGCAACAACTGACCATTTTTGATTTCATAGCGATCAATCAAGTGATAGTAATCCTCATTCAAAGGGGCGTTGGTACTTTGGGCGATGGATCCCCGAATGAATACCATCCAGGCGAACAAAGTTATCAGGGAAATGACCTTCATATAAAGCTTAGAAATTATCCCGTCTCATGGGCATGGCGGGCCCTCTTCGATGGGTTTTCAAAGCAAATTACGTTCAATTAGCGGATGATAAATAATCTGACCGGGAAGTCTTGTAAAAACCCCTTTTATCCCTAATTTTGCAATCCTTTAGAGAGAAAAAGCGTAAAAAACATGAAAAAAGGCATTCACCCTGAGTATAAAGACGTCATTTTCTGGGACACTACCAGTGACGTTAAATTTTTAAGCCGTTCTACATCTGTACCCAAAGAGACAGCCAAGTGGACCGATGGCAAAGAATATCCTGTGATCAAGATAGAAGTTAGCTCGGCCTCACACCCATTTTACACCGGTAAAAAGATGTTTTTGGATACAGCCGGTCGTGTGGAAAAATTCCAAAAGAAATATCAAAAGAAAGCCTGATTCAATCAGTTTTCTTAGGTTTAATTTCAAATGCCTCCTTCTCCGGAGGCATTTTACTTTCATGATTTTCTGTAACAACGGTGTCCTTTTAAGAACTTATTCACCGATTCTTCCAAAACCTGTGACAACCGCCAATCATTTGTAATTTAGAGCCATGAATGTCATTCTGTTTGATTCCCCGTCCATTCGTCAGCAACTTCTGCCGTTCACATTTACCCGGCCAGTGGCTGACGTGCGCGTTGGAATCATGACCATTCGTGAGAAATGGAATTTTCTGTTAAAGACCCAGTGTTCATGTAGCACAGAAAGCTACCTGAGTCGTAAATATCCTGTCCATCTCACCCAGGATAATTATTGGATCAACGGAGCCTTGTGTCCGGATGAAAATTTTATTCAGGCCTTGCACACGCTTAGCCTCAACGATGGTATCCGAAAAGGAAATCAAGTGTTGGCTGTTCGAACGCAGGCTGATGAAGTTCCGGAGGTAATTAAGGGTAAGGTACATGAATTTACAGAAGAAGTTACACTCATTGATCAACCGTGGAAGTTGTTTCAGTTTAATGCCGCTCAGATCAAAGCTGACTTTAAGCGGATCACAGCCGGAAGAAAGAGCCACCCGCTGACCGATCCGCATACGCGGGTTTACGGAGCTGAAAATATCTTTTTAGAGGAAGGAGTAGATATTAAAGCCGCCATCATCAATGCCGAAAATAGTGTGGTTTATTTTGGCAAGAACGTGCACGTACAGGAAGGATCAGTGATTCGGGGTAATCATGCTTTTGGAGAAGGGACCGTGGTTAATGTAGGAGCAAAAATGCGAGGTGACTCCACCATTGGACCTTATTGTAAAATCGGAGGCGAAGTCAGCAATTCAATATTATTTGCCTTTAGCAATAAAGGACATGATGGTTTTCTGGGTAACTCGATACTTGGCGAATGGTGTAACCTGGGGGCCGATACAAATACCTCCAATCTGAAAAACAATTATGAACCCGTAAAACTCTGGAGTTATTCCAAGGGGGGGTTTGTTTCTACTGGTCTGCAGTTTTGCGGCTTGCTGATGGGCGACCATAGCAAATGTGGAATCAATACCATGTTTAATACCGGTACCGTGGTCGGTGTAGGAGCCAATATTTTTGGTGATGGATATCCCCGCAATTTTGTGCCTTCGTTTGCCTGGGGCGGGGCGGCAGGATTTTCCACTTTTCAATTAACGAAAGCCTTTGAAACTGCTGAAAAAGTGATGGAGAGAAGAGGTGTCAAATTCACAGAACCCGATAGGGATATACTAAAAGAAGTTTTTACTCAATCTGCCCAATATCGTGTTTGGGAAAAAAAATAGCATACCGGATGGCATGTATCCTAAAATAATGGCAACCCATGAAGATTGATTCTCTCTTGAAATATGTATGGCTCGCCTGCGGTATTGCCATCCTGTTATTGATTCTGGCAGGATTATTTTTTGTTTTTGGATTAGACCATTTATTCCGCTCGAACAACTACGCTACAGACAACGGAATTGCGCTGGTAGATTCCACTCAAAACGCTATTAAAAAAATTGACTGGGAAGTAACTTATGGCAGCCCGGTGGCTCTGCATGGGGTTTCTGGTTACCTCCTGCCTGTTCATCTTTCGTATGAAACAGAAGGAACGCTCCAGGCTGGCCTGGGATCATACGAAGACAAAACCTCCATTAATCATCCGTCTAACTATCTTTATTTGGATCAAACATTTGAAGTCATCAGACCTCTGCTCCATCAAAAAGGATTAATCATCCAATCGTATTACCCGCAAACACAAGCACTTTACCCAGAGGCACAATCGTCAGCAAAGCAGATGACTTATATGCTCTTTGAAATTGTGACCAAAGACACAAATAAAAATGGCCAATTGGACATCGAGGATCAGAGTGATCTGTATCGATCGGATTTAATGGCCAATCACGTGCAAGTCATTGTTCAAAACCAGGCAATACAATCAGTTGACTTTTTCGATGAATACAATACCATCCTGATTCATTACAAAAGCTCAACGGATGCCCCATCAACGTTTGCCAGATATGATGTGATCAGTGGTATCCTCACCGAAGTGCGGTCGCTTACGGATGAATTAGATCGTCAGAAAAAGTTAATGCAACGATGAGATTTGCAGACATCCCAGGCCTGGAAGATATCAAGGCTAAACTTATTCGCTCGGTCAAGGACACTAAAATTGCCCATGCCCAGCTTTTTGCCGGTAAACCCGGAGCGCTCAATTTGCCATTGGCACTGGCCTTTAACACGTACATCCACTGCCTGAACAAAGGAGACGAAGATGCCTGTGGAACCTGTGCCGCCTGTAGTAAAAACCTCAAATACATTCACCCGGATGTAAGCTTTGTTTTTCCGCTGGCAAACCTGAAAGGAGATAAAGATGAGGATCGCTTTCGGGCTGATATTCTTAAGAGCTGGAGACAATTTTTGACTGAAAAACCGTTCGCTTCTCCTGATGAGTGGTCTACTTTCTATGGCGCGGAAGACAAACAAGCCAGCATTTCCCGTGAAGAAAGTCGTGAAATTGTTAAAGCTCTCTCACTCAAACCGTTTGAGAGTAAATTCAAGGTGATGATCATCTGGCAACCAGAATCCATGCATCCGGCTGCCGCCAACGGTATCTTAAAAATCCTGGAAGAACCACCTCCTCAAACTATCTTTTTGATGGTCACAAATGCGGCCGATCAGCTCCTGGCAACGATTCTGTCTCGTACCCAAATGGTTCAGGTGCCCATGCTTTCGGATCAATCGTTGGAAGAATACATCGTTTCCAAACATGCGGTAAGTGGCAATCGCAAAGATAAAATTGTGCAGATGGCAGAAGGCAATGTCCAAATAGCCGAACTGTTAGTAGCCGAGGAGGAAGATGACGACAGTGCCACTCAGTTTTTTAACTGGATGACGGTCTGCTACCAACGAAACTATGGTGAACTTATTCGTTTGGCGGAAGAATTTCATGAGGCCGACCGCATGCGTCAGCGTCACTTACTGCTCTATAGTCTGGAAATGATGCGGGAAGCACTGATCGTTCAAACGAGTGCCTCCCAGATAAGTCGGGTGAAAGGATCAGAACAACAACGGATTCAAAAATTTAGTCAACTGCTGGATGTTTTCAAAATTGAACGAATGAGTCAACAGATCAATGAATCCCTGTACCATCTGGAGAGAAATGGAAGCGCCAAAATGATTTTCACAGATATGTCCATTCAGATCGGTAAAACCATCCATGGGAATGGCTGAAGGAACTAACCTGACTGTATGACCAGAGTTTATCAGAATCTCTATTTTTGCAAAACTAATTTTGTTTCTATGAAGTCTTTCTGTTTGTGCTGCGTTAGTATCTTGCTGCTGAGTTGTACCCCTAAAAAAGATATGGAATATTTGGTAACTATTTCAACCGATCATGGTGACATGGTGGCTGTACTTTATGATCAGACACCGAAACATAAAGCTAATTTTATTAAACTGGCAAAAGATGGCTTTTTTGATGATTTGCTGTTTCATCGGGTCATCAGCGGATTTATGATTCAGGGAGGTGATCCGGAATCCAAAGACGCCTCTCCTGAGAAACGCCTGGGAAATGGAGGTCCGGGCTATACTGTAGATGCTGAGTTTGTACCGGGGCTATTTCATGAAAAGGGAGCCTTATCCGCTGCCCGGTTAGGCGATGACCAAAATCCGACCAAAGCTTCCAGCGGAAGTCAATTTTATATTGTGCAAGGAAAAACCTACAGCAGCAAAGAATTGAGTCAACTGGAAATCAACATTGCCTATGGTAAAAAAAATCAGGCCTTGCGCGAAGTTCTCTACCAGCCTGAAAACAAGACGTTGTTAAATCAGGTAATGGAAAAACAAACAGCCAATGACATAGAATGGTTAAATCAGTTTTTCCTGGCTTCTGATTCGTTGATCCGTAAAGCCAAACCTGGTTATACTCCGTTTACTTTTTCTGCCGAACAGAAAGAGACTTATCAAAAACAGGGTGGAACACCACACCTTGATAGTGATTATACGGTCTTTGGAAAAGTGATCAAAGGACTGGAAGTGCTTGACAAGATAGCTGCTGTACCCACGGGTATGGGAGATCGCCCTGTGAGCGATGTAAAAATGGAAGTCACCGTTCGGGAAATGTCCAGAAAGGAGATTGAAAAAGAGTTCGGCTATACGTTTCCACCATTAAAATAATCATTCCTCTCTCCTAAAGCCCATGGATAAAATAAAAATAGCGGTGACAGGCGCGTTGGGGCTCTTGGGTTTTCAACTTCATCGACAATTAAGTTCACGTCCGGAGACAGAAGTAATATCCACAGCCAGGCCGCGGTCAGGGATGCCCTCCGGTATTCTGGACCTGGATATTACCAACCGCGATGCGATTCATCGATTCATGGATCAGCATCAACCCCAGGTGATCATCAGCAGTGCTGCCATGACTCAGGTAGATCAGTGCGAAACAGAACGGGAGGTATGCTGGCTGAATAATGTTACGTCAGTCGGATATCTCGCGGAAGCATGCGAAAAGCGTAATGTTCACTTGATTCATCTGTCCACAGACTTCATCTTTGATGGTACCTATGGGCCACTGGACGAAACCGCAGTCCCGAACCCAATTAACTTTTATGGTGAAAGCAAATGGGCCAGCGAAAAAATCGTCATGCAGTCATCCTGTCCGTGGACGATTATCCGCACAGTATTAGTGTATGGAAAGCCAGCCTTTCCGGGACGCTCCAACATCGTGATGTGGGTAAAAGAAAGTCTGGAAAACAAAAAAAATATTAAAGTTGTCCATGACCAGTGGCGTACACCCACCTTTGTTAATGACCTGGCTACCGGTTGTATTTTGGCGGCAGAGAAAAAAGCGACCGGTCTCTATCACATTTCTGGAGAAGAGATGATGACTCCTTACGAGTTAGCCGTTCGGGTCGCAGCGCATTTTCATCTGGACGCCAGCCTGATCACTCCTACAGATATCCATGGCTTTCAACAACCAGCCAAAAGACCTCCCCGTACTGGTTTTGATATCACAAAGGCAAAAAAGGAATTGGGATATCAGCCTCATTCTTTTTCGGAAGGATTGAGTTTGCTGGGATGAAGCGTTAAAGTTGTTTCGACAGAATTGGGTTACCCAGAGAATTTATCTTACTTTTTGAGCTTAATTACTCGCTATGGCATCCTCCTCCCGAGGTCAATGGGCCTCCAAATTCGGATTTATCATGGCCGCAGCCGGCTCGGCCGTAGGCTTGGGCAATATCTGGCGATTTCCATACTTGACTGGTGAGAACGGAGGAGCAGCCTTTGTACTTGTTTACATCTGTTGCGTGGTTCTGGTAGGTGCTCCGATGTTAATCAACGAAATTGCACTTGGGCGATTAACCGGCAAAAATCCCGTAGGCGCTTTTCAGGCAACCGGAGCCCGAGGCTTCTGGGTGGCCTTGGGAGGATTTTTACCACTGATGGTTACGTTTGTTGTTCTGAGTTACTACAGTACCATTGCCGGATGGACAGTAGGTTATATTATAACTTCTCTATTCTCAATTCAGACTTCCTTTCCTGACTTTATTGCTACACCCGAGTATGTTATTCCGTTGAGTGCTTTTGTCATTCTGGCAACAACCATCATCGTTCTGGGTGGCGTATCCGGAGGCATTGAAAAAGCTACCAAAATTATGATGCCCCTTCTCTTTGTTTTGCTCATCATAGTCATCGCCAGAAGCGTAACCTTGCCTGGTGCCGGTAAAGGTGTTGAGTATTACCTGATTCCTGATTTTTCAAAAATCAATGGCACGGTGATTCTCAAAGCGCTCACCCAAGCCTTCTTCTCCCTGGGAGTGGGTTGGGGTATGATGATTACTTATGGATCTTATCTGCCCAAAAATCAGAACATAGTCACTGCCAGCTTATGGATAGGTGCGATGGATACCTCTATTGCGCTATTGGCAGGGTTAATGGTTTTTCCAGCAGTGTATGCTTTTAACTTATCTCCGGCAGAAGGCCCTACTCTGGTATTTAATGTTCTGGCTAATATCTTTCAGAAGATGCCTTTTGGAAACATTGCCGGAGCACTTTTCTTTTTACTTCTGTTTCTGGCAGCCATTACATCTACCATCTCTATGCTTGAAGCCCCATCTGCGTACTTTATGGACACCAAAAAATGGAGTAGAAAGAAAGCAGCCTGGAGCGTTGCCATCGTTGCTTTTGTTTTTGGTATCCCATCTGCTTTATCCAGCGGAGGTGTTAGTATTTTCTCAGATATGAGCCTTCAGCTATTTGGAGTGGAAAAAAGAGGATTTCTGGATATCATGGACTATATATTCGGCACGTTGTTCATGATGGTGGTCGTGTTGGCAACATGCGTGTATTCCGGTTGGATTTTCAAAACCCACCGGTTGGTAGATGAAATTGAATTGGGTGCCCCGGGATTTAAGCGAAAAACAATTCTAGGTATTGCTCCTTATCAAATTTGGTTATTTGCGATACGGATAGTATGCCCAATTATTATTGGGCTGGTAATTTTAAATATGTTCGGAGTAGTTGGGACATCTTCTTGAAAGAATCAATACATCACCTGACCGATGTTAGATAGAAAAACCAATGGGTCAGGCCAGATTCTTATAACAGAAATAGTACGCAGACAAAAAATTTTACGCTGCGACAGCTACCTGAGCCGAAGACTTGCGCTTCAATGACTTCTTTAATTCCTTCTTGATCAGTGAAGCATATTGAACTGCCATTTTCTTAGAAGCGCGTTCCAGCAACTTATTTATCTTCTTGCTTGGCACAGGTAATTCCAGGCTGCGAAGGGTCTGAACAAACGAGTCTGCCAGCAACGTGCGTAAGGCCTTTTTTGATACTTTCTTCTTAGCTTCCATAGGAAATTGGTTTTAGAGAATCAAGTTGTTAATAAAAGACCAAAATGAAACCTTATTTACCTACAATTTATCCACAGGTTATCCACCTATTCATACCGCAGTGAATTCACAGGTTTAGCCATTGCTGCCTTAAGTGACTGAAAACCAACGGTTAACAAAGCGACAAGGATAGCCCCTACTCCGCTGAAGATAAACGTGTCGATGCCTACCGTAGTTCGATATGCAAAACTGCTCAACCAATAATCTAATAAGTAATACGTAGGAACAATAGCCAGGCCAATGGAAAAGATTACTAACATCAAAAACTCACCCGAAAGCAGCGAGGTGATTCGAAATACTCCCGCTCCCATAGCTTTTCGGATCCCAATTTCTTTTGTCCGTTGCTCGGCTGTAAAAGCTGCCAATGCAAACAACCCTAAACAGGCAATCAGAATGGTAAATATCGTAAAGACTAAAAATAACTGACTTAGCCTACGTTCCTCCCTAAATAACTCATCATAGTTCTGATCCAGAAAAGAATATTCAAAGGGTTCACCCGTAGCATACTGCTTCCATGTTTTTTCAATTTCCGTTACCACACTGGCAGAAGAGCCTGAATATCTGACAAGCATGGCATTTGCCTGAGTTGTCAACCGGATAACCAAGGGACGTACATTTGATTTAAAGGACTCAAAATTAAAATCTTCTACAACGCCAATCACATTCATGGGAACTTCCATGGCATTATCATTGAATGATATCAACTTTTCCTCCAATGGTTTTTCCCAACCTAATTCGCGGATGGCTGCTTCATTTAACACCACCGCCAAGGTATCGGATGGAAAGTCTATGGAGAAAAACCGTCCTTCCTTTAGTTTAAATTTTAATACGTCTGCGTGATGAATATCAGCCACATAGGTACCCATGATGTGATCCTTCCGACTGGAGGCTGATCGGAAAGGTGTGGTATTGTTGACTCCCGGAAAAATGTTATTGGTGAAACTGACATTCTCCACTCCCGCTTTCTGCATCAATACATTTTTGAAAGCCATTTGGTTGGATTGCAGCCGATTTGCGTTTCTGATTACCAGCACATTGTGTTTATCCATCCCTACATTCCGGCTTTGCATAAAGTTTATCTGACGATACACCACCAGCGTACTCGTAATCAGGATAACCGACAATGAAAATTGCAGCACCACCAGTCCGCTTCTGATGCCTTTGCTTTTTATGCCGGCTCGTACTTTTCCTTTCAGTACTTCTACCGGCTGAAAAGAAGTTAGGTAAAATGCCGGATAACTGCCAGCCAGCAACCCAATAATCACAACGAGCACACACGCACCCACCAAAAAGACTGGGCTCAGAAGGGCATCAAACCGCAAAGCCTTACCTGCCAGCATATTAAATTGTGGCAGCAACGCCCAGGTTAATCCAATCGCTAAAACCACAGAAAGAATAGCATACAGGAAGGATTCCATCAAAAATTGCCCGATCATCTGACTCCGGAAGGACCCCAGCGTTTTTCGCAGACCGACTTCTTTGGCTCGCCCTGCCGACCGGGCCGTGGCGAGATTCATGAAATTGATACACGCAATAATCAGAATAAAAACTCCGACCACGCCAAAGGTGTAGACATAAGCTATATTACCACTGGGTTCAATTTCGTCTTGCCAAATGGAGCGTAGATGAGAATCCAGCAACCGATAAGGTACGTAACTGTACTCGCCACCGCTTTCCCGGAATTTTTGAATAGAAGTTCCCATAAACGCTTCTATCTGAGGCGCCACATACTTATCGGTCACTTCTCGTAATCGAGTAGCCACCTCCGTTTCAGGTGTGCCTGGATTTTTGCGAAAGTAGGTGTATAAACCGTTGTTCAGCCAGATGGAACTATTGTAATAATCACGATCAGAATTGGTTGAAATAATAGCCGCAAATCGGAAATGCGACTGATGAGGTGGTTCAACAGCAATACCGGTTACCTTATAGGTTCGTTGATCATTGCCGATCACCAGAAGCTTGCCTAGTGCATTTTCCTGATCAAAATATTTCAAAGCCAGCGTTGGCGTTAGCACAATGCTATTCGGCTCTTTCAAAGCAGTAGCCGGATCCCCTTCCAGTAAATCAAAACTAAAAAACTGAAAAAAGTTGGAATCTGCATACAAAATTTGTTTTTCCGTAAATGCTTTCTCTCCGTATTTGAAAATAAGATTATCTCTTTGATTGATTCTGGTGGCCTGTTCTACTCCCGGGATTTCAGCAACTAAAGCTGCAGCCAACGGAGGGCACGAACTGGCGGTATTGACAGCCTGCCCACCAATTTTGCCTTGCAGTCCGATCCGATAAATGTTTTCTGGTTCCTGATGAAAGGTGTCGTAGTTTATCTCATCGAAGATATATAAGATAATGAAGAGACAAGCCATGACTCCAAACGCGAGACCTACGATATTGATAGCAGAATAAAAGGCTTGCTTCTTTATGGCGCGAAAAGCCAGCAAAAAATAATTTCGAATCATATCTTGAATTTTATTTTTAGTAGGACGCTCACCCCGATAAAAATGTTACTACCAAATCGCTATTCGTCCCGTAGAGTTTTGGTAGGATTCAGGGAAGCTGTCGTAATTGTTTTATATCCAACCGCGATCAGACCAACAGCAAACATCACTACCCCCGCCAATATCAAAGTGGTAACTCCTACCTTCAGGTAATATGCCCAGATACTCTCCATGAGGCTATTGGCTCCTAACCAACCTAAAGCACCTCCAATAATCGTAGCAATACCTAAATTTAAAACAAACTCACGGTTGATCACTCCGGCTATATTCGCAATAGAAGCGCCTAATACCTTCCTGACACCAATCTCTTTCATTTTGCGAACAATATTCAGAGCCACAAGTGTGTACAGACCAATACCCGTCATTAATGCTGCAAAGGCTCCCAAAAAGGTAAACATGATAACCACATTATTATTAATATCGTTTGTCTCCGACAATTCCTGATCAATCATCTGCCCTGTATATTGCGCATTTGGAAACACTTCTTTCCATTTCTTTTCCATGAACTCGTTAACGGATGCCATCTTTCTGGGATCTGTTCGGATCAGTAATTGCTGATATTTTTCGGGTGGACAAAACCGGATCATCATCGGCTGAATAGGATTCCACAAGGCCCGGCTATAGACATTTCTGATGACGCCAATGACGTAGAACTGGGTAGTATCCATCCAGACAATTCGCTTGCCAATTGGGCTGTCTTTCCAGCCAAAACTCTTGACAAATTCTTCCGTTACCAGAACAGACTCTTTTTTATCGGTTTCGGAGTCTCGTTGAAAGTTGCGCCCTTCGACAATGGTCATGCCCATCACATCAAAATAGTTTTCACCAATTTCCATGATGTCTACCTCTCTCTCCAATGATTCAAATTTAACGGGATCGTTGTACCAGTTATTGGCTACGTGATGACGCGTACCCGAAATTAACTCTATGTCTTTATTGGTGGCAAGCGCATCCCGGTACGTATTATAGGCTCCTTCGTTGTTTACCCAGGCAGAAATCACTCCGTGGGTCACAAAACCCAGATCATATTCACGTTGGTAGTGGCCATTTCGATAAAACGCAATTCCAAAAACAATAGATAAAATAGAGATCACAAATTGCCCGCCTAAAAGTACCCGGGTAAACCAGTTGGTTCCTCCAAATTTAGCGGTGCCTTTTAAGATGCTGACCGGTTCAAAGGATGTCACATAAACAGATGGATAGCTCCCGGCTATCAGGGCTGTGATGAGTAAGAGAACAACCAAAAAAATCAGAAATCCGGCATTTTCAACATAACTCAAATTCAAGTCCAGCCAGGTCCAGAGCGAGTCGTAGGCTGGCACCATCCATTCAGCTAACAAAAGCCCGGCGACCAGGCCCAGAAAACATAAAAAGAGGTTTTCGGATAAAAATTGAAACATCAGTTGCGTACGCATACCTCCCATTACTTTACGCACACCAATTTCTTTTAACCTCCTGCTGGAGATAGCGATTGATGTGTTGGTAAAATTGAAACAGGCCAGAAGCAAAAGTAAGGTCGCCATGATTGCCGGAACAACCACCGCCTCATCAGGTATACCACCGTTGGTCGCATCGTTGTTGACACGCGGGTCCTGACGGTTCCGCTGCATCATGCCTTTAAAATTTTCGAGATAGTAGCTGGAAATTTTAAAGTCTTCCCGAACTTTATTCTGAGGCTCGACATAGGCTTGTAGCTGTTGCGTGATGGATGCCACTTCATCTGGGTTCTTGATCTCCAGAAAAAGCAAGTTTACCCAGCGTTTCCAGTTTGACTCATTTACCTCGGGGTCCATATTCACGTCCCAGAAGTTGTCGAAGAGCATGATGGCATCATACCCCAGACTGGAGTTGGTGGGCAGTTGCTTAAACACACCTCCTACGATAAATTCCTTTGGTCTTCGCACACCATCCTTTCCCAAGATGATCTGAGTGATCGGACGATCCACCACATCGAGTTGGTTAAAGTACTTTTGAGCGACCTTATCGCTGATAAATACTTTCGACTTGTCGTGAAGTTCCCCGTAGTTTCCATACAATAATTCATAGGTAAACAAATCAAAGAATGCGGAGTCTACAAAAGCCGTTTGCGTCCCAAATACTTCATCTCCGATTCTAATATCTGTGTAGGTAGATTGAACGCGCACCACCTTGTCGACAGACTTCACGTTTTGTCTGATATAATTGGCCAGCGGCATGGGCGCCATGCCAAAGCGCTCCCGTTTTTCTTGAAATTCCCTCCAAAACTGAACCCGATAAATACGGTCAGCATTTTTCTGTGTGGCATCCCAACTACGGGAGAAATCATAATTCAAATATGCCACAATACAGCAGGCGATGGCCACCCCCATGCCCACGACATTGATAAAGATGAACAGCTTGTTTTTTAGTAAGCTTCGAAGAGTGATCAGGAGGTAATTTTTTAACATAGTTGTAGGTAATAGCTTAAAGACTTAAAAAAGACAATCAAGGTTGCAGAAACCCCTACGTTTGTTTAACAAAACCTGCATTTTGTACAGAGGTGAACACCTGTGTATACGAAGCGTACACTTTCCCTGACGAACGGGACCAAAACACAAAAGGCTCTGACACCAGAGCCTTTTGTTAACCTAAACCTAGAAAACCATGAAGGAATCAGATCTTATACATTCCGAAGTCTGATAAATTCTTTAGATATGAAACTGTTCTTTGATATTTTCAGTTACGACTTTTCCGTCAAACAAGTTAACAATCCGGTGGGCATAATTTGCGTCATAGGGTGAGTGTGTCACCATGATCACCGTGGTTCCTTCCTCATTCAGCTGAGATAGTAATTTCATAACCTCTTCTCCATTGGCCGAGTCAAGGTTACCGGTAGGTTCATCGGCTAAAATCACTTTGGGCTTGGCTACAATGGCTCGGGAAATGGCTACCCGTTGTTGCTGACCCCCGGAAAGCTGCTGAGGAAAGTGGTTGCGTCTGTGCATGATATTCATGCGCTCCAGTACCTCTTCTACCCTTTTCTTACGCTCGTCCGCTGGAACCTTCATGTAAAGCAAGGGAAGCTCCACATTTTCATATACCGTTAGTTCGTCAATCAGATTAAAACTCTGGAACACAAAACCAATGGAACCCTTTCGTAACTGGGCACGCTGGCGCTCAGAATACTTGGCTACTTCGTCATTTCCAAAATGATATTCACCACCGGATGGGTTATCCAACAATCCTAAAATATTAAGCAACGTGGATTTTCCACAGCCTGAAGGCCCCATGATGGCCACAAATTCGCCATCCTTTATCTCTAAATTGATGTTGTTCAGAGCGGTGGTCTCCACTTCTTCAGTGGTGTAGACTTTTTCGAGGTTTTTTAATTTTATCATAGTGGGATGTTTTCTGGTTTAAGATGAAAGTTAAGGTTTTTTAGTTTAAGGAGATACTCCGTTTTTTATTAAAAGTTACAATAGATAAGACGCAGTTTTAACAAATAAGTTGCATCAGTTCAATAACAACACTTCATTATTTCCGAAATTTTCGTAAGAAGAAGTAATGACCCGATCGCCCGGTTTCAACCCTTCCAACACCTCAAAAAACTCCGATCCCATTTTCCGGCCCAGCTTAATATTCCGCTTAATGGCCTTATCCTCCCCGTCTAAAATGAATACCCAGCTTCCTCCGGTATCTTTATAAAATCCGCCAATGGGCAATAATAATTCTTCAGAAGGTTGACCTAATTCGATCCGCAACCGCAACGATTGACCTCTTCGAATTCCCTGAGGGGTTTCGCCAACAAAATCCATATCCACTTCAAAGCGACCGTTGGTAATGGTTGGATAAATATAGGTGATCGACAAGTTGTACGTGCGTCCGGCAAAGTCGGTGGTGGCGGGCAGGCCGGCCGAAATTTTGGGAAGATACAATTCATCAATGGGCACCCGTACTTTATAACTTCCGATAACGTCTACCTGTCCCATTCGCTGACCGGTCAACACATTCTGTCCGATTTCCCAATGAGGAGTGGAAAGTTGTCCATCAATCGGGGATCGGATAACCAGATTATCCAGAATTTTAGATAGTCCGTTCAAACTTAGCATCATTTTTTGTTCCGATTCGGCTGTGAACTTTAACTGACGAATGCGATCAATAGAGTCATTGCGATACACTTCGTAGGTAATTCTCCTGCGCTCCTGATTGTAGTGATAATCGGCTTCCGTGCGCTCAAACTCCTGTTTGGCAATCAACTTCTTTTCAAAGAGCTGTTTTTGTCTTCGGTATTGGGGTTCCAGAATCTGCAATTGATTGTCAATCAAGGCGAGTGTCTGACGTTGTTCCAGGTCATTTCGCATGATGCTCAACTTGGTTTCGCGGGCACGGTTAATACTTTCGTTGAAAGAAGCTTCCTGTTGCAGAACGGACAGTTCACGATTCAAATTTGTCAGTTCCAGAATGACATCTCCTTTTTTCAGAAGTTTCCCGCTTTCGCTGACGATCCGTTTGATGTTACCACCTTCAATAGCATCCAGATACACCGTGCGGCTGGGCTCCACGGTTCCGGTTTGAGGAATGTATTCTTTGAACTGACCGCGTTTCACTTCCGCAATCGTAATCTTGTCCTTTTCAACTTTTAGCTTGGAACGTCTGTCAGCAAATATCAATTGATATGCGATCAGTGAAACCAATAACACTCCCCCGCCATACATGGCTACTTTCTTAACCGTCCAATTCTTTTTCTTGAGTTGCTTATCCATGCCTGTTGTATAATGATAGGCCTATTGCCAACAAACGTGCCAACCAACATAAACCGTCAAATGCCTCTGATTATCGACCTAAACAACCAAATTCTCGTTCACATGCGAACGTCAGTGTCCGCATACGGACAATTGAATTTTCACTGAATTCGGACAATCCTGCCTGAATTGCCCGATTTTGCACATTGTCCGATACGGTACTATTGTTGCAAAGGAACGGATGGATAAACTTTGATACAGACATGAGTGAGCATAAACATGGCAAGATTCTGATTGTAGATGACAATGAAGATTTGCTCAAGGCAGCCAAGATGTTTTTGAAAAGACATTTCGCCCAGATTGATATCGAAAAGAACCCGGAAGCCCTTCCTGCTTTGTTGAAACAGGAAGAATATGACGTCATCCTGCTGGATATGAATTTTACCAAGGACGTGAGCAGCGGAAGCGAAGGATATTATTGGCTGGAAAAAATATTAAGTATTGATCCTTCTGCCGTGGTGGTGTTGATCACCGCTTACGGAGACGTGCAGATGGCGGTAAAAGCCATTAAGGCCGGGGCTACAGACTTTGTGTTAAAGCCCTGGGAAAATGAAAAGCTCTTGGCGACACTCTACTCCTCCATGCGTCTGCGCGAAACGCGTGATGAAGTACAGACATTGAAAATCAAAAATCAGCAGATCAACGAATCGATGAATGAAAAATTCAGCGACATCATCGGCCAAAGCCAGATCATGCAAAAGATTTTTCAGACCATTGAACGGGTGGCCCATACGGATGCCAACGTGTTGATTCTTGGAGAGAATGGAACCGGAAAGGAGTTGGTGGCGCGAGCCATTCACCGGCATTCGGCCCGAAAACACGAATCCTTTGTGACCGTGGATCTGGGCTCCATTACCGAAACCCTTTTTGAAGCTGAACTTTTTGGTCATAAAAAAGGTGCCTTCACGGATGCCAAGGAAGACCGTCCGGGCCGGTTTGAACTGGCCAACGGTGGAACGTTGTTTTTAGATGAGATTGGAAACCTGTCGATGCCGCTTCAGGCGAAGATGCTGACAGCGTTGCAAAGCAGAAGGGTCAGCCGCGTGGGCTCCAACAAAGACCTGGCGATGGACATTCGTCTGATCTGCGCTACCAACATGCCGCTCTACGATATGGTCAAGGAAAACCGATTCCGACAGGATCTGTTGTATCGGATCAACACCATAGAAATTGAGATCCCCTCCTTGCGCGAGCGCATAGAGGATATCCCCTTGCTGGCCAATCATTTCCTAAAGCACTATTCCAACCGCTACGGAAAGAACATCAACAAAATCAGTGAGGGTGCCATGACCCGGATGACCAAACATCAATGGCCGGGGAACATCCGTGAACTGCAACATGCCCTGGAGCGGGCGGTGATTTTGTGTAACAGCAGCGTACTCCAACCCGAAGATTTCACATTTGCCACCACCAATTCCCGCGAAGTAGATGCCAACGGAATCAATCTGGACCAATTTAATCTGGATGAAGTGGAGAAACTTTTGATTCGTAAGGTTTTAAAAAAATTCAACGGAAACATTACGCAGGCCGCAGCCGAATTGGGGTTAACCCGTTCGTCTCTCTATCGCAGGCTGGAAAAACATGGACTTTAAAACAGTTCTTTGTTAATGAAAATAGTTACTCCAGAACAAAGATTCTGACATCGGGGGTGTGCAGATTAAAAAAACCATATCCGCCCTGCACATTGGTCGGATAATTGATGGGTTCCCCGGCAAATTCCACAAAGCTAAAGCGATTGTCACTTCTTACTTTCAAAAAATCATAGTAGGGTTGGCTGATGCTTGCTAATGAAACAGCAATGGAGTCGCCTTCTGAAAACTCCTGAAACAGCACATTAAAGATTTCTTCCTTTTCCTGATTTTCAAACTCGCTATCTTCCAACAGACGGGTGTAAATGCGCGGATTGATTAAACTGGTTACCTCCTGCGTAGCGCTAAAGCGCTGCACATTGATCATGTAATAGTTTGCCCCCACCGGATCAGTTAGCCGATAGGTTATTTGGGCCAGTGAATCAAAGCCGTTATCAATGATGGCGGAACTTACTTCGTCAAAGGGAACAAATTCCGGAATTTGTGTCACCGCCTGCACGGTGCCTAATTGATCGGTGCTCACGGTCAGAACATAATCAACATTACTCTGCCAATCCAAGATAATGTTTCCATAGAGGCCGCTGCCCAGGTTCTGCAACGTATCCAGGCTGTTTCCATCTGAAATAGTGACAACAGCGTCAGTGATCGCAATCTGATCGATCAGATCGTTTGGATCGCTTTCATCTCCGGCATCCAGGGCTCCGATACTTTTGGAAATAAACACCACTAATCCCGTGCCGGGAACGATTTGTGAAGACACCACTATTTTCGTCTCCAGCGTGGGGATATCCGTCACTTCCAGTGGATCCGGCAGACAACCCAATAGAACCATGGATATGATTAAAACAAATGCACATGGAATTATTCTTGCCATGACCTAAAATTTAAATCCATAACTGACAAAAGGTAATAAGCCAAATAACCCTGGCTGTTCATATCGGAAAGAGCCGTCTTCGATGGGGACAATGTTAATACCGAGAGGAGTGGCGCGGTTATAGGTGTTATACACCCCCACAAACCACTCACTTCTGAATTTTTTGGCCGCAGATGAATGGTACTTCAATCCCAGATCCAGCCGGTGGGCGTCTGCCAACTTAACAGAATTAATGGTCGCATACACCGGTATCAATTGTACGCCACCTAGTGTTGTGCTGGGAACAATGTATTGCCCAATAACCGGAGTAAAGCGGGAACCGGAAATAAACTCAAACACCCCTGACAAAGAAAAACGTTTACTTAATTCATAGTTGAGTACCAGCGCCCCATTATGTCTGCGATCGTATCTGGATAAAAACCATTTGCCTTGATTCACTTCATCGTATTGTCGTAGCGATGTAGAAAGCGTATAGCTGATCCATCCCGTCAGCTTTCCTTTTTCTTTTTTGACAAGCACTTCCACCCCGTAGGCTTTTCCAACTCCCTGAATAAGTTGATCTTCAAAGGACGTATTCAAAAATAGGTTGGTGCCTTCGCGGTACCCAATTAAATTCTGCAGGTTTTTATAATAAGTTTCAACGCTGACGAAAAGATTTGATCGGGGCATCTGTTGTTGAAAGGCCAACGTCCATTGATCGGCTGTTTGAGGAACCACCCGATCGGTCACCGGATACCAGATGTCTGTAGGGAAAGCGACAGCCGCGCTGGAAATTCGATGGATGTACTGCGCCATCCGGGAATAGCTTGCCTTCAGGGCAGCCTTTTCACTTAATCGGTAGTGAATGGCCATCCGCGGTTCCGGATTCAGATAAAAAGTCTGATTAATCGTTGCGGAAGATATTCTCAATCCACCACTCCAACTCCATTGACGGTGAAATTTACCATCCGCCTGATAATAGACGGAACTTTCCAGACTCTTTTGGGCAAGCGTATTACTACTTTCCAACAATTGCGAAATCTCTCCGGTGGTCGTAATCACGTTTGGACTCACCTGATGCTGTACCAGTTCCGCTCCTACCGTCTGATTAAATGAATCCGTTAACTTTTGTGTCAACGTCCAATGACCTCCCCAATCCTGAATATTGGAGTTAGTGAAGAGCCTGCTTTCTTCAAATTGATTTTCGATGGCATACCGAAATGAAGTTCTGTACAAACGCAAAACGGATCGGAAAGCTTCATTTCTCTTTCTCTCCCATAAAAACGTCTGGCTGCTATTCGCAATGGTAAAATCGCTGGTAAACCGAAAATTACTTGAGGTATCACGAGCCGTTCTCTCAAAGTTAAGCACATCTTCTCCTCCATAGTGGGTAAACTCAAAGCGATCGTTCGTTGTCGGTTGATAGATCACTTTTGCATTCAGGTCATAAAAGAAGTAAGGGAGCGACTCCCCCACGGCCTTCACCACCTGATCGATGTACGTTCTCCTGCCGGCTACCCAAACTTCCAGTTTGTCTTTCAGAACGGGTTGCCGGATCATCAGTCGCGAGGCCAGCAAACCAATATTACCTGAAACCATTGTTTTATTGGCTATACGTGATTTTGTATTTACGTTTAGAATCGAGGAAAGTCTCCCTCCATAATTTGCCGGGAACGCCCCATTGATCGACTCTACGCCTTCCAGTATATCCGGATTAAAGACTGACAGAAAGCCAAAGAGATGTCCGGTGTTATAAACAGGAGCGCCATCCAACAAAACAAGGTTTTGATCGGCCGCACCCCCGCGCACAAATAAATCAGTCGTTCCTTCTATGCCCTTTGAAACACCGGGCAATAGCTGAATGGTTTTGATCAGATCAGCTTCACCCCCCAATACCGGAATGGCATTGATCTCCTTCTCACTCAACGTGAGTACACTAGAACGGGTGGACCACAATTGGTCAGACTGTAAAATCGGACTGGCCTCGATAACTATTTCATTCAACTGTTCGCTACTCAACTGAAGTCGGAAGATAAGCGAGGTATCTCCCCTGATGAATACTTTTTGGCGGACGGTGGTATAACCCGTGTAGGTGATTTCCAACGTTACATTGCCAGCAGGTTGTTTAAAAGAAAAATCCCCGGAAACATTTGTAATAAAAGTCTGTTCAGTTTCCGGTAAAAAAATGTGTGCCAACGGCAGTGCCTTGCTTTCCTGGTCAAGCACTTTTCCCGATAGGGTATACACCTGACCAGAGGCTATACTACAATATAGACATAATATAAGAACGTAGCAGAAGCGCATTCTCATAAAATGTTAGCTTAAAATTGCTTTAACCATAATGTGAAATCTCCAAACTGCTTGAGGGAGATAGAATGAGCAACCGTATCTTCTGAAAAAGTTACCGGGATGCCAAGATTCTGGAGCATGAGCTGATTTTCGTTGCATACGCAATGGGTAGCATGTGATCCTTGCTGCCGTGAGCAAGAAAACACTTTACTGATTTCAAGGAAGCAGATGTGCTCATCAGTGGTTTTATCTCTTCCATAAAACGGCCACTAAAAACTGCGAAGCCGGAAACCTTTTCGGGTGCTGTTAAACTGACAACAGAAGCCATGTTTGCTCCCTGGCTGAACCCTGCAAGAACAACACCGTGGTGGTCCGCATGATAAAATGAAATAACCTCATCTATAAATCGCAAAATCGTTTTTCTGCTTTCTTCCACTTGTGCTAAATTAATGATAATTTTATTATCATTAATTTTTACATCATACCACCTGAATTGGCCATCGGTAACCTTATAAGGAGCACAAGCTGAAACAACCAGCCATTCATCTGGCAGTTGACTCGCAAATGAGAAAAGGGCTTGCTCATTACTCCCTGCCCCGTGAAAGAGGAATAATACCGGTGGTCGATCAATCTGTATTTTTGGCTTTCGAACCAGATACCGTAACCCGAAGGTTGCAGCATCTGATGAATTAGTTTCCAGTGTCGATATATTGAACATGATAGAAATAGTTAAAACTATTACATAAATAAATTTCATCAAAATCTATTTAGAATTTAAACACAGTGTACTTCCCGATGGATCGGTAAGCCAGTAGCCATCATCTTTTTTTTCATAGTTAGCTACCCTGCTCAGCGATTCGTTTAATTTTGAAACAGATTCAAACAAAATGTTGTAGTGACGAAGGCCGGCATTTCCTTCAGGCGCAATAGGTTTATTTGCACCATGCCAACTATTCATTGCTACCCGGTGTTTATAGGGGCCACCAGCGCCCACATCGGCATATTTATACTGTGCTAAATAGTTAAACTGAACAAAGCCAAGTGCTTTATAAAACTCATTGGTTTTGGCAAGATTAGAAGCGTAGAAATGTATGTGCCCAATTTTGGTATCAATATGTAATGGCACGCGATTGCTTTTGTCCGGCAATGCTTTCAGTAGCTCGTTTATATTCAAGACATCTGAAGCGCTACGAAATGTACCATCAGCATCTTCCATATAAAGCCCGTTATCGGTAATCACGCGCCTGAATCGTTCGGGCGTTTCTAATGTAAATTCGAGCAATACGCCATCCGGATCACGAAGATAGATTGATTTTGACATGGTGTGATCAATGGCAGAAAATGAATAGTTGTTATCCATCAGTCGCTGAATCATCCGGCCAAATTCAATCACGTTGGGAGCGTGAATGGCATAATGGTAAAGTCCGCTATACCCTTCTTTGAATGGGCGTTGTGCAGTTTGGTGAACCACCACCAGGGTTCGGTTCTCACTACCGAATTCCGCAAACTCGTTGGTGGAGTTGCGTAGTTGCATCCCTACAATCTTTGTCCAGAAGTCTGTAGCAACTTTCAGATTAGTATTGTTCAGATGAACAGAACCGAATGTCATGTGGTCAACAAGCTCTTCGTCAAGGTTAGAATCGAAAAGTTCGGCTGATGCTTTTAGGGGAATGCTATCCAACCCAGCTATCGCTGCCATAATTGCTGCTTTTTTGATGAATTGCTTACGTTCCATTTTCAAATCAGCTTCATTGTTTCTTTCAATGAATATTTGATTGACTCAGGCAGTTATTTTGCTTGTATGGGGGCTTTCTTCCATCTACCCCACGCTATGAATAAAGCGATAAGCATGAACAAGCCGTTCATCCCAATCACCGAAGCTTCACCTCTTGAAATATGAAACGGGATGGCAAGCAGCATGATGGTTGCCAGGCCAGCTGCGGCCAAAACGGTGAGTGTTGGTTTGATGCGAAGGAGTGATGGGAGCAACAAGCCGAGACCTCCAAGAACCTCAACAGTGCCTATGAACCTAACCAGTGCCAAAGGAACATCACTCGTCCATGGTACCATAGCTGAAAGTTTTTCAATGGGCGTTGATGCCTTCATAAAACCAGACATGAGAAAAATAGCCGCTAATAGAACTTGCACTACCCACAAAGTGATGTGCATTGCTTTTGAAGAATTATTGGTTGTTGTCATGATGATTTAATTTGAAAAATGGGAAAATGGTTAATACAGATAATACCGGGAAGAAATGCATGGGAATAACCATGCCGGGGAATAACTCAGGCGATTCAGTATCTAGTGGCAAATCAAATCCCAACACGCCTGCAATCGTGGCGAAACTAAATAGGCTGAAGGCAATATGTAGCCAACCAATGGTTTTCGCTCCTTTCCACCGGATGGCCAACTGATAACCAACCGCCATCAGCAGGCAACCCATCGAGCAAGCCGAAATGATATTTGGCGTTCCGGCAACTTTACTAAAGTCCACCACCAATGCCTCTTTATAGATATTCAAATAAATAATGCTTGCCAATGAAGACAGCAGGCCGCCAGCAATACCCATTATAAAAGTTTGCTTCCAGTTCATTTTGTAACGGGTACGTTAAGTTGAAAGTCCAATACCTCTGGTGTGCCGCTTCTGGTAACGTTATATTCTGCTGGCTTTACAGAGAAGGTGCCAGCAAAAACACCCCCATCTGCAGTTTGATTAAATGTGAAAGCTATTCGAATGGACTTGGTCACATCCTTAATCGTCAAATTACCGATAGCTTCGTAACCCTTGGAAGTTTTAACAATGGAGGTGGATTCAAATTTTACGGTTGGAAATTTTTTAGCATCCAATCCTTTTCGGGCATGTCCGTTTCGCATACCATTACCGGTGTTAATGGTATTGGCGTCAATGGTGGCAGTCAGCTTAGAGGCAGCAAGATTATTTTCGTTAAAATATAGTTCGCTTTTTAAACCCTTAAAGCTACCGTCAAATTTGCTACTCGTAAACTTCACGGAGTACGCGTCTTCATTTACGTTCCATGTAGTTGCATGGTTAACGAGTGTGAATGCAGAAGTGCCAATAACTAAGGCAATCATCGCTGGATAAATTAATTTGTTCATTTGTTTTAGTTGCTTAAAATTTAGACTTGGTGAAAATTGCTTTGTGCATAGCAAAGGAACTTTGTCAAGCCCGTCCGGCACGATGAGATAAGGCAAAAAAAACCGTTGATCTATGTCAACGCTTTTTAAAGTAGGGATTACTTTTTTGTCGACCCGGCCCTGATGCGGCTTAGTGTTTCCTTGGTCATTCCAAGATAGGAAGCGATTATGTGCTGAGGGAACCGTTGTATAAATTCAGGAAATCTTTTTTGAAAATCTTCATACCGCTTCTCTGCGGTTAGTGTTTGTGATGCCTGAACCCTCTTGATCAGATTAAAAGACTGTTTTTCGGTGAGCACTTTTATCATCTCGTTGACGAAAGGTGTCCGACTAAGTTTAACTATAAAATCTTCGCGGCTTACTAACAACATTTCGACATCTTCCGTGGCTTCTATAAAGTAGTGGGAAGGGTTGTCTATCATAAAACTCTCACGATCGCCAACCCACCAGCGCTCAATGTACAAACCCAAAATATTTTCTTTCCCGGTTCTATCAACGGTGTATTGCTTAAACGCCCCTTTAATTATGAAGCCAACAAACTTGCATACATCGCCTTCCTGCAATAAATACTGATGTTTGCGGAGTTTTTTGGGTACAAAAGTCTGTGAAAGGAGCTTTTCTTCAGTATCCTTTAGCGAATACCGATTTTGCTATTGATATAGTCCATGAATACTTTATGCATTAGTATAATGGTGTTCTAAAGCATCGACTTTACTTCATTTCAATTAGACAAACTCTATCTAGAAAATCAAATTTAAAAAATATTCTGCGGTATGGCAGCATAAATTGGGCCTTCCAAAGGATTTGTATTAAGTGATTATATCATTTGCAGATTACCCGATTAAAAATAAAAAATGACCGCGATTTTCTTGATTGACTGTTTTAAACCACAAAATACATCGCGTTTCGTTTGATGGTAATAACTTTTCTTGACAAAAACGGGGTGTGTTCAGAGTGTTTTCTCAACAAAAAGTCCTTCATCCTGCAAAGTTCGCATAACAATATTGTTGAGATTTTAGAAATAGTATGTATTTTGAGCTAACAGCTTCTCAAAATCAAAATGCCTCATATAATGAAGTATTAAAATTTCATTCGTATTCCTACGCCAGACTTTACGATGTCGAAAAAGCTAATGGATCGATTATTCTGTGCAAAGGACACCAAATACAGATCGTTTGTATTGAACTCAATGTAGCCTGAAACAGATTTAAAAATTGAATTAGAAATCAAATAAGTAAAGGAACTTTCCGCAACCAAATGAAAACGAATTGATGAAGTCCACCAATAGTAGCCTTCAGGATATCGACTTGGCCATCGATCATGAAATTCTTCTCCAAAATGATAGGTAGTCAAAACACCAAAGTCACATGGGCTTAACTGGAAATTTTTATTCAGTCTAATCGCCCATGGAGAATAGAGAAATTTAGCGGAAAGAATATCGAGGCCTCCTCCTTTAATTTCTGGAACAAAGCCGTAATGAAGACTTCCTCGCATTTTTTTAGTTAGATCGTACCCAACCCCAACACTGGCATATCCAATACTTCCTGCATGTTGAATAACTGCAAAATCTGGAATTATCTTGCTTCTCTGTTGAGCAATAGCATCTGTGATTGTCAACCAAAAGAATAATAAAACAAAAATGTAATGTGTCTTCATCTTAATAGTCTACAATTGCTTTGAAAACTTTACCCTGAACAATTTTTAGTAATATAAAACTTCGCTTGTCAAATGAGAATCCGCTGAGGTATCGAACACCGTCTTCATATGGATAATAGTCTACATGTTTGTGAATATGACCATGAAGAGAAATCAAAAAACCAGGTGTTTCACGTAAGAGTTGTGAGTAGGGAACTTCTAAATCAGGATTAAAATCTCCGCTAAATGGAGGCACGTGCGAAACTGCAACATAATGACGAACATTCGGACCACCCTTCAACTCATTGTTCAACCATCCAATATCTGGCACATTACTTCTATTGTACTCTCTGCTATTCGTGTTGTGGAGTATGAACTTTACACTATCATAAATGAACGATTCATTTGTCGGTCCAAACATATTTATGAAGACGTTTTCTCCATTTGCCAGAATGTCGTGGTTTCCAATGATTCCTAAATAGGGCTTATTCAATTTCGATAAATCTTCATGCACCCATTCAAATTCCTGGAGAAGTCCAAAATCAGATACATCACCAACTAACAATGTAAAATCAATTTCACTTATTGAATTAGCCTTTTTAACGAAGGCGCCTAAATTATCATAAAACCGTTGTGAGTCCCCCACGAAGGCAATAACGATGGTATCATCTGGAACGCTTTCTGCAAGAATCTTCAAAGCATTTTTATTGATATCTCTTGGGCTATCCTTATCAAATTTCTGATTAGGACTAAATTCCCATATATCGGTACAACTAAAAAGAGATATTAGTAATAGAAGTAAGTAACTGTTGTACATAAAAACATCATTTAGTTTTAATAGATAACCAAAAACACAACCGCTGGAATATTTTTATGGATTGTTTTCGTTTCATTTTCAAGTCAGACACATTCTTTCTTTTGACGATTGCTAGATTCACGCAGTTTTAATTTGTCTGAATTGGGACTTTCTTCCATCTGTCCCACGCTATAAGCATGAACAAACCGTTTATTCCAATCATGGGTGTTTTACCTCTTGAGATATGAAAGGGAATGGCGAGCAGCATAATGATTGCCAGACCAGCTGCGGCCAAAACGGTGAGTATTGGTTTTATGCGGAGAAGTGATGGGAGCAACAAGCCAATGCCTCCAAGAATTTCAACACTGTCTTTGAACCTCACCAGCGCCAAAGAAACATCGCTCGTCCATGGAACCATACCTGAAAGTTTTTCGATGGGCGTAGACGCCTTCATGAAACCAGACATGAGAAACATAGCCACCAAGAGAGTCTGTGCTACCCATAAAGTGATGTGCACCGCTTTTGAAGATTTTGTGTTTTTCAATTTCATTTAGCGTTTAGTTGTTAAGAATTTAATTGAATTGACAATGTAAAAATGCAGCGACCCCATAGCCTAAAGCGATGAGGTTTGATAAAAAAAGGCGTTGATGTACATCAACGCCTTTGCTAAAACAGGGATTACTTTTTTGTGGAACCGGCTCTGATGCGGCTTAGTGTTTCCTTGGTCATGCCAAGATAAGAGGCGATGATATGCTGTGGAAATCGTTGTAAAAACTCCGGATATTTCTTTTGAAAGTCTTCGTATCTCTCTTCGGCAGAAAGTGTTTGAGCTGCCTGAATTCTTTTAATCAGGTTAAAAGACTGCTTTTCAGTCAGCACTTTTATCATCTCGTTGATGAACGGTTGTCCGCTAAGTTTATCGATGAAATCTTCCCGGCTTACGATCAGCATTTCTACCTCTTCCAAGGCCTCTATAAAATAGGGTGAAGGAGTGCCCACCATAAAACTCTCACGATCGCCAACCCACCAGCGTTCAATGTACAAACCCAAAATATTTTCTTTCCCGGTTTTATCAACGGTGTATTGCTTAAACGCCCCTTTAACTATGAATCCGGCAAACCTGCATACATCTCCTTCCTGTAGTAAATACTGATGCTTGCGGAGTTTTTTGGATACAAAAGTTTGTGAAAGTAACTGTTCTTCACTAGCCTTTAGTTGGATACTGATTTTGCTACTGATATAGTCGATGAATACTTTATGCATTAAAAAACAGCGGTCAAAGACACAAACTTTACCCTTTTTTCATCTAATCAAAAATATTTTGAACAATCAAATTTACACAAAAAGTTTTGCGATTTGGCTACACCCCTCACATTCGAGTTGCCAAACGAATCTTGTAACGCGTGCCCATTCCAAAATCCTCTTCCATTTTGATGACTTCTTTGCTTTTTTTGCCAATCCAGTAGATGGCATACGACTTGGGACTGTAGTCAATCCGGAGTTTCCAGCAATCAATTGACCGGCCATCAAATGTCATGATTTTATCCGATCCGGTAACCTTGTATTCATAAAGCTGGGGAGTAGTTCTTCCTCCGGGGTGATAAAAATGAATGGCAAATCGCTTTCCTTCCCTGAGCTCCAGCAGGCCAAATGTTTCCAAATCCAGCTCCCAGTTCAGTGCCTGGGGCGCCATCAACTCAAAGGTTGCTTTCTTATTATTAACTACGGAATCAGAACCTTTTAGCTTGTCGCGGTAAAAATCATAAGCCTCTACTCCTGTCCGTTGGGAAATGGTTTTGTGATACATGGGCAAAAAATTACTCCCGTCCACACGGGAATAAAGATAGCGATAGTCTGTACTATCCCCTCCATACCAATGTTGAACCACTTCAATTTGTTTGTTTCCATTTACTTGTTTGATGGAAGTGGTGCGTTCCCAAACAAACGTCTTACTTTGTTTGGGCTTTTGTTTTAGCTTAATAAACACCAAATATTGAGCCGTGCCTGCTTTTAGACTGGTGTGAATCCATTTGGACGGGATCGTGTAAAGAGTGTCAACCTGGGCCTGGAGTCCTGAACAGGAAGAGCAAAACAGTAACAAAAGAAAAATTTTATTCATAGCTTTTTTTAGTGTGTTACGTAACCGATACAGATGTGTTCCTAAGAATCAACGAGCTCCCTAAAAAACCCTTCCTACGAGCGCAAGGACGGAATCATTCACATACATGGATTGAATCTATTATTCCATTGATCCGTTGAAGCATTTGGTTGAAAAGGTTCGATTACTCTTTCTTTTTTATTTAGATTCATCCGGTATGATTGCATCATTTTTATCCCGGCATCGTATGTGGATGCTGCACCTTTCGTTTTGGCTGGCGTACGTTGCCTATACGGTGTATGAATTACAGTCTTATCTGGGTTGGGCCAAAGGCATTTCGTATGTATCGTTTCGTCTGGCTTTTCTCCTGACCGCCAGCTATCTCCACTACTTTTGGGTATTACCTGTTTGGCTAACTCAGAAAAAAACAGGCATGTATTTTTTCTGGCTGTTGGTGCTTCTGGTCAGTATGGTATCCCTTCGGATTTTTGCAGAGAATGGGGTGATGCCCCAACTGATGAAAAACGAGACCTATTATCTTACACTGAAATTGAGTCGGGTAATCAGCACCTGCTGGGATACCCTGGTATTCCTGATGTTTACGGGCATGATTCGTTTTACCGTTGACCGGTTTGATCTGGAATCCAGGCAGCAACAACTGGAAAACGAAAAACTGGTAGCTGAACTCAATTATCTTAAAGCGCAAATCAATCCTCATTTTCTGTTTAATACCCTCCACAATCTTAATTATCTGGTCTATGCCGGTTCTGCGAAGGCCACCGAAGTAATCATCAAACTATCAAATATCATGCGCTACATGATTTACGAAGCCCATCAAACGCATGTTCCCCTGATCCATGAAATCAATTACATCAATGACTACATTCATTTGGAATCGATCCGGCTTAGTCAAGCCGTCACCCTCACCTTTGAAACGGAAGGCCCCATGGAACATGTGCGCATTGCCCCCCTGACGCTTATTACGTTGTTGGAGAATGCGTTTAAACATGGTGTCCGGGATACCGAAAAAAACTGCTGGATAAAAATGATGTTAAAAATAGAGGGTGGCACCATCCAGTATCAGGTGTCTAACCGGATTCTTACCGCTGATCCTACCCGACAAGCCTCCGGTTTTGGGTTGGAGAACTTACAAAGACGTCTGAATCTGGGATATCCTAATCGACATCGACTGAACATTGATAACCAAAACGGAATCTATACCGTTCAACTGGAATTGAGATAACATGATTCGCTGCCTGATTGTGGATGACGAGCCTTATGCCCGTAAACTTCTGGAGGAGTTTATCGGGAAGACGGAAGAATTAACCTGGATGGCATCTGCCAAAAATGCATGGGAAGCCCGTGCCATCCTGGCCAAACAAAAGATTGATCTGATCTTCTTGGATATTCAAATGCCGGAATTAAACGGCATTGATTTTCTAAAGTCCGTTTCACGCACACCCCTGATTGTTTTTACCACCGCGTATGCCGAACATGCCTTGCAAGGATTTGAATTAGATGCGGTAGACTACCTGGTCAAGCCCTTTGATTTTAACCGATTTTTAAAAGCCGTGTCCAAAATTGCGGAGCGTTTTCAGACCGTGACACCGGGAGTATCCTCATCGGCTAGCCACACAAAAGATTACATTTTTATCAAAGACGGTACCCGTTTTGTGAAAATCGATTTACCCTCCGTACTTTACATCAAGGGATCACGTGAGTATGTAACTTTTGTCACCCGGGCAGGCAAAACGATGACGCTGATGTCGATGAAGCAGTTGGAACGTGACTTACCGGATGACTTCATCCGGATTCACAATTCTTTTATTGTACGACTGGCGGCCGTGGAATCTGTCAGCAAGGATGAGGTGATCATCGGTGGAGAAACATTACCTATCGGAGCTACCTACAAAAAGCAACTGTTGCAGAAATTATGAAGTTAATCCGTCAGTTAAAAACACCGATGATCTTGGAAAGACTGGTTAGTTGTTGATGGGTTAGCGGTTGTGCCTGGGGGAAGTTTGTTACAGAGAATTGACACAGTTTGCCGCCCGTGGCGTATCTTTCGCCTTCATGAAATTCAACGACTTTCGTTTTCGGGTAGCTTTTCGGGTAACCATGATCGGGCTGATGATGTGGTTGTTCATCTACATGATCAGCCGACCCAACATGGTGTTTGCCGCTGGCCTGATGCTGTTGATTATCATCGGGCAACTGATTGAACTCTATCGGTTTACCTCCCAAACCAATCGCAAACTCACCCGGTTTCTGGAATCTGTAAAGTATTCTGACTTCATCTCCGGATTTACCAATGATAATAAATTGGGCAGCAGCTTTCGCGAACTGAACAAAGCTTTTAATGAAGTGCTGGAAGCTTTTCGAAAGGCGCGCTCGGAAAAAGAGGAAAATGGTCAGTTTCTGAACACCATTGTTCAGCAGGTGCGCACGGGTATCCTATCATTTGAAACCGATGGAACCATTCAACTCATCAACACCAACGCCCGCAAATATCTCCATAACCATATCATCAAAAATATTCATGAGCTGAAGAATGTAAATCCGGCTTTGTACGACAGCATCATGGAGGTGAAACCCGGCAAAAGTTCGCTGTACAAAACCAACAACGAGGTGCTGCTCACCATTCAGGCTACGGAAATCCGCATTCGTGGAAATGCGGTGAAATTGGTCACCCTCCAGAATATTCAAAGTGAGTTGCAGCAACAGGAATTGGAAGCCTGGCAAAACCTGACACGCGTGTTGCGTCATGAAATCATGAACTCCATCACTCCCATTTCGTCTTTGACTTCCACCCTCCGCGAAGTGTTGGATCATGATCTCAAAAAAGTTAACGGCCACTACGAACTGCAAAACGAAGGTGCGGACGATTTACGCGAAGGCCTCAATACAATCGAAAGCCGAAGCAAAGGGCTGATCAAATTTATTGATGCCTACCGGGAATATACGTCTGTTCCACAACCCAAACTGACTTCGGTCCGGATCAGTCATTTATTCGACCGCATTAACCAATTAATGAAACCCGAATTTCGAAATACGCGGATCGCGTTCCTCATCCATACCGAGTCAGAATATCTGTCGATTCAGGCCGATGAGGAAATGATTGAACAGGTATTGATTAATCTGGTAAAAAATGCGCGGGAGGCCTTGCTGGATCAGGACGATGGAAAGATTCAGATGGTTGCCCGTCTGGAAAACAACATTGTTTTGATTGAAGTCATCGACAACGGACCCGGCATCATCAAAGAAGCCATGGAGAAAATTTTTATCCCCTTCTTCACAACCAAAAAAACCGGCTCTGGTATTGGCCTGAGCCTCTCCCGGCAAATTATGCAAATGCACAATGGCAGTCTTTCGGTTGAATCCGAGCCGCACGTACGAACCGTTTTCCGATTGCGTTTTTAAACTTTACCTCAGACCCGGTTAGCTTTGAATCTACTGATCCTTTCGGTTTTTAACCGGAATAACAAGCTTTAATCCAGACCAGACATCATCTACTGCGCACACCTTCACATCTACCAATCCAATGGAAAGCGCCAACTGACGGATCATATCTTCGGTGATATCCGTGGGAACTTTGGACGCTTTCTTTGGCCACGAAACCCAGATCATTCCATTCATTGCAATTTCTGTTTTGAGCAGGAGCAACTGCTCTTTCAGGAATCCTGATTCTTTTGAAAACACGTGAATCAGATTCTTGGGCAGGGTTTTACGTTTGTCAATCGTTACCTGTTCCGGCCAATCTTCAAACAAGTCAAAATAATATTCCGGAGCCTGAATAATCCGGATTCGGTCTCCCGGCTTGATCCCCAGTTTTTTCGTTAGCGAAGTTCCTGAGTAGCCAAACTTTTTCATGATTACGGATGGTCAGGTCATTAATAGGAAAGCTAAAGTAAAAACTTTCAGCCATGCTTTCACTTTTTTGGTCTACACCTCTAGCCTTCTTTTCATACAACCTGCCTCACCAGCCATCCACTTTTACAGGTATCTATTGCTGTAGGATAACAATCGAGTCAGCCTCACTGCCTTTGTCAAATCGAAGTCCATCGCGGCAACAATTGCATGCATGGCAATCAGTCGCCCGTCAATGGACCGGGCATCGCGGGTACAAAATTCATCTATGGCTTCTTTCGCCTGGCTGTAGCCCTCCGCTTCCAATATTTCCAAAACGGAGATGGTGTTTTCTTCTGGCGTGATTATCCGCTGTTTGGGCACGTATCCCATCTGTTCGATTACCGACTCCGCCACCTCCCAGGTTGACCATGGATTTTGTCCGGTAATCAGATTTCCATCTTTACTCACTTTGTTCAGGTACATAAATCCCTCATTAAAGATGGCCCCATTGTCCATGAGCTTGTCTTGCAGCAAAAAAGGAAATATTTCGGCAGCATCCGGAATAAGTAACAACTCTTCTTTGTTGGTAAAACTGCTGACCTTACGCTTCGATACTAATAATTCTCCGTTACTGAGCGTCACGTTGACAAGGGCGGCCGGACCATGGCATACCGCGCTCACTATTTTACCAGACTCATAATATTCCTGGACGAGCGATTGAATAAATGTATTGTCCGGAAAGTCGAACAAGGTGCCTTTGCCACCCACAAAATACACCGCCTGATAAGCTTTGGCATCTACGTCTTTCATCGCTATGCTCTTTTTAATCTTTGCTTGCGCGATGGTGTCATTCAAAAAAGCGAAATCATATCCGGTCATATCATCGCCATCGATGACCACGGGCGGCTCGCCCCCGAGCGGACTGGCCACATCCACCTCAAAACCATTCGCCTGAAACACATAATAGGCGCGCGACAATTCTGTTAATTCATACCCCGTGCTTTTTCCACTGCTACCCATCTGGGCGGTGCTGGTGACCACGGCCAGTATTTTCCCGCGGGAGGGAACAATGTTTTCCGTCAGGTAAGGAAGCTCAGCCGGAGAAATAGCCTTGATATTCTTTGCCGACTCGGGCACCGGAGGAATCAAACTGATGAACCATACTCCGAACAAAACGATGGATACAATCAACCCTGCCAATACGATCAGTGACCACTTGATGATTTTTCTTTTACCAGACATAACTTTGTTTGTTTATGGGGGCAAAAGTGGGCCTATCGGCCGTCAAAGGCTCCTCAAATGATCATTCCGAAAGAGAAAAAGATCATTTTGACAGTTGCTGGCGGTAAGCCAGGGGAGTTTCGCCCGTTTCCTTTTTAAAAGCTGTGTTGAAGCTGGAGAGGCTGTTGAACCCCACCTCAAAAGCAATGGAAGCGATGGTTTGGTTTTTGAATTCCTCCCGGTGGAGCAAGCGTTTCGACTCCTCAATTCGGAAAGCATTCACAAAACTGTTGAAGTTCTTACCACTTTTTTGATTGATCACCTGCGACAATATCTGCGGACTTACATGCAGCGATTCACTTAATGATTTTAGCGTAAGATTGCTGTTTTGGAATTGCTTTTCATCCACCATGAGCTTGAATGCTTTGGCATAGAGATGGTCGCTTTGGTCATCCGAGACCGGGTTTGTTTTGTATTTAGGATGGTCGATTCTGGCAATGTACCCCCGGCTGATGACGACAAAGCTGATGACATAGGCTACCACCGAATAGAGCACAGGACCGATCACATACGGGATCACATCGTCAAACAGGTTGAGTACATAAGCCACCCAAATGACCAGAAGTCCATAGAAGAACAGACGCAATAAAACAAAGGTATCCGCGGAAAGACCAGCCTCTTTTTGTTGAAGCACATACCGATAACTGAACAACAGGTAAACCAGCAGATGAAGGTAGTAGCTGACAAAAAGCACTGCGAATAATGCAAGCGGAAGAGTCTGCGTGTGGTGCTCTTCCAGTTGTAACCCAATCGCGAAGCCGATGATCGTGGGGATAAAATGGAGAACGTGTTTCTTCGTTAGTTGAAATGATTTACGTGTGCAAGAGAGCACAAAGAGGTAATACAGCGGTCCGATGGCCATGAGGGTGCTGAGCCCTGTGAAAATGATTTTGATATCCATGCTATCGGTGAATTCCAGAAACACCGATTTCCCCACCCGGAAGGACAAAACGATGAGCAACGCACTTAGCAATTTGTTGGAGAGCGAATTTCCTTTCCGGTAACTCCAGAGAAATACGGCCAGGAATAAGCCATGGATAACCCCCAACCCACTGATGACAATCAAAATAATATCGTATGCGCGCATCTGTCGCAAATTAATTCAATTGATGGATTTTTGTGGAAGATGAACCAAGAAGGTGGACGCTACCGGCATGAGACGGGTATGCGATCCTGGCAGGGTCAGGGAGCATCGCTCAGGACGGGCTGACAAATACACAGTTGAATGGTTTTCGCACAATAGGAGCCTGCCGATCACGGAAGCTTCCAATCACTCATTTTTTAATAGATACTGATTATCAGATTATTGCTAACAAATAGTAAAATCAACACTTTGAGCTAAGCCTCCCTTCCCTGACACAATCAAAAGTAACCTGACGATGTAAGTTTTCGCTGCTATTTCTCCCGATTTGTCTGCGCCAAAGTGAAGAACTTTGATGTAAGTTAAATGCGTATGAAGTGTGGATGGGTGTGTGTTTTACTGATCGGGATCGTATGCGGAATTTCTGCTTCCTCCCAGGCGCAAAGTTATCAACAGTCACGCGAGAAGCATTTTAAACATAAGTATCGCAAGCAAATCCAATGGAACGATCAGGTATGTGGTATTCTTCGGAAAAAGAGAAATACGCGGGACAGCAAGCCTCTGGTGCTCGCCCATCTTTTCCGAAAGAAATCAGGATATAAACCTCAGGCAGAAGTAGACCCGCGTGAGGTGCAGGCGACCGCCCGTGCTACCACGCGTTAAAAATTTTGGGTGTTTGGTGAACGGCCCCGTCAGGAAACTGCGGGGCCTCTTTTTTGAACCGTTTCCCTTTCCCTAGCTTTGCCACATGGATTTCCGGGAAGAGGTCTTCTTTCATAAACTGGCGCAGACAACGCCCCAGGCCTATCAGCTCACCATCGAGCGTGCCGAAGGTGTTTACCTGTATGCCCCGGATGGAAAACGCTACATCGATATGATCTCCGGCATCGCGGTGAGCAATGTCGGTCACCGGCATCCGCACATCATTCAAGCCATTAAAAATCAGTTGGATCATCACCTGCATGTGATGGTGTATGGCGAGTTTATTCAATCGTCACCCAATCAGCTGGCGGATAAACTGACCTCGCTCCTGCCCGCTTCCCTGAACTGCTGTTATTTTGTTAACTCCGGTACCGAAGCCAATGAGGGCGCGTTGAAGCTGGCCAAACGCAAAACCGGACGGACCGAAATGATTGCCTGCGCCAAATCGTATCACGGAAGTACGCACGGCTCATTAAGTGTTTCGGGAAATGAAAAAAAGAAAAACGCCTTCCGGCCGCTTCTCCCGGATGTCCAGTTTATTGAATTCAACAACCGGGAAGACCTGACCAGAATTACAGAACGGACGGCTTGTGTGATCATTGAAACCATTCAGGGAGATGCCGGTGTGCGCATTCCGTCCCGCGAGTACCTGGCTGCCTTGCGGAAGCGATGCGATGAATGTGGTGTGATTCTGATTTTTGACGAAATCCAATGTGGCATGGGGCGTACAGGCACCCTGTTTGCCTTTGAGCGATTTGGTGTCATCCCGGATATTCTCACCATCGGCAAAGCATTTGGCGGTGGACTTCCGATCGCAGCCTTTATTGCCGATGAGCAGTTGATGAATGTGCTGACCTTTGATCCGCCCTTGGGACACATAACCACCTTTGGAGGGAATCCGGTGTGCTGTGCGTCTGCGTTGGCGATGCTGGAGGTCATTGAACAGGAAAACCTTTTGGCATCAGTCGAAAGCAAAGGGAAATTGATCGAATCATTATTACACCACCCGGCCATCACCGAGATCAGACGGGCCGGTCTGATGTTTGCGATTGATTTTCACTCAGCCGAGCTGGTGAACCGGATTGTGGCGTGTGCCAAAGAGAAAGGCGTGATCTGCTATTGGTTTTTGTCGCACCCAAACAGTTTCCGGATCGCGCCACCGCTCACCATAACGGAATCAGAAATTCGCGAAGCCTGTACGCTTATTCGTGAGAGTATAGACGAAGCCTTGCGGTCATAGATTCTTTCAGAGGTATGTGGTTCTGGCCATATTTAATAGTAGTTTTCACCCATGGAAGCACGACCGTTTAACCGACTGGACTATACCTATAAACTCATGGTGGTGATCGCGCTCAGCATCACCGCCCTGATGCTGGCCCGCGACCTGTTTATCCCGCTGGCTTTCGCAGGATTTTTAGCCGTGGTGATGTCGCCTTTGGTTAAATGGCTGGAGCAGAAAAAAGTTAATTCGGTTCTCTCGATTTCGCTGGTCTTGCTTGGATTTACACTCATGCTGGGTCTCTTGCTTTGGCTAATCATCGATCAGATGATTGTATTGGTCAATGACTTACCCGACATTGAATCGCAACTGGATGCGTATGTCACTAAAATCAGCCGAACACTGCGCAACGATTTTGGCATTTCGGTCTCTGAGCAAAACACGTATGTGAAAGAGGCGCTCAAAACCATCAGCACCTATGCCGCAGACCTGCTGGTATCTACCACCAACGCCATCTCTTTGATCGTTCAGGTTCCGATTTACATTTTTTTATTTCTGATCTATCGCCCTAAGTTCCATCAGTTCTTTTTGCAACTGGTGCCCGGAGAAGAAATGACGTGGAAAAAAGATCTGGAAGGTGTTTTGCAAGGGTATATCTCCGGACTTTCGCTGGTCACGGTCATCATCGCTATTCTCAACACCATTGGGTTATTGATTCTGGGCATTGAGCATGCTGTTTTTTTTGGCATCCTTTCGGGATTGTTAACGATCATTCCCTATGTGGGCATCTTTATTGGAGCCACCCTCCCCGTTATTCTTGCGTTGATCACGAAAGATGGTATCTGGCATGCCGTGGGGGTGATTGGTATTTTCTCGGTCGTTCAGTTTCTGGAGGGTAATTTTATCACTCCCCGGATTACCGGATCGAAAGTAAGCATCAACGCGCTGGCTGCGATTGTGGCGCTCGTGGTGGGCGGAATGATTCTGGGAATTGCCGGCATGATCCTGGCAGTGCCGGCCATTGGTGTCCTGAAGATATTCCTGCGCCATACCCAGCATCTGAAACCATTTGTGGTGTTGCTGGAAGACGATGCCGAACCTAAAAGCAAAGACCAGGAGGAAGAGCATCCTACTCCTTTGCCGGATGATTTAGGTTAAATTCATGTATGTAGTCCATCAATAGTGGATATACATTCTGATTTTTTGCCTTCTTGAAACGCTTATACAGCTCTGGGTCATCCTGCATCAGTATACCACCCAACGTTTTTTTGTCAAGCACATAAATATTTCCGTCATCATCTGGCATGTAAATCACCCATCCCGGATTGGTACGCTCATCTTTACTGGTAGTTAAGGCCATCGCTACTCCACCGGCTAACCCAAAAGTAAAACTCATGGCGAACGTGCTTGAGTTTATAACTTTCTGACGGGCAATACCGTCTTCCAGATAAACTATTTTTCCCAGAATGAGGATGGGAACAAAATAACTGTTTTGATTGTAGACTTTTGCATTGACGTAAACCATATGGCCATCGGAAAAGCCATAGACATATTTCATACGCTTGCCCTTGTCGGTATACAGCTTATACCGCAAAAATTCACTTGTACTATCGAGCTTAATTTCAAACCCCGTAGTCATGGAAGGGCGATTATCCCTGAATTCAGCAAAGGTTTGATAAACTCCGTAGCGAAAGGCACGCGTGGTGAGGATCGAGTTTGTGGTATCAGATTGACAAAAACCTACCAAGCATGTCAGCAGAGTCAAAATCTTTATTACCAAAAACCTTCTCACAACGTTTCGATCACCAGGTTGTGGTTGGTATAAATGCAAATATCTGCGGCAATGTTCAGGCTTTCGCGCACCATCTCCTCGGCTGACAACTGCGGAGCATGTTTTTTTAACGCGAGGGCTGCGGACTGCGCATACATGGCTCCCGACCCGATGGCGGCCACTTGTTTATCTGGCTCAATCACATCGCCCGTACCGGAAATGATCAGGATTTCATCTTTGCTGACGGAGATCAGCATGGCCTCCAGTCTTCGCAGGTAACGATCGGTGCGCCAGTCTTTGGCCAACTCGATGGCCCCCCGTTTCATGTTGCCTCCGTGGGCATTCAGCTTTTCTTCAAATCGCTCGAGCAAGGTAAACGCATCGGCTGTGGAGCCGGCAAAACCGGTCACCACTTTTCCATCCTGCAGCTTTCGTATCTTCTTTACGTTGCTCTTGGCAATGGTATTTCCCAACGTGGCTTGTCCATCGGCACCAATGGCTACCTGACCGTTATGCAGAACGGCCAATACGGTGGTGGAATGTATTTTCGTCAAAGTCGTTTGTTTAAATAGTGCTGCTCCAACCGTTTGTGATCGTACCCTGTTGTTCCAGAAGGTTTCTTCCGGTTAAATCAAAATTCTTACAGGATCTTCCAACAGTCCTTTTAAGGTTTTGAGGAAGGCGGAACCTACGGCTCCATCCACCGCCCGGTGATCGCAGGAAAGCGTTACTTTCATCACATTGCCCGGCACCACCTGTCCGTTTTTCACCACCGGAGTTTCCTTGATTCCGCCTACGGCCAGAATACAGGCATCCGGAGGGTTGATGATGGCGGTGAAATCTTCGATACCAAACATCCCCAGGTTTGAAATGGAGAAGGTACTTCCTTCCCAGTCTTTGGGTTGTAATTTTTTGTCGTGGGCCTTTTGCGCCAGGTCTTTTACTTCTACAGAGATATGGGATAGGGACTTGTTATCCGCAAAGCGAACCACCGGCACGAGCAAACCATCTTTCACGGCTACGGCTACGCCAATGTGTATGTGGTGATTCTTCCGGATTTTATCTCCCAGCCAACTGACGTTGACGTCCGGATGCTGCCGGAGGGAGGCCGCCACCGCTTTGATCACCATATCATTAAACGAAATCTTCACCGGACTGATTTCATTGATGCTCTTGCGCGCTTCCACGGCCTTGTCCATGTTGATTTCCATGGTCAGATAGAAATGAGGCGCGGTATACATGCTTTCGCTCAGACGCTTGGCAATGGTTTTGCGCATCTGAGATACGTTTATCTCTTCAAAGCTTTCCTGACCTACCACAGCCGGCAATACCACCGGGCTGGCAGCCGCTTTGGCCGGCTCAGATTTCGGTTGAGATCCGGGCTTAAAGCTTTCCACATCTTTGCGGGTGATGCGACCGGCATCTCCGCTTCCCTGAATTTTGGAAAGATCTACCCCCAGGTCTTTGGCCATTTTTTTGGCCAGCGGGGATGCTTTGATGCGACCACCGGAGGCGTGATCGGTGGATACGCTGGTGGACCCGTTTAATGATGCGGCAGCCGGTTCGGTTTTGGCCGGAGTGCTGGCAGGCTTTTGGCCTGCAGACTGATGTGCCTTTAACAATGTTTGCCAGTCCGCGCCCTTCTCACCTACAATGGCCAGAACACCATTGACGGCTACGGCCTTGCCGGCTTCTGCGCCCAGATAGAGAATAGTGCCGGTGTGGTACGATTCATATTCCATGGTGGCCTTGTCGGTTTCGATTTCCGCCATCAGCTCACCGGATTTGACGGTGTCTCCTACTTTTTTATGCCAGGCTGCGATGACGCCTTCGTTCATGGTATCGCTCATCTTGGGCATGAGTACGATTTCTGCCTTGATGCCGGAGGTGTCAATCTTTTCGGCTGCGGGTGCCGGAGCCACGGGCTCTTTGGATTCCACTTTTCCACCGTTGGAAGCGGCATGAGACGCCCCGCTGAGCAAGGCGGCATAGTCTTCGCCTTTGTTGCCTACAATGGCCAGCACATCGTTGATCTTGACCGCCTCCCCTTCTTTGGCTCCGAGGTAGAGCACCGTGCCGGTGTTAAAGGACTCATAGTCCATCGTGGCCTTGTCGGTTTCAATTTCGGCCATCAGATCGCCTGACTTGACGGTGTCTCCCACTTTTTTATGCCATTTGGCGATGACGCCTTCGGTCATCGTATCGCTCATTTTGGGCATGCGTATGATTTCTGCCATGATCTGGGTCTTTCTTGGATAAGGTTTCGCGTTCGTTTTATTGCTCTCTGATTGTGCGTGGGTGGCCGGAGACCGGTTCACGCCAGACAGGTGTTGTTACTGTTAAAGTAGGCAAAAATAGCTTGAAAATGCCCGATTTTCAAAACTTCCGGACTCCTGTTAAAGGAGGCTAACCAGGCGGGCGAAGTGGTTTGTGTGCGGGTGGACGTTTAGAGCTACTTAGTATTTCTCAGCCATCAAACGGCTTTGGACTTTGTGAAATCTCTGTCTGTCAGAATTCTCTAAGCGTAAAGTCGACATATGAAAACTAGTTATCACACAGTGATAGGGTTTAGGTAACACTACAGTCAGGAGTATTTGACTGTATACTATTTTATTACAGGGTGAGCAATCAGTACTCAATTTTTAATTTAACAGTATCATTTTTTATCAACACAATATCTGTTATTTCAAATCTGACCATCTCTTCATTCTCCCTTAGTAAAAAATAACCAATGTCTATTTCATTAAAAATAGAGAATTGTAATGTTTCCAATACTGTCGTGTCCGGTTTTGCAATCGTTGTCTCTTGGACTGCAAGTATGCAAGAAGGTCTATAAAATCTTACTCGGTCACTAGTAAGGTGATCAACTTTATCAAAAGTTAGTTGAAGGTAAGCAGGGTAATCGACTAGTATGTCTCTTACTACTCTATTGTTGTTTGAAATCTTACCATTTCCGGAAGATTGCCCAAAGCAAGGTGTAAATTCGTCAGTTACAAGTAAACTATCTATACCTACCGTTACACTATAAGATGCGTTGTTAGGAAGGGCCCCTCGATTTACTACGAAAGTGTATATACCGTCATCGTCAGTATTTACAGTTTCCATTAAGACTCTGTTGATATCAGGCTTTGACCTGTCAAACGGTTTGTCTAAATCATAGATACTCAATTTGATTGGAAGTGTTTTCGCTGTTGAATAAGTTTCGACATATTTGACAGTCCCAGTAATTGTCAGAAAATTTTCTGCGTCATTCCCGCAAGAACCCATAAAAAGAGTTAGAATAAACAAAATTCCCATTAATTGATTTTTGCCAAGTCCCATACGTTTAAAGTTTACTTATTCAAATTATTCAGCTAACAACGCCTAAACACATACAATTAGATTCACGTATTATATATCTCTCAGTACTAGGGCACAGATTTTAACTATTTTCAAACAGTCACTGCTTTTGCAGGCTGAGTCGCTTCATCCAATTTTGTTAATGGAGTGCAACTAAAATCAATTGTGTCAACAATACAAAATATAAAATGTAAATTCTTGAATTTGCTGACTTTCTTAATTGGTTTAATTCTGTGCCCTTATGTTGTCCAATTATAGGGATGCACCAAGTTAGTCCAGCGATCCACCACTCAGCACTTAAAAAAGAAAACAGGTCTGCCGTCCCTTTAAATTCCTTTCCTTTCAGTCTCTTGAAATACTTTATCTTCATTATCATGATTGAAGGAATTAGAAAGAACCATAGTCCAAAGAGTCCAAATGCCGAAATCTCAATTACGTTTCTCATCAATTCACTCGTAGCCTAGTCATTGTCACTTGTTAATTGATGCCAATCCTTTTTAGTACACATTGAACACACTCCTTGCTTGGCTTGGATGTGGGCCGTATGTGAGGTCATGCAAAGTGTGTGCGGATTAAGTGGTTCCAACTAAAGGTGTCTTGCTATTGACAATTTCAGCCATTAGTCCATACAAGTAAAAGTGTAGTTTTACTTTAACCTCCTGCCCAACTTCGTACTTGTCATAATTGCCTTTGATGAGTCTAACGGTTAATTGAATTGAGGACAATTTAACCGCCTTATATTTCTCACTACTTCGTTTTATTATGTTTGCATCAAACAATTCTTCCCTACCTGATTGATCAAGCCAGACCAAATGGAATTCCGGATTTAGGTTCCAAAATTGTGACTGGATATTTTCCAAATATCTCCTGCCTTCAAAATGATGATAGTTGTATGTCTCTGCAATAAAATTGAAATAGTTAAATCTCAAAGGGTTTTCTGTTTCGAGATTTTCACTCTTTCTAGACAGACGTAAAAGCTTTATCCTATTATTGGGATCATGAAGATTTCGCCCATAGTGCTTGAATAGAAACTTTAGAACTTCAAAATTATCTTGATAAGACTCCATTTCGTCAATGAGGCCAAGGCACTCGTCAATATTATTTCTCGAAGAGTAGTAATTATGAAGTAGTATACACGCATACGGTCTTAACTTGACATTATTGTACAATTTGTCAAGGTGCTCTTTGTAGTCGTGATTGTCCGAAACTTGACGTAAATATTCAGCATAAGTTCCTTGCAAACTATTTATCCTTTCAATTCCATCCGTTACTGTCCGATTCGCTGTATCAAATAACTCCTCAATTTTTATTTGTATCTGCATCTCATCCTCTGGATCATACTCAATATGGCCGATTTCCCATATCAGCAGTTTTATGTAGTCAACATACCCATAAGCTGAGCATGGATCATATAACTGCTTAGCGACAAACAATTCCTTTGCTTCATTTAGATACAGCTTTGTGTAGTTCAGCAATTTCTCTTTTTTGAAATAGATTTTGGCTAGTTCAAAATTCAATACGCCTCTTCTATGGATAAACCTATGATTCCGATAGTCAATTAATGACTCCGCATAAATCAAAGTCTCAATACCTTTTTTTAGCGCATCCTCTTCTCCTCGACTCTGTAGGTTGATAGCGTAGTTCAGCAAGAAGTACGGGTCATCCGAAAGTCGTTGATTAGCAATGTCGAAAAGTTTGTTAATCTGAGATGAATTAAACTCTTCACTCTTAGAGAAAGCCTTTAGAAGGTTATTAACTAGATATGAATTTGTCTGACCTACATCGATGGTTCTCAACATTCTTTCATAAAATGAAAGCTGCTTGTCTTTATTTGGAATGAACTGATCTACGAGTTTTGAAGCAATAAGCGGGTGTTTCGTTCTGAAGTATAAATCAGGTTGTGTACCATGAGTTACTCTTATCTCTTGAAATAGAATTCCCCTTCCCTCTGCTTTGACTATTTTGTTTGTAAATTCTTCCCAATCCATTGAGATATTGTGTTTTAACCAGCTTGCTGGCATCAACAACTTATGCTTATGGAGAAGAGCTGTGTATAAAAACGCATTTTGTGCATCTTTTGATAACTGATTGAAACAACTTATTAGATCGTTCTCGTGACGCCCTGAGGTTATGATGCCCATCAATGAAATAAATGAGTCCGAATCAAAATCTCGTTGAATTTTCTTAAGAATGGTATTCTTTTCACGCGCATCACGATACTCAACAAGCCCCGTTTCTTTTAACTTCTCTAGTAAATCACCCACCTCATCTTCTTCAAGCCCACCATCAAATTGGAATTCGACTGAACGTGATATCTTTCTGCCAAGTTTGTACTTAGCTAATATGTTTTCTCTTATGGGAACGATAAAGAAAACGTTAGAATCTTGAAATTGCTCAATACTCAGATCGCGCTGAATGTCCAACAGTGTTTTGAAATTGCTTTCAATCTCAACCTCATCACAATAAAGGGCGATATATTTTGAATGACATGTATTTACCAGCTCGATTAGGGTTTCCTTTTTTGCGCGATTAAAATCAGTTATTTCGAATGAGACAATGTCTAGAGATGAGTCCTTTTCAAGCTCATATATTAAGCGAAGCGCGAAAGTGGATTTACCAATTCCAAAATCACCAGTAATAAAAAATATAGGAACGAAGGTTGCGCCCTTTGCCTCCAACGATTGTAGAATCTCGTCTTGGAATTGTTTAAGAAGTTTTGTTCGGACAACATCAACTCCTCTTGTTATTAAGTTAAATGTTGGTTCTTCGCCTTTGTAAAAATCAATCTCTTTTATGAATCTCTCTTTAGAATGCGTGTTAAGCTGCCTTACAATACCGTCCATGTTTAGCAACAATCTGTAAGGCGCACCAATCTGAGAACCTTTGCTATTTGTGATGGAAAGACTTTTTCTCTTTATTACAGAGTCAGCGGCTGTTTTTTCCCAGTCCGAATATCTTTTAAAAAAATCTTGGAAGGAGGTTTTAATAATGGATATTCTATTCTTCGTGTAATAAGCTAAGGCGCCTTCATTTGGATATGGATCGACATTTATAATCCATCGTCTCTCGCGATAATTATACGTGTCGAATTTTTCCAATAAACCCCTTCCAAATTCATCTGTATAGGAATACCCAATTGACATGAACGAGATATTGTCACTCAAATTCCGTAAGTCATTTAAAACATTCTTATAAAATGAATTCAACTTTTTAAAATCGTCAGTCGAAAATGCCAAAGGATATTGACTCGCGTCTTGAATACAGCCGTTTAGCTTAACATATCTAACTTCAGCATTGGATTCTCTGTAATTATATTGCTTTAGGTGCTTAACGGTTTTTAGATCAAGCGCTTTACTAGTTGTATTTTTGACATTATCATATGCTTGTTCAATCAGGAGATCAAAGTTTGTGGTTATGATTTCGCGCCATCTCATTGAAGCCAAAATTCTGTGTGCCTCCGATACAGGTAGTTTCTGGAGTATTTTTACGGCTTCTGTATCAAAGTGCTTTCGGTCAAATCCTGAATCTGCTGATAGAATGTCTATCCATCTAGTAATGTTTGTTTCTCCAATTGATTTACCTAAGTGAGCCTCGTAGTATTCAATAAGTTCCTTGCTTAGGTATCTTTTCTCACCGACAGATGCACCTGCCCCAAGAAACAAGATTGTGTTACCTTCTTGAATTTTTGTAAAAACCTTGAATAGTTCGTCTGCCTGTTTATCTAGGTCAAGTATATGATTCATGATTAACTAATTAAAGCTGACAACTTGTACTCTATAACCATGGAATTTCACTGTTCATAACCAAATATAAGGTTATCAATTGGTAAATCTGAAGATCGTTGGAATTTGGCTCTTGCCATGGCTTTAGAGTCGAGGTGGGTTTGCGTGGCCATGGCATGTGCCAAATGCGAGAGGTATTTTAAGAGGTAAATCATTTTAAAAAATACGAAGGGTTTGCTTTATTGTATTTTAAACTTTATACGTTTTATCTTTTTCAAAGACCAAGTTGTCACCGAACCTCTTACTTGTTCCTGCGAGAAATCCTTATTAATGGTTAGTCAACTATTTTGTTTGAAAAACAATTTGTCCCGACCTTAAGACTATCTTCTCTACTAAAATACAGATTTTTTGAATCTTTTCAATTTTGTCTTCAAATTTTTTAAGGGTGAGAAAAAACCCTTGGGAGGAAATAGGCCGTCTCAGTGGGAGAAAATAATACCGCTGACTTAACAGAAACGCAGCAGCCCCGCCTGGGGGCTATGGTCGTTATCTGCTGTATGGCAGGGCGTTTTCTTTACTTTAACCTTAAAATGACTGCTTGATATGGGAGAAGATTGATGTTACCGTTTTCGATTTCCACTCTTATCACTTTCACCCAAGTTGAGTAATTTCAGTAAGATCGGGGTAATTCGCCATTTATACTTTTCACCAAAATAGATTAGGGGGATGGCCAAAATTGTCAGCGGTAAAGATATTAACCACCAGAACCTTCGGAAGGGAAGTTTAACAATCTCCAGGGGCAATTTTATAAAAATGTCTTTCGGGTATTTTATCGCTGTCACCAGAAATCCCAGTCCCAGCAAGATAAAGAGTCCTTCTAAAATATAATATCTCTGCATGGTTCTCTCCGTCAGCTCAGTGCGCCAGTGAAGAAACACTGCTGTTATGATCCCTGGACTTCTGACTTCTTCCAATTTTCTACTTTGAGTCCTTTTATAGATTCGTAATGTTTTTCGTTATTTGTCTGTCTTCATTCTGTTATCGTGAAGTTTCTCCGTCATCTCATTGAAAAAGCCTTTATCTAAGTCCTTCCATGTCCCGGCCAGCTTTAGGGTCTTATCTTTAGATTTATGTTGGTCTTCTATTTTACCCAATAAGTTATTTACTTCAGTCAATTTGTCTGTAGACAATTGTTGAAGTCTTCTAACCAAGCTATTCCGAAGTCTATTTTTTACGTTCATACTTCAAACGTACAAATTATTAAGATTTTTCTTTCGGGAATGGGGTACACCAGTGATGATTTGAACCAATACTTTCAAAAATAGCAGCCGTTGGAATTTTATAGTTCATTTTTCAGCAAAACCCAAAATCCTGGTTGTGCAACAGCCACTTTTGTTAGCGGCTGGCGGTTAGTCCCGCACTTAATTATAGTCTTCTATTTTTAATTTCTTTTGTCGTTGTAGAGTCTCTCCGTCAACCATCTCAACGCTTACCAACTCTTTGCAGTAAAAATATCCATTGTCGAATTGTCTCACGTTTGCTTTAATTCTTATTTTCTTATTGTCCGTTTGAAGTTGTCGTCTTTTGTAAATTTTTATTCGGTCGTAGTCTGCTGAGTCAAGATACAGCTTTACAACTGAGTCCGATGATACCAATATGTCAACGAAGGGCTTATAAATTAATTTCTCCTCTTTAACCTTTTTATAAGAGTTAATAAGTCTAATGGTCTCCTTATCAGCTTTCCCCAAATCCAACGTATCCAAGTAAGTTTCAAAATTTGCTCTTACACTGTCACTAACATTGTAATAACTCCCAAGTCGAAAGAAGCCAAAGTATAAGTCACCTGCCAATAGGTTTTCTTTCTCCTTTGTACCGCAAGTCGATAAAGCTAAAATTAAAATTGTCGTTGTAATGTATCTCATCTTCCTTAGCCGCTTGCCGCTAATATCTGGATATATGCAATTACACATACTTAGACTATCTTGTATTTCATTTTCTTCTTTTAGCATCTTCCAGAGCTTTTTGAGCCATTGCCGCTTGCTCCATCGCTCGATGTTCACTAGCGGCAGCCATTATTCTCTGCCTCTCAGCTTCTTTGGCTGCCTGTTCGGCCATGATTCTCTGTTCGTTCGCGATCTTTATATTCTCCATCGCAATAGCCTCCTGTTCGTCTGCTCTTTGCTTTTGAACGTATCCGTATGTCAGCGAAAGCACTGACACAACTGTCAGGAGTCCAATAATTATATTTTTATTCATATGACCGGGTTGTTAGTTAACTAAGTTTATTGTCTGATAATTGTTGGGTAAAATGCTTTCCAATAACATAGAAGTCCAATAGCTACAATTATAAACTCTGTCAGATAGATAGTTTGATGGGTATGCGTCTTTATTGCATAGCTAATCACAAGTTGAATGATTACGTCAACAAGAAGAGTTCCCAACGAAAAACTGATGAGTACATACGGAAGGAGTCCGCCTAAACCAAGTTCGTAATCAATTTTTAAGTCGCTGTACAATGTATATATTCCGTAACCAAGAAAGAATAGTGCGACCAGATGAAATGGTGTAAATCTATACTTGAATCTCATTCCAGTCATTTCAATTTATGTCCCACCGTCTGCCATTTTATACCTAAATACTATCTTCCCTTCTAAAATAAAGGTTTTTTTAAGTCTTTTCCATCTTATTCCACAATTTTTTAGAGGTCAGAAAGCCCTGGCATTGGCCAGCTGTGGGATTGGCAGCTCTCCGTTCAGTTTAGTCCTTTAAAATATTGAACTTGCCGGACTATGCTTCTACCATTCCAGAATGGTACCACCTCTGCCAGGTGAACAGAATCGTTTTGGTCTACCATGGCAAGGCCTGTCAGCGAAGTTGTGTCGTACAAAAACGTCACATTCTTGAGATCAAATATTTTCAAGAGTGACTTTATCCTCATTGTGTCTAGTGGATGGCTTTTCAGCGCTTCGACAAATTCGTGGGGATTGGGGCCATTTTCGCCAAAATCAACGTTGATGTCATCCAGGATAATGTTAAACCCCTTGGCGACTATCTCTTTCTCACTTAAGTAAAACTGGTAGTACGTGCCGTCATTTCTATTGGTCAAATTCCAATACCCACATTCGCCCATCACGGTATCATGATCTGATAACTTAAACTTATCATGAAACTTATACTCATCATCGAAAGGGTTAAAGTCGCTGTTTTTGGGTTGGCAACCAAAGACGATGGTCAGAACCAGGATGGGCGTGGCTAGGCGTTTCATTTAACTGGCGATATGATCATCTTTTTCTCCGATGCTTATCAGTCGTTTGGAAATGATTCGGTAATTAACGAGTACCAGCAGCCCGACCACCATCTTGAAACCAAAATAAAATATGTCTGCCCTATTTTGATTAGTCCAAAAACGCTCCCGCTCATATTCTTCGTATGGATTAAAATAAACATAGTAAACAATTTTGTGAAAGAAGTCAGGTATTGCATCCAGAATGATAACTCCACTAACGCCAATAATTATCAATTCCATCAGGTCCCTTTTGGTTATCATTATATCAAACCTGTCTGAAGAGTCTTTCAAAAATTTACTTGTTATTAGATCAGCTTTACTGATTAAAATCCAGGCGGCCATCCCATTAAAAATTACATTAAAGATTTGTGCTCCAGTAAAGTAGTAAAAGTCAACTGGATTGTCATCATAAAGTTTGTTGACAACACCAAAGAAGAATGTCTCCTTGATGTTTATCAGAACCTGAATCGCAAAATAAAGTCCGAATGCCTTACAAAAAGTCTTAAATACATCTGTATGTTTCATCTGTGTCGATAAGGAATGTGATCAATCATTGAGGCGAAGCATGTTGGCCTCTCGGGAGTCCCTTTTGATTGCTAGATTTGGTACTCAAAATACGTGGCTGTCTGATAGTCATACAACGAAATAGCGTTTCCGTTTACCGTGCCATTAAAATAGGAGGAGGTCCCATAATCATACCCCTCAAATTTATCAGGCTCATTTATCTTCAGATTGGTATAAGCGGAGTCGCCATAATCGTAAAGAGAATATTCCTGGCCATTCAAATTTCCCGTGACATGACACCCCCGATCATAATCATAAACGTTGATCTTGTCATCTACCATCTCCCATGAAACATCAAAATACTTGGTTAATGTATAATCATAGATGGAACGTGGGGGTACGGCTGGCCTGGAGATCAGAATACCCGCCACAAAGGCAACTATTTTTCGCTTCTCATCTGTCATAGAGTTATGCTTTTAGTTTATCATCATGCCGATTGATTATCTCCGGACTAGTACGGTTCCCATTAGCCAATCATGAAGCCCTTGACGCTTAGGTGTCATATCAATGATCAATACCCCTATGAATGATAGAATCGATACCACTTTTATGGTATTCCGAAGGAGTGCTTTACTCAGAGATATTCGATTGAAGTTTAAATCACACACACGGTAACGCATAAACCACTTTCCAATGGTTCCCTGTAATCGTGAGCTTTCCATGATCGATGAATAGCCTATAAAAGCAACCATGTGCATTCCCATCATAAATGCAGGATCGATCAAATCATTGCTCCGTTTTTCACCTAGCACCATTGAAAAAAAAGATAATCCACTAATCATAATCGGAACGAGCAGAAGACCCATGATAAAGCTATCGATGGCAAAGGCTAATACCCTTAGCCAAAACTGGGTCTCTACATCTGAACGCTCTTGCCGTCTAAATTTGATTCGTTTCTCCATTTTCTAGCCCTGCATCCTAATAGTCGTTATCACTTTGCGGGTAAACGAAGATAAAACTTTATATTTCGAATGCATCCAGTCATTGCCAATAGTTTTTGTAGTGTGCCGGGAGGTGACGCTATGGCAGCTCATTTGCCGTCTTTTGACCGTTCATTTGCCGTCTTTTTGCCGTGGTGGTCGGCTTGGCGGTTCGCTCTTCTCTCAGGCTTCCTTTGGCGTGAGGAGCAACCCATTCACGGTGGGGTGTCCTCCTTTGTTAGTCCGGATCATTTTTCCATACACAATATCTGGCACTATCTTTTTTAGTTAACTCATACTTTCCTCTGACAAGTGTATAGGTCTTAGTTACACTGTCCGTACAATACAGCAGTCGGTGTTGCACGGTATCAACCTCCTCCGGTATTTTCATTTTTGTGACTTCTTGTTTGACTACCTTGTCAGGGTAAATAGTCGAAGTGAAAATTGGCTCGATCTCTGCCTGAAAGACCAATGATGCCACCGGAAGCACTGATTGCAACGAGTCGTTCGCATCAAATGTCATTAGAAATAGCGTATTCTCGTAGTCGTTAAAGTAATATCGCTGAAGAACCAAAACTTGCTGCAATCCCTCTTTACGGGGTTTTATCCGTCCGTAATAGTACTGTCGACAATCTGCTCCACCGACTCGGCTGTCATTCCTTTGGAAGCCACAAAAGTTTTTATCAGTAGCCAAGTACGTCTGGTAGAAAAGACTGTCTACACTTCTGAGATTCCACTTCTCCAGTTGCTCTTCGGTCAGGCTTACGTTTATCGAGTCTCCCGAATAGACTTGAATGTTACTTAGAGTGTTCAGGAAGTCTGCGCCAGCAACCGGCTTGTTACTTTCCGGTTGACAGGAAGCAAAAATTACGCATATCAGTAGTCTAGATTTCATGAAGGTTACTGATACGCAACGCCCGGGCATTCATCGGTTATTTCATCCATAACTCACCAAATCTAAACTTTCAAAGCATTGATAAGGAGATTGTTAAAACTCAAAAATTTATGTTTCCTATCAGCACCTCAAACAGTGTAGTAGATGGTTGCAAACCTACAGAATATCGAAAACCGATATCAAATTGAGGCAGAAAACGAAAAACGTTTATATCAAATTTAACTTCACCTCCTACCGAAGTATAAGTCTGGCTTCTTTCAAAAAGTGGGCTATTACCAAAACCATAATCAATGAAGCCGTTTAACCGTATTCGTTGAATATTTAATAGTGGGCCGAGTGCAAGATCAGGGTACCCTAATGGAAAAGCATAGTTAGCCGACATTGAATAAAATTCCTGAGCTCTAAACACTGAAACTCCACGAGGCACTGGTACTTTATTAGCGAAAATATAATTGGTTGATATTTGATCGCCAAACTTGGTGCTTTGATAAGCCCAATAGCCATTAATCGAATGATGCTTCCAAATCCCTGGAAGAAAAATTCGGGTGTAAAATGCAAAAAGACTTCCTTCTAGATTGCTTCCAGAAATTGTTTTGTGAGTTTCCAGATTAACGGAATAACCCCAGCGTGGAAGGAAATCACGTTGGCTTTGTTTCAAAAACGCGTAAGCATTAATCTTAAACTTATTAAATACAAGTGTGTTATTTCCAACATAATCGACTAGGGCTGTTGTATAGACTGACTGAACTGTATCATTGACGATTATTGCCGGCAAAACTCTGTTAACCTCAAATGGTCGTCCATTAATTTGATAAAGCGATGCATTGAATTCAGGAATACCAGTAGTAAAATTAGATACAGCGGTATATCCGATATTATTGGAAATTTCAACCCCTGAAATGTATTTTGAGTGAGTAGTTATAAATGGTAAACGCAGTCCCGCATTGATGGTTTGCTCTTTCCATTTTAAATTGAGATTTCTAAAAATCGTAACATCTTGAATTGTATCTTGAGTCGGTGGAGCATTCCGCTCAATAAATCGAATCGGCAATTGCCCATCATTTATGGATCTATTACCTGCAAACGCACTGACATCTATAATTGGATAAAATCCTTGATAGCTTACTGTTGCGTTCCATAATCCTGTTTGCTCTGCGATATCAAACCCGTATCCAACGGAAACTTGGGTTGTACTCAATATGTCTTTTGAATTAACTCCAACAAATGCGCCAGTCAGATCATTATTAAAAAACGCTCCCCAACTGTGTGGGTTAACCATTCCCCGGACGCGGGAGTAAGGCTTTGCTTCGTATTGAGTTGTCGGAACGGTACTTAAAATATCGGGGTGCCCCTCCTGCTCGACCAGGTGTTTAAAAAACGTAGAAGGCTGCCGGGGCTGACTTGAAACGACTTTCCATCGCGCGGGGTCGATGTCGGTCTGCACGATGTCCTGTCCATCGCGTGTGTGATCGGAATAAATCAATTTTTTTCCATCAGAAGATACCACGGCATTATAGGCTCCATACTTGCTCACCGTTACCTGATACTGAATTCCGGTTTGCCTATCGCAGGCGTAAATGTTGTCGATTCCGCTGCGGGGGGAATTATAAAAGATGTAACGCCCATACGGGCGGGGCGCGCCCAGGTTATCCTGCGTAACAGGCAACAGATCTTTTTGCTCTCCGGTTTTTACGTTTAACTGTGTAATGGTTTTGCCTTTCGGAAGGGTTTTAATCACCAGCACACTGTTGTCATCTTCCCAGACGGGCATGGAGTAGTAACTGTTGGCCGGGTTTTCAAAGGTTGAGATCACCGCTCCGGTGAGATAATCCAGCAAGACCATCCGTGTCTGGTAATCGGTTCCGGTCTCGATGGTGAGGATGGTATTTCCATCGGGTGATAGTGCGGCTCCGGCATACCTGGATCTTTTCGACACCTGATGTTTCATCTTGGCACGGGTGTCGTACCCCATCACCACGGAGTAGGTGCGCATAGGCCAGCGGGGATCAAAGCGGTATTCATTCCATACAATGCGCCCCTGGGCAGCCGATAACATTCCGGAGTTGTTGACAATGCCGGGAACAAAAGTTCGCCCTGATTTTCCGACCACCACCAACTGATCGATGTCTCCGATGCCATTCTTCAGTGCAAGGATTTGGCCATCGTCTAACACCTGCGGAAACTGGTAGTCGGTAAACGCTTTTCCTTTACGGGGGGTTAAGGTCTCCACGGGAGTCAACACGAGGGTATCGGTTTGTGTCTTCCATTTTTGCTGACGATCGGCCGCCATCTCCCGGTAAAGATCCGTGACATAGAGACCTGTTTCTTTTTTAATGGCCGATGAAAATGTGAACGGGATAATGGATCCTGACCAGGCCCGTCTTGCAATTTTTTCCCAAATCATCGGATCATTGGTTTTATCGCGCAGATAATTGACCATTTGATATCCCAGCACATAATGGTTAGGAATGTTGTGTTTGTAAGAACGCAGGTATTGTTTGTGATAGTTAAAGGATCTTCCTTCGAGCAGGTTGCTGCGAAAAATCATGTCAAAATGGGGGATGCGTCCGCGTCCGGAAGGGGTAAAGGCTGTTTCAATGGCTACGGCATCTCCTTCCCAGAACCACTGAGGCGCTGAGACAAAGCTTAAGGCTGCCCATGTCTGTTGACCAAAAACATAGTAGGCCAGTTTATTGATGCCCGTCATGCTTCGTTGAAACTGGGCGATGTGCCGGTATTCGTGTACGGCCAATAAATCCAGCCAATCGTTGGTGCCGACAAAATTGTAATCCTGAGAGGGCATGGAGAAAAATTCAGATCTGCGTGGCCCCAGCGTGACAAACCCGTTGGAGATGGACGACTGGTTTTGTAGAATCAGCGGAATGGGCCGAGGTTTCACTCCCATGGTGGCGGCCTCTGGTTCGTAAATGGTCTCCAGGGTGTTGGCCATCCGTTGTGCCTGCACCTCGAAACCTTGGGGATAAAGAATTTTAAAGTGAGGAGTTTTCAGTCGATACCAACGCAAGGAGGGTGGGTTGGTGTTGAGGGTGGTTTGCGCCCCACCGACTGTACTGATCAGACAAAATAACAGAAGCAGCTTTCTCATGTGATAGCGTAATCTGCCAAAGATAAAGAAATGGTTGTTGCTAAAAAGAAACTTCAAAGTCCCTCGAACCGTGACTTACCACTCACTTGCCTTCGGGAACCTTAGGCTGACCGAAGTTTTCAAAGTAAATTTTTCCCGTGAGCTTGTCATGGTGAGGCCCTCGAACCATGACTTATCACGCACATGCCTTCGAGAGCCTCCGGCTGACAGAAGATTTTTACTTCTCGCTCAAATCGTCCAGACTGGTAAATTTCCGACCTAGCCCCGACACGGTGCCTACATTAAAAAAACCTACCACCTTTGATCCATTGGTAGCGGTGTTGGTAATGTTGGTAGATACGTTGGCTAATGGCGTGGAGAACAATTCTCCAAAACCACCGGGCCGGTCGGTTTGAATACGCACTTCGTTCAGAAAATTAAAGGCAGCTTCGGTCACGGCATTGATTTCTACATACACAGAATCCCCCACCACATACGGTGAAAGGATTTTGCTGTCATCGGCAGGGTCTTCATCAAAAGGATTGATGGCTCTGCGGATGGGCACAATGAAGTTGGCATTATCAAAATTTCCTCCTTTCGAGAAGGCGGCATCATAGGCAGTAATGATTTCGCTGGGTTTGTTTAGCAACTGTCCGTTCTTGTAGGCGCGTATCCAATAGGAGTCTCCTTCTCCCTCCACATCTACTGACCAGAATTCGGCCTGAAACTGTTCATCGGTAAACTGGGTAGCTTCTTCCCTGAAAAAAGTGATGCTGTCAATCTCTGGCACCCGTCCCATGCGAGAAGTGGCTACAAACGTTTCACCATCCACCACTACCGCTAGTTCATAATCGAGACCTTCCTGACCGAAGACTTCCGTCCCGACCGGGGTCCACTCATACAGACCTGTTTGCCCGCTTTCGGTGAACGTATAGACCAAGCCATTTTCATCCACTACCTGCACGGCAGCTCCTGAAACACCGGGAGGCAATACGCTTTCAAAATACGGTTGTGTTTTCGTAATCCGGATCTGTTGTTTCCCAGGCTTATTGGTTAACCACGCATCAATCACCAACACCGGTTCTGCGTTTTTCAAGGTGGGGTCGATGACATCATCACATGACAGCAGAAACAAACCCATCATGCCCACACCAACAAAAGAAGTTATTAGACGAATCATAAATGATCAGAATTTAAAGTTATATGAAACAGAAGGGATGAGGGTACCGATGATCGAGAGCTGCCGGGCCTCGCTGTTGATGGGAGCTCCCTGAGCCACCCGGTCTGTCCCCTGAGTGAAATATGTTGAAAAAGGATTTCTTCTTCCATACAAATTGTAAACCCCAAACACCCAATAATCAGAATTCTTCCGCTCTTTGCCATTGCGTTTCAGGGTCTTTCCTTCCAGCCGGAAAGAAATATCCAGTCGGTGATAAGCCGGTAATCTGACGTTGTTCCGCGAGTCGTCTGCATTGTAGGGAATCAACACCCCTTGAATAACATACCGTGACGTAGGAAATGTGTTGGGAGTGCCGCTGACAAACGTGAAGTTGGCTGAAGCCGACCAGCGCTTATTGATTTCATAAAACCCGCTGACCTTCAGGTTGTGTGTCTGATCAAACCGCGTGGCATACCATTCGTTGCGATTGATGCCGTCTACTTTCAACTCGGTACGGGCGAGGGTGTAGGCCACCCATCCGTTCAGCCGACCGACTTTCTTTTGAAGATAAAATTCCAGACCATAGGCGCGTCCCTTCCCTACCAGCAGGTCGCCCTCCAGAAATTCATTGATCAGCAAGTCGGCTCCATCAATGTAGTCGATTTGATTTTGTGTGTTTCGGTAATAACTCTCCACTGAAAACTCATAGGAACGCTCTTGACCAAAGTCGCGAAAGTATCCCAGCGCAAACTGGTCGCCCAACTGCGGTTTGATGTTATTGGAACTGGGCGTCCAAACGTCCAATGGATTGGAAGCAGTCGTGTTGGAAATGAGATGAAGATACTGGGCCATCCGGGTGTAGCTTGCTTTTAATGAACTGCGATCATCCAATTCTACTTTCATGGAAAAGCGGGGTTCAAAATTCTGATGGGTAGACGTGGTCTTGCCCCGGCTTACGGTTTCCTGCGATACCGGACTTCTTCTTCTTCCGGGGATCGTATCATTGAACGTATACACGGTGCCCGGGCCAAACCCATTGAAATAAGAGAATCGCAGCCCATATTCGATGGCGAACCGTTCACCGATCTTCTGACTATTCCCCAGATAGACCGCTGACTCCAGGTTAAACTTCTCCGGCAAACTGATGGGTTCGCTTTTCCCACTGGATGTCACCGTGGCGTTAGCTGGTTTAAAGGAATAATAATTGGCTTCGACTCCAAAAGACAACTCGTTTTGCGTGTTGATAAAATAGGTGAAGGAAGGCTTAAACGTCAGATTGCGGATGGACGATGTCCACTTAAATCTGTCGCGATCGTTTTCCCCAAATTGTAAAGTGTAATCATAGCGACTGAAGATTCCTGAGAAATTGGCAAACAGGCGATCATTAAAAATTTTATTCCATCGGATGGTACCCGTATTGTTACCCCAGGAAAAGCCCTGATTGCGGGCAAAGAAAAAATTATCGCGACCTGTATAGCCTGATACGAAAATGCGGTTGCGCTTATTGATATTATAATTGGCTTTGCCGGTCAAATCATAAAAGTTTAAGGCGCCTCCATCTCCCAAAATCTCAACAAACGGTCGGGCAAGGATGTCCGCATACGATCTTCTGCCTGCCACAATAAAAGAACCATCGCTTTTGAACAGCGGACCTTCCACGGCTACCCGACTGAAAATGGTGCCCACCCCTCCGTTTACCTCATAGTCTTTATTGTTTCCTTCTTTCATCCGAACATCCAACAGGGAAGAAATACGACCACCAAACTGGGCAGGAATGGCTCCCTTATAAAGTTTGGTATCTTTTACTGCATCCGGATTGAAGACTGAAAAAAATCCCAGCAAATGGGAGGAATTATACACGGTAGCTTCATCCAGTAAGATCAGATTCTGACCGACATTGCCACCCCTCACATTAAAACCGGAAGCCCCCTCTCCCACGGTGGTCACCCCGGGTAATTGCTGCAAACTTTTGATCACATCGGCTTCGCCCAGGAAAGCTGGAATCCGGATGATGGTTTTGATGTCCAACCGATTCGTACTCATCTCCAGCGCCTTGACACCTTGTTCTTCTTTTTCCGATGTTATCACCACTTCCTGCAGTTGTTTCCCTTCGGCCTCCAATTCGATATCCAACCGGTTGTTTTGGGTAAGTTGAACTACTTTCTTTTGCGTGGCATAGCCGATATAACTAAAGTCGATTTCATAGGAACCCTCAGGAAGGGTGATGGAATAAAACCCATACACGTTGGTAGTAGCGCCTGTGCCCAGCGAAGAAATGTAGATAGTTGCGCCAATCAACGCTTCGCCATCGGTTGCATCTTTGACGTAACCACTCATGGTAAATTTGTTTTGAGCAATAGCAACCCAGGGAAATAGCAGAATCAGTAATAGTTTTAACCGCATGTCGTTTGTTATCAGGTAAATAGGTGTGTGAAAGGGTAACAGTCAAAGAACTTTAAAGTTCTGATCTGTCAAAAAGTTGTTTTCGTTCAGGAGTTAGCTTCATAGGCCACCGTGTTAAGACGTAAACCTTTGAATTTTGTTTCTTTGAGATGTTAAGAATTTGTTTTTTTATTTATCCAAGGGAATGATTAGCATTAACCGTTTGCAGGAGTTATCTTTTAGTCGGTTTTTTTTCATGTGATGAATGGTTACGATCTTAGAGACACATTCCATGATCTTTACCCCTATGGCGTTCAAAAATGTTTAAAAAATTAAAAGATCTATATCAGGAGTATAAGGCATACGTGCGGGTAGATCTGATCATGTATGCCGTGATGATTGTCTTGATCATCTTCTATTTTATTTACTCAGTAGCTTTTTAAATCGATGACCCGCAAACTGGCCATTCTTTTGTTTGATGAAGTGGAAGTACTGGACTTTGCCGGCCCCTTCGAAGTGTTCTCGGTCTGTGGGCTACGGTCTTCCAACGCTAAACCGTTTGAGGTGTTTACCGTTGCCGAAAAACCTTCGATCCGGGCCCGTAATCATCTGATGATCAACCCCACGTATGTGTTGGGGCAAGAACCTCTACCCGACATGGTCTTAATTCCCGGAGGCGGTGGATACCATGCCGATGGCCAACCGTTTGGTACCCGAAAAGAAATGGATAATCCGGTGTTGCTGAATTGGATCAGAAACCAGCATCAAACAGCCGAGATGGTGTTGTCTGTTTGCACAGGATCGTTATTGTTAGCAAAGGCCGATCTTCTTCATGGATTAAAAGCCACTACGCACAAAGGAGCGGTAGAGATGATGCGGTCGGTGGCTCCGGATACCGTATTAATGCCGCAGGAGCGTTGGGTGGATAATGGAAAGATTGTCTTATCAGCCGGTATATCTGCGGGCATAGACATGTCCTTTTATGTTATTTCCCGCCTGCTGGGCAAGGAGGCAGCCGATGAAACCGCCAGCTACATGCAGTATGACTATTGGAGCTAGCTTTTCTGAATAAGAATCTCCTCTACATTTTCGGCTATGCGTTCGGATAACTCATCGGTCGGCAAGTCATTGATATCCTTACCAAACGGATCCTCAATTTCTTCGGCTATCAGTTCCACACCCAGCAAAACGAAGGTAATGAGTGACACCATCGGAATGGCCATGTATCCGGTTTTGGTGACAAAAGCCAATGGCAACGTGATGATGTAAATAAAGATAAACTGCTTTAAGTACATCGTATAGGAATAAGGAATGGGTGTGTTTTTAATTCGTTCGCAGGCCCCGATGATGTCCGAAAATTCTTTTAGTTCCTTGTCGATTACAAACAAGTGATTTCCGGTAATCACGTTCTTCCGATACAGTTCGTTCACACGCTCATATAGCAAGGAACTGATCCGGTTCGGAATATGTATGGCCTTTCGCATGCGTGGAAGAAAATGTTCGTCCGGCACTTGCAGGTTGGTGTATCCGGCTTCATTCCGCAAATGATCGCGGGTAGAAGCCACCAGATTGGAAATCATTTTGGAAAACCATTGGCGGTTTTCCAGATCATCTTGTGGTAAAAAGGCGTTGAGCTTATGTGCCAGATTCCGGGTATTGTTGACATAACTTCCCCATAATTTTCGTCCCTCCCACCAGCGGTCATAAGCCGAGTTGGTACGGAAAACCAAAAACAAACCCAACACCACCCCCAGGAGGGAGTGCATATCCGTGGTTGGCTTAAAGTCACTTTCATGGATGTTGAATACATCCAGAAGCAGATAACAAAGCAATGCTGAAAACAGTGCCATGAAAAGCACTGCAGGCGTCAACGTACGCATCACATGCCGGCTGTAGGCGTGAAAGATGTGGGAAAACCAGACTTTGGGATTGTACTTGACCATTAGCGAAAGTGCGGTGCGAAGCTAACCGATAGGCGGAAAGAAATCAAAACCCTTCCGTTCAAATGCCATAATTTGCAGCCAGCTACTATATTTGACCAAACATTTATACCGTGAAGAAATTTGTCAGCATTCTTTTTATCATAATGTCGCACCTGTCCTGGGGCCAATCCGACTTTGCTGTAACGGCCAAAGGAGATACGGTCAGAGGCGAATTCAAAATGATTTCTTTTGACATGCTGGATCGGGTTCAGATTGGAACCGGAAAAAGTAAAATGATGCTCAAGGCACATGAGATCCGGATGCTGCGGTTCGACAATGAAATCTACCGACCGGTGTTGTGGGAGAAATCCTATCGCCTGATGAAGGTAATCAAAGATGGCTACCTCAGTCTGCTGGCCTTTCGGGTTCAAAATCAAATTACCTATGATGGAAGACTGCTGATCAAAAGAGACGGATCGCAAATTGAACTTCCCAATCTGGCGTTCAAAAAGATCATGAGTGCGTTTATTGAAGAATGTGGAACCGTAAGTGAACGGGTAAAAAGCGGGGAACTGGGACGCAAAGAAATTGATCAAATCATTGAAGCCTTTAATGGCTGTATCTCGGAGCGCACCCTTCAAAAACAAAAAATAAATGCGGTGGACCTTTCCATTGTGGAAGAACTGGAGCGCTTTCAGAAAATATTGACAGAAACAACCGATTTCTCCACTAAAAATGATGCGAACGATATGCTCAATGATATCCTCTCCAAAGTTCGTGTCAACGATGCCGTTCCAAAATACTTAGTGGATGGATTGACGGCCAACCTTCAAGGACAGGATTCACTGAAAGAGCAATGGCTAGTGACCGCTTCAAAGATTAAGAAATAGATTCCTCACGCCATTGATTTTGACTTTCCCAACCCTCGACTAACCCACCCACCATGTCCCGACTCACCCGCACGTTTGGATTGTGGTCGTCTGTATCGCTGGTGGTGGGAGGTATTATCGGGTCGGCTATCTTTATGAAGCCCGCCCTGATGGCGTCACAGGTAGGCTCCCCTATTCTTCTCATCGCGGTGTGGGTGATTGGCGGACTGGTAACGATGTGCGGAGCTCTGACCAATGCCGAAGTAGCCGCCATGATGCCTGAGACGGGTGGACAGTATGTTTTTTTTCAAAAGATGTATGGCGATTTTATTGCATTTCTTTATGGATGGGCAGCCTTTGCTGTCTTTAATACGGCTGGAGTTGCTTCTATTGCTTATGTCTTTTCCATCTATGCCGAATACTTTTACACCCTCCCGCGCTTCTCTCCTGAGGTTGAAAAACTCTTTTTTATTTATCTGCCGGGCATTGGTCACTTGTATCCCCTTGAAAATATTGGCGTGAAAGGCTTGACCATTTTATTGGTTGTGTTGTTGAGTTGGATCAACCTGCGCAGCGTTGCCTTTGGCGGACGAATCCAGGTGGTGTTTACCGCACTCAAAGTTGCTGCCATGGCTTTCCTGGTGATTGGACTCCTCTTTTCCGGAAAAGGAAACTGGTCGAATGTGATTACCTCCTCGACTACCATGTCTTTTTCCAATTGGAGTTTGTTACTGGCCATCATTGCGGCTACCTCTGGCGCTTTTTGGGGCTATGATGGCTGGAATAACATCACCTTCGTGGCTGGTGAAGTCAAAAACCCCCAGCGAAACATCCCTCTGAGTTTGCTGATCGGATTAAGCATCACCATCGGAGTGTATGGTTTGGTGGTGCTGGCCTACACTTATATGTTGCCTATCGATGAATTGGCCCACTCTTCTTTTGTAGGTTCTGATGCCGCCACACGTGCTTTTGGGTTGATCGGAGGAGGCTTGATTGCGGCTTTGGTGATGCTATCCACTTTTGGCACGACCAATGGAAATATCCTGGCTACAGCGCGTGTCAGTTTTGCGATGGCACAGGAAAAACGGTTTTTCGCCAGTGTGGGTAACGTTCATCCACGATTTCAAAGTCCTGGCAACGCATTGCTGATTCATGCCGCGTGGACTTCGCTGTTGATTCTCAGCGGCTCGTTTGATATGCTCACCGATATGCTGGTGTTTGTGAGTTGGCTCTTTTATGGACTGAGTGCTTTTGGCGTATTTATCCTTCGAAAGAAAATGCCAGAAGCGGAACGTCCTTATAAAGTCTGGGGGTATCCGTTTGTTCCGGCCTTGTTTGTCGGGTTTGCCGGCTTTTTTGTGGGGGCTACGCTTTACAATGACACCCTGAACTATCTACATGGAAACACGCTTCTGATCAACTCCCTCTTCGGTTTGCTCCTGACGGCCCTGGGTGTACCCTTATATTTTTACTTTCGGTGGAAGTCTGCTAGTTCTTTGGGTGCATGAGTTCCAACATCTCCGGGTCGCTTAACACATAAACGATGCCTAAAATGGTGAACAAAAGGAGGAACAATAAAAATCCGAGAAAATAGGTGAATACTCCCTTGATAAAAGCTTTTACCGGGCTCTGATAATTCATCAGTTGCATATAGCCCATTCCAAACAAAACAAACGTAAGAATGGAGCCCACCCAATTCAGGGAGGAGATACCGGAAATCTTAAAAACAATTGCAGAGATCGTAGAGAACCAATAGATATGCCCGTTCAGATATAAGGGCAACACCGCATGTTCCAGAAAATTCAATTTACTCTTTCGGAAAAACAACATGGCCGAAAGTGAAATAAACGGAATGATGGCAAATGAAAAAATACGCATGTTTTCCGATATCCAGCTGGAAAACATCTGCGCCACCTTTTGCTGCCCCTCCGTCTGTTGAGAGGTCGCTTGCATGCTCATCATAAAATCTTTGAACGACAGATTGATCAGCGAAAGGATCAACAGAAAGACCGTAATCATCAGAAAGAAATACCCTACCGGGCCATAATACTTCACCCGGTTACCATTAATATATTCCCGGGTCGCCTGGCCGGGGCGAATCGTCAGATCCCGCAAGGTGCGTGGAAACATTCCGTCAAAGCCATATACCCGGCTCCAGAAATCATTCCAGCCGTCACGCCAATTGATGCGCTTAACAGAGGTGCGCTGACCACAGGCCGAACAAAAGTTGCCGCTGATGGATGCTCCGCAATTTTTGCAGGTACCGTGAAGGCTGGGCAGGGGTATGCCCATCGGTATCATATTCAATCCTTCCGAGCCTTCAGACTCCGTCATAAGCTTAGGTTTAGGCTTAAAAATAAAACAAAATTCCAATCTGTGTAGTCAAACCAAGTACTTTCCTGGTTGTTGTTGAAGCGTGAAAAAAGTTAGCATCGTTGGCTCAGGTGTGGCCGGTCTGGCCGCTGCCTCCCGTTTGGCTGCCCGCGGTTTTGAGGTGACGGTGTTCGAAGCAAATGCGTATCCGGGCGGCAAACTAACTCAGTTTAGTGAGTCTGGTTTTCGTTTTGATGCGGGGCCTTCTTTGTTTACGATGCCCCATTTTTTAGATGATGTGTTTCTTCACTGCGGCAAAAATCCCCGTGACTACTATACCTATCAAAAGATAAACACCAGTGGTCATTATTTTTTTGAAGATGGCACGCAACTACATGCCTATGCAGATCGGGAGAAACTGGCTCAGGAAATACAACACAAGCTGGGTGTTCCGGGGAAAGTTATTCAAAACTATCTTCAACAGGCGCAGCGGCTTTATGATCGGGTGGGGACTATTTTCTTAGAAAATTCCCTTCATCAAATGGCCACATGGGTAAGCTCAAAAGTAGCGCGCGCGCTCCCGGGCATCCCATCGTATGGATTGTTTCAAACGATGGATCAATGGAATCGTGCCCGGCTTCAGGCCCCCCGGCTCGTGCAATTTTTCAATCGGTATGCCACCTACAATGGCTCTGATCCCTATCAGGCTCCGGCCATTCTCACCTCCATTCCGCACCTGGAGTTTAACATCGGAACTTTTTTGCCTCAAGGCGGGATGCACGCCATCACCGAAGCACTTTACCGATTGGGATTGGATATGGGCGTTCAGTTTCGGTTTAATACTGCTGTGCAGGAAATCCTTATCCACCAGAAGCAAGCCAAAGGTGTGCGTACCCGACTGGGTTTTTCCGAAAGCGACTGTGTGGTGAGCAATATGGATGTGTATCCCACCTATCGAAAGCTGCTCCCCTCCCTGCCTGCTCCCGAAAAGACACTCCATCAGGAACGTTCCAGTTCTGCCTTGATTTTTTATTGGGGCATTAACCGATCCTTCCCAGAGTTAGATTTACACAACATTCTTTTTTCAGCCGACTACCGTCAGGAATTTGACGGACTCTTTCGAACCTTCCGAGTCACGGATGACCCCACCGTTTATATTAACATCACTTCCAAATATGAGCCAGGCGATGCCCCGGAAGGTGGCGAAAATTGGTTTGTCATGATCAATGTCCCGGCTAACAGAGGTCAGGATTGGGATGATATTATTGCTCAAAGCCGGAAAGCAGTAACCTCAAAGATCAATCGGATGCTGCACACATCGATTGAACCGCACATCGTCTGCGAGCGCATTCTGGATCCCAGATCTATTGAACTACGGACAGGTTCCTACCAGGGATCACTTTACGGAACCAGTTCCAACAATCGTTTTGCTGCCTTTCTACGTCATCCCAATTTTAGTCATCGCATCAAAAATCTGTTCTTCTGTGGTGGCAGCGCTCACCCGGGAGGAGGAATTCCGCTTTGTCTGCAATCCGGAAGAATTACCGCTGACCTTATTGTAAAACAGTTTGCCTGAAATGGTGTTTTAATTCGCGTATGGCAGTTCTGAAGCATTATTACGTCCGCATCTCCAGCATCATTTCGGCTTATTCTCTTTGGATCGTGGTGATTTTGCACATCGTAGGGGTGGTGGGGATGCTTTCCCCAGTTCAGGAGTATTTCCGATTGCTTACTCCTTTTAATCTGATGACATGCGCCCTCTTGCTATGGATCAATCATCGCCACCCAAAAATGGAATTAGTCCGGTTTTCTGTATTTGTTTTTCTTTTGGGATTTATAGTTGAATTCATCGGCACACAGACCGGCTGGCCTTTTGGCCATTATACCTATGGTACCACTCTTGGACCTCGCCTATTCGGGGTACCGATCATTATCGGGCTCAACTGGCTGCTGATTACCTACTGTGTGTCTGTCTTTACGGATAGTTTAAACACTTCTATTCCAGTCAAGATTCTGATAGGCACCATCATGGCCGTTGGAATAGACATCCTCATTGAGCCGGTGGCAATGAAATTCAATTTTTGGAATTGGTCACAGGGAAGTGTGCCCCTTCAAAATTATGTAGGATGGTTTATGACTTCGCTGGTGATGATCACTGCGTATCATGTCTTTCATGTAAAAAGTGAAAACAAACTAGCCCTTCCGTTATTCCTGACCCAGCTGATTTTCTTTTTGATCCTGACAATCGCCATTTGATTGTAGTCAACGGTCCAGCCAGTCTTTAAAATCCTGCACTCGCTCACGGGCCACGATGATGTCCGAATCATCCGATCCTTTTAGTTTCACTTTTAAGCGGCTGTTGGTGTGGTGAATCATATCCTGAAGGGCGGACAGAGCAATAATGTATTTCCGATTAATCCGGAAAAATGAACGAGGGTCCAGTAGTTCCTCCAATTGATCCAGGGTAAAATCCAATATAGATTTACGGCTATCTTTCGTATAGGCAAACGTTGTTTTCTCCTGACTATAAAAAAACAGAACATCCTCCACTTCCACGGTGCGGAGGTGTTCGCCTACTTTCAAAACAAATCGCTCTTTATACTTTTTAGTCAACATCTGCATCGCATAGGCAATGCTCTCCATCATTTTGTCCGGGGCGGTAGTTGGCGCGGTCAGACCTTTCCATTTGGTCAGGGCTACCTGAAGTTCTCCGGCATCGATGGGTTTTAGCAAATAGTCAATGCTGTTTACCTTAAAGGCTTTTAGCGCGTATTCGTTATAGGCGGTCGTGAAAATAACCGGGGTTTTTATTTTCACCTGCTCAAAAATCTGAAAGCTTATTCCATCCGCCAGTTGGATGTCCATAAAGATAAGATCGGGTGCCGGATTTGTTTGCAACCACGCCACGCTGCGGGTAATGGTGTCCAATTCTGCCAGCACGTTAACCGTCATCTGTTGTTTGATCAATGAAATCAGTCGCTCGGCCGCGTGTGGTTCATCTTCAATAATCAGAATATTCATGTTGTTTCATTTGGTTACGCAACGGGTCTTTCCCTCGTTGCGATCATGGGAATGGAAACCTTAAACGAATGCGGCTGTTCTTCCACTTTCACGGGGAGAGGACATAAAAATTCATAACGCTTCCGAATGTTTTCCAACCCTACTCCCGAAGCGTCATCTACAACTGTTTTCTTTTGCCGACTATTCTCCACTACTAAATATTCTCCTTGCCGATATATCCGAATGTGCAACGGGTGTTCTTCTGAAACAATGTTATGCTTAATGGCATTTTCCATCAGCATTTGAAGAGCCAGGGGCGCCACCTGGCCTTGTACTTCTCCTATTTCCATCACCAGTTGCAATTTTTCTCCGAATCTGATTTGCTGAAGATACATATAGGAATTTACAAACTGAATCTCTTCGTGTAAGGAAACCAATTCCTGATCGCGGGTCGCCAGTACATACCGGTATACGTCCGACAGTTGTTTGATAAATTTTACCGCCTGATCAGGATTTTGATGAACGAGATGCGTCAGGGCATTGAGGCTGTTAAAAAGAAAATGTGGATTCACCTGATTGCGTAAGCTGCTGTATTGCGCCTGCACACTTTCCCGTTGAAGACGTTCGGCATTGACAGCCGACTCGCGCCAGTTCATAAGAAATGCGCGACCATGCAAAAAGAGCGAGATAAAAAAAGTAATCAAGAGCGAAGGAAACAGAACTCCGGAGTAGCTACCAAAGGAAAACTGAAACAGATACTCCCATAGTAACGTGAGGGCCATCACAACTGTAACGGTATATACGACAGTCGAAAACACTCCAATCACCAATCTTCGCAAAGGGTACTTCACCCACGAAATCCAGTGATTGATCCGTTGGGTGAGTTCTCCGTTTCCGATCCATAAAAAAATCCAAAGTGAAGCGGAAAAAACAGTAACCCACATATACCGCTCCAGGCTCTCCACACATTCCGGGCAGGTGAAATACGTGGTGATGGCCGATCCCGCCACCGAAATTGCCACCACTGTACCATACTCTTTCCAAACAGCTTTTTTCATCTGGCAAATCTACTGGCAATTACTTAATAACTGATGTTACGCACCATTCGTAGCATAATTGTCAGACTGATCCCGCTCAAAGGCGGGAGAAGTCGATTCCGAGTCTTAAATCCGGTTTCGATCTCGATTTGATCGAGATCAACCTGACACACTTTAATAAATTTGCGTAACATCAGTTAATAATGCTCGCCTGTACACCCATGCGTGATGTATTTTGAATGCCGTCATTTTTATTGGCAGCGTTTCAACATCTCTTCCGTCATTCCTTTCCCCCAGGCAGGAGATAAAACTCCCTCGGTTTTTCCGCTATTAAATTGAGCGAGTGCCTTTTGGGCCAACCCGCAGGCTTCCGTGGTGGGTGAATTAAAAAACTGGGCCATGCCATATTGCATTTGTGCCATCAATGCCATCGCGCGTGGGTTGCCCGGATTTTGTTGAAGAGCTTTACCAAAGGCCTGCATGCTCAATCCGCTGTATTGCTGCCCGCGCGTGTTTGGATCAATCGTTACGCGGATCATGTGTACAAAACCTTCGAGCGCTGTAATCTCGCTGTTGTCTTTGCTGAGCAAGCTTGCTTGCCCGAGTCGTTTCAAGGCCTGATCGAGATGCGCGTCTTTTTTGCTGGCTCCCGTTTCCTGATTTGCCAGCATCACATATCCAAACGCAGCATAGTACAAGGGTTCCCATTTGTCTTTCTCTGCCTGACTAATCCGGTCAAGCGAATTAACCGCTGCCTGTAATTCTTCTATTTTTTCGGACGTGTATACGATTTGTATCTGCCGGGTCATCGCTTCTTCATATTTCTTGTCTTTGGCTGGTGAAGTAAAGGCAATGAGGCATAAAGCGATCAAAATGATTTGTTTCATACGTTTGGAATTTTGGTTGAACGAGGTATAGATTAAAAATTAAGTTGTCTTGTTGGTGTCATTATAAACTCGGTAGTTGATTGACTCCCTTTACTTTTGATAGTGTGATGAATACCCCCAGAAATAAAAATCGCGGAGCTGCCTGCCGAACAGGACGCGAAGCATACTGACCATCTGCCCCGGGAGTATCCGCATATTGGTATCCGAAGATATTATCCCGACCCAATAGATTGGTACAGGAGAAGTGAATGATGATCTGGCTGGTGGGCAAGTAGCTGATATTTGCACTCAGATCCTGATAGCTGGGGGTCCGGCTCGTTTGGAATCCCGTTTTGTTAGGGTTATGATAGGGCCTGCCACTGGCGAAAGAATACGTCAGACCCAGTTGCGATTTTAGTGACGTGATAAAGTACTTATACACCACGGAAAAATTATGCCGCGAAGCAAACCCCGGAGCAGCCGCTTCCGGATAGTTTAGATACCTGCGCTTGGTGTCCAGATATGAATAGGAAATCCAATAATCCGTGTTGTTAAATGTTTGGTTATCCCTCCAGAAAAGTTCAAACCCTTTGGCAAATCCGTGACCCGTATTAAAAACAGGTTGCGTAAACGGAGCAAAGCCCATGGGTAACTGCCCGACCGGAAATTGAAAGGTGACCAGATCAAAATAATTCTTGTAATAAACTTCGGAACGGAAGGTTCGATTGTTTTTGATCATCTGATAGTTCAGGATAAAATGCTCGGCCTTTTCTGTCGTCAGCTGCGGTTGGCTCCGCAACCAGACGTTATTGGCTGATTGACGAAACCGTCCATACGCCAAAGACGCTTGCCCCTCTCCGATCTTATAGGCCATGGATACCCGCGGGTCAATCCCCGTGCGTTGATGATGCGCATCATACTCCGCTCGTATACCTGCCCGGGTTACAAATTTTTTGTTGGCATATACATCGGCTTCAGCAAAAAAAGCCCACAAGGGTTCTACAAATGACTGTGTGATCGAGCCTGTCGACTCATCCTTCCAGACGGCCCGGTAGTCGCGATAAATCAACTCAACCCCACCTTTCAGTTCTACACGATCCGAAAAACTTTTCTCCACCGCAGATTTGATATGAACACCCGTTTCCCGTTCCCGGAAAGTGCTCCTGCTTAGTTCATTCTGGTTTTCGTTATAATTGAAAGACACACCTGTGCGCCAGAAAAGATCGCGATCAAATGCCTGTCGGTAAGAAGCGTTGCCATAGCGATAGGTGTTTGTTAAATCCAATGATTGTCGGGATGCGTCATCTCCTACAATCGCCTGGTAAAGGGAAAAATGATTGCGGTTGGCATTGCCATAAAATTTAACCAATCCACGATCTCCCACTTTCTGACGAAAAGCCGAACTCAACTCCAGAGACGCAGGGGGCGTGATCCAATCAATCTCCTGGTTGATCAGTCCCATGTATGGCCGAAGGTTGGTATATTGAAGTTTACCCGCCCACGATCCGTCTTTCCACGCTTGCGTATGCGCAACGTCCGCCCCCACGGATAGCAAACCGATATCGGTTCGTGTGTGGATATCTTCATCTTTTGAGTCCAGTGCCAGGACCGAGGATAAAGCCTGACCATACTCAGCCGAATAGCCACCTGTACTGAAACTGGTGCCTTTGAACATAAAGGGAAGAAACCGACCCCGGGAAGGTGTATTGGGAGCTGCGGGTCCATAGGCATCTAACACGACCAAACCGTCAATAAATGTGCGGGCCTCATTTCCATCACCTCCCCTGACAAACAACCGGCCATTCTCACCCACTTTTTGAGTTCCAGGCAACGTATTCAGCGCACCAGCAATATCTGCAGTGGCTCCGGCTGTGGTGGCGATGTCCAACGCCTTAAACATTGTTCTCCTGTTCTCATCACTGGCCGTAAAGGCTCCGGCAGAAATGACCACTGCTTCTAATTCATTGATGGCCTCGCGCAACTCAATGAAGAGGTTTAAGGGTGCTCCCGTCAGTTCTACCACCCGTTCTAATGTCTGATATCCTACCAATGAAATCGTTAAAGAATGAGTACCCTGCTCGCCTGTTGAAAATTGAAATTCACCATTCAGGTCAGTGCTGCTGCCATCGTAAAGTCCTTTCACCACCACATTCGCTCCGGGAAGGGGTTCGCCCTGGGTATCTGTGACCCGACCCGACACCAGCGTTTGTGCTTGAACCGCAGAAGTCATCAACAGTAGAAAAATCATCCGTTTCATGGTGCCTTGTTTTGGGCGATTACACGTCAAAAGTGCCTTTGAAAGTGATCTTTTAAGGTTACAATTGACTGAACTGTAAAAGCAGATAGCTGAAACGCATAAAAGGCGCGATGGGCCAAAGGAACATTATCTTTGCTCCCATGTCTGACATGTCTGAAACTACCCGTCTGCGGATTCAGGATTATTCGTATGAACTTCCCGAGGCCCGAATTGCCCGATACCCGGTGGAACCGCGGGACTCTTCCCGTTTACTGGTCTATCATAAAGGAGCGATCAGCCATCACCGCTTTTACCAGCTTCCGGACCTCCTTCCTTCCCAGGCATTTCTTTTTTTCAACGACACGAAAGTCATCCCTGCGCGTCTGAGGTTTGTGAAAGATACCGGAGCCATCATCGAGATATTCCTTCTCCAACCGGCAGATGTTTCGCTGATACCTCTGGCCATGGAGGCCCGGGGACGGAGTACCTGGCAGTGCTCCATCGGAAATCTGAAGCGATGGACGGGTCAGTTGCTTCGTTGGGAGATGGGCGAAATTGTTCTGGAAGCCAAACTGCTAGATCGGACACAGGGTCTCGTTGAGTTTCAATGGCCTGCTTCGGTGACATTTGCTGAGTTGATCACCCAGGCTGGATTCATTCCCTTACCCCCCTATTTGGGTCGGGAGGCAGAAGCAGAAGACACTCAGCGCTACCAAACGATCTATTCCAAACACGCAGGCGCAGTGGCAGCACCCACGGCAGGACTCCATTTTACCGAGCCTGTTTTGGAAAACCTCCGAAAAAAAGGAGTTCTATCGGATTTTCTGACCCTGCACGTGAGTGCCGGTACTTTTCAGCCGGTAAAATCTGAAAAGGCATGGGATCATACCATGCATGCAGAACACATAGTCATCAACCGCCAGAACCTCGAAAACCTGCTGGAACCAACACGCCAGATTATTGCGGTGGGGACCACCTCTGCCCGCACATTGGAAAGCTTGTATTGGTATGGAGCCCGGTTGATCCACGAGCCGGAAAGTCCGTTACGGATCACGCAACACGAAGCCTACCAGCATCCTCATCCACCCACAGCAGAAGCGGCCATCCGGGCCGTACTCAAACGGATGGAGCAGGATCAGGTCAATACGCTCATGGGTGAAACATCCATCTACCTGATGCCGGGCTATCGTTACCGGATAGTCCAGGGTCTGATCACCAATTTTCATCAGCCAGCCTCCACACTGATGTTGCTGGTAGCAGCTTTGATTGGCCCCGACTGGAAGCAAGTGTATGCCGAGGCCCTGGCTAAAGACTATCGTTTTTTAAGCTATGGTGATAGTTCTCTTTTACTTCCATAAGCACTTCAATATTTGTCATGTAAACACCTCATTGATATAATTTTATACTCACATTTTGGTCGTTTCTAAAGACCACCAAAGAATATTCTGTATCAGTCGGAAAAGTTCGATTTTAAACCAGAAATTGACTTTTGATCCAATTTGACATGAGCCCGGCCATGGGTGTATGAGCTAATTTCAAACCATCTCTATCATCAACTATTTCCGTCCAATGGCTATCCCTGAATAAGGGGATAAAGCTCAACGCATTCACTGCCAGGTATTAAACGCAACGAAATGAACTTTCGATTTAATTGGTTTTTTCGATGAATTGTGCAACATTTAACCGTTAAACTGTAAACTATGCTTAAACGCCTCATGAAAATGCTGGACGTGGAGCCCAACGAATCGGGTCCCGTCACGCTTCTGCTCATCATCAGTTTTTTGATGGGGGTGTTTATGGCCACCTTTACCGTAGCGTCTCAAACCTTCTTTCTGGAGCATTATGATGAGAAAACTCAACTGCCATTGGCATTGGCTGTTTCCGGAGGTTTTGGCGTCATCACCACCCTAATCTTCAACTTCTTTCAAGGCCGCATTTCATTTTCGGCCCTGGCCGTTGTCAATCTGCTGATTGTGGTCGGGCTTACCGCCTTCATTGAGTTTGGTGATACCTATGCCGCCCGGCAACTGGAAGACGACAATCTTATCTATGCTTTCGGTTTTGCGCTGGTATTGCCCTTTACCTTCGTGACCCAACTTGTTTTCTGGGGCGCTTTCAACCGCATGTTTAACGTGCGCCAATCCAAACGGATCATTGGAAGTGTGGACCTGGGTACCATGATTGCCTCCATCATCGGATTTTTTACCATCCCCTTTGTGCTACCCTACATCGAGGTTAAATCGCTATATACCATCAGCCTGTTTGCCATCATCGGGTATGTGATCCTTTTTGTGATTCTGTCGAACCGGTATCTGGCCAAAGGAAAAACGGTAATCCAATCGGAAAAAGACATTAAGAAATTATCTGTGACGGCCTTTCTCGGAAACAAGTACATCGTGCAGATGTCCATATTTATAGTGGCCTCTTTTGTGGCTCTCCGATTCATTGACTACTCCTTCTTTAACGCTACGGTAAATCAGTTTCAAAGCGAGCCAAAAAACATCCCAACCTTCCTGGCCTACTTTGAAGGAACCGTTGTGATCTTCAGTTTCCTCTTTACCACCTTTGCTACCGACCGGATTCAACAAGAGTATGGACTGCGGGTGGCCTTAATTATTAACCCCCTCCTGTTGATTGCCTTTACCACGATCGCATTAATCGTAGGTAATACCCTCGGATACGACACCAGCAGCGGAGAATCAACCATTGTTGTGTTCTTCTTCATTTCCATCGCCATGAGCAAGCTTTTTGTCAACTCCCTGCGCGAGGCATTGGACAGCCCCATTTTTAAATTTTATTATGTGCCGTTGGATACTTCCATCAAAATTGATGCACAAACCAAGATTGAAGGTTTTGTGACAGCTTTGGGAAGTGCGATTGCCGGGGGGCTGATTGTAGCTATTAATCAAACAGACTATTCCAGCCCGATATGGATTTGTGCCTTCACACTGCCCATTCTGGGGGTCTGGTATTGGGTAACCAATCGGATGTACCACGGGTATAAAGACACCCTTCAGGGTTCGTTGGTCAAAAATAAGTCTACCGTAGAAAAAGATGTGGTGCGTGAGTACACACTTGACAGCGTGTTGCAAAAAGAAATATCCAGCCCGGCCAGCAACAAGGTAATTTATGGGCTGCGACTGATGGAAAAGCTGGAACCTGCCATGTTTGAGTCTTCCATTATCAAATTGGCAGACTCCTCCGAGCGCCCCATCCGGCAGTTTGCCCTGGATAAAATCAAGGAACTGGGATTGGGGGAGCGCGAAACGGAAATGAAAGGATTGGCCGTGAAGGCAGCCGGTGCCATGGATGATAGCGATTACATGGCCATCTCACCAGATAGGCTTCAACGGTTGGCGAAATCAGTCAAGCAAAGCGATCGGATGCTGGCCGCAAAAATGCTTCGCCAGTTAACCAACAACAAAACCATTTTCATGCTGTTGGAATTGCTTCGCGATGCCGACCCAAAAGTGCGTTCGGAAGCATTGATCACTGCCCGCAAGGTCAAACGGTCGGAAACCTGGTCTGTATTGATCGAAATGCTCAATTCTCCGCTCTATAGCCACCTGGCTGCTGCCGCCCTAAAGGAGGCCGGAGAACCCGTTCTCAATAACCTGGAAACCGCTTTTCACAAGTCAGGACAAAGCGAACAGGTCATGTTAAAGGCCGTTCAGATCATGGGGCATATTGGAGGAAAGCATGCGTTGGAATTGCTTTGGAAGAAAGCCGACTATCCGGATAAACGAATCGTCAAGCAAATCTTTTACTCCCTCCGCTTTATCAATTACCGCGCCCAAGGCCGCGAAGTACTGGCCATCAAAGATTTGCTGGATACGGAAATGAGCAAGACGCTCTGGAACCTGGCTGCGTTAGATGAATTGCCGGAAGAAGATAAGTTCTCTTTTTTGCGCGAAGCCCTCAGGGAAGAAATTCGTGATAACTACGATCAGATTACCTTATTACTCTCTTTACTATATGATCCCGAATCGGTACAACTCGTAAAAGAGAATATCGAGTTGGGCACGCCCGACAGCATCCAGTATGCGCTGGAGTTGTTGGATCTGTTTGTTGATAATGACCTAAAACCCAAGCTGGTGCCCTTGCTGGACGACACCGCCACGTCTGAAAAGTTAGCGAAACTTCAAATCTATTTCCCCCGCGAAAGTTACAATCCCGTGCAGGTGATCAACTACATCTTTAATCGCGATTTTAACCTGAGCAACCGCTGGACCAAAGCCTGTGCCGTTCATTTGACCCCGTATATGCCCGACTTTCGCGTCAGCCGTGGATTGATCGGACAAATGTTTAATCAGGATCGCCTCTTGCAAGAGACTGCTGCCTGGGCGATTTTTAATAAAGACCGGGCTGTTTATCAGGTGATCACCGACCGGTTGCCTGCCCGCGATAAACGTTACCTCGATTCATCCATTGAAAACAATCAACTGCTGGATGGTTTGGATGATGGTTTCTATCTGTGGATTGAAATGATCATGTTCATCAAGAAACTTCCGGCATTCAAAAATATACCAGGCAAGCTGCTGTGTGATCTATGTGATAAAATTTCACCCATCACCTTGCAACCCCGTGAAAAAATGACTGTCGGCACCCTCGATGAGGTAGCCCCGGTCATGATCGTGGCTTTGGGAGAAGTAAAACTTAAAAATGAAGCAGAAGAAGTGGGTATCCTGAGGGAAGGTCAGGTTTCCGGTGACCTGTTTCAGACAGACACAACGGTGAGATATACCCAACTGGAAGCAGTTCAGCGCACCGTCATTTTCCGCATCAACCTGATTGACTTTTATTTTGTGATGGCCAAACACCACGAACTGGTGCAGGGTCTCATCCGCAATATGACCGAAAAACCAACTGAATCTCAACCCGCGTAAGCTATGGCACATGAAATAGACATACTCATCACCTTTGCCGAAAAGGACAATGAAACGGCAAAAAAGTCAGACCTGGGTTGGGTGACCCAATTCAAAAAGTTTCTGGAGTTGATGCTTGTGCAAGTGCTGGGCAGCAAGCCACGGATTGTATTGAAGTCTGAGTTCGATACAGCTACCTCTCCCAATCTTGATAATGCGGCCGTCTTAGTCACCGTTCTCACCAAAGAGTTTGTCCAGTCTGGCCGATGCCTGGATCAGGTAGAAGCTTTTTATAAAGCCACAGCCTCCTCTAAAATCAACCGGGTATTCAAAGTCATCAAATCGCCCCTGACCATTGTTGAACAGCCGCCTCGTCTGCGCGACATGATAGGTTACGACATGTATCAGTTGGATACCGAAACGGGCCAGATGAAAGAATACCTCGACTTCTTTAGTCAGGAAGCGGAAAAACAATACTGGATGAAGATGGTGGACCTGGCCTACGACATTCATGAAGCCCTGATCATTCTGAACGAAGGGGAGGCCAAAGGAGAAGTGCGCAATATCTTTAAACGCAAAACCATCTTTTTAGCCGAAACCGCACACGATCTTTCGGTACAACGGAACATCATCAAACGGGAGTTGCAGCGTCATGGCTATGTGGTGCTTCCCAAAAATACCTTGCCCGCCTCCGGAGATGAATTTGAAAAAGTCGTAAGCAAAGATTTAAGCGAAAGTAATTTCTCTATTCATTTGATTGGAAGCGCCTATGGCGAAATTCCGGAAGGCCGCGAACGCTCGATTGTAGACATTCAAAACCGGCTGGCAGCCGAGACCACAGCCGCAAAACAGCAACGCCAGGAAGAGTTTGCCAGGTTGATCTGGATCGCTCCTAACCTGCGCAATGCCAGCGAAAAACAAAAAAACTTTATCGACTCGCTCAAGCGCGATACCGAAGCACAGGAAGGGGCTGAAATTCTTCAAAACCCCCTGGAAGATTTCAAAAACATCATGCGCGAAGAATTGCTCGAATCGCAGGAGCGGCAAATGGCCGAAGAGTGGAATGGCCGATCGGTCTATCTGCTGCATGACCGCATCGACCATCAGGAAGTTCGTCCCCTGATGGAGATCATTGAGAAATCAGGGTACAAAGTATTGATGCCGGCCTTTGAAGGCGAACTGTTTGATGTGCGTAAACGCCACATCGACAATCTCAAAAACTTTGATGTAGCCATCATCTACAAAGGGAAAGTAAATGAGCAATGGGTTCGCATGAAAGTGCTGGACCTGATGAAGGCCCCCGGCTTTGGTCGCAAAAAGCCCATCACCGGAAAAGCGATCATCGCCCCCAATGCCGAAACCTATAAAACGCAAAACATGCGCATCATCGACCCGGCCCGCCCGGCCGAGTCTCTTCAGTCTTTTTTACAAGAACTTAATGCTTAACGCTTATGAGCACACTCGTTGACGATTATTCAGGCGCTCCTTCTTCTACCAAGGTGATGGACAATCCCTTTCCGGGATTGCGTCCATTCAAAATTGAAGAAAGCCATTTGTTTTTTGGACGCGAAGGCCAAAGTGATGAAGTCCTTCTCAAACTTTCCAAGAGTCGCTTCGTAGGCGTTATTGGTCCCTCGGGTTCAGGTAAGTCTTCGTTCATCTATTGCGGAGTTCTGCCCATCCTGTATGGAGGCTTTTTAACGGACGCGTCCCCCAACTGGGAAGTGGTAGTCACCCGCCCTGGCTCCGGCCCCATCGACAACCTGGCAGAATCGCTCTTAAAAACAGCCAAAGACTACAACACGGCCGACACGGAAGATAAAAAAATCAAACGCACCATCGTTTCTACGCTGTTGCGGAGCAGTTCACTCGGTCTGGTCGAAGCCATTCAGCAATCCAGACGTTCAGAAGATGTGAATTACCTGATCCTGGTGGATCAGTTTGAAGAACTTTTCCGGTTCAAGGACAGCACCGATGCCAACTCCGTAAACGAAACATTGGCGTTTGTCAACCTGCTGATGGAAGCCATCAATTACACCGATGCTCCCATCTACGTGGCCATCACCATGCGGTCAGACTTTATTGGCGATTGCGCCCAGTTTCCGGAGCTCACTCGTAAAATCAACGACAGCCATTATCTGATCCCGCAAATGACGCGCGATCAGAAGCGCAGAGCGATTGAAGGCCCCGTGGCCGTGGGCGGTGCGCGCATCTCCCCTCGCCTGACGCAGCAGCTACTCAACGACCTGGGCGACAACCCGGATCAATTGCCCATTTTGCAGCACGCCCTGATGCGTACATGGAGCTATTGGGCCAACTACCGCGATGTCGAAGACGAGTCGCTCGACTTAAAACATTACGAGGCCATCGGTACCATGTCAGAGGCGCTTTCGATGCATGCCAACGAAGCCTATGATGAACTGGAAGATGACCAGAAACACGTATGCGAAGCGCTGTTTAAGGCCATCACCGAAAAACGGGGAGAAAATTTTGGTATCCGCAGGCCAACGCGGCTCAATGAGATCGCGGCCATTGCCGATGTCAGTGAAGAGGATGTGATCGCGGTGTTGGAGAAGTTCCGCGAGCCGGGACGTTCGTTGTTGACACCTGCGCACGGCACCCCGCTCACTTCGCGCAGCATGGTGGACATCAGCCACGAAAGTTTGATGCGCATCTGGGTGCGTCTGAAAAACTGGGTGGATGATGAAGCTGAAGCCGTGCAGATGTATATGCGTTTGAGCGAAGCAGCCGCCCAATATCAGGTTGGCAAAGCCGGTCTGTGGCGGCCACCCGATTTACAGCTGGCACTCAACTGGCAGGCAAAGCACAAGCCCACGCTGGTGTGGGGGCAGCGCTACAACCCTGCCTTTGAGCGGACGATGATCTTTTTGGAATACTCCAAAAAAGAATTTGAAACCGAACAGCGCATCAAAGAACTTGAAGCCAAACGCAAACTGCAGCGGGCTAGGACAACTGCCCTGGTGTTAGGAGGATTCCTGTTGTTGGCGCTGGTGGCGATGGTATATGCCTTCGTACAGCAGGTGGAGGCCAACACGCAACGTGCAGAAGCCCTGAAACAAACTGAACTTGCCAAACAAAATGCAGAAGAAGCAAAACGGCAAGCTCAATTAGCGAAAGAGGCAGAAAAAGTAGCTCTTCAGCAAGAGCAGATTGCTAAAGATGCCTTAAAAGCTGCTCAAATTGCTGAAGCAGAAGCTAAGAGGCAGGCTGAAATAGCTGAAAAACAACGTCAGGAGGCAGTTAAACAAGAAGGTATTGCCAAGGAGCGTGAAAAGGAAGCGATTACTGCACGCAAAAGAGCGGATATTGAAGCTGAGAATGCACGGAAGGCTGAGAAAAATGCCAATCGCTTAAGATATCTGGCTATTGCCAAAGCAATGGCTGTAAAATCAAAAGAATTGGATAATGACCCTGAACAGCAGGCTCTGGTAGCTCAGCAAGCTTACTTGTTCAATCATGCAAATGCAGGAGATCCTTTTGATAATGATATTTATAATGGTCTTTATTTCGCCCTTCATTCGAATAAAGACCCCTTAACGCTTGACCTGGAAGGACATGAACGAGGTGCCGCTCGTTCGTTGGTTACCCACGGTAGTTCCAAACAGATTTATTCCGGTGGTAGCGATGGTAAAATTATCAAATATGTAGAACAGAATGAACGTTGGGTTGCTGAGGAATTGGTGGGCCAAAGATCGGATGTTTTCCAAATTTATACGATGGATGTTTCTCCGGATGAAAGAATTCTATTAGCAGGTGGTCTGGCTGTGGGTGATGCTTCTCAAAATTATCTGGAACTTTATACACTCAACAACATGTCTGCTGCACCAAAAAAGATCATGGGCTTTGTTGGCGGTATTGAACACATTGAAATAACGCCAGACGGAAAAGGCGCCTATGTTCGGGATAATGCCGGTGCGTCTATCAAGTATACAGACTTTAACACAGTGAAAGAGGTTATTACGATTAAAGATTCAAAAATCTCTTCTTTTGCTCTGAGCCCTAACGGTAACCGATTGGCTGGTACCGGAAAAGATGGAAAGCTTTATGTCTGGGACTTGCGCAAAAACTATGAGGTTAAAGAGGTCTTTAGAAATGGAAATGATAGTAGAGGGAAACCCATACCCTTAACATGTGTTGCTTTTGCCCCCGATAACCAACGGATTGTTGTTGGAGATGAGCGTGGCCTCGTCAGGGTGATTGTTGAAAATTCAACGCTACCACCGAAAATACTTTCCGGGCATCGCACGCACATCGAGCACGCTAAATTCAATTTTGCCGGGAATTTCTTAGTCACCACAAGTCGTGATAAAACTGCCCGCCTCTGGAATTGGAGTGACTTGACAAAGCAGCCGATCGTTATGAGTGATAATCCAGACTGGGTGTGGTCAGCAACTTTTACACCAGATGATGAACAATTGCTGGTGGGTGTACAAAGTAATTCTGAAAATTCTAAGGAAACCATTCATGCCTGGCCCACCAAAATAAATACTATGGCCAACAGGCTTTGCGGCTATATGAAACGAGACCGTCTCACAGATGATGAGTGGGACACTTTTGTTGCTCCGGATTTACCAAAAGAAGTTACTTGCCCTAAATCAAAAAAGTAAATGAAGAATCTAGTTTTTGGGGGCTTATTGATTCTAAGCTTTTTTCCCATAAAGTCCTGGGGACAAATTTCGAACTGCGGACAAACGCTGCGGCTAGCCAGAGCTACTTATGAACAAGGAAGGTTACATGAATTACCAACACTGATCAATGACTGTTTAAACGGGGTAGGATCAAACACTTTTAGCAAGGAAGAAAAGGTTGAGGCGTACCGATTATTGACTCAGAGCTATATCTATCTGGAGGAGCCAGAAAAAGCGGATGAAGCCATGTTGGGATTGTTAAAGACAGACCATTTTTATAAACCTAATCCGGCAGTAGAACCAGCAGAGTTTATTGCTTTGTATAATAAATTTAGAACAAAACCACTTTTTTCTGTGGGCCTTGTTCTGGGCGGCAACGTTACTTTTCCAACAGTTACCGGGAACTATTATATCGGTGTGAATGGTGTTGGAAACGGAGTGTATAAACCGGGTCTTGGGTTTCAGGTTGGGCTGGTCTTTGAAAGAGATATTTTTCAATTCAAAAAAGGTTTTTTGAATAATCTGACACTGGCTCCTGAATTGATGCTTATTCAACGATCTTTTACGTACACCAATGACAATTACTTTATAAGCGATATCACCGGAGAATCCATTGGAACGCAGGAGGCCATAGCACGTGGAACCTGGTTTGATTTTAACGCCTTGGTTCAGTACCGGATACCAACCAACAAAGGACTACAGATTTATGTGGGTGCGGGGCCAGGAATTAGTTACCTGTTTAATAATACAAGTCAGCTAAACCTGCGAATCAATCCGGCAACTGGCACATCTCAAAGTGTTAGTGGACCGGATGTGGAATTTACTGACGCCTTTAATAAAGTCGTGTACTCTGCCACGTTTAATGCCGGAGGTAAGTTTCGAATTGGTTCCATCTATGTCAAAGCCGATGTGCGATATCAATTGGGGTTTGTGAATTTGATCGAGGCTGGAAACAGAAGTAATTCAGAGGCTGTTTTCGATTACGGATTTCAGAATAATGACTTTAAACAATCTGGTTTGTTACTCAACATTGGTTTCACTTACCCCTACTTTAGGCCCAAAAAATTGATTCGCTGATATGCAAAAAAAGATACTATTACTGATTTTAGTAGGATTAAGCTCCTGTTTGAGTGAAGACAGTGCCGAAGTAGTCAATGCTTCCACTTTTGTTCGTTACTTCAACGGAGGATTCAATGATGTGTCCGTGGGTATTGAGGAAACCGTTGATAAAGGACTATTGATACTGGCCAATTCTTTCGGTACCACCGCTGAGACACCTGACACGAAGTCACGAATCAAAATAATCAAGACCGATGCTTCTGGAAATTTTTTGTGGCAGAAGTTGTTTCCGGATAGTTTTGAGTCGGATGCGCCCTCCTACATTGCCCGAAGTTTGATAAAAAGAGAAAACGGTGGTTACGTTGTTATTGGTGATGAAATTAATAACGGTGTATCGAATGTTCTGGTTTTGGTTATCGATGAATCCGGTGCCGAAGTAAAAAAGACCGTTTTAGGCGCAGGCAAAGGTCATTCTATTGTGGAAAACAGGGATATGGCAGGCAATATAACAAACAAGTATCTGGCGCTCATTGAAATTGTTGGAGATGATGCCCCCACCAAAAATATGGCGCTGGGCGAAATTGATACCGCCACCCTTGCTGTAGGTTGGACTCAGACCTATGGGGCAGGTACCATGGAGTTTACCAATTCGCTTATCCTAAATGGACTATCTCAGGTAATCTGGGGAGGATCTGTAACCCGTGAAAATAGTAAAGACGTCAGGCTTGTAAAGACCAATCAGAACTCACCCAATGTATTATTTGACTTACCCATTGGTTCTCCGGCCGCCAATGAATTCGCTCGTTCAATCTGCCGATATGGTAACGGATTTGCCGTTGTAGGTACAACCGATGAAAATGGCAACGATGATATCTTCTTTAAACGCCTTTCCGAAAGCGGAACTGAGCAAAGTGGCAAGATATTCTTGAACAGTAGCAACGCTTTTGATGAATCAGGCAATGCAATTACTACGGCCATTGATGGAGGATTACTCATTTTGGGAACCTATGATTCAAATAATCCTTTTGATGCCGATACTTCAGGGGATCTTGGTCGCGGGCAACGAGACTATTACCTAATTAAAATAGATGCATTTGGTAACGAAGAATGGCGTCAGATCTTTGGTAGCCGTGATGATGACGAGGGCGTGGCGGTAAAGCAACTCACGGATGGTGGAATTCTGATTCTGGGAACCACCCGACTGGCACAATTAGGTACCGTCATGCTAGTGAAAACAGATGCCTTGGGTGACATCCAATAGCATACATAAATAGTGATATAAGAATACCGGATATTCAATAAGATATTTTGATTGATTTTAAATAATTGGATGAATTATGAGAATTTTTGCTAAGGCATTTTACCTGATTGGTTTCTTAGTATGGACTAATCAAGCAATGGCTGCTCCCCCCACCACTCCGGCATTTGATATTGTTTTCACGGGTTTTAACACTACTACTCTTGATTTGTCATGGACGAATGGAAATGGTGCTAGGCGCATTGTTGTCGCCAAACAAGGTGGTGACCCTGACGCCAACCCGGTTAACAACTCAGGATCATACGTTGCCAATGCGGCCTTTGGTTCTGGCACTCAACTTGGAACAGGAAATTTTATTGTTTTTAACGGTACCGGAAATACCGTATCTGTCACCGGGCTATCACCCAACATTGTCTACCACTTCAAAGTATTTGAGTACAATGGGACAGGATTCGCAGATGCTGAATATCTAACTTCTAACGGTACCGATAACCCGAATAGCAGAAGTACCCTTGCCAGTGTGCCTTCCAACCAACCTACTTCACTACTTTTCTCGAATCCCTTAAATGATGGCACCGGGTACACACTCACATGGACCGCCAGTGCCGGAGGAGCCGATGGCTATATTGTCGTCAGACGTCAGGGAGCTTCCCCAAATGGTCCGGCTCCGGCAGACGGAACCGGTTATATCGTTGGGCAGGATATTGATCCAGGTGCAGATGTTGAAATAGTGGAGTTTGTTGGGGCAGCTACTACGTTTAATCTTTCAGGTTTATTAGCTAACACAAACTATTTTTTTGATGTATATGCCTTTAATGGTTCGGGAGCTGCCGTTAACTATTTAACGGGAACCGGACCCCTAGAAGGGAATCGTCAAACGCTTCAATTGGAACCATCTACTCAGGCAACTAATATTTCATTTAACACCCTAAACACAACTTCCTACACCATCACTTGGATGATTGGTAATGGCGCTAACCGAATTGTTGTAATCGATGATGCTGCTATTGCTTTTACTCCTTCCGAAGCCACTAATTATACAACTAATGTTAATTACACAGCGGGAACTGATTTGGGGGGCGGTCAAAAGTGCGTATTTAACGGAAACGGCAATTCCGTATCTGTTACCAATCTGACACCTAACACTGTCTATCACGTCCGGGTGTTTGAATATAATGGCAGTGGAGAAAGCCAAAATTATAATACAACAACCTCAACTGATAATCCAAGTTCGAGAACAACGCTGGCCTCACAACCTGCCAGTGCAGCATCATCAATCCAGTTTTCAAACATTACTCAAACATCATTCGATTTGAATTTTACCAATGGAGATGGTAGCTCACGACTAGTTGTGCTGAAACAAGGCTCAGCCGTTGATTCAAATCCAGTAGATGGCTCCGTTTACACTGCCAATGCTACGTTTGGAAACGGATCGCAATTGGGTACAGGGAATTATGTCGTTGGGATAGGTTCAGGACCATTTTCTATTTCAGGACTAACAGGCGATGTCACATATCATGTAGCTGTTTATGAATTTAACGGTACCGGGGGTGCTGAAAATTACAGAATCACAGGTGCCCCCACTGCGAGCCGACAAACCTCTCCCACCCTTCAGGCAACGGACATTGTATTTTCCAATCTCAACACGACCACTTATACGGTCAGCTGGACAAATGCGGTGGATGGTTCAGGTGGTGGAAGCAGAAGGTTGGTGTTGGCCCATCTGGGAGCTCCTGTAGATGCAAATCCGGCCGAATTAACCAGCTATACACCCAACGCTGCCTTTGGATCAGGCACACAGATAGGCACCGGTAATTTTGTTGTCTTTGATGGTACCGGCAGTTCGGTCAATATGACTGGGCTAATTGCAAATAACGTCTACCACTTTCGGGTTTATGAGTACAATGGCGCGAATACTTCTTCTGCTTCTTATAATACAGCTACTGCTACGGATAACCCAAACAGCAGAACCACACTGGAAAGTGAACCGACTACTAGCTCGACCAGCATTGTCTTCTCTGCGACCTCTCAAACACAGACAACCCTCACCTGGATGTCCGGAAATGGCGCGCGAAGAGTAGTGGTCGCCAAGGCAGGTAGTGCTGTAGACAGTAATCCGGTTGATGGAACCGGGTATTCAGCGAATAATGTATTTGGCACTGGAACTCAGTTGGGAACTGGGAATTTTGTAGTCTATGACGGAACCGGAAATTCGGAAACTGTCACCGGATTATCGTCTGGAACAACTTATCACTTTCGTATTTACGATTATAATGGAACCGGTGCGACCAGCAATTACAGGACTACTACCGGAAGTAATAACCCTAACAATGTCACTACCCAGGTCGCGGTCACTTCCCTGCTGACGGCAGGAGCATCTGCTGAACCTGCCACCGTCTCTTCTCTGATTGATACCCAAGGTGAAGCAGTACTTAACCTGGACTTTAGCATCCAGGATGACGGAGCATCTCCTGGCTCGGATGCCAGCAAACTTCTTTTCTCAGCCATCACCATCAACCGAAAGGACCTGGTATCCGGTGATGTGGATAACTGGGCAGATGCCATTGATGGAGCGGAATTATCCTCCGAAGGGGACATTGTTACCGCTACCTCCATCACCGCCAATACGATCGTCTTTTCAGGTATCGCTAATGGAAATGAAGATCTGGGCGAAATCGATGATAACGAAACAAAAGTGTATACCTTAAAAATCTGGCTCAAGGCAGCACTCGGAGGTACACTGCCCGATGATATTGATGGGAAGGGGTTCGTATTTCGGATATCTGAAACGGACTTGACGTTGGCTCCCGGAAGCAGTGGTTTTGTTCCCGCACAAACCATAGAATCAGGTGATGGAAATAATAAAGTTGATGTCGATGCGACAAAAATCATTTTTAATACACAACCTTCCACATCAGCCATCGCTACCGTAGTTCTTCCTCAACAACCCGTAATGGAAGCTACCGATGTCAATAATGTCAGAGACATTGACTTTACTTCTGCCATATCATCTGTTAATACTACCAATCCTACCAATCTGGGGCCTGTCTTTTCTCCTACTTCCTTCGCGGGGGGTGTGGCTACCTTTACCGATTTAAGATTTAACAATACTGGTACATCAACTATGTCTGTCACATCGAACGCTATTGTCTCGGACAACTCCAGTTCCATCACGGTAACAGCTGTCACCACGTTGGCAACTCAAACAAATACGGTTAACCCGGGGCCTAACCTGACAAACAGTAGCTTAAACCAAGTGGTTCTTGGATTTTCACTGTCAACATCCGGAAGTGTATTAAACTTCACAGACCTAACCGTGACAAGTTCAGCAGATCCTGACACTCGCCTGAGTGGATTTGAACTATGGAGATCCGTGGATACTGATTTTACTACAGGTGGAGATAATACCCTCGTCACTTCTGCCTTTACCACTCCCGGAAATGCCATCGACTTCGCTTCCTTTACCTCTTCTCTAAGCGGAACGCCAGTCCATTTCTTTATCGTGGCGGATGTGAATCCATTCTTTGATGTGGCCACCCCTTCTATACAATTATCTGTGAGTTCAGCTAATGTTACTGTTTCTACAGGTTCCGTAACGGGCGGCCCTATCACAGGCGTGAATTATAATCTGATCGATAATACGGCACCCACCGTTACATCCATCACCAATCAGGTCAATCCCATCTTTGAAGGCTCTCTAAGCCAGACCATTGTTGTGGTCTTTAGTGAACCTATGAAAGCAGTTGGGTTTAATCCTGTACTGTCCATTAGTGGAAGTAACTGGGGTCCGCAATCAGCAGGAAACTGGACCACCACTACCAACACAAACGATACCTACACAGCCACCTTTGTTCACAATGGCACACAGGAATTGATAGCCGCAGCTGTCTCCGCCATCACATCCAATGTTCCTCAGGATTTGAATAACAATGCGGTCACTGGCACATTCCCGATTAATTCACTCCCGTTTGTAGTGGACACTCAAAAACCTACGGTCTCTTCCATCACCACCTCCAGCGGATCAGTCTTAGGTGTTACTACTAATTTTAATACACTCACGGTAACCGTTACGTTTAGTGAGCCTATGGATAAGACCTTTTTTCCAACCATTACTTTTAGTCCGGTCAATGCGAACTTCTCGGCTCCTGCCCCCTCGGCCGCTAACTGGAATGGTCCCGGTACAATTTATACCATCGTCTATACTCACAACTTAACGGCTCAAACAGTGGCAAGTACGACCGTTTCTGCTAACGGGGGCCGTGATGTAGCGACCAATACTCAAACGGTGGCTGGCACCAGCGCAGCCTTCTTGACCGATACTCAAAGGCCTTTTGTTTCATCGGTCAATCGGTTAACTCCGGCTGTTGCTACTCCTGTCAGCAGTACCACTGTTATTTTTAGAGTCACGTTTAATGAAGCTGTATCCAATGTGGATGCCAGTGATTTTGTGACGGAAACCTTATCCGGTGCTTTGACTTTTGGAGTAGCACCCGTGATCACAGTCAATCCGGTAAGCACCACAGTGTATGATGTATCTGTAGGTAATCCCATCGCAGGCGATGGAACTTTTCGTCTGAATGTACCGGCCGCTGCTACAATCGTAGATGCCCGAAACAATGCTTACAACACACTCTTTAATGCGGGGCAGCAATACAACATCGATAATACGGCACCCGTGTTATCAGGGTCACCCTTCCTTCCCCTCGACAATCAATTGGCCGTTCCTTTCAATGCTTCAGGCTGGCAATTAACGCTGGCAGACCTGAATGGTGCGCTGGCAAAAGGAACCGGTAACATTGTTATCAATCAGGTAAGTCCGGCCACTTCGTTTCCTATTGATGTTAATTCCGCTGCCGTTTCGATCACTGGATTGGTGGTAACCATTAACCCGACCGTTGCCGGGGTTTTCCTGGCACCCGGCCTTGATTATTATATCACGATACCTTCCGGTGTCATTCTGGATCAGGCGGGTAATGCGTTTGTCGGAATTTCTTCTACCACCCAATGGAATTTCAGCGCCTATGGGGCGGCCACCATTACCAATATTATCAAGTCACCCAGCGCTACTACGTTAGCTGCCTGTGTTGGTGAAATCATTACCATCCAGGGAAGAAATTTTACAGGCTATGGCGCAGGAAATTTTGAAGCCGTCACCACGGTTCGATTTACAGAGACAGGTTCTGCTACCGATTTTGATGTAACGGCTGCTGCAAGTATTACGGTCACCTCTGATACAGAATTAACAGTCGTGGTTCCTAATAACGTAGCTTTAAATGAATCTGTCCGGATTAGCCTTGTCAAGGCTCAAGAAGTCACTCCCATCGGCACCAATTTGCTGACTACTTCCACTCAATCGACTCAAATAGTTGAAACAGGTGCGCAATCAGCCTCTATCGCTTTGTTTGGCAGCGTGGATGACGTTTGTAACGACTCCTTTGGAGGGGCTCCAACCACGTTTAGTTACACCATTAACATACCTTCCGGTTCAGGCACTAATTACTCCGGTTTTTATAATATCAATGCTGGTGCTTCCGAGCCGTTTTCATATGCGCGGGGAACGAATCAAATATTGGATCCCCCAACTCCTCCGGGTACTGCGGCCTTTACACACAATTATCGATTGGTTTCGTTAACAGATAATTTTGGCTGTCCGGTGGTTGGTGTTAGTGCAACTCCCCTACCGATTGTGCAGTACACGCGATCTATCGTAACCATCAACAGTGCCACACCTTCCGTGGTACTGCTCAGTGCGGGAGTCACTTCGATCGCTTTGTCAGGAAGTATTACGGGCACATCTTCTAGTGTGGCCTGGACAAATACTGGGGTAGTCCCTCCTACCACTGGCTTTAGCGCACAAACATCCTTGAATACTAATTATACCATTGCGCCTGCTGACTATCTTAATGCAGGAATAACGTTCACGTTAACCACTCCTGCTCCCGGAGGGGCTAACCCTTGCCTGGGTAGTTCAACTACGATAAGCGTGCCTATCCAGAATACGCCCTTTGGCAATGATAAATGCTCTTCCATTGCCACGGAACCTATCAATGCATTTGTGACCGGCAACCCGGCCAATGCTACCTATACAGTCATTAGCAGAGTGCCGGCTCCGACCACACCCGGGACATTTCTTTCGAATGGTAACTCTACTACTTCCACCCGAACGGTCAGTAGCAACAGTGTAAGCGAGAGTTATGTGTGGTCGGCTGAAGAAATTGCCAGTGCCACCCAGATCACGATCCGATTATCCTGGGTTAACGGTGGCACCATTACAGACGATTTGATTTTAAATCGGCAGCCAACAATTACATTCACATCACCTATTCAATTTAGCCGGTCAACCTCACAAACTTCAGCCGATACCCTACAGTTTAGTTTCAACCCCGCGCTTGCTGCCGGGCCTATTACCGATGAAGTATCCGTTGCCGGACAGGGGCTGCTGTTTAGCTCCGTCATCAATAAATGGTTATTCTTTCCTAACGCGTTAAGCCCCGGTAACTACCCCATCATAGCCACCTATAACAAAAATGGCTGTATTGGGCGCGATACTATTACGTTTAATGTTTTTACAGGGGGGCTTCTTGCCGGTGGAAATCCGATTGAAGATCGATACTGTGTTAATGCGGCTCCGTTCGAAATCAATCTTAGCCCAACCACAGTCGGAGTAAGTACCTTGGTTAATATCTTTGGCCCCATAGTCAGGGACTATAATCCCACAACAAAATCAGCTATTCTGGATCCCTCCTTGGCGATTGCAGCGGGAGCTCTCGATGGTAGAGCCATTCCGATACGTTACTCTTATACTGCCACTGTTATAATTGGATTCAACATCATCCCTAATCCTCCGTTTGGTAATATTTTTATTCCGATTTTTGGAACAATTATTGAAACCAACATTGCAGGAAGTGTTGTCATTGACCCCCTTCCCAGACTTAATCCTGGACCTGTCCCTTCAGAGATTTGTGGAGAAGATTCGCCTTTTACATTTGCGAGAGGTGCCGATAATCCTTTAAACACCTTCAGCTATACTGCCATCGAGGCCCCAACAGCTATTACTATTCCCACCGCTAATAACTATGTATTAGATCCAAGAGTTGCGGAGTCAAATTTGTATCCAATGGCTGGTGATTTTAATCCAAAATTATTGACGGTAGAGTATGCCTATCAAGACAACTTGAATTGTTCGGATACCATTCAGTTTTTAGTTCGGATCAAGAGACAACCCTCCAAACCCCTATTTGATAATCCTGGAGTTTTATGTGTCAATGTCTTGCCATCGCAGGAAATCACAGTACTTAATCAATCGGTCAATGACCGAGGAACACTCACTCCAACTGATGACATTCCCGCTCAAATCGTATGGGCTCAGAATAACTTGTTTGCCGGGGCAGTCAATAACGGAACGACTACTTTCACTGCACCCAATGCATTTCTGACGGATAACCGCATCTCTACGTTTTTTGCCAGACAGGAACTTAATGGCTGTATCAGCGAATACGATTCTGTTGTCCATGAGCGGTTAGACTATAACCGAAACGCCTTTAATTATTCCACTGATAATTTTGAAGCAGGTCAACCTACCCAACTTAGTACTAACCTGAACGCACTGGGAACTGTCGTAAACCCGGCCCGGGTTATCCCTACCTCCCTTCAATGGATTTTTAATTCAGGGCAGGGTGTGGAGATTGCCAACACAACCATTCCTACACCACCCATCGGACTCAATACTACAACGTTTACCTTCCCGACCACGGATGCATACCGGATACGATCCATCATCACAACCACCAGAGGCTGCCGCGATACGCTGGAAGCCACTCTTTTACAGGTGGAACGGATAACAGTTAGTGACATTACACCAGCCTATGATCAAAGATTTGGGCCAAACAATACTCCCGGCCAATGGGCTTCGCTGCCGGGGTTTGAGTGGGAGAAAGTAGTCGCCAATAAAACCCGGATCAAGTCTCCGCAAGACACAGTATGGATCACAAGGGCCAGTGGTCCGTATCCTGCCAATAAGGAAATCGTGATTTACAGTCCTGTTTTTGACCTGAGTGGATTATCACGCCCAATGATTACACTGAATACCTGGAAACATTCCGATATTAATAACGATGGAGCCGTACTTGAATATTCCGTAGATGGCTTGGATCCGTTGAACCCGGCCAAGGTATGGAGGGCGGTAGGTTTTGAAAATGGTGGCAGAGATTGGTATAACTCTGATAATCTTCAGTCCACTCCCGGATCAGGTAGGTATTTCAACGCCTTGAATAGTTTGACATTAGGCTTTTTGGGTTGGTCAGGCGAGGATTCGGACTGGAAGCAATCCAGTTTTATACTTGACAAAGTAGTTGCGGATGCAGTCGCATCCGGTAATGATGCAATCTTCCGAATAGCTTTTGGCTCCATCGGGCCCGAGGAAAAAAATGATGGTTTTGCCTTTGATGACGTGAGGATTGGTAATCGTACCCGCACGGTGTTATTGGAAAATTTCAGAAACCTGGGCAATTCGGCTCCACGTGAAAGAAATGGGAATGATTTTGTATCCTCCTTTGCCAATAACAATGCGGTGGGGACGCAACTACTCTTGATTAACTACCATGTAGGCTTCCCGGGTATCGATCCATTTAATCAGGATTACCCTGCTGACCCCAGTGCCCGGGCGCTTTTCTACAATGTAACTCAAACCCCTTCCACGAGGTTGGATGGTGACAATGGCGGTCCGGCCAATGCCGATAAACTCTTTAGCGAATGGGGTGTGCAGGAATATGGTGTTCGGACACTCCAGTTAGGTCAGGCGGAGATAACCTTTGATGCTGTAGACACGAATTCAGACGATGGAAAAATTAGTGTTAAGCTATCGGTGGAACCCAGTGTGGCCATGGATGAAAATACAACTCTTTTTTTTGGCTGTCGTTGAGAAACAAGTTCCGCTGGCAAGCCTGGGAAGCAAACAGGGTCAGGTACTCTCCAACGAAGGTGGTCCCTTTTTAAATGTTCTTAAAAAGTTATTGCCGGATGCCGATGGTCGAAGAACGGGAGCACTGAATGCTGAACAAGTCTATGAGTTTACCGAAGAATGGGTGCCAGAACCGTCCCGGTTATACGCCCCCAGCACGCAGGATTTAGCCATCATTGCCTTCCTTCAAAATTCCGTTACTAAAGAAATCTATCAGGCAGAAATATTCGATGATCTGGATGATCCGGACCCCACGATCATCACTGGAATAGAACCATTAGCTAATGACCGCATTCAAATCTACCCCAACCCGGCCGACCGCGAGCTGACGCTGGAGTTGCCAGCTCCGGCAGCCACCTCCATGAGTTTACAATTGATTGATCAATTGGGAAGGGTGGCCTTTAGCAGCACGCTTAACGAAGGCGAGCAAAAGAAAACCATCTCTACTGAAAACGCAGTTGGCGGCATGTACTTTATCCAGATCGGCAATGGCAAAGAAACGGTGAGGAAAAAGGTGTTGGTGGTACATCGGGAGTAAGAGTTTAATCTCTTTAAGGTATTTTGAAAAGCTGCTTGCAAAGGCAGCTTTTTTTATGAAAGAGCATCGTAAGGGTGATGATGTTAAAAGACCTGTCATGGTCAGGCACTCGAACCATGACTCACCTAACAACGCTTCGAGGGCCTCAGCGTGACAGGGATTTTGTATGAAATTCGGTACAACTCCGAAAGCCTGTCATGGTGATGCACTCAAGCCATGAACTGTCCATATACCGCTTCGATCTCGATTTGATCGAGATCAGCGTGACAGAGGTGTTGGATGTAACTCGATATCCTTCGAAGACTGTCCTGGCGAGGTACTCGAACCATGACTAATTTACAAAGATGATTCAATTTCTTAAATGCATATCACCTCCAGAAAATGAAAACCTACTACGTTTACATTGCATTGTGTTCCGATGACTCTTATTACACCGGGGTTACCAATAACATAGAGGTTCGTTTAGCTCAGCATAATCAGGGTACTGACGAGGCTTGCTACACTTACTCCCGTAGACCCGTAAATCTTAAGTACTACGAACCATTCAACGATATCAAACAGGCCATCGCGAGAGAAAAACAAATCAAAGGATGGAGCCGCAAGAAAAAACAAGCTCTTATACTGCAGGATTGGGATAAATTAATTGCTTACTCGCAAAGGAAAAAACTAGATTTAGGAGCAGAGCGTTGAACCCTGGGTAGGGATGAATTTCGAAGACTGTCAGGGTGAAGTGCTCAAACCATGACTATCCTTATTAGCGCTTCGATCTCGATTTGATCGAGATCAGTGTGACAGAGGTATTGGATGAAACTCGATAGCCTTCGTAGACTGTCATGGTGAGGCGCTCGAACCATGACCTCCCCACAAAACACCTCATAGCTCATCCATTACCGATAGTACCTTTCAGAAAGCAACAGGAACCTCGTACTAACCGTGAGGTACTTGCTACAAAGCAAGAGGTACCTCCTGCTTTATGTGAGGTACGTAAAAACCTCTCAACGGAAATCTTTCCAGCGCAACAACTTCTGACAAGCTTGCAAGCACTACGTAACGGAATTGATTTTGTTCCTGTAACCCATCAAAAAATATCTTTCATGCTTCAGCAGGTTTTATGTATCAACTAAAAACCCCATACGTTAATATACTTAACACATAAACAACAACTATATGGCACGATTGAAAAAGTCCACTTCGCACTATGAGGTGGCAGTGACGAGACTGGCGGGTTTGAAATCAATTTCGCCAACATTAGACTTAGGCAACGGCCTCACGGTGGCCGTGTATGAGGCTTCCATTGACAATTTGCGCGAGAAGCTTGACACCTACAACACCACACTTTCCATCGTTGATTCGCAACGCAACTCCGTGCAAGAGGCAGAGAAGCAGTTACGCGATTTGAGTGAACGGATGCTAACCGGTGTAGCGGCCAAACATGGCAAAGACTCAAATGAATATGAAAAAGCCGGGGGAGTGCGTAAAAGCGAGCGCAAAAAACCGGTCAAGATTCGAAAGGCCGCCTGATAAAAGATAGGGTAAGTAAATAGAAAAAAAGAGGTTGTCTCAAAAGGGACAACCTCTTTCATTTTGGCTTTTGCTAATCGTTGCTCACAGCATGATAGGGGTTTTGAATGAAAGTCAGAACTAGTTCGAAAGCTTGTCATGGTGAGGCACTCGAACCATGACTGCCCTTATACCGCTTCGATCTCGATTTGATCGAGATCAGCGTGACAAGGTTTCAAGACGATAAGGCGTCATGACACCTGAGAGGTGTCGGACGCCTCGCCATCCAGGAGCTTCGTAAGGCTCCGCTCCGAAGTCTGTCATGGTGAGGCACCCGAACCATGACTGACCTACCAGCGCTTTGAGGCTCCGCGTGGCATCCGTCTCTTTTTTAGTGATGCGAAATCACTCCAAAAGACCTGTTTTTAATAGCCTCTCGCGTTTTTGTATCTGCCGGGCTTTGGCTAATTTGTTGCCCAATTGTAATCCAACCGTATGGAAATATTTCTACAAGCAGATACCTGGCTTGCCCTCCTCACCCTCTGTTTTCTTGAAATTGTCCTGGGTATCGATAATGTCATTTTTATTTCCATCGTCTCCAACAAACTGCCAGACGAGCAGCGTAAAAAAGCCCGTAACCTGGGGCTGGGGCTGGCCATGTTCGTCCGCATCGCCCTGCTGTTGTGCATCACCTGGATCATCGGTTTTGTAGAACCCCTCTTTACGGTGCCAGCCAACTTCATCATCGACCATGACATGGCCATCAGTGGGAAGGATCTGATTCTCCTTTTTGGCGGTCTCTTCCTCATCGCCAAAAGCACCATGGAAATCAACCACGAAATGGAGGGAGACGAAGAAGAAGAGGAAAGCAAAAAAGGCATCATCCCCACCTTTGCCAGTACCATCTTTCAAATCATCTTACTGGACATCATTTTTTCATTTGACTCCATCCTGACAGCGGTGGGCATTGTACCCCCTGAACAGGTGATCATCATGATCATCGCGGTGATCGTTTCCATCATCGTGATGATGTTTTTTTCAGGAGCCATCAGCAATTTTATCAAAAAACACCCCAGCATGGAAGTGCTGGCATTGGGCTTTCTCATTTTGATTGGATTTACCCTTGTCCTGGAGGGAATGCATCAGGAAATCCCGAAAGGATACATCTACTTCGCGGTAGCGTTCTCCCTTCTGATTGAATTTACCAACATCCGCGTGCGAAAGAAACGCAAAAAAACTCCGGTCAAACTAAACAAACCATACGATGATCAGGAGCTCAAACAGGCCGTGGAGGAACTTGAAAAATAGGCATGGGGTAATCAGGAATTAGGGATTAGGGATTAGGGGTTAGGGGTTAGGCATTGGGTAATGGGTAATAAGGTATTGGAAGTTTGGGTTAAATCTTTAAGATTTTGAGTTTAGAGCAGACAGATTTGCGTTATCCCATAGGAAAATTTACCCCACCGGAGCACTATGCCCAGGCGGAAACGGATGCTTTTGTGGATCGGATTAAACATTTTCCTGCGCAGCTTGAAAAAGAGGTAGCTTCGCTGACGGAAGAACAACTGGATACCCCTTATCGCGAAGGTGGCTGGACGGTCCGTCAGGTAGTACATCACCTGGCCGACAGCCATATGAATGCCTACATCCGTTTTAAATGGGCCCTCACCGAAGAAAATCCCGTGATCAAAGCTTATGATGAAAAAAAATGGGCCGATACCCCTGAAACTAAGGCATTGGTACAATTATCGGTTGCCTTACTAAAGGCGCTTCATGATAAGTGGGTGACGCTGGCACGAGGTATGACCACCAACCAATGGGCCAGTTTGTTTACCCATCCGCAAACCCAAAAAACGTTCCGTCTCTATCAGGTGGCGGGCATGTATGCCTGGCATGGCGATCATCACCTCGCCCACATCACTTCCCTGAAGAAGCGGATGAACTGGAAATGAGCATTGCCGGGTACGCACCTCCTCCCTTTCTTTTTAACGGTCACCTCGAAACCATCTACCCTGCCCTGCTGCGTCAGGTACCTGCCCTGCCCTACCAGCGTGAACGGATCCTCACTCCGGATGATGATTTTTTAGATCTCGATTGGGTGAAAACTGGTCGTGAACAACTGGTCATCATCAGCCACGGTCTGGAAGGCAACAGTCACCGGCCCTACGTGCAAGGCATGGCTCATGCCTTTGCTCAACAAGGATTTGATGTGCTGGCCTGGAACTACCGTGGATGCAGCGGCATGCCTAACAGACAGATTCGTTTTTATCACAGCGGAGCCACCGATGATTTACACACCGTAATCACCCATGCTGTCAGCCACGGATATCCGAACATCTATTTGATCGGATTTAGCCTGGGCGGCAACTTAACCCTCAAATATCTCGGTGAAAAGGGAAAGGATACGCCCGTCAGCAAGGCAGTTGTTTTTTCTGTCCCGTTGCATCTTCAATCCAGTTGCGAAAAAATCAGCGAGCCATCCAACTTCCTCTATGCCCATCGTTTTTTGCGAAGCCTGAAAAAGAAAATAAAGGAAAAGGCGCTGGTGCGGGCTGACTTGTCCCTGGACCCGCTGCCTGCCATCAAAACCTTGCTGGAATTTGATGATCAGTACACCGCTCCCCTGCACGGATTTGCCAATGCTCACGACTATTACGAGAAGAGTTCATCCCTCTATTTTCTGGGACAGATTGCCGTACCATCGCTCATCGTTAATGCGGCAAATGACCCCTTTTTAAGCGCAGCCTGCTATCCGGCTATGAATCAAGGGAGTCAGGCGGTTACGTTTGAAAAACCTGTCCGTGGGGGGCACGTGGGCTTTGCGCGATGGAGCGGCCTTTATTGGTCGGAGGAACGAGCTCTTGGTTTTATAACTGGGTAAAAAAGTGGCCGACTGACGCTTTCGGGTAAGGCGGCTACCCTTTCAAGCATTGCCAATTGACATAGTAGCTGTATTTTTGTAGGATGACCTGGTTCAGAAGTCTTGGATGGATGGAGTTGGTGCTGGCAGGGCTGTTTGTGGTGGCTTATGCCATCTATCTATTCCGCATCATACATATTGCGCGGCTCTTGCGCACCTCCTATGACACTGTTTTTATCAAGCTGGCGTTACGGTCTATCATTTTTGGATTATTTATGATTGCCTGGTTGGGACCATCGATCGGTCAATCCAAAAAAGAAATCCGATCCGTGGGTAAGGATATCATGATCTGCATCGATCTGTCGCGTTCCATGGATGCCTCCGATGTTCAACCTTCCCGTCTGGAAAAGGTAAAATATGAAATGAAGCGTTTGGCCGAAGCATTTTCAAGTGACCGGATTGGCTTGATCATATTCTCTTCGGAGGCCTTTATGCAATGTCCGCTCACGTATGATCAAAATGCGCTTCAACTATTTGTGGAAACCATGAGTTCCGGGCTGGTGCCAACCACAGGGACAGACTTCGGGCCTCCGCTAAAGATGGCGTTGGCAAAATTAAAAGATCAGGAAGGGCCCAGTACACAGCAAAAATCAAAAGTAATTATCCTCATCAGCGATGGAGAAGATTTTGGAGAAGATGCTTCTGACATCATCCAGGAAATTGATGACCAGGGGATCAAACTATTTACCCTGGGGGTGGGTACCCAGCAAGGTGGTCAGATTATGACCGCTAAAGGCGTCAAAGTAGATGCCAAGGGAGATCCGGTGACTACTAAACTAAAGCCATCCTCGTTAAAAGATCTGGCCAGCAAAACCAATGGAGAATATTTTGAAATCAACGAACGCAAAAATGAAGTGACCAAACTGATCAACACCATCGGCCAATTGGAAGGAGAAGTGCGGGATGCCCGGATGGTGGATGCCAGCGCCAACCGCTATTTCTATTTTTTACTGGCAGCTCTGGTTTTATTAGTAGTAGATGTTTTCATTTCGATACGAACGGTGCGTATTTGATGACCTCCTTCAAAAAAATAGCAGGTATATGAAAAACGGACTTCCACTTATCGGAGGATTGTTGTTGACGCTCGGAATCATGGCCGGTGGCGCATCGTTCTTTTTTCACTATCAATCGAACATAGCTGTCAGCAATAAATTAATCAAAGAAGGTAAAAAAGGTCTTCTGAGCGGTCACTACGAAGGTGGACTTAACAGTCTGGGATTACTCATCGACTCGTTGGAAAATACGGATGAAGCTGTGGCGTTGAATTTTGCCCATTGTGGTTTTGAGTTGCGCAGACAGAAGAACCGGGCAGATACCACACTCCGATACTCGTTTGATTCTACCCTGCAGGTATATCATGCCCTTAGCCAGTCAAAAGAGAACCGGATTTCCTCAGTAGCTGCCAATCAGGTAGGTGTTTCCTCTGTTCTGTTTGGTCAGGAGTCAGATCCAACCGAAATTGAAAATATGCTAAAAGCAGCCATCGGTCAGTTTAAAGAAGCGATCCGGAAAGATCCTGCCAACGATAGTTTGCGGTATAATTTTGAACTTATTCAGCGCGTTTATATGTTTCCGGGAGAGGTGGTTAAAACCGTAGATCAATTGGTTAAAGAACGCAAATATGGTTTGGCCTATCAGTACCTTCGCGATTCACGCAAACGCGATGCCCGGCTGGACGCGTATGCCGATATGGAACAACGACTTAAAGCCATTTATCAGATAGATCAGCAACCCTGAAATACACATGAAATTAGTTTTTTGGATAAGTATTTTTCTGATAGCCTCCCGGCTCGCCTCTGCTCAAGGCGGGGAAGAATATTTTCATCAAGGTTCCAGCTCTTTTATTCGTAAAGATATTGATCAGGCGCTCGCCAGTGTGAATAAAGGACTGAAACTTGAACCCTCCAGCAAAAAGCTTCAGGAATTAAAGAAGCTTTTGGAGCAACAGAAAAAAGATCAACAACAGAAAGATCAGCAGGATAAAGACCAGCAACAAAAGCAGGATCAACAGAAAAAGGAGCAAGAGAAAAAAGAACAGGAGAAAAAAGATCAGGAAAAGAAGGAGGAAGAAAAAAAGAAAGAAGAAGAGGAAAAGAAAAAGGATCAGGAGAAAAAGTCGGAAGAAGAGAAAAACAAACAAGAGCAAAAGCCGGAAGATCAACCGGAAGAAAAGAAAGAGACACCACCGGATCTATCCGAAAAATTAAAGCAAATGCAAATGGATGAACAAAAAGCGCGAATGATTCTGGAGGCTATGAAAAATCAGGAGATCCAATATTTACAGCAAAATAAACGCAAGGCCACCAAACCTAAGGATAAGAATAAACCTGATTGGTAACCAGGTGGTTTACAAAATACCTTTTAAAAATTTTAACCGGCAAACTCATGAAATCGTCATTTAAATACTTTACACCCAACAGGATGATAATTCAGGCGATTCCATGTACCCACAAAAAAACAAATTCTTAACACATGAAATGCCCATCAGCAAAACAGACCCAAAGGAATGATAATAGCGCATGGGCATTCCATCTGACCTCAACATTAAATTATTAACAGATGAAAGAAGTATACATCGTATCCATGGCGCGCACACCCATTGGAAGTTTTGGCGGAAGCCTGGCAGGGATGACGGCCACTCAACTGGGAGCCATAGCCGTTACCGGGGCACTCCAAAAAATCAACCTGAATCCTTCTCAGGTACAGGAAGTTTTTATGGGTAACGTATTGTCAGCGGGGTTAGGACAGGCTCCGGCCACGCAGGTAGCAGTAGCTGCTGGACTGGGTTATAACGTTCCCTGCACCCTTGTCAACAAAGTATGTGCCTCCGGTATGAAAGCCATTATGCTGGGTGCTCAATCAATTATGTTGGGACATCAGGAGATTGTAGTGGCCGGAGGCATGGAAAGCATGAGCAACATCCCCTATTACCTGACAAAAGCGCGTTATGGATACAAATACGGAAACGGTGAGCTCCTGGATGGATTGACGTACGATGGACTAACCGATGTTTACCATCGATGTGCCATGGGTGTCTGTGCCGACAATACAGCCAAAGAAATGAACATCAGCCGGCAACAGCAAGATGCCTATGCTATTGATAGCTATAAACGATCAGCCGCTGCCTGGGCGGCCGGTAAGTTTAAGAATGAAGTAGTGCCGGTGTCCATCACCGGAAAAAAGGGTGATGTCACTCTTTTTGTGGAGGATGAGGAATACAAGAATGTAAACTTTGACAAGATCCCTCAGCTTAAGGCCGTCTTCACCAAAGAAGGAACCGTCACTGCTGCCAATGCTTCAACCATCAATGATGGTGGAGCAACTGTCGTGTTGATGAGCAAAGAAAAAATGAAAGAACTGGGGCTAACTCCCCTGGCCCGGATTATGGGGTTTGCGGACGCAGCACAAGATCCGATGTGGTTTACCACGGCACCTTCACTAGCCATTCCTAAAGCCATCAGGCAAGCAGGAATCGATCAAAAGCAAGTGGGGTATTATGAAATCAACGAAGCATTTTCAGCGGTGGCGATTGCGAACAATCTCAAACTGGAGCTCGATCCTGCTAAAGTTAATGTTAACGGTGGTGCCGTTTCGTTAGGACATCCGCTGGGCGTTTCAGGTGCCCGGATTACCATGGCCCTCATCAGTGTTTTAGAACAAAACAATGCCTCCATTGGAGTGGCCGGCATCTGTAACGGTGGCGGAGGAGCGTCAGCGATAGTGATTGAGAAAAGTTAGTGTAATCATCGACAACAAACCGAAAATTCAATCGTTGTAGGATCATGCGTTTTTTAACTGGCATTTTGATTCTTTTTGTTCACCTCACCTCTGCCCAGGAGCGGATTGTAAAAACATTTTATGATCCCATGAAAATCCAAGTGCAGGAAGAGTATACAGTGTTGGCCGAAAACATGGAGTCTATTCATGGGAAATACAAACGATACCATCCCAACGGCAAACTCGCCATTCATGGATCCTTTGATAATGGCTATCGGTCAGGCACGTTTGAAGAATACAATGAAAAAGGACTCTTGCTCCGAAAAATCACCTATGAAAACGGAATGCGTCAGGGACCGGTCATTGTTTATAACGAAAATGGCTTTCCAGTGCAGCGCGCCTATTATGTCAACAACCAGTTAGTCGATTCCGTTAAAACATTTTTTGATAACGGTGTTCTTCAAAAAGAATCCCTCTTTTCGAAAGGTAAGCCCGATGGATTGCTTAAAGAATACTTTGCCTCTGGTCAACTGCGCAAAGAAATCAATTATCAAAATCAACTACCGAATGGAATTACCCGGACCTACTATGAAAGTGGCGTACTGGAAACTGAAGCCAATTATACCAATGGATTTCTGGTGGGGTTGTATAAATCATATTACCCTAACAGTCAACTGGAAATGGTTTATGAAGTGAAGCCTGGTGATAAAATAGGCAACTTCAAAAACTATGACCCGGAGGGACATCTGGTGCTGGAAGGCCATTTTATCGAAGGCAAACTACACGGAGACAATAACGGTTACTATGCAGACGGTAAAATTAAACATCGCTTTCATTTCAAGGAGGGCAGGAAAGTGGGCAATAATTTTCAATATTTCCCCAATGGGCAAATCAAAAATAAAGAACAGATCATTGGCGGTGGCGTCATTTCTTCCATAGAAGAGTTTACAGAAGATGGAAAACCGGTATTTGTCAAAAATTTCCGTAACCGAAAACCGCATGGCAAGTGGCTGTTCTATTTCGAAGACGGCAAGACTGTTAAAGAAGAAGAAAAGTATGTGGACGGATTCCGGGATGGTATTCAAACTACGTATTTTAATAACGGCCAAAAGTCCATTGAACAAACCTATCAGAATGGTCAACTGAGCGGCCCAACCAAAACCTATTTTGATGATGGAGTACTGGAGACAGAAGCAACGTATATGTTTAGTCGGTTACACGGACTGTTTACCGCCTACCATCACAATGGAAAAATAAAAGAGCAAGGGCATTACATTGCCAACAAAAAGCATCGGGAATGGAAACATTACCATGAAAATGGCGAGGTTATCAAAGTGGAAATGTTTAACGCTGGTTTATTGGTCGATCCCTCAAAAAAGGAAAACTAGGCCTCTCCACACCCAAAATAACCTACCTCTGGCTTGGCGGGTTGACTAAACGTTCGCTAATTTGGAACTTTTATTACCCATGCAGGCCATCAGCGAAACTCATTTTCAATTTCCCGGTCAAACAGGCTTTTACAAAGGAAAAGTACGTGATGTCTACTACTTTGGCGACCGGATGGCGATGGTGGCGACCGACCGCATATCTGCTTTTGATGTCATACTTCCGCGCGCCATTCCCGACAAGGGTAGAATTTTAAATCAGATAGCTTCGGCTAATCTGGCCGCTACCAGGCATATTGTTCCGAACTGGGTGTTGAGTACGCCAGACCCCAATGTAACCATTGGAATCAAATGTGATCCTTATAAAGTTGAAATGGTGGTACGCGGGTACCTGGCGGGTCATGCCTGGCGTGAGTACAAACTGGGCAAAAGAATACTCTGTGGCGTTAACCTTCCAGAAGGGTTAAAGGAAAATGACCCCCTGCCCCACCCGATCATCACACCTACCACCAAAGCATCCATTGGTCATGATGAGGATATCAGCCGGGAGGAAATTTTGAAAAGAAACATCGTGTCAGAGCAAGAGTATCTCTTACTGGAAAAATATGCATTAGCCCTTTTCGCCAAAGGAAGTGAATTGGCTGCCCAGCGAGGGTTGATTCTGGTAGATACCAAGTATGAATTTGGTCAACACAACGGCATTATTTATCTCATAGACGAAGTCCACACTCCGGACTCCTCCCGCTACTTTTTTGCCGAGGGCTACGACCAGCGGCAACAAACAGGCACCCCTCAAAAACAACTGTCTAAAGAGTTTGTCAGGCAATGGTTAATCGAAAATGGCTTTCAGGGGAAAGATGGTCAAAAAGTGCCAGAAATGACCGATGAAGTGGTTCAGTCCATTTCAGATCGGTATAAAGAACTATATGCCTATGTTTTGGGCGAACCTCTGCCTGCTCTTCTCGCTTCCGATATTGAGGAACGTATTCGAAAGAGTATCGTTAATTCCATAAAATGATTTAATTTGTAGAACATTTGTGAGATTAAAACCCTCCTTTAAACCGACCATCAAATGAAGTACACCGTTGACAAACAGGAAAAATATACGGTATTAAGCCTACACGAAGAAAAACTGGATTCCAGCGTTGCCCCGCACCTAAAATCTGAAATGGTAACGCTTCATGCCGAAGGGGTTCGAAACATCATTCTGGATTTAGCAGACGTAAAATACACGGATTCGTCAGGATTAAGTGCTCTTTTAGTAGGCAATCGTATTCTTCAGGAAGATGGGGGGATTTTTGTTCTTTGCCGGCTATCCGACCATACCCACAAATTGATTAAGATTTCACAATTGGATAGCGTCTTAAACATCCTTCCCTCCATTGACGAAAGTGTGGACGCGGTGTTTATGCATGAAATCGAAAAGGATATGAAACACGATGAGTAACCGAAAGATGGGTACCGCCTTGTTCGCGTTTCTTTCATGGCATTTGAGGTAACGATTGTTGGCTCCAGTGGAGCTGTACCTGTGTATGGAAGACATCCTTCCTGTCAGTTTATCAACGTACAAAACAGACATCTTTTAATTGATTGTGGAGAGGCAGCGCAGATTCAACTGGCTCGTTTCCAATTACCCATTCATAAAATCAATCAGATTTTCATCAGCCATCTTCATGGAGATCATTATCTGGGATTAATGGGATTGTTGTTTACCATGCATTTGCAGAAGAGAACCGCAGATTTGCAGATATTCAGTCCCAAAGGCCTGGATGAGATTATCCTTCAGCAACTAAAGTATTCAAAATCCTCACTCAACTTTCACATTGACTATCATTCCTTCCCTCCGGAAAAAAAAATGCAACTGTTTGAAGACGAGGCCATCACTGTGACGACCATACCCTTAAAACACAAATTACCAACCAGTGGGTTCCTCATTGCAGAAAAGCCAAAACCCTTACGCTTAAACAAGTTGTTGCTGGAACCAACCATGAAACTTCAGCACATCGCTCAGTTAAAACAAGGAAAAGATGTGTATGATGGGGATAATCTCCTCTACCGATCGGCTGACTATACCTTACCTCCTCACCCCAGCAGAAGATACGCCTACTGTTCGGATACAGCTTTTAATGAGGAAATGGCTGAACAAATTCGGGAGGTAGACCTTTTATATCATGAAGCTACCTTTATGGATGAGGAACAGGAAAAGGCTATAGAAACGCAACACAGTACCGCCAGAGAAGCGGGCCAACTTGCCTGGAAGGCTCAGGTAAAAAAACTGATTGTCGGTCATTTTTCGGCACGTTATAAAGAACTAGATGGTTTATTAAGTGAAGCCCGTTCTGTCTTTCCTCCAACCGAATTAGCAACCGAAGGCACCACCTTTGATCTGGATACCCTATGAGTACAGAAGCTGAGAAAAAAAAGAATCGATTGTTTATACTGCTCTGTGGCATATTCCTGACCAATGCCATCGTTGCTGAATTAATCGGGGTAAAAATTTTTTCAGGTGAAAGGACCCTGGGCCTGGAACCTGCCCATCTCCCCATTTTTGGATTCCTCATGGATTTTAACCTGACGGCCGGGGCGGTGATTTGGCCTGTGGTTTTTATAACGTCAGATCTGATTAACGAGTATTTTGGCAGGCCGGGGGTTCGCAGGATTAGTTTTTTAACAGCCGGATTGATCGCCTATTCCTTCATTGTGATCTTCTTTACTATTGAACTTCCCCCCGCGCAATGGTGGATGGACTCCAATAGCCAGGATGCTTCCGGAAACTACTTCAATATGGACTTTGCTTTTAATAAGATATTAGGACAGGGTCAACGTATCATTATCGCCTCTCTCATTGCCTTTTTAGTTGGCCAATTAGCGGATGTGTTTGTTTTTCAAAAGTTGAGAAGTGTAACGGGGCCCAAAAAATTATGGCTTCGAGCAACCGGATCCACACTGGTATCTCAATTCATTGATAGTTTTCTGGTACTTTTCATTGCCTTCTATGGAGTCTATGATAACACTCAGATTGCAGCCATTGGCCTGACAAATTATATATACAAATTTGTGGTGGCTGTTTTATTGACCCCAGTAATCTACCTGGGACATTACTGGATTGATCGGTATCTGGGTAAGGAAAACGCTGAAAAACTCACTTCTGAAGCTGCTTCCAAAAGCACCTCATTTCTGTGATCTTCTTAAATTATCAAGAATAACTGCGGCAGCCACACCAGCATTTAACGATTCCGCATCACCCCATTTAGGGATGGTAATCCGTTGGGTAACGAGTTCGGCTACTTCAGGAGATATTCCTTTGGCCTCATTTCCGATCACGATATAGGCTTCGGAGGGAAAGTTTACCTGATGGATATGTAGACCGTTTAAAAATGTACCAAACACGGGAACTTTGATTTGTTGGATAAAGGGCATCAGAGGAGTATAAAAAATGTTTACCCGACAAAACGAGCCCATGGTGGCACTGATAACCTTAGGATTGTATACATCTGTTGTCCCTTCTGAGGCAATAATCTGCCGAATTCCGTACCAGTCCGCTGTGCGGATGATCGTACCCATATTCCCGGGATCCCGGATATTATCTAGAATCAGTTGAATATTGCCTTTCTCTTTCAGGAGAACATTCGGTTTTGTTCGGGCAATGGCTAATGCTGCATCATTTGTCTGGAAATTACCCATGTCCTCCAACTGGCGTTCGGTTGCCTCCAGTACCTCGCATCCTTTCCGTCTAATCAACTTTTCATGCCGATTGATAAAGGAAATACTCCCCGCTACCCAAATTACCTCAAAATCAGACTTCAGAAGTTCTTCTACGCTCTTCATTCCTTCCACAACAAAACATTGCTCCTGTTTTCGGTATTTCTTTACTTGCAGGGATTTGACAAGCTTTATCTTGGACTTGGGTATCATCTCTTATTGGTTTTGCAGGCACCTACACAGAACACTGTTCTTAGTCGTTTTGACATTATCCATGAGCGGATGTTTAGGCACCCGGTACCTCCAAGAAAATCAAAAGTTATTAGACCGCCAAACCATACATGCTCCTAAAGGGTTCTCAACCGAAGGGCTGGAAAACGCATTTGTTCAAAATGCCAATAGAAAAGTCCTGGGCCTACCCATCAATTCCTTGGTTTGGATGCATCATGAAGGAAAAAAAAGATATCATCAGCAAAAATTTATAGCGAAACGTGACTCTCTTGACAAACGATATGAAAAGAAGGTAAAATCAATAAAAGATGAACGAAAAATTGCCAATCTTCAATATCGAAAACAACGAAAATATGATCAACTGACAAAGAAAATTGACAATGGTAATCTGTTTATGCAATGGGGGGAACCGGCATCTGTTTACGATAGCGCCAATGTTTCCCTTACGTGTGATCGGATAAGTAATCTGTTATTCAATAAGGGCTACTTTCGGGCGATGACAAAATCCATTGTCAGCGAAAACAAAAAAAGAATTAAGGTAACCTATGATGTTTATCCTGGCAAAGCATTTGTTTACGATAGCCTCGCTTTTGATATCCCTGATACCGCAGTTCTGACATTGGTGACATCTCAAAAAAGCTTAATCAGACGGGGAGATAGATATGATCAACAAAAGTTGGAAAAAGAGCGAGAGCGAATCGATCTGCTTTTAAAGGATCATGGATATTTCGATTTTAGCCGGCAGTATATCCATTTTGAAGTAGATACAACCTACGGGAATCGCCAATACCTAGCTATCCGCATAGGCATTGACAATCCACCGCAGCAGGCAACGCATAAAATCTTTACCATTGATAGTGTCCTGTTTACAACAGATGCGGGCACTCAAAATTACGCCCGAAATAAGCGAACCATCCAAACCTATAATAGAATTACTTTTGGCTATTTCAAAAACGAGTATAACAAAAAAATATTAACACAACGCGTTTTCATCCGACAGGATAACCGATATAGCCGGAGTAACACATTTGAAACTCAGCGGCAGTTAGCTAATCTGGACATCTTTAAGTTTGTTAACATCAATTATGATACTACCCAAGGAAAATTTATTGCGAATATTTTCACAAGTGCGTTGGATAAGTACTCCTGGTCAAATGAGGCCGGGTTAACGGTGACACAGGGATTTCCTGGGCCCTATATAACGACCACTCTCAAGAGAAGAAATATTTTCAGAGGACTAGAAATATTTGAAATCACTGGACGATTTGGGTTTGAGGGAGTGGCTGCCGCTACCAGCGAAGGAAATTTTTATCGAAGTACAGAGGCGAGCATAAACTCAACTTTAACTATCCCCCAGTTCTTGCTTCCCCTAAGTTCAAAGGCCGACTACAGATTTGCCAAATATAATCCACGGACGAAGATACTGGCGGGTTATGCCTACACTCAAAGACCCGAATATACCCGATCCATCGCTACTATTTCGGCAAGCTACAACTGGGATGCTAAACGGACGAAGCAATACACCTTGACACCGCTTAGTCTCAACATCATTCGATCTACCCTAAGTTCCGCTTTTGATTCACTGCTGAACAATCTCCAGCTGACGCAAGGAAACAATTTGCGAAATTCATTTCTTCCATCATTTGTTAGTTCGGTTATTTTTTCATTCACATACAATCCTAATAACTATGGAAATACACAACGAAGTTCCTTTTTCCTTAGGGCTCAGGCCGAAGCCGGAGGTACTCTATTCAACTTCTATACACCCAAGCTGGTGACAAACGAAGGACTTGAATTATACCAATACCTGAGAATCAATATTGATGCCCGAAGAAATAAAGTCTTAAACAAAAACACCATTCTGGCCTATCGGGTCAATATGGGTGTTGGGTACGCTTATAGTCAAAACAAAGTTTTGCCATATGAAAAATACTTTTTTGTCGGTGGTAGCAATAGCGTAAGAGCTTGGCGACCCCGAAGATTAGGAACGGGTACAGCCCCGCCTCCGCTTAGCAGTGATCCTGAAAACAACGGGCTCTTTAATTACCAATTTGAGCGGCCGGGTGAAGTAATGTTAGAAGGAAGTGTGGAGCTTCGTAAAAAAATATTTGGCTTTGTTAACGGTGCCATATTTGTTGATGCTGGCAATGTATGGACATTCAGACCCAGCATTATCACATCTGGCCAAGGTGAAACACTTCCTGACTGGGAAGGAACGACTCAATTTGAACTAAAGCAATTCTACAAACAATTTGGCGTGGGGACAGGCTTCGGGTTACGATTCGATTTTTCTTTTCTGGTGTTACGGTTTGATATAGGCATCAAGGCCTATGATCCGGCCCGACCGGCTGGTGAAAAGTTTGTCCTTAACAAGGCTAAATCCTTCAGACCTTTTTCCGAAAACAAGGAGCCTGTCATCTACAACATTGGGATAGGCTACTCCTTTTAGTTGGTGGATGGATTGCTGAAGTAAAACAGCTTTCTCAAATCCTCTTCTTTATTCAGATTCAATGATTCAGCCTGAATAAATGAATTCAAGTCCTTTTCTGAATTGCTGATAAGTTGTCCAAGGGATTTTTTACCTTTTATCTTTATCAATTGATTTCCGATCGCATAGAAATATTCGGCTTTCTTTAAAATACGATAATCTTTACTTCCAACATTTAACGCTGGACTAAAATCAGGCTTTAATATCTCCAGAAAATAACGCTTCAGTAGTGGAGTTTTTCCGTCTACCAAAATTTCCAAAAATCCATTGATCGGAACTTCGTTAAAAACATATTTCGATGCATTTTCGATGACCCTGGGTTGTTGGGTTATCGAATCAATCCAAACTACGCTTTTCACCTTATTTCCTGGTAATACACGAACTGATCTGTCAATCTGAAATTCCACTTCATTATTTTTAATATCAAATCTTGTAAAATAGCCTTCAATTAATTTATCGCTATTAAAAACTTCGATGGAAGACTTCCCCCAATGAATATCCAAATAAACATCACCAATTACTTTTACTTCCCGAGGTGTACTTATTCCGATTGCCATTTCACCAGGAGTGAGGCGATATTCGGTAAATCTATTCAGTAAGTTAGACGCTCTGACATTATTGTTAATAGCAGGTGTTTGTGCCAAACTAACTCCTGTCGCCAAAGGTAGAATAATCAACAATAGCAATTTCATAAGATTGGGATTTGTTGAGAAAGTTACAAAAACTTGACAAAACTAAAAAAGGCCAGCTTTCGCTGGCCTTTTTTACCTCAGAAATAATAACTCTCGGTACTTTACCAATGGCCAGTCTTCATCGTCAACCAAAAGCTCCAACTTATCCACCGCATCTCTGATTTTATCAAAGTATGCTTCCTTAATATCTTCGCAATAAGCGATCGCTCTTTTATGTGTATCTGAAATTTTATTTACGCGTTTGCGTTCTTCTATCATTTCCCTCACGCCATTTTTGATGGCATCTATATGACCTGATATCTCTTTAATTGTCTGAACCACCGTCTTGTTATCCACTCCCAAACCCTTGAGCCCGTTGGCATTTTGGATTAGTTTATTCTGATAAACAATCGCTGTGGGTATGATATGATTCATCGCCAAATCCCCCATCACCCGGGCCTCAATCTGGACTCGCTTAATGTATGACTCCAACCGTATCTCGTTACGAGCCTCTACTTCTTTATGAGAAAGTACTCCGTGTTTGTCGAAAAGGTCAAGTGACTTTTTGGTCAAATAGGCATCTAACGCCCGTGGTGTATTTTTAACGTTGCTCAATCCACGTTTAGCCGCCTCTTTTACCCACTCATCCGAATAACCATCTCCTTCAAAACGAATGGCCTTGGATTCTTTGATGTACTTGCGAAGAACATTTACAATAGCCAATCTTTTTTCAGTACCCTTGTCTACTTCACTCATGACCGCCTCATAAAACTTTTCTAATTGATCTGCCACAATCAGATTGAGGGCGGTCATAGGGGTTGCACAGTTATCGCTGCCACCCACAGCACGGAATTCAAACTTGTTTCCGGTAAAGGCAAAGGGTGAAGTTCGGTTACGATCAGTAGCATCCAGAATGATCTCCGGAATCTGATCAATACCCAACTTCATATACATGTTGTCACCCTTTTCAATTTTTACATTCCCCTTTTTTTCCAGTTCATCTAAGACCGCAGTCATCTGAGACCCGATAAAAACAGACATGATGGCCGGAGGGGCCTCATTTGCTCCCAAGCGGAAGTCGTTGGCTGCTGTAGCAATACTGGCACGCAAAAGATCGGCATGTTCGTGTACGGCTTTAATAGTTGTTACGAAAAAGGTAAGAAAGAGTAAATTATCGCGGGCGCTGCTGCTGGGAGCATACAAATTCACACCCGTATCTGTAATCAATGACCAGTTATTATGTTTGCCGGTGCCATTTAACCCCGCAAATGGTTTTTCATGAAAAAGCACGCGTAATTCATGTTTATCGGCTATGCGGCTCATGACGTCCATCATCAGCTGATTGTGATCATTGGCCACATTCACTTCTTCAAACAGCGGTGCTACTTCAAACTGACTAGGCGCCACTTCATTGTGCCGGGTACGAACAGGGATTCCCAACTTCCAGCATTCAATTTCAAATTCTTTCATGAAATCGTACACACGACCAGGGATGGAGCCAAAATAATGATCCTCCATTTGCTGCCCTCGGGCTGGTGAATGTCCAAAAACTGTTTTTCCAGCCATGACTAGGTCGGGGCGGGCCATAAACAAAGCTTTGTCAACAACGAAGTACTCCTGTTCAGATCCAAGAGAGGCAGTTACATGCTGAATGTCTTTATCAAACAGTTGACACACCTTGGTTGCTGAAAGGTCGACAGACTTTAATGCCTTTAACAATGGCGATTTGGTGTCTAACGTTTCGCCTGTGTAGGAAACGAAGACAGTCGGGATACAAAGCGTTTTTCCATATAAAAACATCGGAGAAGTAGGATCCCATGCTGTATACCCCCGCGCTTCAAACGTGCTTCGGATTCCTCCGCTGGGAAAAGAGGAAGCATCCGGCTCTTGCTGAACTAATTCACTTCCTTTAAATTTTTCAATTCCAGCAAGAGCATCAAAAAAAGAGTCATGTTTCTCGGCTGTTCCGCCTGTCATCGGTTGAAACCAATGCGTAAAGTGAGAGGCGCCTTTAGCAATAGCCCATGATTTGGCAGCTGACGCCACGGCATCAGCCGTTGCTTCGTCTATTTTTTCATGATTCTTAATCGCAGAGCTGACTTTCTTAAAAACAGCTGGTGCCAGGGTGGCCCTTAATTGTTCCGTCCCGAACACATTTTCTGCAAAAAACTGAGAAACCAGTGGTTTGGGCAAGTCAACGTGAACGCGGTGCCGCTCGTTCAGTTGTTTAAGTGCTTCAAAGCGTAAATGAGCCATAGTGGTTGTATTTTGGTCAATTTGACGCCAAAAATAGACTAAATTTTAGGACGCAAGGGCATTTTTGGCCCTTAGTTCAAAAAAAATGTGTCTATTTTTTACTTGCAAAGGCTATTTTCCTTGTCATCACGTGTTTATCCGTAATGAGTTCATTCAAAAAGTAAACTATCAGAATAAATCACATGGCTGTGTTTTTCTACGACTAGTCACTTCCTGAAAGGTTTGTTCATAATCTTTCCGAAGGGTCCCCATCCATCGATCCCACCAAAGAAAATAGAGCCCATAGTTACCTTTAAAATATTGATGGTGCTGGTTGTGATTGACAGAGGTATTGATCCATTGCCCCACAACACTGGAGGCAAATGAGCGCGGATATAACTCATATCCCAAATGACCATAGACGTTGTAAATAGTCATGAACAACATAAACAGCGCAACCGCCAGCGGATGGACCGGGAAAAGAAATGCAAATACCCAAATGATACCCCCTTCTACCAGTGCCTCCAGTGGATGAAAAGCAAATGCTGCCCAGGGGGAAGGATTTTGCGATAAATGGTGTACCCGATGAAACCAAGAGAAAAACAATCTGTGATGCATCGCACGATGTGTCCAATAAAAATAAGTATCATGCACGATCAACATAAATCCTACGCTCCCCCAAAAATATCCCCATCCCCATTCTTCGATGGTGAAATAGACCTGTGTATAGGTTTTTAAGGGCGACATAAATACCCCCCAGCCATACGCGGTAAAGATGAGTGTTGTTAAAACCGAATATGCTATTTCTCTTATGAAGTCATTCGCGTGCGGAAATTTTGATTGTATCTTCTTCCAGAGCCAGACGCGCCTTTTTAACCCATAAAACAATATGAACGGAATGGCGGCTATGATTAAGTATCGTAGGATCAATACCCCAAAGAGTGATAAAGGTGTCTGCGGGAACATGGCTCAATTTTATCCATTAGACGAGAAAGCCTATCAACCGTTTAAAGCAATTTTGATAACTCTTCTCCCAAAGTAAAAGAAATCAACCGACTCTGGCCAAACAAAAAAACGATCTGATGGATGTTTCGTCAGATCGTATTAGTTAAAGAAGATTTGGCAATCTAACCAGGTTAGTCAGGTATTAAAAAAATTGAAAGAAGGATTTTGCTTGGCCATCAATAAACTAGTTTGATTTTTTGACAGATCCTCCACTGCTAGAATTAGTGTTTAATTTACCAGGATTTCCCCGATAACGAACATCCCCACCACTACTGGCATCTGCATCTAATTCTTTTGTTGCTGTTACTTTGGCTGACCCGGCACTTGAAACATCCACCAAAACAATGGAAGCCTCCAAACCATATGCATCAATGTCCCCTGCGCTGCTGGCATCAACTTCCAGTCGGTGAGTGGTCCCTTCTACTGTTATTTCCCCTGCACTAGATGCTTCCAGCACCACATCTTCTGACTCAATTGATAATTCCACTGATCCTGCGCTGGAGGTACTGATGGTCATTCTGGACGATTTGATAGGACCCTCTGCAAAAACGCTCCCGGCAGAACTCGCAAAAATCCGACTCAACGAGACATAGGTAACATACACCTTCGCATTGATGTTACGAAACGAACCACTGCTCATGTGTACTCGTAATGTTTTATCGGTAACCTCAGTTAATACTTTACTCGCGTCAGCACCGGTAACCACTACCCGGGCGCTCTCCTTATCCCCCTTTTTAAGATACACGTCAATTCCCTGAGAAACCTTCAGATGACTAAACGGGGACAAATTTCTGGTTTCAGTAGATTGCCCCCAGGCCACAGCGAGGACCAATGAAAAACTAAAGGAAAGAAAGGTCGATACTTGCTTGATCATGTTTGATTCTTTGGTCTATAGACTTATGGTTATTCGCAGGGTTGCGTCAAAAGTTGTCCCAATAACCGCATTTTTTTTGTTCGTGTAAGAAATATTGCATTTTTAGCTTATTTTGGGCCTTAAATCACCTACCTTCGTTCAAAATCTGAACCCCTTATGATTCGAGAGCAACTAAACGTACTGATTAACCTGGCCGCCAGTGATAAAACAGTTGGCGAACATGAAGCCAAGATCATTCACATGATTGGCAAAGCCAATGGTATTACAAGAGATGAAATTGAACAAATGATGAAAAATCCCAAGCCCATTGGTAATCTTTCATCATTTACAGAAGATCAAAAATTTGAAAATTTATACCTGCTCATTCAACTGATGAAAAGTGATGGTCAGGTATTTAAAAGTGAAATCCATTTTTGTGAACAGGTGGCTGAACGGCTAGGGTACAAAAAAGCGGTTGTCGCTGAGTTATCCTCCCGCATTTACAGCGACCCCAGCATTACAGCCGACCGGAAAATGTTGGTAGAACGCGCGCATAAATTCTTAAAATAACCTGGACATATTTCTTACCATAAAAAAGGCTGGCCACTCACCAGCTTTTTTTATGGTGCTTTTTTGTAAAGTATTTTACCTCCTAAAATTGTCATCACCACTTCTGTCGAGAGTAGTTCTGTTTCCGGGATCGTCATGATGTCTTTTGACAGGATGGTGAAGTCCGCTAGTTTACCTCTTTCTATAGACCCCTTGATAGATTCTTCAAAGGCCCCGTACGCAGCATCCAATGTATACGAACGCAAGGCCTGTTCCCGTGTCATTTTCTCTTCTGGTTCAAAGCCCCCTTCCGGCATGCCTTTTAACGTTTTGCGCGAGACCGAGGCATAAAATGAAGCGATAGGGTTAATCGGCTCGACAGGAACATCCGTTCCGTTGATAACCCTGGCGCCTGATTTCAGCAGTGATTGCCACATATAGGCCCCTTCCTTTATTCGCTTTTCACCAAGCCGATCGATGGCCCATGGACGATCCGATGATAAATGAATGGCTTGCACCGCTGGGATCACCCCCAGTTTACCAAAGCGGGGAATATCCATTGGGTGTAAATGTTGAGCATGTTCGATGCGGTAACGATGATCCACCTTCGATGCATTCTCGTGGAAAGCTGTTTCAAACCGATTTAGTATTTCCTGATTGGCACGATCGCCAATGGCATGGGCACAAATTTGAAATCCATGTTTTAAGCCTTCCCGTGCCATTTTTAACACGGAATCCATCGGATAGGTCGCCATTCCATAGAATCCCTTTCGGTCAGCATATTCTTCTAAAAGCCAGGCTCCACGAGAGCCTAAAGCGCCATCACAATTAAGCTTGATTGAGCGAATGGTCAGCAAATGAGCCGAATCTATCTCAGGCCCTTTCCGAAAATACTCGTAGATCAACGGACTATCCCAACCGGTGATCATCACGTATAAACGGGTATGGAGTCTCCCTTCACTTTTGAACCGTTTAAACAACTCTATATTCTCACGCGAGGTGCCTGCATCGTGAAAACCTGTTATCCCATTTCGCAAACAAGCTTTGATTGCCAAATCCAATGCCTGCGCGTCTGTCTCGGTGGTCGTTTCCGGAATAAATCGGGTGATTAATTGTTGTGCACGTTCGTTGAAAATACCGGTAGGATTGCCAAACTCATCGCGGATGATCTCCCCACCCTCGCCCAGATTGCGATCAACATTTTCTTTAGACAACTGATTAACTCCAGCCAACTGCATGGCCTTGGCATTGGCAAAACCGGCATGACCACTGGCATGTCGCAAAAAAACGGGATTATTGGGAGAAACTTCGCTGAGCAAATCATGGGTCTGAAAACCCTTGACCATTTTTTCAGGTCTTGAATCCCATTTATCCTGGTGCCAGCCGCGTCCTAATATCCACTGCCCGGGCTGAGCCTTGGCCACTGCTTCTTTTACACGAGCGACTAATTCATCATAGCTCTTGATATCCATCAGATCCAGTTCTAATTCGTTGTAGCCCAAACCGAGGATGTGACCATGTCCTTCAATCCAGCCGGGGGTCAGGGTTTGGCCATCTAACTCAATTACTTCAGTTTCATCGCCAATCCATTCGGCCGCTTCCTCAGCAGAGCCGACAAATGCAATGGTATCTTCGAGCACGACCACCGCCTCTGCCTGTGGCTGTTCTTCGTCTAAGGTATAAATAGTACCACCGCGGATTACAAGATGTCCCTTGGGGTGATTTGTACAAGCTAAAAATGATACACTGATCACCGCTAGTAGAATGATTTTCATGGTAGATTTTTCTTCAAAGTAGATACTTTCACTTCAAAATCCCATAACCTCTCATATAAACTATCGCCAGCCACCACCCAAGACCCGGTATAAGTCAATCGTGGCATTAAATTGTTGCTCACGCATATCTATGGCATCCAATTCAGCTGCCAATACGCTCTTCTGCGCTGTAATTACTTCAAGATAACTCGCAAAACCGGTCACAAACAAATCATTCGCAGTGGCAACGCCCTCCAACAATGCCTCCACTTCCTTTGACTTAAACTGGTAGGCCGTTCCCAGGTTATCTATTCGCTGTCGCTGCGTTAGTACTTCCTGATAAGCACGGATGATCGTTTGCTGGTAATCATAAAATGCTTCCAACTGTGCAGCTCCGGCCCTCCGATACTCGCCTTTGATTGCATAGCGGTTAAACAACGGGGCTGTCAGATTGCCCAACATCTGATAGGTTAAGGAAGTAGGGACATCAAACAATACATTGGTAGTAAAGGCCTGAACACCTATTCCCGATTGAAAAGTAAGCGAAGGTAAATAAGCGGCACGGGCTGCCTGCACATCGGCACGGGCTGCCGCTAATTGCCATTCAGCCGCTTGAACATCCGGGCGCTGAATCAATATCTGTGAAGACCATGTTTTTGATAGAGCGTCTGGAAGTCGTTGCTCAAAAAGAGATGGGGTGCGCACAATAGGCTGAGGATACCGGCCAAGCAACAAGTTCAATTCGTTTTCTTCTTTGATTATTTCCTGTAGAATCAGACGCTCCAGGCTTTGCGTATTGAGCAATTGAGCCGTGAATTGTTTCACTGCAAGTTCTGTAGCACGGCCAGCCTCTTTTTGATTGATGATCAGTTCAACGGCTACTTGCTGCAATTGTATATTTTCGCGGATGATCTTCAACTTGTCATCAAGTGCCAATAGTCGGTAGTATCGCGCAGCAACCTGAGAAACCACCAACGTCATAGCTAGGTGTCTGGCTTTTTCAGATGCCATCAGGCGGGCAGTAGCTGCGCGCTTACGGTTTTTCAATTTACCCCACACATCTACTTCCCAACTGCTTTGAAAGCCTACGTAATAGTCAGGCAAGTGTTCCGGTATCCTACGATCAGTACTCACGTTTTCTGAAAAATTGGTGTCAAAGTTGCCTACGCCATCCATGGTGTACTCTCCAAAGCGCTGTTGGCTCCCAGCGGTGGCGGCTTGTAAGGTAGGCAACATAGCCTGACGTGCCATTCGAGCATGGGCAGCTGCCATGAGCACTCGCTGTTGAGCCGATTTCAGGTCTAGATTGTTGGTGAGGGCTTCGTTGATATAATTATTCAGACAGGTATCTGTAAAATAGGTGCGCCAGGAAACTATTGCATCCATCGATAAACTATCCATCGTGGGCTGAGGAGACGTTGGCGGTTTTAGCAAAGCCGGATCACTTATCTTTTCTGCTACTTTACAACTGGCCAGCCACCAAAGTAAAAGAAGTGCCAGCATTCGGGTTAAAGATGATTTCATTCCGCTATTAATTCTTAATGAAGTTTCGGTTGGGATATTTTGTTTTTCCGTAAGGTTTCTTCGATACTGGCAAACAAGACATAAAGCCCGGGGATGATAAAGATGCCAAGCAAAGTACCCCAAAGCATTCCTCCGGCTGCAGCCGTACCAATCGAGCGGTTGCCCATAGAACCCGCTCCCGTAGCAATGCATAAAGGGATAAGCCCTGCAATAAACGCAAAGGAGGTCATCAGAATAGGTCGCAAACGCGAAGCCGCTCCTTCCACCGCTGCTTCTAAAACACTTTTTCCACTTTTCTGCCGAAGGATGGCAAATTCCACAATCAAAATGGCATTTTTGCCCAACAAGCCAATCAGCATAACTAAAGCCACTTGAGCATAAATATTGTTTTGCAGGCCTGCCATTTGCAGCATGAATAAGGATCCAAAAATCCCGGCAGGCAAGGAAAGAATAACCGGCAGCGGCAGAAGAAAACTCTCATACTGCGCAGCCAATAATAGATAAACAAAAAGCAGACAAATCAGAAATATATAAATAGCCTGATTTCCTGACAGTACCTCTTCACGGGTCATGCCTGACCATTCAATGGCAAAGCCACGTGGCAAAATTTCAGTGGCCACTTCTTGTATAGCTGTGATAGCATCACCGCTGCTGTAGCCTTGCGCGGCATCGCCATTCACCATGGCCGAAGTAAACATGTTATACCGTGTAAGTTGTTCGGGTCCGTAAACACGCTCAAGCCTTACAAATGATGAATAAGGAACCATTTCACCAAAAGAGTTTTTCACATGTAATTTCAATATGTCCTCCGGGGCTGCCCGATAGTTAGGAGCGGCTTGTACCATGACTTTGTACATCTGACCAAAGCGGATGAAGTTGGTAGCGTAGTAGCTACCGATCAGTGTTTGCAGGTTTGACATGGCATTTTCGATGGTGACACCTTTTTGGCCAGCCACATCTTGATCGATGTGGATCAGGTATTGCGGGTAACTGACATCGAAGCCAGTAAAGGCATCAGCTATCTCTGGTCGTTTTTTCAACGCGCTTACAAATTCCTGTGTAACCTGGGAGGTCTGTTGCAAATTACCTGTGCCTGTTTTATCCAGCACACGTACCTCAAAGCCACTGGCATTGCCGAAACCGGGTACCGTGGGTGGCGGGAAAAACTGGATGCTGGCATCTTGAATGTCTGCGGTTGCCTCTTGGAGGCGTGTAATCATGTCATGGACGGTCTCCTCTCGTTCGTCCCAGGGCTTTAAGTTGATCATGCCCATCCCAAAAGCTGCACCGGCTCCATCGGTCATTAAACTAAAACCTGCAAGGGTAGAAACGGATTCAACAGCCGACATGACACTAGCAGCTGTCTGAATTTTATCCATCACCTCTTCCGTGCGTTCCACTGTGGCACCCGAAGGTGCCGTCACGTTGGCATAGATCATGCCCTGATCTTCAGATGGGATAAACCCCGAGGGGAGCACGAGGCTAACACCCCAGGTAGCCGCACAGAAAATGACCAGCATACCCATGGTCACAGTCCTTCGACCGGCAATGACGCGTACAACGCCCTGATAACGGTTAGACAATGCATCATAACCGGAATTGAACCGATTAAAAAAAGAGTTTAACCAACCGGTTTTAGCGGTCGCGTGCCCCGGGCGTAAGAGCAAAGCGCACAGGGCTGGAGTGAGTGTTAATGCATTAATACCAGAAATCACAATAGCGATTGCCAACGTGAGTGAAAACTGCCGATAAAATACACCCACCGGACCCGACATAAAAGCTACTGGCACAAACACGGCAGACATGACCAACGTGATGGCAATGATAGCACCGCTAATGTCTGCCATAGCAGCCCGTGTAGCTTCTCGGGCTGACAGGTGGTGTGTTTCCATTTGAACGTGTACAACTTCTACCACCACAATCGCATTGTCTACCACAATACCTATCGCTAGCACCAATGCAAACAACGTCAGCAGATTGATTGAAAAGCCTAATAGCTGCATAAAGAAAAAGGCCCCTATCAAAGAAACAGGCACGGCAAGTGCTGGAATAAGGGTGGAGCGGAAATCCTGGAGAAAAAGATAAACCACCAGTGACACGAGGATAAATGCTTCGATGAGGGTACGCAATACTTCGGCAATGGATGCATCCAGAAAACGCGATACGTCATAGCCAATGGTATAGCTCATGCCGGGAGGAAAGGATGTAGCCTGCAATTGCTCCATCTTCTGTTTGACGTTCTCAATAACTTCTTTGGCGTTTGATCCTGGACGTTGCTTTAGCATGATTGCAGCTGAAGGTCGTCCATTTTCTTTTGACAGCACGCTATAATTACGCACACCAAATTCCACATCGGCCACATCTTTCAACTTTAGGATAGATCCCTCCTTGTCGGCTCTTAGCACAATGTTTTCATACTGACTGGGTTCAATGAACTTACCCGTATAGCGAAGTACATACTGTAGCATTTGAGGGGTGCGGTCCGAACTTTCGCCTGCCTTGCCAGGAGCTGCCTCTACATTTTGGTTTCGAAGAGCGTCAATAACCTCTTGCGTAGATATCTCATAGCCGGCCATGCGATCCGGTTTTAGCCACACACGCATGGAATATTCCCGGGCACCCATAATGACTGCATACCCCACGCCTTCGATGCGTTTGAGTTCAGCTAGCACATTGATATCTGCAAAGTTGTATATGAATTTTTCGTCCGCGTCTGGATCATCGCTGAGAATATTCAAATACATGAGCATGCTGGTCACCTCCTTCTCTACCTGTACACCCGCTTTGATTACTTCCTCCGGTAATTCATCCACGACCGTAGAAACACGATTTTGAACATTTACTGCGGCCAGATCCGGGTCTGTACCTACTTTAAAATTCACCTGTATGATGCTGGTGCCATCATTGCCCGATACAGAGGTCATATAGGTCATTCCTGGAACTCCATTAATAGCACGCTCAAGCGTGGTTACCACCGCTTTTGCGGCTACCTCGGCATTGGCACCGGTATAGCTGGTGGTCACTGAAACGGTCGGAGGCACAATGTCAGGAAATTGCGTAACCGGTAATCCCACCAAAGCTAGTATCCCTAACAGCGTGATGAGTAACGAAATGACGAGCGAAAGAATCGGCCGCTCAATAAATTGATTAAACATAGTAGCGAGTTTTTACCCAGATGAATTTGGGTTACAACATAGTTTTGAAGGGAACAACTGCACGAGCCAGTACGCTATCAGGAAGAACATCCGTGGGTTGGATATGCATACCATCGCGCACGTTTTTGATGCCTTCGTAAATGACACGATCTCCCCTTTTGAGACCAGATTCGACTATGTAAAAATGGGATAATCTCGCACCTGGCAGAAAGCTGGTCATCCGAACAACATTGTTCTGATCCACTTTAAAGACAAATGTTTTGTCCTGGATCTCAAAGGTTGCCTTTTGAGGCACGAGTAAAGCACTTTCGATGGTGTTGGATAACCTTACCTTTCCGCTGGAGCCGTGGCGCAAAACGTTATGCTCGTTGGGAAACCGGGCGCGAAACGCAATCGTTCCGGTGGATGTATCGAATTCGCCCTCCAGTGTTTCAATGAATCCGCGATGAGAATGATGAGTTCCATCGGCCAGTATAAACTCTACGCTATCTGAATTCCGGTCATCCGGATGGCTTCTTACGTATTCTAGATATTCTTTTTCAGATACCCGAAAATAGGCGTAAACAACCTCTGATGAAAACAATGACGTTAGCAACTGACCTTTATCAATCAAACTACCAATTTTAAAAGGGATTCGATCTACCACGCCATCAAAGGGCGCACGGATAATCGTATGTGACAACCGGATGGAGGCCTGCGTGAACGCTGCCCTGGCTTCCGCTACCTGTGCAAGGGCTACTTCTACTTTTGCGCGCGCTAATCTTAGTTCGGCCTGCGATACCACATTCTTTTCCACCAGCAAAGCGACCCGTTCAGTCTCCCACTCGGCCACTTTTGCATCGGCCAATGCACGATTCATCGCAGCCCGTGTTTTTTCTTCTTCAGCTTTGTATTCTTCATCGTTAATTTTGAACATCACTTGTCCGGCCTTCACGGTCTGTCCTTCGTCTACGTAGATTTGATCGAGATAACCTTGTTCACGCGACCGTATGTCTACATTACGCTGCGCAAATACATCTGCCACATACTCGTGAAAAAGAACAGTGTCCATTGTCATCACCGTAAAAGTTGGAAATGGTACCGGAACATCCTTGCTTATAGTTTGTTCTTGACGACACTCAGTAAACAATACAAGCATGCTGGCATAGGCAAGCATGTTAACAATTCGAAAATTCATATTTGATAAAAATTTTCTCTATTTTTTACGTTTCGATTTATTTGATAAACGAAGAATCAATCGGGGTGAAAGCGTTCGCATATACTCATCCTGCAGATGGAGTGGGATATCATTGTCACGCACATCCAGGTATTTGAGGCTAGGCATTTCCTGAATAACGGCAGGCAAATTCTGTATTTTATTTCCTACAAGAAATAAATACTCCACCTGTTTTAACTCTTTGATACTTTCCGGAAGGGAAGCCATTTCATCGTTCTCAATATGCAATTCCGACAGATTAGGAATTTGACTCAGGACACGGATGTTTTTCTCCAGATTAAAATAGGCATCATGATTAATGTAAAGAACTGATAAATTACTCATCTGACTCAGATTGTCTGGTAAGCTAGTCAAGGGGTTTTCAGATAACTCCAACGTTTCTACCGATTGAAGCTTGCCCAACTCCTGCGGAGCGATTCTTATGTTATCGCCTGCCAGACTTAGTACCTTTAAATGTGGCAAGGCTCCCAGGTGACTCACTACCTGATTCACATTCAAGTGAGGGTTATGATCCAGGTATAGCGTTTGTAACCGTGTCAATTCTTTGATCTCATCTGGCAAATCGGTCAATTGATTATAGGATAGCACCAGATAATTTAACTGCTTCAATTTGGCAATATCTACAGGTATCTGCTGAATCAAATTATTACTTATATCCAAATAGCGAAGATCTGTCAACAGGAAAACGGAGTCTGGGAATGAGCTTAGTGACTGGTGGCTCAGATTAAGCCAAGTGGTACCTGGATTTTGGAATGCCTGCCGGACGCTACGGGCCTCGTGCGAATGTGTGGGCGTCTGTGCCAGGACTAAGAATGGGAAGCAGATAAAATGACTTATATAAAATATAATTTTCATGTTTTAATAATTAGTTAAGCTCATCCATGACCAGGCATGGATGAGCTCATTCGCGAACTAGTTTCCTGTAGGTGCTGGGCTAATCATCATGGGTGCCTTACCGTCTGTAATAATGACTTTTGCATTTGGTGATTTTGCCAATTCTTTAAAAGCCTCAATGCTCTGCCACTCGATGATTCTCGGATTCAGTCCCTCCGAAATAATTTTTTGAGCATCGCGAATCCCCTGCGCTTCAATCATTTTTCGCTGGGCTTCCCGTTTCTCACGTTCCAACAGAAATTCCATTCGTTGTGCATCTTGTTCCGCCTCCAGTTTTTCTTCCACAGCCCTGGCCAAACCAGCAGGTAATTGAATATTTTTCATCAGAACAGCCTCAATCAGCAGTCCCTGAGAATTTATCACTTTGGACATTTGTTCCGTGATTTCTTTTTCAATAGAAGCACGCTGGGCCGAATGCATATCTTTCGCAAAAAACCGAGAACAAACATCGGCTGCGGCCGACCGGAAAACGCTGCTAATAATCACTTCCTCGTAATTCAATCCCAGGTTCTCCACAATCCACGGTGCTTTGGCGGGATCAATGCGATATAGGATAGAAATGACAGCGGCCACATTTAATCCCTCCTTTGAGGGAAGGTTGGACGATATCTCCATATTCATTGTTCGAATGGGAAGTTTAATCACCCGGGAAGTAAATGGATTAAACCCAACAGCTCCCGGCTGAATAACTCGGGGATTAAGTTTACCCAACTTTTGTTTCATTCCTACTTCTCCCTGGCGTACTACGGCACAACCAGAAGTTACCATGGTTATGACCAAAACCCAAAAAATAGTTTTCATAGTTTTATTGGTTAGTGTAAGTTTTATTTTCTGAATGAATTGAAGACGTCAATTGATATCTCAACCATTGCCGCAATTCAACAGCCTCCAGCGGATTTAACCTTAGCAAAGATTTTCGGTATTCCTTCCTGAACAACCTCGCATCAAAGTGTACTGCCTTTAAAATCATTTTGCAGTAATCAAGCATGGGTGTTTTCATTTCACTTACTTTAAGGTTTAGGTTAAGCCATGATGTGGGGCAACTGAATAGATACCCAGGTCATGATGGCAAAGAAGACAATGATAAATGTCCACACAATGGTTTCGTTGCGCTCAAGCAAATTCTTAATTCGTTCCATAAAGAATGTAGTTTAGTTTTTTGAAAATTGAATAACTGTCCAGGCGAAAAGGCTGGATGTTATCAAATCAAAAAACTCGAATGGCGCACGTATAAGGGTATGGATGCGCGGGTGTTGGAAGGGCAAAACTCCAACGTGTGAGAGAAGACAAAAACTGAAACCCTTGGCTTCGACTGTACCTTATTTTTCCGGACTGGTGTGGGTACATGAGCCACACTTTCTACTCTTGTTCCGGCCACCTCCTCCGTATTCTCCAAAAACGACTCTTCCAGAAGAGTTGCCTGATTTCCGCCTGATAAAAAGAGAGCAATCAGGGTAAAAATCAATATGGAGAACCGGTTTTTCAAGTATTTGGTAGTATTACTTTCAAATAACGAAAAATAGAAAGAAAGGTTTCTCAACCTCCAGATTTTTAGAATTCGGGGTCTAACCCCCACCGAATCCTCAATTCATGAACAACCGGATTTTGTGAGGCAAGGTGCTCGAACTTCTCCTTATTTGTGTAAATCATCCGAACCTCTTCCCGATCCGTGAGTTGCCTGGTGATCAGGAGAGAATGATTTTGGAGTCGGGTGCGCAAAAACGTAAGTAGCTCAGATTGAAGTGAGGCCAATAAAGGTTCTTCAATGGGATTACCCAGCCGGAGGTGGATGGTAGACCCGCGGAAATCATAAGGACGTTGTAATAATGTATATTCTGCCGGTTGATCCTTCCGGGTATTAGCAAATTCTTTCCATGCCTGATCCAGTGATTCTAGTGATACAGGCTGATCGGTGGGTTCAACCATTTCATTAGTTTCTACCTTCGTTTCCGTTTTAGCGACAGGTTGGTTAATGCCTCGAAGATTAAAGGTTGTTTTTGGCTTTGACGTTTTTTCTGGTGATAGTGTTGTAAACAACTCTTTTACTTCTCCCTGGGCAGGGATACTACTTGACTCGGATTCTGCTGTTTTGGTAGCCTCGACTGATTTTGGGGGGTGTTCGGTTGGTTCGGTCGTACTTACCTTTTCCTTTAATATGGTTACTTCACTTTTTTTTTTACCGGCTCCATGGGAGCGGTAAATTCGACCACCGACTGTACATGAGCCATCTTCATTAAAGCTAACTCCACCGTCAGTCGTTGATTTTTACTGGCCTTGTATTGGATATCCCCCTGATTGGCGATGCTCAACCAGGTTAATAACAATGATGGGCTGGCCTCTTTCGCTTGTGCCTCGTATTTTTTTCGTGTGCTTTCCGGTACTTCCATCAAGGTAAGTGTTCGGGCATCCTGAGCTACCAATAAATTTCTAAGATGATCTTCTAATCCCACAATAAAGTTATGACCATCAAAGCCCTTCCTCAAAATGTCATCAAATATGATCATCGGCACCGTAGCATTTTGAGCTAACAACCCGTCCACAATCTGGAAATAATACTCATAATCGAGGATGTGAAGATTGTTGAGTACGTCTTTGAATGTTACTCCCTTTCCAGAGGAGAACGTGACCATCAAATCAAATATGGATAATCCATCCCTCAAGGCACCATCAGCTTTTTGTGCAATCAGGTGAAGCGCTTCTTCTTCTGTAGAGATACCTTCCCGATCGGCTATCTTCCGCAGTTGTTTGGAAATATCTGAAATCTGAATGCGATTAAAATCAAAAATCTGGCAGCGGGAAAGTATGGTGGGTATTACTTTATGTTTTTCAGTAGTTGCTAAAATAAAAATAGCATAGGGAGGTGGTTCTTCCAGCGTTTTCAAAAAAGCATTAAAGGCAGCATTGGAAAGCATGTGCACCTCGTCAATGATATAGACTTTGAACTTCCCAAATTGAGGCGGATAACGTACCTGATCAATCAGGTTTCGAATATCTTCTACTGAGTTGTTGGAGGCAGCATCTAGTTCAAAAATATTCAAGGAATTAAGCTCAGCTTTCTCCTCAAACCCGTTGATCATCCGTGCTACAATACGGGCACAGGTAGTTTTACCCACCCCTCGGGGGCCACAGAATAGAAGGGCCTGCGCCAGTTTGTTATTGTCGATAGCATTTTTGAGAGTCGTGGTTATATGCTCCTGCCCCACCACTTCATCAAACCCGAGCGGGCGGTACTTCCGTGCCGATACGACAAAATTATCCATGGAGCGCAAGATAAAACCGGTTGCGGGATTAACCGGTATTTCTTTTCAAATTTTTCGTGAGGGTCTGATAATCAAAGCTTCTCCGTGAGGATAGCTAAAAAAGTCTTTACGGCATCCAAATAATTACCCACCCGAATGTTTTCATTTTCGGCATGTTGATTATTGTCTGCGTTAACCGTAGGCACGGCTACTGCCGGAATACCCAAAGTGACAACAAAAGGAGAAATAGGAATGGAGCCACCGGCTGTTCGTACCTGAATAGGGGCCTTTCCAAAAGCTTTGTTCATCGCTTTGGTTAGCCACACTCCCGTCTCAGAGGTAAAGGGTGTTTGAAATGCCTTGTAGGAGATACTGGATTGGATGGCAGCAATCCGTGGATACTTCATACGCTCCTCCTCTGTTGGCTCCGTAGCCACTAGATAATATCCTTTGTCCTCAATATGCTTTCGGACCAATCCAATCAGGCGCTCCGGATCGCTGGAGGGCACTAACCGGATGTCAATTTCGGCCGTAGCCCAGGCCGGAATCAATGTTCTTGCCTTGTTACCAATATAAAGGGAGTTTAAACCGCGAATATTGAGGGTGGGATACTGCATGGCTTCCTGAAAATTTTCACCAATAGCATCCGGTTGAGCAATGCCCAAAAATTTTCTGATCTCATTTTCATCATCCGGTACTTGTTTTAGAATCTGTTTTTCGCCCTCTGTTAATATCACACCATCATAAAATCCGGGAATGGTGACGCGTCCGGATTCGTCTTTCATGGATGCCAGTAACTGTGCAAGTCTCAAAGCAGGATTGGGTGTATAGTTGCCATAGTTGCCACTGTGAACAGGTACGCGAGGCCCAAAAGTAGTCAGTGTAATTTCGCAAATACCCCGGGCGCCAAAACTCAGGGTAGGTTGATTACTGACATGCCGGGGACCATCAAAGATGATGAGCATGTCTGCCTTTAGCTCGCTTTTAAACTTTTCCACTGCTCCCGGAAGGTTAGGCGAACCAAGCTCTTCTTCAAAGTCCATAATTACTTTGATATTGAAGTTGGGAAGTACCTTTGATTCTGCCAGCGCATCCAATGAGGCTAAAAAGGCGACCGCGGGACCCTTAGCATCGGAAGTGGCGCGGGCAAAAATTCGCCAATCCGGATGTGGATCTTTTTGTAGTCGTTCGTAGGGTATCTCAATCCACTTACCTTCCGCATTTTTTTCCTTAAGAGACGGTTTCCACGGGCTTTCCTGATCCCACTGGCTTGGATTAACGGGTTGGCCATCTATTTGCAAATAGATAAGCACGGTTTTTTTTGCATTTTTAAATGATCGCTGCGCTAATAGCAATGGAACCGTGGCAGTCTCTAGTCGTTGACTGGTAAAGCCTCGTTTGGCAAAGGCTGTTTCACACCATTGCACATTTTTTTCAATATCGGTTGGTATGTGCGCATCGTTTGGTAAACTCAAAAGCTCATAAAACTCGGGGAACGAACGAATGGCATGTTTACGGGATACTTCCTCTAATGATTGAATTTTCTGCTGCGCAAGAATGGATACACCCACTGAAAGGGTCAGGACGATAACCAAAAAGTACTTCATCTATTATGTCTTGTTGGGGTTCTTAAAGTGTGTTTTTATCGGATATGGAAGAAAACCAAAAATCGTCAGCTTGCTTTTCGTCTGAGTATTCTTGGTTCTTTGTTTTCTTTGGCTTTGGTCGATGCCTTTTCGCCTTTGGCCTTCTCCATCGGCTTCTGCTTAGCTTGATCAATGCTGGCCTTGAGGGCCGTCATGATATCGACCACTTTAGGTTCTTCCTCTGTCATCGTCACAATCTCTTTTCCGGATACTTTTGCATCAATCAGTGATTTGACAGCATCATAGTAATGATCTTTCATTTCTATGTTGGCAAATTTTGTAGTCATGGAGTCAACCAGCGTCTTAGCCAGTTTTAATTGTTCTTTATCAGCTTTTACTTCCAATAGTTGGGGTACCTCCTGAATACTTCTGACTTCACTGGGGAAGCGCAATCGATACAATAAAATCCCCTTTTCATGGGGCGTTATCAAAACAGGCGTTTCCCGATCGCGCAACACTACTTTGCCTACCCCAATTTTTCCACACTGACGCATGGTCTCGCTGAGCAACCCATAGGTTTTGGCAGCTACATCACCATCCGGACCTAAAAAATAAGGTGCTTCAAACAAAGTAGGATGGACTTCCTCGGTGGTGACGAATCCCTCAATTTCGATCACCCGGGTACTTTTGAGTTTTATCTTATCGAGATCTTCCTGCTCAACAATTACATACTGACCGGGCTCATACTGAAAACCTTTCACGATGTCTTCGTTTTTTAGGGGTTGGCCCGTAACCTTATCTTTCTTCTCGTAACTCACCGGATTATGACCTTCTTTGGTCAAAAGATTAAAACTTATGGTCTGACCCGTATCAATGGCATTGTATAATCTTACCGGAATCGTGACCAACGAAAATTGAATATGACCCTTCCAGATGGCTCGCATAGCAAAAAATATTTATGTAAAAGTTGAACTATGAGGCACTAAAGTATTGATAATGAATAATATTTGCAAAACATATTTTATAGAAGGTAAGATTGCTGACAGCCATGTAAAGGATTCAAACCAGTCTATTCCATTATGCATGGCCTTCAACATTGAAGCCTGCGAAATACGCTATCTTTGAACCATGAAGCGCCCCGCCTTTGATGACATCTTTATGGAGTTGGCTGTTAACCTGGCCTCACGATCGCATTGTATAAAACGTCATGTAGGGGCGGTGCTGACGAAGGACACACGTATCATATCGATCGGGTACAATGGCCCACCGGCCGGAACCCATAATTGTGACGAAGAGTGGCCCGAGGTAGGTTGTCCGCGCGATTCCAAAGGAGGTTGTTCCCTGGCCTTGCATGCTGAACAGAATGCCATTTTATATGCCGTTAAAAACAAAACTTCGGTCGAAGACGCAACTTTATATGTGACCCTCTCCCCTTGCCTCGCCTGTTCACGGATCATTTACAGTATGGGCATCAAACGGGTGATCTATCTTAACTCCTATGCCGAGCACAAGGGTTTGAGTTCGGACGAAGGAGTAGATTTTTTACAAAAATTCGGAGTACAATGTGAACGATATCAGGGCAAACTAGCGAAGGTAACGCAATTGATTTAGCGACTGGTCGTCCTTCTGGTAATTCATTCTTGCATGTCATCTAAACAAAAAAACCCCTGCGGGAGGGGTTCTTCAACGTTTAACAATGCGCGGATGGTTATTTAAAATGACTTGAGGGTTTTTTCAATATCAGCGATAAGTTTAGCTGTTATTCCCTTAGTCTTTTTTGCATGAGCTGTTTTAAAAATTTCCAATGCCTTGGTCGACATTTCAAAAAGGCCAACAGGATTTTGGTCATGACGGTAACTTCCCAGGCACCATTCGATATCGGCCTGAAGTTTAGGTTCAATGTTCAGTTCCACCAACTTGGAGTGAATGGTTTCTGCGATTTTATCAATGGATAAAACTGCTACCGGAGTCTTGGTAGTACGTTTAACGGGTGATTTTGAGAGTATTGCTTTTTCTACTGCTGCTTTTGCCATGATTAATGGTTGTTGTTTTCGCAAAGGTACAATACCCATCTATGATGAATCAAGAAAACAGGCGAGAATAGTTATGCAAACGAATGATGAACAACTTGAATTTCAATGGATTGCAATGTACAATTTGACCTTATTTCGCCATTTTCAATAGATGAATGAACCTATGGTTTATTCAGATTCCAGTTCATCCGTTTATAAACAATGTCAAACTTTTGTTTGTAGGCATATTCGATCTGAAGGACTTTTGGTCGGTTTGTAACATACTTGCGGATAAATACGAGTGTATTGGCATAACCCCTCTTAAAGTCGCTTTCAAATTCCCTAAAAATCGGGTTCATCTCAATCTTAAATCCATTGTCATCAATCACCAGTCCCAAATCGCTGTTGACAAAAGCGGTGGTAACTTCCGTTAAATCCTTTTCAATGGTCGCTACCTCGTAAGCCTTATTGCGCAACGGAGGCGAAGAAAGATGGCCACGACCCAAAGCCAGCAAAATGCGGGCATCACGATAGGTATTTAACAAGTAACGTTCCAACTCACGTAAACTTACAGATCGGCCGGCTACCACGTGTGTGCTATCATAGAAACCATTGATTTGTACAACAGAAGCGGAGGGGTATGGATTGTAAAGCAACGTGCTATCTTCAATTACAGATTTGATTACCAGGGCATTGTATGCATTTATGTAAAAAGGCAAGGTACGCCCGCGGGCACTGTCCAACTGATGGAGGTATCTATAAAAAATAGCTGAATCCTCCTTGAAACCCCGGTAATTCACACGACCCGTTTCTGATACATGCTTCTTTAAAAGATAGTTCAGCGTATCGGTGGAGGGTTCGTCATTCCATTGAGCATGAGCATTCCAACTTGCGAACAGACAGCCGAGAGCAATAAAGTACTTCATTTATAATTTTTAAGTAAGGTTACTCACGTACTCTCAATTATCCTGCCGAATCAAAATTATCCGTTGTAGGTGATTCGATAAATAACCCCGGCTTGATCATCGCTTACCAGCATGGAGCCATCTGGCATAACCAGCACGTCTACCGGGCGACCCCACACTTTTTGGGTGTTTTCATCCAACCAGCCCGAGGCAAAAGGCTTGTAATCCAGAGCCTTGCCGGAAGAATCCAGGGTAACCAGACTCAATTTATAGCCGCTTTTTTTGCTTCGATTCCACGATCCGTGCTCGGCCAGGATAATTTGATTTCGGTATGCCTGAGGAAACTGAGTACCTGTATAGAACTTTAATCCCAAGGCAGCGACATGAGCCCCCAGGTTTTGGACAGGCGAAGTAAATTCAGGACAAGCCTTTTTATCACCAAACTCAGGATCTTTAATAGTGCCTCCGTGGCAATAAGGATATCCAAAGTGCATGTTCATTTGAGAGGCGGTATTCAACTCGCAAGGAGGAACATCATCCCCCATCATATCACGTCCATTATCTGTAAACCAGATATTTTTGGTCTCCGGATGCCAGGTAAAACCTACCGTATTTCGAACTCCGCTGGCAAAAATTTCCATTCCGGTGCCATCTGCGTTCATGCGGGTGATACTTGCGTAAACCGGATCGGCAGATTCGCATATGTTACAGGGTGCACCGACCGGGATATATAGCTTCTCATCTGGACCAAAAGCAATGTACTTCCATCCATGATGAGTTTCAGTAGGATATTTATCATAAACTACTTCCAGGGCTCCGGGATTATCCAACTTATTCTCTACATCTTTAATTTTTGAAATCTTGCTTACCTCAGCTATGTAGAGATCTCCCTTATGAAAGGCCACTCCATTAGGCATGTTTAGTCCGCTGGCCAGCACCCATTTTTTATCAGCCTTATAGTCTCCATCTGTATCTTTCACGGCATATACCCTGTCTTCATCCCGATTACCCACGAAAATTGTTCCATTGGGAGACATAGCCAATGATCGGGCATTGGGCACTTCAGCAAACACAGCGATGGCAAAGCCTTCGGGAAGTTTAATGGAATTCAAAGGAAGCGTGGAAGCCGGATCGTCTGCTTGTTTGCTTTCTTCACTTTCCTTTTTGGAACATGAAAGGATTAAAACCATCACTCCAACCAAAATACTTAAAAAGATCTTTTTCATTTTTTTAATGTTGACCGTGTAAAAATAGATTTCTTCTTCGGTTAGGCAAGACGCATTTACCTCATAGGTCTAACAAAAATCATGGACGGTAACTTCGCAACGCTTATTTTTGCACCTGTGCTATCCATTTCCAACATTTCGTACTTTATCGGAGGGCGGGCGCTTTATGAAAACGCCTCCATGTTCGTCAAACCGGATGACAAAATAGGGCTTATTGGGCTTAACGGACGGGGTAAATCTACGCTCCTCCGAATCATTAATAACGAACTGCGCCTGGATGCAGGCTCCATTTCTAAATCGAAAGATTGTACGATCGGCTTTCTCAATCAGGATCTTCTCTCCTACCAATCAGATGATGCGATTCTGACGGTAGCGATGGAAGCTTTCAAAGATGCCGTGGATACCCAGAGACAACTGGAGAAAACCCTGCATCAATTAGAAACACAATATTCCGATGACTTGGTGGATAAGCTTACCAGGCTTCAGGAGAAATTTGAACAACTGGATGGATATACCATGCAGGCTAAGGCAGAAGAGGTTCTGGAAGGAATCGGGTTTTCAACTACTGATTTACACAGACCGCTGCGCGAGTTCTCCGGAGGGTGGCGCATGCGGGTCATGCTAGCGAAACTGTTACTGGAAAAGCCTTCGTTACTCATGTTGGATGAGCCTACCAACCACCTTGACTTACCCTCTATTGAATGGGTTGAAAACTATTTACGTAACTATGAAGGAGCGGTCATTATTGTATCTCATGATCGTACTTTTTTGGACAATGTAATTAATAAAACTGTTGAGGTTACGCAGCAACAACTCATCTCCTACGAAGGAAATTACACCTATTACCTGGAGGAAAAGGAAATGCGTGAAACCATTCAACAGAATGCTTTTGAAAACCAGCAAGCCAAAATACGGCAGGCAGAGCGGTTTATCGAGCGCTTTCGGGCGAAAGCTACTAAAGCCAGACAGGTACAATCGCGTGTCAAGGCTTTAGACCGAATGGATCTGATTGAAGAGGTGGTGGATGATACCGCTGCCATAAATTTCAAGTTTAAATTTCAGCAACCATCCGGGCGCTATGTCATTACCCTCAAAGACGTTTCCAAGTCGTATGGTGCCCAGCAAATTCTGATCAAAGCGAATGCCGTCATTGAACGAGGTGATAAAATTGCTTTGATTGGCGCCAACGGAAAAGGCAAGTCAACGTTGTTACGGATTATCAGTGGTGGAGAGCCGGTAGAAGGTGAGCGTATACCGGGATACAATGTTATTCAAGGATTTTATGCACAGCACCAACTGGAATCTTTGCATGTAGACAATGAGATTTTGGATGAACTCAAGCAAGCCGGAAGTTCCAAAACCGAACAGGAACTTCGGGGAGTGCTGGGATGCTTTTTGTTTTCGGATGAAGACGTTTTCAAAAAGATAAAAGTATTGTCCGGGGGTGAAAAAAGCCGGGTGGCATTGGCCAAGACACTCATATCAGAGGCTAATTTTCTATTGCTGGATGAGCCAACCAACCACCTTGATTTCATTTCTGAAAATATTTTAATTCAGGCATTAGAACAATACCAGGGTTCGTTTGTGGTGGTTTCTCATAATCGTCATTTTATCAGTCAAATCGCCAATAAGATCTGGTATATTGAAGATCATCAGATCAAAGAATACCCCGGTACCTATGATGAGTATGAATACTGGCGTAAAAAAAATGACGAAAGTAAAACTCCAACCCCTCCTCCTAAAAAGGAAAACAAGACTGTCAAGCAAGAATCAGTTTCGGAGCAACAGGAAAAAGATCGAAAACTGAAAAGTCTGAGAGCCGAACTGAAAAAAGTGGAAGATCAGATCCATCCCGCCACCGAGCAAAAGAAAAGCCTGGAAAGGGAAATGGCAAGACCGGAAGTCTATAGTGACTTTACCAAACTGAATGCCCTACAGAAAGAATTTGAGGCGGCTGAAGCCACCATTCAAACAATCAATCAACGTTGGGAAGACCTGGTTATGGCTATCGATGAACTCGAAAAATAAATCTCACGCGTTAAAATAGCTTCACTTCCTGAATGACTTCGCGGGTTACTTTGTAAAATTCGGTATGCACATTAAACGGAGCCTCACCATTTTGTTCCTTGATGGCATATGTGCCGTCCTCTTTCATCTGATACGAATTGACATTATCCCACAGATTGTAACGCAAAATATTCATGGCTTGTTTCCGAAGTAATTCTGACTCTAACAGGAAAAGGGATTCAATCCTGCGATCAAAACTTCGTACCATGGCATCTGCACTACCGATATAAACCTTAGGGGTTCCTGTGTGATGAAAATAATAAATCCGTGAATGTTCCAGATACTCCCCTACAATCGAAATCACTTCAATGTTTTCGCTTAGACCGGGTCTTCCAGGACGTAAACAACACATTCCGCGCACGATCAACTTTATCTTGACTCCCTTTTGAGAAGCAGCGTACAATTCATTGATGAGTTCATAATCCTGCAACGAATTTAACTTAATGACAATACCGGCCGTTAATCCTTGTTGAGCATTTTCTGCCTCTCTTCGAATCAAATTACACAACTGAATACGCATATCGCGTGGCGAGGTGATTAGATTTTGGTAGGCTGCCGGTTGCGAATGTCCCGTAATGACATTGAAAAATTCAGACACATCGTTGGCATATACTTCGTTGGTGCTCAATAAACCAATATCCGTGTACAGCCGGGACGTAGATTCGTTATAATTGCCACTGGAGAGATGCACATATCGGTAGACCCTGTTATTCGGTTCATTTCGAACGATTAATAGCAACTTGGTATGCGTTTTTAAGCTATTCACCCCGTAGATCACAAAACAGCCAGCCTTTTGCAATCGTTGCGCCTCACGAAGGTTATTCTCTTCATCAAAACGGGCCTTTACCTCAAAAAGGACTGATACATGTTTTCCCGCCTCCGCTGCTTTGAGCAGTGCTGCCGTTACCCTACTTTCTTTAGCCACCCGGTAAATCGTAATCTTGATGGAAAGTACGTAGGGGTCATCAGCGGCTTTCTCCAACAACTCGAGCACAGGCTCCATGGAATTGTAGGGGTGATGCAAGAGAATATCCCTTTCTTTTAATACTTCAAACAAATCGCGGGTTCCTTGTTCCGGAAAACTCAATGGAGGAATAGGTGGGCGCAGTACCGCTTTTTTTGCTTTAAATTCAGCATGACCTGTAATCTGACTGAGTCCACCGAAGTCAATGATGCTATCCTCCGGGATGCGCATAATATTCTGATCATCCAAATCCCATTGAATTTTCAGGAGACGAATCATCCAGGGGTCGGGATCGCCCTGAAGTTCCAATCGAACCACTCGTCCGCTTCTCCGGGTTTGAAGTTTCCGCTTAAGTTCTTCCAGAAAATTGGTTTCAATATCTTCACTTTCTTCCAGCGTAAAATCACCATTCCGGTTAATTCGGAAGAGGTTAACGCTATTGATTTCAACATTCCGGAAGAGCTGATAGATGTTATTGCGAACAATATCTTCAACTGGGACAAAGTTAATTATGCCATTGGGCGTCAGTAATTCATAAAAGCGAGGTATGTTGCTGGGTACCTGAATAAAAGACACACGTTGTGGATTATGTGATTCCCCCGGAACTTTGGTTACCACTCCAAAAAGTAGTCGATTATTTTTGAGTACCGGAAACGTGTGATAGTTATCGAATACCATCGGGGTTAGCATGGGGAAAACTACCTTTTTAAAGTATTGATTCACCTTTTCACAATCATCCACACTCAACGAATCGTATCGGCAGATGCTGAACCCGTTTTTTTCAAACAAAGGCTTGAGTTTGCGAACAAAATATTCGTGTTGCTCCGTCACAAACGCCTGTATTTGTGAAAGTAAGAGTTCCCGAAAAGGTTGCTCACGTAATCCACTATAATCAAAACGTTCCTTTCCGTAATCAAGATAATTATACAAACTACCTAATCGGATCGTGCAAAACTCATCCAGGTTGGATCCGGTAATGGCTAAAAATTTCAACCGGTCAAAGATGCTTCGGTCGATGTGACGAGCCTGGTCCAGTACTCGATAGTTGAATTGCAACCAACTTAAGTCACGACTGATATAGTTACTCTCAAAAACCTGACGACTCAGGTTCTCAGAAACAGGTATCGGTGCCATATCGCTCATCTTGCGCTAAAGTAATTCTAAAAATCAGGCATTTCTTAGGGGATAAGCCTGATAAGTGATTAAGGTTTTATTAATTAACTAATTTGTACTCTCTGGATCAATGGCTGTAACCACTCCAAACTAAATGTCAATCTTGGCATACTTGGCATTTTTTTCAATAAAATCTCTGCGAGGGGCTACCTCATCGCCCATAAGCATGGAAAACAAATGATCAGCTTCAGCAGCTGATTCAATGCTGACTCTCTTGAGGGTTCGCTTGGTCGGGTCCATGGTTGTGCTCCAAAGTTGCTCCGGATTCATTTCCCCCAAACCCTTGTATCGCTGTACGCCCACGCTGTCTTCTTTTCCATCTTTGCTCATCTCCTTTACTAGCCTGTCGCGTTCATCTTCATTCCAGCAATAGCGTTCATCTTTACCTCTTTTCAGCAAATACAACGGAGGCAAGGCTATGTATACATACCCTTGTTCAATTAACTCACGCATGTAACGGAAAAAGAATGTAAGTATTAAAGTACGTATATGACTACCGTCTACATCGGCATCCGTCATGATGATTACTTTGTGATAACGAAGTTTGGTTAGATTCAGAGCCCGCTCTCCTTCCAGGGTGCCAAACGAGACGCCCAGCGCGGTGATCATATTTTTGATCTCTTCGTTTTCATAAATCCGATGTTCTTGTGCTTTTTCTACGTTGAGTATCTTACCTCGCAAAGGTAAAATCGCCTGGAAATTACGATCACGTCCCTGTTTGGCTGATCCACCCGCAGAGTCACCCTCCACCAGGTATAGTTCGCAAACAGCAGGATCTGAATTGGCACAATCGGCTAGCTTTCCCGGTAGGCCAGAACCGCTTAAAACATTTTTACGTTGTACGGCTTCGCGCGCTTTTCGAGCAGCGATACGCGCCAAAGCGGCAAGAATAACCTTGTTAACAATAATTTTTGCCTCCTTGGGATTTTCTTCGAGGAAGTTTTGCAAAGCCTCTCCCACAGCAGTATCCACTGCTCCCATCGCATCGCTATTTCCCAATTTAGTTTTTGTCTGGCCTTCAAACTGAGGCTCGGCTACCTTCACAGAAATAACGGCCGTTAAACCCTCACGAAAATCATCTCCGCTAATCTCCACTTTTGCTTTTTCCAACAATCCCGATTTATCCGCGTAATTTTTAAGCGTTCGGGTAATGGCTCTGCGAAAACCTGCTACATGCGTTCCTCCTTCGTGTGTGTTAATATTATTTACATAGGAAACGAGATTCTCTGAAAAGGATGTATTATAACTCAAGGCCACCTGTACGGGTATTTCCGATTTTGTATTCTCGACATAGATAGGTGCCGCAATCAATTTTTCCTTGGTAGAATCAAGATATTGAACAAATTCGCGAAGCCCTCCCTCAGAAAGAAAAGCGTCACTTCGGGAAATACCTTGCTCATCTTTTTCACGAAGGTCCGTCAGATTCAGTTGAATTCCTGGATTCAAAAACGACAATTCACGCAGACGGGATGCCACCGTTTCATAATTGTATTCCAGGGAATGAAAAATTTCATGGTCGGGTTTAAATTGAACAATCGTTCCTCGTTTCTCTGAGGTTCCGATTACTTTGACGGAATACTGTGGGGCGCCTCTTCTAAACTCCTGCTGAAAAATTTTGCCATCCCGATGAATGGTTGCCGTCAGCACCTCGGAAAGGGCATTGACGCAACTGACACCGACCCCATGTAACCCTCCCGAAACCTTATAGGTATTTTTATCAAATTTTCCACCGGCATGCAAAACCGTCATTACCACTTCCAGAGCCGACCGTTTCTCTTTTTCATGCATATCGGTAGGAATACCCCGGCCATTATCCTGAACGGTAATGGAGTTATCTACATTAATGGTCACATCTATCTGATCACAATATCCTGCCAATGCTTCGTCTATGGAATTATCTACTACTTCCCACACCAGGTGGTGGAGACCCTTTACACCCACATCGCCTATATACATGGCGGGGCGTTTCCGAACCGCTTCCAAACCTTCTAAAACCTGGATATTACTGGCCGAATAGTTGGCCTCTTTCTTCTGTTTATCTTCGCTCATTTTGGGGGTTTTACAAACCTTCAAAAATAAGGTTTTTATACCCATTATCCGCATTTCTATCACTCCTTAGCGGAAGTATTTTCTACCCCAAAAGTAATGTGCTTGATAACTTATAACTAAATTCTTAGTTTTACTCCAAAGATGGTGTTATGCGGCAGCTTTTGATACTTCCCTTGGTTATCCTTACAGGTTTAGCGCTGGGCCAGTCAGCCATCCAAAAGCCTATCTTCAAAATGTCATCTGATTCCGCCAAATACCATCGCTGGAATAACCAATTGAGGTTGGCGTTTCAAAATAAAGAGACGGAACTGGCTAATGCCTTGATTGATTCCCTGGCTGTACTTCGTGCAACCAAGATTATAGGATACCGCCTTGTTTATGAACCTCGTTTTCCGACACTTGATAGCGCTTTGAGAATGGCTCCCGACCGGGTCATCAAACTGTCCTTGTCGGGAAACCATGTGAAGGGCTTACCCCGGGAACTGTATACATTTAAAAATTTACAGACTCTGGAACTCATTGACACGGCTGTTCCCAGAATACCGGGAAAACTAAGAAATCTGCCCCAGCTAAAAACCCTCCATGTCTTAAACCATGCTGACAAGAAGAGATTACGCTTAGGTAAAAACCAAACCATTCGGCAGTTAACCATCCGCACCAAGGATGTTCGAAAGATTCCCCGTTCCTTCCGGGCCCTGAGCAGGCTGGAAAAATTAGATTTGAGTTCCTCCGGCCTGGTGGATTTCCCCAAGCGCATTCATCAAAATAAAAGACTAAAGACGTTGATATTAAACGACAATAAACTAACACTGACAGAACCCTTGAAAGGACATCCAGGATTGGAACAACTTGAATTGAGGAACAATATGATCAAAACGGTATCTGCCGATATCGGAAGGTTCCCCATGCTTAAACGGTTGATCTTTACCAACAATGAAATCAGCAGCGTTGCCCCTGAAATTCGTTTATTACGGCAACTCAAAGAAGTGGCCTTCTACAACAATAAATTGAAAACAATTCCCACGGGTTTGTATTCCATTTCTTCCTTGCGAGAATTGGATCTTTACTATAATGAAATTGAAAGACTCGATCCATGGATTACCCAATGGGAAAACATGGAAGTGTTGTACCTCTCCAACAACCGCTTGATTGCCTTGCCGGAAGCCCTGGGGCAATTGACGTCTCTAAAAGAGCTTTATGTCTCCAATAACCGTTTAAGCACCCTACCTAACAGCCTGATGAAACTGGAAAATCTAAAAGTACTCCGGGTGAATCAAAACTATTTAAACGATATTCCGCAGGCGGCCTATACGTTAGCACTTGAAAATCTGGATGTCTCTCGAAATAAGATCACCACGGTAGATCATCAACTTTTTACCAGAAAACAATTAAAAATTTTATCGCTGGTGGGAAATGAGTGGGACCTGATGGTTCATGATTTACTTCCGGTGTGGGCGGAGGAGTTGCGAAAGAATGGAACCATTGTCCATCTCAATACCTTCGAAGAAAGTATCGATGGCAACTAAATACATGAGGCTGTTTATTCAAGACTGTTCAGGGTAACCCAATAGCGATATGCGACAATTGCCTGTTCCCATTTTTTCAATTTTGTTAAGTCCCTTTTGCTATACCGGGGTACCAGCACCTTGTTGACTTTAGCCAGCACTTTAAAAAAAACCTTTTTCATGCGCGAAGGTTAGTTTGGTTGTTGGTTTTCCCTGGAAATATACTGACTAAGTTTGTGATTTGTGGGAATATGAACTTGCGAAACTCCAGATTTTAAAATAAAAAGCTATTTTAGCCGATCTTAAAAATCCATGCGCTTTCTGATCCTTAGTCTTCTGTTATTGTCAGGCCTGAGCGGATGTGGCTCCAGCCGACATACAACAACGGTGGTTCAACCCAGAACGTATAAAGTATGGCCAAAGGGAAACAAATACAGAATCAATATCCGGGTTGGAGCCAGACGCATCCAACTATTGGAAAGAAAGCGTACCAAAAAAGTACGGATGAGATAGTTTTCAGAACAGATGTTGTCAAGCCATCCCTTTCATCAGTAGTTCAACGTTGCGTTTGAAAAACATTTTGGGTTGGCTCACCTGATTCAAATGACTGGTCAACACTGATCCGTAAAAGACGGTATTCAATAAAAACATTACTTCCCGGGTATTGGTAGTCTTCGTAATCTCCTTCTTAAAAATCGCTTCCAGGGCTGCCTTCTCAAACATCTGATCCAGGGAAAGCAATTCAATGGTTGATACGTCTGCTAATTGAGGGAAAAGGAGTCTCCGCTCTTCAGGTTTGACAGGGAAAGGTTTGGGGGCACGTTTCAAGTCAGCCTGATACGCCACCCAGCTTAAAATCAGCCCAGGATATATCTCATAATCTTCCGCCAACTTATCAAACAAATAAAACACTGCCGACAATCCCTCCCGAGGCTTTTCCTTGAATTCAATGGCTCGCTTCAAACACCAAAGCCTAAAAAAATATAGCAAGATGTCTTCCTTTTGCGGAAAGTATTTAAAAAGGGTAACCTTGGATATTTTGACTTTGGCACAAATATCATCGACATGAACGTCATCAAAAGGCTTTTTACCAATCAGCTTGAGCGTGTGATCCAAAATTGCCAATTTTAAACGAGCTGCTTTTTCTTTTCGTAAATTCATATGGAAGAAGTATCCGGTAAGGATGATCGTAACAAAACTATTCTAATTTTTGAGCGAAGTAGTACATTTAGGAATTAAAACCAAAATCCCGTTCTATGAAACGACTTTCCGTTCTATTGTTGGCATTCATTTGGTTATCCTGTAAAGACAAGCCCCAAGATCGTCAAATGGGTTTGATTGCCGATTCTGCCATGGTGGTGACGGCCCACCCGCTGGCGTCCGATGTGGGACTGGCTATCTTAAAAAAAGGTGGAAATGCCGTAGATGCTGCGGTAGCCGTTCAATTTTCGCTCGCAGTAACTTTTCCTGCGGCCGGAAATATTGGTGGCGGTGGCTTTATGGTCTTTAGATCGTCAACGGGAGAAGTGGATGCTCTTGATTTCCGTGAAAAGGCACCCGCTTCAGCTACTACGAATATGTATCTCGATGGCGAGGGAAATGTTATCCCGGAGTTAAGTACGCATGGACATCTGGCCAATGGCGTTCCGGGTTCGGTAGACGGCATGGTCGAAATCCATCGAAAGTATGGATCGTTGCCATGGGCGGAACTAGTACAACCGGCTATTGATTTAGCTTCTCAAGGATTTCCTTTGACTGCCCGGGAAGCCAAGTGGTTTAACGAAATGCAAGGTGACTTAAAAAAGTACAATACAATAGAACCAGCATTTTTAATTCGTGAGGAGTGGAAAGCGGGCGACACGATTCGTTGGATAGATATGGCGGAAACGCTCAAACGCATTCGGGATCACGGGCGGGCCGGCTTTTATGAGGGTAAGACAGCAGATGATATTGTAGCCGAAATGACTCGGGGCAAAGGATTGATTACTCATGACGATCTGAAAAACTATAAAAGTGTATGGCGTGTACCCATCACGGCCAACTACAAAAACTACAAAATCATTGCCATGCCACCCTCTTCCAGTGGTGGTGTTTGCCTGGTACAATTGCTTAAATCTGTAGAGCCTTTTCCCATCAAAGAATGGGGTCCCAATAGTGCTAAAACAGTGCATCTTCTGACGGAGGCTGAGAGACGTGTGTTTGCCGATCGCGCCAAGTATCTGGGAGATCCGGACTTTTATAAAGTACCAGTCATGGAAATGATTGATGACCAGTACAACGATGAACGGATGAGTACGTTTAACAGAAACCGCGCGACTCCCAGTGATTCCATAGCTGCTGGCCCAATAGCAGGCTATGAATCGGAAGAGACAACTCATTTTTCGATTGTAGATGCCCAGGGAAACGCAGTAGCCATCACCACCACCATCAATGGCTGGTTTGGTAATTACGTTGTAGTAGCGGGATCAGGCTTTTTTCTCAATAATGAAATGGATGATTTCAGCTCCAAGCCTGGGGTTCCTAACATGTTTGGAGTGTTGGGTGCCGAAGCCAATAAAATTGAGCCCAATAAGCGAATGTTAAGCGCCATGTCCCCTACTATTGTTGAAAAAGACAGTGAACTGTTTATGGTTGTTGGCTCCCCCGGAGGATCAACGATTATAACTTCCGTTTTTCAAGTTATCTTGAATACGATTGAACACGGCATGGGTATGCAAGAAGCTGTGAACACCAGACGCGTCCATAGTCAGTGGAAGCCCGATCAAATCACTCCGGAAATCAAAGCTCTATCCGAAAAAGATAGCCTGGCATTGGTGGAGTTAGGACATGTGATCAAGCCCCGTCAATGGATTGGTCGCGTAGATGCTATATTGAGATTATCCAACGGGAAACTGGAAGGTGGAGCCGACCCCAGAGGAGATGATACTGCCAGGGGTTACTAGTCAATGATTTCTCGTACCAGTAAGGAAAAAATCATTCTGGGCTTAGATCCAGGAACATCCATTACCGGTTATGGGGTGATCTCTGTGACTTCAGGTAAATTAACCTTGCTGCAGTACGGTGTAATTCAGTTAGGTAAATATGGAGCCCATGAACTCAAGCTTAGCAAAATTTTTAATCGGGTTTTACAATTGGTGGATGAGTATCATCCCGATGAAGTAGCCCTGGAGGCACCATTCTATGGAAAAAATGTTCAATCCATGCTCAAGCTGGGACGTGCGCAAGGAGTGGCCATGGCAGCCGCATTATACCGCGAAGTGCCCATCACTGAATATGCACCAAAAAAAGTAAAGCAGTCAGTGACCGGCAACGGAAACGCCAGCAAAGAACAGGTAGCCAGGATGCTGATGCAAATTTTTGCAATTAAAGAGTTGCCCAAGCTACTAGATGCCACGGATGCACTGGCCGTGGCGGTGTGTCATCATTATCTAAAGGGTAAGAAAGAAACCACTCGTAAAAAGACAGGCTCCTGGGCGGAGTTTTTGAAAGAGAATCCAGGACGGACTCTCCAATCAAGGTAATCTGTTGCAGTTAACCTCTGAATCTTTCTTACTCTCCTGAAAATATTTCGGAAGCAATAAAATTTATAAAGTTGGTCTTAACCTTTAACGAAAGGGTAAATGGAATTGGCCATTGAATAAGCATAAGCCAGTATCTATTCTCAAACACTTTTCTTTTGACATTTGAAAAGTGGGGTAAGACTCAACATCTTTTGATCGGCAATCAATTAAAATACCTGATCCCTATGGAAGAATTAAAAAGTGGCACTAACTTTCGAGCCACCTTTTAATCATGAACATTGAAAACAGGCATTTTATTCTTTTTAAATAGCCCCTATCCACCCGACATTCGGATAAGCAAAGAAGTTTCTGCGATGGAGAATACCGAATTTGGCATTTCTTTAGTCTGCTTAAAACGTTCTTCAGATGAGTCTTTCGAAACACTCTCGAGGGTCCAAATTCATCGCATACGGGCGGGCACTTCGAAAATAAAACTTGCATTCTGGGACATCCTGATGTCAACATTCTTTATTCATTTATACTTTTATTTTGCAGCAAAAAAAATTATCAAGAAAAAAGATATCAAAATCCTTCATGTCCATGACCTGCCACTCATGGGAACTGCACTTTTGCTCAAAAGAAAATACAAGCATCTTCGGGTTGTTTTCGACATGCACGAAAATTATCCAGAAGCATTGCCGCTGTGGTTTGGCTGGAAAAAAGGGTTAATCACCCAGCTTAAAAATCGTTTGTTCATGACCACGAATCGCTGGCTACCATGGGAAAAAAAAGCCGTAGCAGGGGCCGATGCGATTTTAACCGTGGTGGACGAAATGAAATCAACGCTCGAACGAAAATACGGACCGCTGCCCAAAGCTGTTGTGGTCTCCAATACCGAAAGCATAAGTTTCTTAAATACACCAGTAGATGCTTCGGTCTATTCCAGTTTTCCAGATAAATTTATTATTACCTATACTGGTGGCATTGGCCCTCACCGAGGGATTGACACCGTGGTAGACGCCATGGCACTGATTTCCAATCCGGAAATCATTTTTGTGGTCGTTGGAAGTGGAAGTAAGGATGCCATGACAGAACTCCAACAAAGAATAAATAAATTACAATTGCAGGATAGGATATTCCTATTGGGCCATCGCCCGGCCTCAACAGTGTTGAGCTATATGATAGGTGCAAGCGCAAACATCATTCCTCATAAAAAGAATGCACAAAATGATAATGGCGTCCCTCATAAACTTTTCCAGAACATGCTCGCAGGTCGGCCTTTGTTAGTGAGTTCAAGCGCACCATTACAGCGCATTGTTCACGAAACCAAATCAGGGCTCGTGTTTGAAGCTGAAAATCCACGTGAATTGGCAGAAGCGATCATGCAACTTTACCATAGCCCATCGTTGGCCAGCGAATTGGCGCAAAATGGCCGTACTGCTGCTTCCAGCGGAAAATATGCATGGGAAACATCTGCGAAGACTCTTCGATCAGTGTATGATCATCTTTCGAAAAGAGGAGAGTAGATCAATGACATTGGAATCGGAGCTAAACATAGATTTCCATGCTTCGCGTATTTGTTGTCTATCGCTACCTTTACATTGGCTTGAAAACCGGATAATAGATGAGACTATGTCGTTTAAGGTAGCATCTGCTGGTATCAAAAAACCGGATGACTGCTTGACTATTTCTGTCACCCCACCTACATCCGTAGCGAGAATAGGAATACCTACACTTATTGCTTCCATCATGGAAACGGGTAACCCTTCTGATGAACTAACACTTACAAATAGGTCAACGGGGTGATTCCGATAAAATTCGATCACTTCAGCGTTCGAGATAGACCCAAGTAATGAACAACATCCATCCGCAATCAATGAATGACATTTGCTCGTTAATCGGTCAAAACCGGGACCGCCACCCAAGTGCGTCCAATGGAAACGGAAAGACGGATATGTTGTACGAAGTAAGATCAATGCGTCCATAAGCATTTCAAGTCTCTTGACAGGAACAATAAAGGCACAAGAAACAAGCCGACATACACCATCCTCACTGCGCGCGGCAAGAAAGCCGGGATCCGATGTGCCCATGTAGCTCACCTGAATACATTTCTCGGCTAATGGAAACCTCTTCTTCAAATACTCAGCTCCATCTTTTGAAACGACATACACCTGATCTACTTTCTTAAAGACAAACCGCAAAGCCGGCAAATACCGAGGGCACCATCGCTCCTGATAGATATCTCCACCATGTGCTCTGCTTACTACTTTAGGTGAAAGACCCTGGCCGCGAAAAAGTAACGCCCCATAGGTAAGACCACCAAGCCAATACGAGTAGAGAATGGGGGCTTCAGGCCAGTGACCAGATTCCTGATGCTGCCGCAGTTTACTACAAACAACATATGTGGATTTAATAAAAAATAACAGCAACCGAAAAGCGTTGGGGTGCCATGACACTGGACGCAGGAGAAGTTCAGATAGAAAAATACGAAGCAAAGGCCAAGAACTCAATGCGCGAACCCATGAAAAGGAAACGGAAACGCTTACTACCTCCACTAAGGGTGGCAACGAACGAGTTGTCCCATGAATTTTCAGCGGTACAACTACCACTTTGATGTTATTTTCTGACATGACACGAAGTTCTTCTTCGAGAAAACTCTCGCCATGACCATATGGATAACTCTGTGTAATAATAATTACGCTTCGCACGCTAAAAACGACAAGTCATGATCAGGGTATCGCGAAAAGCCGGATATCGGTTAAGAAGAATTTTCTTAAACCATGCAAAACGTGTAGGTGGCATGTTTTCGACCAACCAAAACTGTTTTGGCTGCACCCCTGCCTCACTGCAAACCCGTGCTAACGTGTAAGGCGTAAACCAAAATCGATGATCCGAATTCACAATCTCCTTCCCGCGCAACGCGGCACGTGTAAAATTCTTAAAACGAAAAGCGTGAGGTGTTGTCAATACAATTTCACTTACCAGCAAGCCATACCGTTCGCGAAGTGCGTGCAGGAATGATACGGGGTTCCCAATATGCTCAATAATCTCTCCCATCACTAACACATCCCATGTTTTCCCGCGCACAACTTCGGGTGGAGTATCCGTAACGACATCCGTAAAAAAGACATTCGAAAATCCCCGCAAACGTGCATGCGCCAGTGCCTCTTGATTGTTGTCCAGACCGATGCATTCCGCTGCTACTTCGGTTAAAAGTTTATGCAGCCAGGTATTTCTCTGTATTTTTTCATCCATGATTTCCAGATGATCTGTACAACCAAGGTGCAGCACACGTTTGCCACGGCAATATGCTATTAAAAAGTCGATGCGTCCCTGAAGAATATCTGTCCGGTCAGTTATCTGCAATGAAATAGCATTGGAAAATTTGGTGCCGGCCAGATATGGAAAAATGGAGTCAGAAAAATTCATGCTTGATTAAATATTTTACCAAAGGGTTTCAAGACCAAAGGTACCTCTTTTCGGTATAGCCATGCCAATAAAAGGACTGTTGTGATAAAATAGATCACGTGGATCCAAAAAGAATATGGATGGGCCAGGGGTTCAAGAACTAATACCATGATCATAAACAGAGCAGGTGCTAACAGAATTTTTTTCCAATTGAAGATAAACGAAAACCTGTGCCGCATCCACGTGCCCATCAAAATTGTCTCCAATAAAGTGCCTACCAAGGTTGCCGTTAGTGCCCCAAAAATAGAGTAATCTCTAATCAACAAAACCGATAGCCCAAGTTTAGCGATCGAAACAAGTAAGAAAATGATTGGTAAGGGCTTTGACTCTTTCAGAATATTATAGGGAAGTGAAAAGTAATAGCGAATCGGCCGCATCACATAAATCAACGCTAACCAAGGAATAAAGTATGCCGAAACGGCATATTCCGGTTTAGTGAATGCCAATAACTCCGGAAGAGTAACGATTGAAAAGCTGATCAGTATCAGCACAATGGAGGTCAATCCATGAAAGTAGCGATTGATTTCAGGGGTAGTGCCTTTCCGTTCCTGATCGGACGCCAACGAAAGTACCTTTGGAAAAAATGAATTATAGACTGCAGCAATGACAAAATCCAATATCAGCAGGCATTTAATAGTAAAATCATATACTCCCAGGTCGGCAGTCGCCACCAGGATGACCATAATAAAACGATCGGCATACCCAATAATCCATTGTTGAAGTTGATACAAAAATTGATAAGCATTGTACCGAAGGGTTGAGTGTAACAATGTACGATCCCAAATCATTCCAAATTGTCGAAAAACGCTGGTCAGAATCCAACTTCCGGTAAAAAGAAATGCGAGCATCCTGCCACCTATGGGCCCCACAAGTGTAGAAGGATAAAAGTGCAAGCCGAGAACCGTAAAGAGAACAGTAAATCCAAAGTTCGAGCAGTTAACTATTAAATAGTCCATTGGACGTTGCTCGCTTTGAAGTCTGCTATTGTTTACTTTGACAACCGATTGAAAAATACCTGTGGCCATAGCCATGATTCCATATGGATAAAAGGACGCATCCTCAGGTAACCAAAAAGCAAATACCCATGGACCGATAACGATGGTGGCCACGGTCACCGCTGCACTCACCAAAAGTACCGTGATAAACGCGCTGCTGATAAATCGGTGTAACTCTTTGAGATTATTCTTAAAATCATGAAAGTGCAAATAAAGGGAGGCGTCAAAACTAGCGGTGGTAATTATCTGGATAAGGATCGCAAAGGCCAAATACAAAGACAGAATTCCAAACTGATCAATAGTGAGCTGATTTTGATAAAACGGAAGTAATATTACAGCACTTGCCATGGGCAACGCGCCAGCTATCGAATAGATAATCGAGCTTTTGATGAACCGTCTGGTAATCATGCGGGGATATTCATCAGATGTACCAGCTGGGAGGTCAGCACTTTTCGTGAAAATTGATCAGGTGCATCTGATGGAAGAACTTTCTCATCTCGCCATAATTGAAATAGTCTGTTCAGCTCTTTCTTCACGGCAGATATTTTGCCACGGTCTATTACTACTCCATGACCTACCATTTTCAGTACGTGGGAAGCATCACCCTCTTCCGGGCCAACGCCTAAGATAAAGTTACCCGAAGCCAAATACTCAAAAAATTTACCCGGCAAGTTGCCCGGTGCTATGCTTGTATGCGCTAATACCAGCAACTGAACATCCGTGGTGCCATATCGCTGCAACACTTCCCGGTGTGGCAAATGTGGAACAAATGAGGTAAAGCCTTTTAAGACTTCATCATTCAAGACTCTTTCCTGAAATCGGCTATTAACGTTTCCGATAAACTCTACGAGCACCTTCTGATGGAATACCTCATCTTCAAGCGCCAATTGACGACATGCTTCCAGAATGGGCCACGGATCGCGCAATTCATCCACCACACCTACATGGCGCAGGGTAAACTTGTCAGTACGCTGATGAACAATAGAAACAAAATCTTCTGGGTCAAACCCATTGGTAATCACATGCACAGGTCTGCCACCCAACAGTTCAAGTCTTTTCTGATGGTATGAAGCAATGGTGATAACTTCATCGGCCGCCTGCAGTACTTTTTTTTCCAACCGCTGATGTTTTTTGCGCGCCCAGGCTGTTAGCGACAGTGTATCAAGTAAGTCCCACTCGCTCCAGGGATCACGGAAATCGGCCAGCCACTTCAGCGATGGGTTTCGTTGTTTTAGCTTTAGCCCGATCACATGCATGCTATGCGGTGGTCCTGTGGTAACAATGGTATGTATCTGATTACTTTTTAAAAAGTCCTCTAAAAATGCCACCGAAGGTTTAATCCAAAAAATACGGGCATCGGGAACGAAGAAATTACCCCGAACAAAGGCAGCCACTTTACTAAACCAGGAGCTGTTGTTAGCCGCTACATAATCGGCCGAACGAACAGTCTTTACTCCGCGAAAGCGCTGCAAGGATTGAAAGAGTCCGTAAGGTTCCCAAATGGGAAGTTTGATAATCTCTGCCTCGGAGGGTACATCCGCTAGTAGCGAGTCATCGCGGGTATCAACGGCCGGGTTTTCTGGAGTAAACACGAAAGGCTGATATCCAAACTGAGGAAGGTACTTCACGAACTTTAACCATCGCTGCACGCCACTGGTGCCAAAGGGTGGCCAATAATAGGTTATGATAAGTACTTTACTCAAGACAGCAGATTCAGAAGTACAAACTTATCACTTTTCATTTATGAACTGAAAAACCATCTCTTCGGGCCTTATCCAAAGAATATCTTTGTCTTTTTTAAACCAGGTTAACTGCCGCTTGGCATACCTTCTTGAATTTCTTTTCAATAAACGGATGGCTTCGACTCGATCATACATTCCCTCCATAAAATCAAATATCTCCTGATACCCTACGGTTTGCAAAGCATTCAGTTCCTTTTGTGGGTAAAATTTTTCAGCTTCTGCAAATAGTCCATTTTCAATCATCTGATCCATCCGGCTATCGATCCGTTGATAGAGTTCTTCTCTGGGAAGTTCGAGCCCAACTTTAATCACCTGAAACGGCAATTGCTTGGTTTCCCTTTTTCGAAGCGCACCCATCGTCTGCCCAGAAGACCAGTTTAACTCTAGCGCCCGCATCAGGCGTTGCGGATTTTTTACATCGACTTCTTTAAAATATTCAGGGTCAGCCTTTTCTACCTCCACTTGTAACCATTCCAGCCCTTTGGAACGATACTCCTCAACGATTCGATCCCTCAAATCTGGAGGAACATCAGGCATTTTATCAAATCCTTCCAGAAGTGATCTGATATACAGACCGGAGCCACCGCACAATACGAGGGTATCATATCTTTCAAATAATTTTATAGTCAGTTCAAAGGCCTCCCTACCATATTGCCCGGCATCATAGGTCTCTGTGATGGATTTAATATTTATGAAGTGATGCGTGACACGGAGAAGTTCCTCCTTTGATGGTTTCGCTGTTCCAATTGCCAACTCAGTAAAAATCTGTCGGGAATCCGCTGAAATAATCTCGGTGTTTAATCTCTCGGCCAGTTCGATAGCAACGGCTGTCTTCCCCACAGCGGTAGGCCCCACGATAGCAATTAGTTTTTTGGCCCTTTCTCCGCTTTCCATATTCAAATGATCAAATTACCTAATTTTAAATTTACTCCCTATCTTGCACATTCAATTCGCCACTACGAATGATCAAGTATACACCTGCGTTTCTAACCAAGTTAGAAGACCTTATTGCTGAATCAGATTATATCCTACGATATGAAAAAGGCAACTTTAAGTCAGGCTACTGTCTCCTGAGGGAGCAGAAAATCATGATTATCAATAAGTTCTTTACTACCGAGGGCAAAATAAATGCTCTTTTGGATATCCTGAAAGGCCTCACCCTGGATACCACCCGTTTTTCAGAGAAAAGCATGAAGCTTTATCAGGAATTATCCGTAGTAGAAGTCAGCCAGTAACCAAAAGCCTCCGGGCCAAAAAAGATTTGATATTGACTTTTCTAGGTACAGGCACTTCTCAGGGTGTTCCTGTGATTGGATGCATGTGCACCGTATGTCGCTCCCTGGATTATCGGGATAAACGATTGCGTACATCTGTGCACATCGAGGCGGAAGAGACCAGCCTGGTCATTGATACCGGTCCTGATTTTCGACAACAGATGTTGCGGGAAAATATCCAACAGGTACACGCCATTTTATTCACGCATGCTCATAAAGACCACACAGCAGGATTAGATGATGTACGTGCTTATAACTTTAAGCAAAACTGTGATATGCCTGTTTATGGCACACCGGCCGTTCATCAACAGCTAAAAACGGAGTTTTATTATGCCTTTACTCCCGAGAAATATCCGGGTGTTCCTCAATTGAAGTTAATGGAATTATCCGAAGATTCGTTTGTAGTTAATAACTTGAGTATTACCCCGCTGCCTGTCCGTCATCTCTATATGCCCGTGTTAGGTTTTCGGATAGGCGGGCTTAGTTATATTACAGACGCCAATCACATACCTGACACTACTTTGGAAAAACTCAAAGGGACCCAGGTTCTTGTTTTAAATGCCCTTCAAAAGGAAAAACATATTGCACATTTCAATCTGGAAGAAGCCGTTGAGATGGCCATCAAAATCGGTGCGCGACAAACGTACTTGACTCATATCAGCCACAAATTAGGGCTGCACAAAGTCATTGAAAGAGAACTTCCTTCTGGCATTCAGTTGGCCTATGATGGCTTACAGGTGAAGGCAGACTAGCTGATTTCTTAACTTGGTGATTTAATCAAGGCTTTCCGTGCATAACACCTTCTTTTTCATCCGTCAGATCAGTCAATCCTTACAGTCGCAACTGAAAGGACATTCGGTTGTGTCATGTTTTAGCCAATCCCGCGAAGAGTTGATTCTGGAATTTAACAATTCAAGCCATTCATTTTTTATCAAGACAAGCGTGTCCTCCGGATTTAGCTGTCTTTCGTTCCCTCATCAATTTGCGCGGGCACGGAAAAATTCGGTAGATCTCTTCCCGGAAATTATTCTAAAGAAAGTAGTATCCATTACTCAATATGAGCATGAACGATGCTTGACAATCCACCTGGAAGACGGGTGGGGCCTGCTGTTTAAAATGCACGGGAATCGAAGCAATGTTCTGTTGATTAAGGATGATCGGGTTTATTCATTATTCCGAAATAATCTACCGGTTGATCGAACCATTATCCCTTCTCAACTTCATCGATCCTTTCATTTACAAAAGGAAATCTTCGAACAAAATCTTCATCAGCTTGATTCATACTGTTTTACATTTAATAAAAAAATCTGGAAGCAGTTATACTCGTCAGGTTTTTTAGAAAAAAGCACAGATGAAAAGTGGGATTGGTTCATCCAATTTTACCATCAGCTATTGAATCCATCCACCTATTACCTGATCTCCAAAGATGGTCATATACACCTTTCTTTGTTTAAGGATCAGGTAACGATGGGTGAATACACCGATGCCCTGGACGCATCCACCTCCTTTTATCAGGCCTATTCCACGACCGAGCTCTTATTTCGTGAGAAAAACTCACTTGTAAAGGGTCTTCAGGAAAAGATTCAGGGGTGCCAAACTTACATAACCAAAGGTGTTGAAAAAATAAAGGAATTAGAAAACGATAAGCGCTATCAACAGTGGGCAGATCTGATCATGGCTCATCTGCACCAAATTCAGGAAGGCATGGAAAAAATTCAGGTGATGGATTTTTATCATGATAACTTACCGCTAGAGATTCGCTTAAAGCCTTCGCTGAGTGGTCAAAAAAATGCGGAAGTGTATTATCGAAAGTCAAAAAACCTGCACATTGAGATAACCAAGTTAAAAGAGGCGATTGAAAAAAAACAAAAGGAACTAGATAAGTTTAGTGATGAACTAAAACGGGCAGAGAATGCCAGCCAGTTAAAAGAAGTTCGTCAACTGACACCTCTGTCTCCTAAAGCTCATACGCCTGATAAAATTCTCCCCTATCATGAGTTTGAATTCAAGCAATTCCGCATTTGGGTAGGGCGAAATGCTATTCAAAACGACATATTAACATTTAAGCATGGGCATAAAGAAGATCTCTGGCTTCACGCCAAAGATGTACCAGGCTCACATGTACTCATTAAATTTCAGGCGAATAAGCCCTTTCCTAAAGATGTTATTGAACGAGCCGCTGAATTGGCTGCTTATAATTCGAAACGAAAAACGGACTCCCTCTGCCCGGTGGTGGTAACCCCGCGAAAATTTGTTCGCAAACGAAAAGGAGACCCTGCCGGAGCTGTGGTGGTTGAGAAAGAAACCGTTATTCTGGTAGAACCTAAACTTTGATCAATCAACGAATTATTGAACCACGTGTACTTTAATCATGTTTGACCGGCCACGCTCCTGAATGGGCATACTGGCCAAAATGATAAATGTATCACCGGATTTGACATGACCATCGCGCTTTAAAATAGCCTCCACATCAGCGATGGTTTCGTCTGTGCTGGAAGCCTTGTCGTAGTGATAGGCCTTCGTTGCCCATACCAGATTCATCGTATTTAAGATGGAATCATTGCTCGTAAACGCAAAGATGTTGGCATTCGGTCGGTGCGAGGCAGCTTTGTAAGCAGAATAACCCAATTGTGTCATTCCCACGATGGCCTTGGCATTCACGTCCTTCGCCAGTTTGCAAGCCGTTAAAATCAAGCTATCATTAAAGAAATTGGGAGATTGAGGATCAATTTCCCGAAACTTATAGAAAATATCAGCTTGTTTCTCCACCGATCCGATCGTACGTACCATGCTACGGATAACCTCTATCGGGTATTTTCCTGCGGCTGTTTCAGCCGACAACATCAAGGCATCCGCACCATCCATCACCGCATTGGCCACATCATTTGTTTCGGCCCGGGTGGGGCGAGGATTTTCGATCATACTTTCCATCATCTGAGTAGCCACAATAACAGGTTTAGCCGCCATGTTACACTTTGCCACCAGCATCTTCTGCACCATGGGTACCTCCTCCATCCATATTTCTACTCCCAAATCGCCACGTGCCACCATCACAGCATCGGTAGCAGCAATGACAGAGTCTATATTTTCCAACGCCTCGGGTTTCTCAATCTTTGCCACAATTCGTGTAGTCGATTGATGTTTATCGATAATGCTTCTCAGATATTCAATGTCTTTTGCTTTGCGTACAAAAGAAAGAGCGACCCAATCTACTTTATGTTTCAACCCAAAAAGCAAATCTTCCATATCCTTTTCAGTCAATGACGGGGCTGAAACCTTTGTAAACGGAAGGTTAATCCCTTTCCGCGATTTGAGTGGTCCACCGTAAACAACCTTACATATCACGTCAATATCCCGTACTTCTGTCACCTTCAGTTCAATTTTACCATCATCAATCAATACCATGTCTCCCACCTTGACATCGTTTGGAAGGTTTTCATACGAGGTACTGACCAACTCGTTTGTACCTAACACTTCCCGAGTAGTGATGATCAACTCCTGACCGGCTACAATCTCGGTGCCGGGTTTCATTTCGTTTACCCGGATTTTGGGTCCTTGCAAATCCTGTAAAAGGGCCACGTTTGTTCCTAATTCCTTATTGATCTCACGCACATGGTGGATCACTTTGAGATGGTCTTCATGACTCCCATGAGAGAAATTAAGCCTGAACACGTCTACACCTTCTTTGACTAACGCGCGAAGCATTTCTTTGGCACTGGAAGCGGGACCTACGGTAGCTACGATTTTGGTCTTGTTGTACGAGATTTTTTCCATGGAGGGATTCAAGCAAAAATTAGAAAATAAAATTATCCTTCATTTTTAAAGCGTCCAAAGGTATAAAAGCGGTCAATTCAATGGAAGGAATATTGCGCAAGACTTCCTGCAATCGATTGTCCTGAGGCTGATCATTGAATTGATTCATCAAAATAAAATCAAAATGAGGAAACTCGGGTACTAATGTCACCTTTCCTGACTCCCCCTCTACGGGTTTATTGCGAAAGAGCCGATAGCAGCAAACACCGTTATCATAAATAAAGTGATGAAAGCGGATGGGTTCTCCTTTTTTAAATTGAACCGATAAATCCGTTTGTCTGGTCAATCGCCATCCCAAAGCTTGATTTATTTCCCAGGCAAGTTTGTAGCCTTTGGCAGAAGATCGAATGCCAACCAACTCAAAATCATAGGAATAGTCAATTTCCAGCTTGTTTTTCCTTGTTTTGGCCATATGGTTGTGCGGGTACCCTAGTAAAAGTTTGACAATATTGCACCAAATCTCTTTCTTTGCACAGATTTTTGAATACCTTAAACATTAAAAACATGTCTGAAATCGCACAAAAAGTAAAACAGATCATTATCGACAAGTTGGGCGTAGAGGAGTCTGAAGTAACCCCGGAGGCAAGCTTCACAAACGACCTTGGTGCCGACTCACTGGATACCGTTGAATTAATCATGGAGTTTGAAAAGGAATTCAATATTTCTATCCCGGATGATCAGGCAGAAAACATCGCTACTGTAGGTCAGGCGATTTCCTATCTGGAGGAGAACGTAAAGAAATAAGCGATTTTCCCCGTCATTTTTAAACGATCACATGAGTTTCAAAAGAGTTGTCATCACTGGGCTTGGAGCGTTAACACCTATCGGTAATACTCTGGCTGAGTATTGGCAAGGGCTGAAAAATGGCACCAGTGGTGCTGCACCCATTACGAAATTTGATACTACTCTTTTTAAAACCAAGTTTGCCTGCGAAGTAAAAAACTTTGATGCCGGCCAATTCATGGATCGAAAAGAAGCCCGCAAACTGGATCCCTTTAGCCAGTATGCCATGGTGGTGGCGGACGAAGCAATAAAACATTCCAACCTTCCGCTGTCTGACATTAATCCTGATCGCGTAGGCGTGATTTGGGGTTCAGGCATCGGAGGGTTGCTCACTTTTCAGGAAGAAGTCCGCTCGTTTGCTGCGGGGGATGGAACCCCACGGTTTAATCCTTTCTTCATTCCTAAGATGATTCCTGACTTAAGCGCAGGACATATCTCCATTAAATATGGTTTTCGCGGACCTAATTTTGTAACGGTTTCCGCATGCGCCTCTTCCACAAATGCCCTTTATGATGCATTTACCTATCTTAAACTTGGTAAGGCAGATGTCATTGTATCGGGAGGTTCTGAGGCTGCTGTGTGCATTGCAGGAATCGGTGGCTTTAATGCCATGAAGGCTCTGTCAGAAAGAAATGACTCTCCGGAAACAGCCTCCCGTCCCTATGACAAAGGCAGGGACGGTTTTGTGCTTGGCGAAGGTGCCGGTGCCCTGATTCTGGAAGAGTATGAACATGCCAAAAAAAGGGGTGCCACTATTTATGCCGAAGTGCTGGGTGGAGGCATGTCTGCCGATGCATACCATATCACCGCCCCCCACCCGGAAGGAGCCGGAATCATCAAAGTAATGGAGTATGCCCTGGAGGATGCCGGAATAAAACCGGAAGACGTAGACTATGTAAATACTCATGGCACATCTACTCCATTAGGGGATATAGGTGAAATCCGGGCTATTCAGAAAGTGTTTGGCGAGCACGCCTATAAAATGAACATCAGTTCAACCAAATCTATGACAGGCCATCTGCTGGGTGCAGCCGGTGCGATTGAAGCCCTTGCATGTATACTAGCCTTAAACGAGGGTGTCATTCCTCCTACCATCAACCATTTTGAAGATGATCCAGACCTGGATTCACGTCTCAATCTGACATTCAATAAGGCACAAAAGCGTCATGTAAAAATTGCCATCAGTAACACCTTTGGGTTTGGTGGTCACAACGCCTCGATTGTTCTCAAAAAAGCTGAGTAACACCCATTCGTGTGTGGCACTTACTTAAACGAAAGCCTTCCCTCGATAAGAAAGAAAAGGAAAAGTTGATTCTGGCTGTGAAAACCATGGCTGGGTTTTCCCCCTCTAATCTGGCATTATATGAACTCGCTACACTCCACAGCTCCAAGAGTCGTGAAAAGGACGGTTTCCGAGAAAGTAATGAACGATTAGAATACTTGGGGGATGCCATCCTGGGAGCCGCAGTAGCCGATTATCTATTCAAAAAATATCCATTCAAGGATGAAGGCTTTTTAACGGAAATCCGTTCCCGAATTGTCAACCGGGAGTCGCTCAATCAACTGGCCAAAAAAATCGGGATTAAATCCATCGTAAAGTTTGATCAAAAAAATACCCAACTTCAGCAAGTCATCCTGGGAAACACATTGGAAGCACTCATTGGCGCCATCTATCTTGACAAGGGTTATCTACGCACCCGAAAATTTGTAATCGATAAACTTATCCAACCCAATTTTGATCTGGAAGTTGTAATTCAGTCAAATTCCAATCATAAAAGCAAATTGATTGAATGGACACAAAAAGAAGGTAAAGAACTCCTGTTCACCATGGAATTGTCAAAATCCGGAAAAAGTGGCAAGGAATTCTCGGCTCAGGTAGTCATTGATGGACAACCTTTTGGAGTAGGTTTTGGTTTTACCAAAAAGAAAGCAGAACAAGATGCAGCTATGAAAACCTGCGCGCTACTCCAAATTTAAGATATGAAATTAAAAATTGCCGGAGCCACGGTTAATCAAACACCCATTCATTGGAATGGTAATACAGCGAACATTCTTGCTGCAATTCATCAAGCCAGGCTTGAACAAGTCAGAATCTTATGTTTCCCTGAGCTTTGTGTGACAGGCTATGGCTGCGAAGATTTGTTTTTGAGCGATTGGGTGGCTGAGGAGGCCTGGAATCAGGTTCAAATCATTCGTGAGCATTGTGAAGATATCACCGTTATTGTCGGGATTCCTCTTCGAAGCGAGGGCATAACTTATAACGGAGCGTGCGTTATCCGGAATAAAAAAATAGAAGGCATCACCTTGAAACAAAACCTGGCCCGCGATGGTGTTCACTACGAACCCCGCTGGTTTGATGGCTGGCCATCTCAGAAGATTCAGGAAGTTACGCTGGGTGGAGAAATTATTCCCGTTGGTGACCTGACCTACACAGTCGAAGGCGTTCATTTTGGGTTCGAAATTTGTGAAGATGCCTGGAGAAAAGAAAAACGGCCCGGCTATCGTCTCCGGCAACGGGGCGTTGATCTGATTTTCAATCCAAGCGCCAGTCACTTCGCCATGGGCAAAAGTGAACTTCGCGAGCAGGAAGTCGTGCTGGATGGTTCGCGATTATTTCAATGCGCCTACCTATTTGTCAATCATCTGGGAAACGAAGCTGGTCGAATGATTTATGATGGAGATATCATTGTTGGTCAAAATGGAAGACTCCTAAAGGTCAACAATCGACTATCCTTTCAACCGTTTAACCTGCTAACGTGCATTGTTGACTTGAATGATAGCACCCAATCAGAAACCGCGCCCTTAAATGATAGCAAAGAAAAAAATGACGAATTGACCCAAGCCATTTCGTTAGCCTTGTTTGACTACCTTCGTAAAAGCAAGGCCAAGGGATATGTGCTTAGTCTGAGTGGCGGAGCGGATTCTTCCATGTGTGCGGTAGGGGTAGCGGAAATGATCAAGAGAGCTTCCGGTGAGTTAGGTTGGAAAAAATTTAATGAACTGACAGGTATTGATCCCAACACAAAAGAAGTTGCCTCTGCGGTCAGCCAACTCTTAACGTGTGCATATCAGGGTACCGATAATTCTTCTGATGCAACTTTCCAGTCAGCACAGACGCTGGCTCGTAGTCTGGGTGCCACTTTTCATCAGTGGAAAATTGATTCTGCTGTTCGTTTTTATACGGGTGAAATCGAAGAAGCTTTGAAAAGATCTCTTACCTGGGAGACCGATGATATCGCTCTTCAAAACATCCAGGCGAGAAGTCGATCGCCTATCATCTGGTTGTTGGCTAACGTGAAAAAGGCTGTGCTCCTGACAACCTCCAATCGCAGTGAAGGTGATGTAGGATATGCCACCATGGATGGGGATACGAGCGGAAGTCTGGCTCCCATTGCTGGCATCGACAAACCCACCATACTTCAATGGTTAAAATATGCTGAAAATGAGTTAGGCTATGAGGGTCTGGCACGCGTCAACCGACTGACCCCTACAGCTGAACTCAGGCCATTAGAACGCGCGCAAACAGACGAAAAAGACCTCATGCCCTATCCCATTTTGGTGGCCATTGAGAAACTAGCCATCCGCGACAGACAACCTCCAATAGAAGTCTACAAGAGATTGGCTCAAATACACGATCCAAAAATTTTAAAAAATTACATTTTAAAGTTCTTTAAACTTTGGTCAGCCAACCAATGGAAACGAGAACGACTGGCTCCCTCCTTTCATCTGGACGATTTAAATGTGGACCCTAGAAGCTGGTGCAGGTTTCCGATTCTATCGGGTGGCTTCGAGAAAGAACTGGAAGAATTGTCTAATTCTTGACACCCGCACACAATCCGGATCTTGGGCTATCAGCATTTTGCTGATATATTTGCTCTTTGTTAACTCTATAAACCTGCCTTTCTCATGCTTTCATATCTCATTTGGAACGGAAATCCTGAAATAATAGCACTGGGGCCCTTTTCACTTCGCTGGTACGGTCTTCTTTTTGCATTGGGTTTTCTGATAAGTCAGCAAATTTTATATTACATCTACCGGACCGAAGGCAAGCCTGAAAAAGATGTTGATACGTTGACAGTTTATATGGTCATCGCTACCATTCTGGGGGCCAGGTTAGGACATGTTGTTTTTTATCAACCCGAAATGTTTTTAGAAGACCCTCTGGGGGTCTTTCTTCCATTCCAGTTTTCCCCTTTCCGGTTTACCGGTTTCACGGGTATCGCAAGCCATGGGGGCGCTATTGGTATTTTGCTCGCGTTATGGATCTATTCAAGATATTCCATCACCTTTTCCAAAACTGATGTAGCATTGGTGGATGCAAAGGATGAATCCGGAGAGGTCAAGAAAAAAGAAAAAAAAGGTTTATTCATTACACGCAGAAATAAGGAAGGGCAAAGTTACTTACAGGTACTGGATCGCATTGTTATTCTGGTGGCATTAACCGGTGCGCTGATACGCACAGGCAATTACTTTAACTCCGAAATTATTGGCAAACCTTATAATGGACCTACCAGTGTTGTTTTCACAGGACGAATAACAGAAGCGATCATGAGCGAAGGGCAGGAAAGCAAGCCTATCGATTTTATGGAAATCAAAAAAAATAAGGATTTGCCGGCCGGCCAACTGGGGCGTGTACCTATTGATATCTATTTATTCTTTAAACCTGGGACAACAGAACCAGAAGCCAGGAGATTCGTTTATAGTCACGTCCAATTTTACCTGAACAGACTTACGGATTTTGTGGATGAACCTGCTGGCAACACGCTTAATTTTCAATTGATGACCGAGCCTTCCGGTACACTGGCAACCCGGATCACTACCTTTGGTATTGCCCGGCATCCGGCTCAGCTATATGAAGCAATCTCCTGTGTGCTGCTCTTTCTGGTTCTGTTGGGCATCTGGTTCAAATACAAAAAAGACCTTCCGGAAGGCCGAATCTTTGGTATCTTCATGATCATCTTGTGGACCCTTCGGTTTTCATATGAATTCCTAAAAGAAAATCAGGTGCGTTTTGAAGATAGCCTCCCACTAAATATGGGTCAAATTTTAAGCATACCGTTGGTTCTCGTGGGTGTTGTTGTATTGATCTACTCGTTTAGTGATAAAGCCAAGCGATTAAACCCGCAGTCGTAAGGTTAGTCAAAGCATTTTTTGATGGTATGGCATGTATTCGCTGATTCTTTGTTTTTTTTCATTTCTACCACAGCCGACCGATACCATTCCCTCCGCACCCGCTTCTCATGATCGGATTATTACGATCAATCGTATTCTGATCATTGGCAATAAACTGACCCGCAACTCCATCATCTCCCGTGAGTTGAGTTTAAAAGTGGGAGACACCATCAGTACCCACCGAATCGATCAGGTTTTGCTTCTTGATAAAAACAAGATTTACAATCTTCGATTATTCAACACGGTCGCCATTCGCTGGATTGACCTGGGGACGAATGAGGCTGACCTTCTGATTGATGTGAGCGAACGATGGTATACATTTCCAGTGCCCATCTTTGATTTGTCCGATCGCAACTTTAATGAATGGGTGCAGACATACGGTGCTGACTTCCGGAGGGTCAACTATGGTCTTCGATTGTATCAATATAATTTCAGGGGGCGCAATGAAACCGTCAGACTGACAGCACAATTTGGTTTTGTTAAACGATTTGAACTAAGTTATCGGATACCCTACATTGATCGTCAACAGAAACATGGGCTCACATTTGATCTGGATTATGTCGCTCCTAAAAATGCAGTCTATGCCACTGAAAATCATCAATTTTCATTTTTAGAAAGTGAGAGTGTTCTGCGAAGGACCCGAGGGGCCGGAATCACGTATACCTTCCGTAAATCATTTTATCAAAGTCATTCATTTACGGCCTCCTATCGCAGTAGCACAATTGCCGATACCCTTTCGCAGCTCAATGAAAATTATTATAGCAACGGACAGACTTCTCAGCGCTATGGCACACTGCAATACATATTCAATTCTGATCACCGCGATGTGATCGCTTACCCGTTAAAGGGATATCAGATAACAGCATCGGTGGAGCGCTTAGGGCTATTTAGGGGAGATAATGTGAGTCTGTGGAATGTGAGTGCCTCCTATGCTTATCATAAGCCGGTAGCCAGCAAAAACTATTTTTCCAACTTCACCTCTCTATATCGTTCATTCCCTGAAAATCAACCCTATTCTCAATTTTTTGGCTTAGGGTACAAAAAACAGTTTGTTCGTGGATATGAAATTTATGTAATAGAGGGACCCTTCTATGTGCTTAACAAAACAACATTTAAGCGAAGGATATTTTCCCGGGTATGGGAGTTTGACAGGGTGCCCTTGGAACAATTTCGATACTTCCCTATTTCGATTTATGCAAAAATCTATGCAGACGCTGGGTATGCTCGGAATTATCCAGTTTATGAAGAACGTTCCCTCAATACCAGACTCAGCAACCGGTGGCTCGGAGGATTGGGAGGAGGATTGGATGTTGTCACCTTTTATGATTTTGTGATGAGATTTGAGTACACTTTTACTCTCGAAAAAACATCCGGGTTCTTTTTTCACGTTAAAAAAGAATTTTAGAGCTTTTCTATTTTAAAAATCTGTAAAAAATCCTAGCTTCGGTTATTCCATTCCGAAGACCTGTGAGACTCTTAAGTTTAGCAATCTTCCTTCTGGCGTCTGATGGGCTGTGGGCTCAAAGCATGACGACCGTCATGGGGGCACGTTCGTTGGCACTTGGCCGGATCAGTGCATTGACAGATCCACTTTGGGGAACCACGAACAATCCTGGCGGCCTGGCAAAAACGGAATTTACATCTGCAGCATTTGCCTACGAAGTAGCTACTTTGCCTGGCGCCAATCGTCTGGCCTCGGCCTTTATCAAGCCCCTGAACTGGGGCACCTGGGGACTGTCAGCATTTCGGTTTGGCGATGAAATTTACCATGAGCAATTCGTATCTGTTTCTTTTGCCAATCAATTAGGTATTGCTTCGCTGGGCGGGCGCATCAATTATGTGCAATACAGTGCCGAGGGCTTTGGTACCAGCCGAGGGGTATCACTGGACTTTGGAGGGGTAGCTCAATTGACACCACAACTATCCATCGGAGCCTATATCACCAACCTGACACGTTCACAACTAAACACCCTTCATGACGATCCGCTCCCTACCCGATTGTTTACCGGCATCCAACTTGAGTTATCCGAGAAGGTTCTATTGTTAACAGAAGTAGAGAAGGACATCGATTTCGATGCCATCTGGAAGGCTGGGTTTGAATGGGATGTTTACAAAAAGATATTCTTTCGCACGGGCTACCAATTACCCTTGCGCACTGCCAGTTTTGGTGTGGGTACTGTCCGTAGTCGCCTTTCTATCGACTATGCCTTCCAATGGCAACGCATTTCAGGCACCAGTCATCAGGCATCGGCCACGTATCGGTTTCAACGCAACCAGAAATGAGAGTTACGTTTTTATTTCTCCTGCTCTCGGTCGTTCTTGGTAACGCCCAGGACTATCCCAGAAAAGAAGTTTCGCTGGAGCGTTTAGTAGATGAGTTGTTTCCTTTTCAGGAGGCTGATGTCAATTATGAAGATTTGTATGAAAACCTGGCGCAGATGCTTCTCCAACCGCTGGATCTGAATAAAGTCACCGAAGAACAATTACAATCACTCTTACTTTTAAGGCCCATCGAAATAAAAGCGCTGCTAGATTATCGTCAGCAAAACGGACCCTTTCTCTCCGTCTATGAGCTTCAGGTTATCCCCGGATTTTCGCGCGATCTTTTTCTTAAGATCATTCCTTTCGTTACCGTGCCCGAAGCAACAGGCAAATTGAATCAGGTGCTTTTCAAAAGAATGATGGAACCCGGAAATCATGAACTGATCATGCGCTACGAACGAACGCTGGAGACCCGAGAGGGATTTCAACCTTCCGAAGAGGATGGTCAAAAAGATTATGTCGGGTCACCGAACAAATACTATGTACGCTACCGCAGCTATCAACCCGGAGATTTCAGCGTGGGCTTTACAGCCGAGAAAGACCCTGGTGAACGATGGCAATGGAATCCATCCAGGCGAGTATTTGGGATTGACTATACTTCCGGGCATTTGCAATGGCAACAGAAGGGGGTCATTCAAAACCTGATACTAGGTGATTTCCAAGTGCAATTTGGTCAGGGAATAGCCTTGGGAAGTTCTTTTGGCTTTGGGAAAAATGCAGAAAGTGTTACCACTGTTCGCAGGAGTAATCTCGGATTTCTGCCTTACACCTCACTCTATGAAGCCGGACATCTGAGGGGTGGGGCTGTTTCCCTCGCTCTTCAACGACATTTGACCCTTCATGCGTTTTACTCTTCGCGTGGGCGCGATGGCAACCTGAATAATGATTCCCTGCAAGTAAGCGATGTGGCTACGTCTTTTACCTTTACCGGATTACATCGCACTACATCGGAACTAGAAAACCAAAATGCCATTACCGAAAAAAATCTGGGTGCCGTACTTTCATGGAAGTATCCATCCCTGGAAGCAGGTGTGATTTCGCATCACACACGCTTTAATATTCCCCTTTTTCGTGAACGCACACCTTATAACCAGTTTACTTTTTCAGGAAATGAAAATACCAATGTCGGAGCTTACTTAAACTATTCGTTTCAGAACATCACTTTTTTTAGTGAATTCAGCCATTCCGTTCATCACGGATCTGCTCTGGCGACAGGTTTGGCCGCCAGCCCTACCTCTAAGCTCGATTTAGCACTGCACTACCGAAGATTTGCCCGAAACTACTACTCATTTTTCAGCAACGCCTTTAGTGAAAGTGGTACTCAAAACGAGCACGGGGTTTACTGGGGCTGGAAGTATACCTTCTCCCGAAAATATTGGATTTCCGGGTATGTCGATCTGTTTTCATTTCCCTGGCTTCGGTTTCGGGTTTATGCGCCTAGCGAAGGATTTGAAACACTTGCCCGATTTAACTACGCTCCTGCCAAGGGAATGTTGATCTATCTTCAATACCGACAAGAAAAGAAAGACCGAAACCTTTCCAACGAGTCGGCCCAATACCAGACAGCACCCGCCACCAGACAAAATATCTGGTTTCATACCGAATATCGTATCTCACCCTCGCTGACTGCAAAATCCCGAGTCCAATGGAGCAATTTTTCGTTTAATCACAATCTTACGGAAGGGCTAACTGTCCTTCAGGATTTAGCTTTTTCCAAAGGAAAATTCACATTATCCGGTCGATACGCGTTATTCAATACCGATGACTTTGAAAACAGGCAATATGTTTTTGAAAAAGATGTGTACATGGCTTTCTCTTTTCCAGCCTACTTTGGGGTAGGTGTACGCCAATATCTTATTGTGCAATACCAGATCACCAGGCATTTGGAAGTTTGGCTTCGATGGGCCCGTACCGAGTACAGAGATCGTGACCAGATTGGTTCCGGCAATGAATTGATAGATGGAAATACCCGAAATGATGTTAAATTTCAGGCAAGATTACGATTATAGCCTTATGCACGGAGTAAGCCATGTGAACCCTGGAATTTTGTTAATGCTTTGCCTGGGGCTGGTTGTCTTTATGGTTCTTTATCGTCTTATTTTTAAGTCCAAGAGATAACAAATGGTGAGTTAGCCTCGGTTAACCCACTTAGACGGCTACTTTTGATGGTTTACCGATTGATATGGTGACTTTTTACATTTGAAGGGGATATTTAACCTGAAAACCCTACTTAGTTATGAGAAAACAGAATTTAGCGTTTGCCATTATCCTGATCACCTTTTTACTGCTGACCATTGCTTCGATTGCCTTCTCTCAGCCCTCTAAAAAGACTATTGAAGTACCTGAATTTAAGGGCATTTATGTCAATTCGAATTATACCGTTTATCTGAAGCAGACCAATAAACAAGAGGTCATTGTGGAGGCTGAAAAAGAGGTACTGGATCTAACCAATATCCTGGTCGACAATGGTGTGTTGATGATTAATGTGGAGCGAAAACCAGAGAGTGCAAATAAGAGTATTTGGTCTAAAATTGATGATATCAAGTTGCGCCCGGTCATGAAAGTTTACATCAGTGTCAAAAATATCAACGAATTACAGGTCAATGGAAATGGCAAAATTGTTTCCGAGAATTCGCTCGCGGCCGACTACCTTTCCCTTTCTGTCTCCGGAAGCGGCAGCATGGATTTAGATTTGAAAGGAAATACGGTAAAGACTGAAATCTCTGGTTCCGGAAATATTACCCTGAAAGGTTATGCTTCTTCCAATCAAATCACCAATAGCGGCTCAGGTACTCTGAACGCCTTTACTTGCGAATTGGAAAGCGCCAAAGTAAAATTAGCGGGCAGTGGTTCAGCGGAAATAAGTGTTACTGGCTCCTTGGATGCCCAGATATTAGGTAGCGGATCGGTCAAGCATAAGGGGAACACCAAAAATGTCACTAAAAAGGTTTATGGTTCCGGAAGTGTGGATCGGGCATATTAAGTATTCGATTTTTGGTCAAAATCAGAGCAGGTTTACCCTGCTTTTTTTGTACCTTTCTTTAAATCTGCCAGCATGACCCACACTCATGAACAGTTGATCCACCAATTGTATACTTCCTTTCAGGTGAAAGATTGGAAGGGTATGCAAGCTGTATATCATCCGGAGGCTGTCTTTGATGACCCTGCGTTTGCTCATCTTTCATCCAAAGAAGTGAAAGCCATGTGGCATATGCTGGTGGCCGCCAGTACTGATTTGAAAGTCATGTACGATCATGTAAAGGTGAATGGTGATCAGGGGCAGTGCCAATGGCAAGCCTGGTACACCTTTTCCAAAACCAAAAGACCCGTGCATAATAAGATTTCTGCGTCTTTTCTATTCAAAGACGGCCTGATTATACAGCACCACGATTCATTTAATCTCTGGAAATGGAGTCAAATGGCCCTGGGTCCGGTAGGTTTACTTTTAGGTTGGTCACCATGGATGGGGCACAAAGTCAAGGCTATGGCCCGCCAAAATCTTGATTCATTTATACAAAAAAACCCGAATTATCAGGAAAATTGACCCCCTTAATCAAGCTGAAAAGGCATAATTTGGGAAATTCAGAAAATTTTATCTTATCTTTGAAATTGGTTAAGGAAGTAATCGATCTCCGGTCAGTACATAAAGTTGTTTTTGTCTTCGGTTGACGTTATGGAATTAGCAAGTTTAGTTATCACTTAATTTCAACAAACAAAAATGAACATTTATGTAGCCAACATCCCCTGGAAGGCTTCCGAGGATCAGTTAAAGCAGTTATTTGCAGAATACGGGGAAGTAAGTTCTGCGAAGATCATCATGGACAAAGTAACTCAACGTAGCCGTGGTTTCGGTTTCGTAGAGATGGCTGACGACAATGCTGCTCGTCAGGCAATCAACACTCTTAACGGTGCTGATTTTTTGGGTAAAAACCTGGTGGTTAACGAAGCTCGTCCTCGCGAAGAAAGACCTAACAACTTCCGCGGTAACAGCGGTGGTTTCCGGAAGGGTGGCTTCAATCGCGAAGACTAAGAAAGTACCATTTCTTATATACGAATGCCACGCATAACCTGCGTGGCATTTTTCATTTAAACCCCTTGATCAAAAGCTCCCAGGCTTCCGCCACTAAACCTGCCGAAAGAAGACTCTTAACCATGGGGTAGTCAACTCTGTCCATAATAGAGCCGGATGGTAATTTTTCGATCGTGGCCAGTTGCGCCAATTCTCCTTTTGTCAAATACCCGTTTTCCCGGAGAGCCAATGGCAACTGATCAATACCCACACCTACCTTTTCGCTGGGCTTTACTACTTTAAAAACACCTTCGTTAACCCGACTGTAATAATCCTGCCCCAAACGGGCTACAGCGTCCAGTTTAAATGGATCAATTCTCCCCGACTCATCCAGTACTTCATCTTTAATATGCATCAGTAATACCTCACAAATCACCAATGCTCCTGCTCCACCTTGATCTCCTAACTCCATCACCTGGATTACTTTGCACTCCATCGAAACGGGAGATTCTGCGACACGGGGTGGCCTTACCCTGCTGGAGGGTATTTCTGTCAGACCGGCTTTCCTAAACTCATTTACGTGCCTCGGAAAATCACAACTGGTGAGGGATGCTTGATCTACCATCTCGAAAGTCACCAGATGGATGACCACCTCCGGTATCTGTTTTATGTTTTCGTAGGTATGCTTGGTCGTGTTGTCCCGTACCCTCCGAGAGGGTGAAAAAACAAGTATGGGGGGATTGGCGCTAAAAAGATTAAAAAAACTAAAGGGACTTAAATTAACATTTCCCTCACGATCTATGGTACTGGCAAAAGCAATGGGGCGTGGGATAATCGCTCCTTGCAAATAACCTTGTAGCTTCGAGGTGGGAATGAGGTGAGGATCAATAATCATAACAAATGGGAAATCATGGTAACTACCGAGGTGCTTGCTTAATAATCCGGTATAACCCTCGAATATAAATAATCAATAAAATGATGGGCAAAAGATAAGCCCCGTACTTCAATTTAATACCTGAATGACTGAAAGCCCAGCCCTGAAAATCCAACGCTGTTTTCACCCATAAAAAAACGATGACAACTAAAATCATCGTATAAACTGATTTAGCTGTCTTTTTAAAAATCCAGCCTCTTCTAGAAATCCATACTAATATTTCATTGATTGACCAGGCAATAGAAATGACGATCCCTACTGTTAAAAGTGCTTTGGGAAACGTTCGCAAATAGTGATACTTGTAAATGATAAATCCTAATTTGCCCAGCAAATTAGGATTGGAGATCAAGTAAGCATCCACTACTGTTAGCCCGGCTACCACCAAAATAAACAGCCATCTGGACTTCATCGGGCTGGAAGTATTTTTCCTTTACATTCCCCAAAACCAATTCGGACACCTGACCTTGCAGCATGACCCCGCATGACTACCGTATCTCCATCTTCCAAAAATATTCGTGAAACCCCTTCTCCCAGGTGAAGAGGGCGTTGCCCATTCCATGCAAGTTCAAGGAGAGAGCCAAAGGAACCCGGAGAAGGGCCGCTGATGGTCCCGGAAGCATACATATCTCCTACCTGTATGTTACACCCATTCACTGTATGGTGAGCCAACTGCTGACAAATATTCCAATACATATACTTGAAGTTTGATCGGCAAACGATAAAAGAGTCGGAGTTTTCCGGTTGAAGCTGAACCTCCAGTTCTATGTCAAAGTTTTTAGGCCCTTCAAAAGAAAGATATGGTAGAACACGCGGAAATTGCTCCGGACCGTTTACCCGAAACGGTTCCAGGGCATCCAACGTAACCACCCAAGGCGAAATAACCGAACCAAAATTCTTTCCTAGAAAAGGACCCAGAGGCACGTATTCCCATTGCTGAATATCCCTGGCCGACCAATCATTAAACAATACCAATCCAGCAATATGTTGCTCCGCTTCTTTGACAGAAATTGATGATCCTAACGCGGTGTCGGAGCATGTAACAAACGCCATTTCTAGTTCGAAGTCCATCTTTTGGCTGGGGCTATACACAGGTGCGTCTGAAGCGGCATGTTTGAGTTGCCCTTTAGGCCGATGGATGGCAGTCCCCGATACAACAATGGAAGAAGCCCGCCCATGATAACCAATAGGTAGATGTTTCCAGTTCGGCAACAGGGCATTTTTGGGGTCACGAAACATGGTGCCTACATTGGTGGCATGCTCTTCACTACTATAAAAGTCTGTATAGTTTGGCACCTGTACCGGCATCTGCATTTGTATCTCACTCATCGGGACAAGTGCAATTTCCCGGGCAGCTGCATGTAATTCACGATTATCATGACGCAAAAGTTCTGAAACACGCGCCCTCACCTCCCCTATTTTCTTTCGACCCAGCGAGAAAAAACCATTCAGATATTTTTGATTAAATATTCCGGTGGGTAAAGACAAGCCATCCAGGTAACCATTCTCTTGTAAATAAACCAGGTCAATCACATGATCACCAATGGCTACCCCAGCCACAGGCGAAAGATACTTGGTTTTAAAAATGCCAAAGGGCAGATTTTGAATGGGGAAGTCAGAATCGGGAGGCACTGACACCCAGCTTTTTAAGGAGGGATTATTTGCGGAAATCATCGAGTCAAATCTACTTCGAATCAGCTTGCTAATCAATTTACCGCAACCAAAGTTTTATACCTTCGCACCCAATGGTTGCTTTACCCACATCTTTTGTTCTCCGTATGCAAGCGCAACTGGGCACAGAATATCCGGAATTTGAGCAGGCGTTTTTGAAAAAACCACCTACCAGCATTCGCACCAATCCTGAAAAGAATCATCGGATGAGTGGGCTGCCCATTCCATGGTGTACACATGGCCTTTACATACACGAGCGCCCTGTTTTTACACTTGATCCCTTATTTCATGGAGGTACGTACTATGTGCAAGAAGCGAGTTCCATGTTACTTGAGCAAGCGATCAAACAAACCACCGAGCCGGATAAACCCATCGTTGTACTGGATCTATGTGCTGCCCCGGGGGGTAAGTCAACACATCTGCTCAGTCTTTTACCAAAAGACAGCCTCCTGGTGTGTAATGAAGTTATCCGAAGCCGGGCGACAATATTGGCTGAAAATATTCAAAAATGGGGTTATGGAAATGCTGTTGTGACGAACAATGATCCGGAAGACTTCCATTCGTTAAAAGGGCTTTTTGATGTGGTGGTGATTGATGCCCCTTGCTCGGGAGAAGGACTCTTTAGAAAAGACGAGAATGCCTGTGGGGAGTGGTCAACGGAAAATGCTGAGCTATGCGCCTTGCGTCAGCAGAGAATATTACGTTCTATCTGGCCCTCTCTCAAAGAAGGTGGTGTGTTGATTTACTCAACCTGTACCTATAATCCAGACGAAAATGAGCTGAATATCAAACAGATTTTGGAAGGAGGGGATGCCGAAAACATTTCGCTTTCATTAAATCCCGATTGGGGAGTCGTTTCCCTAAAAAATGGATATCAATGTTATCCCCACCGTTTGGAGGGAGAAGGCTTTTACCTCGTGGCAATCCGAAAAGTAAGCCCGTCAGAAACTGTTCATCTGCGATCGAAAAAAGACGTAGCCAGACCAGGTAAAGGAGTGGCCGAGTCTGTCAGAAACTGGATGCATGGCTCGTTTCTGTTGAGGCAGCATCAGGACTTAATCATCGGCATTCCTGAAAAACATCATCTTTTAATTGAATTTCTTAGCTCTGTTTTAAAAGTAATACATCGAGGCACGGCCATTGGTATTGTCAAACACGAAAAGATTATACCCGACCACGGCCTGGCCTTATCAATTCATTTGAAAAAGGAGTCTTTTTTACAGATGAGCGTTTCCCTGGAACAAGCGCGTATCTATTTGAAAAAAGATACTTTCTATCAGGAACATGCTGCCAAAGGTCATGCGTTGGTCATCTATGAAGATAACCCGATAGGCTGGGTCAATTTGTTAGGAAACCGAATCAATAACCTCTATCCTACTGAGTGGCGTATTCGAATGAGTCTCTAGACACTCTGAACAATTTTGAGGATGGCCTCGGGAATGGCCACACCACTAAAGAAAAATCCAACACAATATACTTTTTCAAAATAGTTTGCTTTGTTAATAGCTAACGGTAGTCCGCTCACAGATAATACGGTAAATGAAATGGCATAGACAACCGTTGCTAAAAGGGCTATGGGTGCATTGACGACCAGCATTAAAATGGCACCACTGACTAACGAAATGATTAGACTGTATTGATAAGATTTAGTAAGCCCTTGTTTCATAATCCAGTTGCTGGCAGGCAGCGACAACAAGGCAGAAGCAACCAGTACCAAAACGAGCATGGACTTACCGGATAAACCCAACCATCCGTCTAAACTCATTTCCAACCGTTCCGGCACGAAATTGAATAAAAGCGTGGTCACAACTCCTAAGCCGAGACCTAAAGCTAATATTGTTCCATATTGCGAACGTTGGGTATCAAAGGTAAAAGCTGCCTGAGATCCGGTTTTCTTCTGACCAAAAAGATTAAGCGAATTTTTCCGAAGAGAATAGCCTGATAAAAATACTCCCGCCCCGCCAACAATAAATGTGAGGGGTGCCCCGATGTAATCAATGATATCAACAATAACCGGCTCCAACGAATAAATCAGATTAGAAACAATCGTTAAAAGCGCCATGGCCCTCGGTAATTTCTCAATGGGTGTAAATAGCTCCAGTGTGGAAAGTGCCGGGCTGGTAAAAATGCTCATCGCAATAAGCCATAGAATGATTAACACAGGCAGGATCCATTTAAAAGTCTCTCCGGGAGAACTCAACAAGGCAAAAGCAACCGCCATAAAAATCATAGCGGCAAAACTGATTCCCGAACTGATGATAGGCATCCGGTGACCGCGCTGAAATCGAAAACGATCTCCTAGCCTTCCCGCGATAGGAGGTGTTAAAACTAAAATTATGCCTTGAGCGATAAGGAGAGCCGATGTAAACTGTGTAAAATCAAACTTAACCAGCAACTTAGGTTGGTAATTATGGTAAGCAATCCATCCGATGATGACGAAACTATATAACCCAGCCAGGCTAATCAATTGCTTCCATTCAATCGTTTCTGACTGGTAATTTTCGAGTGATGCTACTTTTTCCATATTCAAATGTATATGTTTAAATACGACCTAAACATCGGGCCTGGATTTATTTGACACTGGTCGGTTTTAGTGGCCTATTTCTTATTTTTACGGTCCTTTCGTATAATTTATGTCATTAGCTACCAAATATAACCCGGCTGAAGTAGAAGACAAATGGTACCAGTATTGGAAAAAAGAAGGCTTTTTTCATTCTCTACCTGATCCATCCAAACCTTCCTATTGCATCGTCATACCCCCGCCCAACGTGACGGGCGTCTTACACATGGGGCATATGCTCAATAATACGATTCAGGATATTCTCGTTCGCAAAGCCCGCATGGAAGGAAAACAAGCCTGTTGGGTTCCAGGTACGGATCACGCTTCCATCGCCACAGAAGCAAAAGTAGTGGCTATGTTACGTGAGAAAGGGATCAAAAAATCCTCCCTTACCCGGGAAGAGTTTCTCAGCCATGCCTGGGAATGGAAAGAAAAATACGGAGGCATCATTTTAGAGCAGCTTAAAAAATTGGGAGCCTCGTGCGACTGGGAACGCACCTCTTTTACCATGGACCCCGATTATTATAAAGCCGTTATCCGGGTCTTTGTCGATTTGTATTCAAAGGGTTATATCTACCGGGGCCTACGAATGGTCAATTGGGATTGCGAGGCGCAAACAACCGTTTCAAATGAAGAAGTTATTTACAAAGAGGAAGGCGAAAAATCCGTGTTGTATTCTATCCGGTATCAGGTAAGAGACCATAAAGACGAATGGATTACGATTGCCACCCAACGTCCCGAAACGATCATGGGAGATGTGGCCATTGCCGTTAATCCTGCGGATGAACGCTATCAGGCACTCATTGGAAAAAAAGTATTGGTGCCTTTTATACAGCGTGAAATACCAGTCATTGCAGACGATTATGTTGATAAGACTTTTGGAACCGGATGCCTGAAGGTAACACCGGCTCATGATGTTAACGACTATGAAATAGGGCTGCGTCATCAGTTACCGGTCATCGATACCATAAATGATGATGGTACTCTCAATGAAAAGTGCGAAATCCCAAAGTTCTTTGGTAAAGATCGTTTTGCCGTGCGCAAAGAAATCATCAAAGATCTGCGCGCAGCCGGACATCTGGTAAAAGAAGAAGAGTTTATAACCCGCATTGGTCGTTCCGAACGGACCAATAGTGTTATTGAGCCTAAACTATCGCTGCAATGGTTTATCAAAATGAAAGAAATTTCTGTCCGGGCCAAAGAGGCGGTAGAGAAGGATGAAATACGTTTACATCCTGCCAAGTTTAAAAACACCTATCGCCACTGGATGGAAAACGTGAGAGATTGGTGCATTTCAAGACAACTCTGGTGGGGGCATCGCATACCCGCGTATTTTTATGGCCCTGGCGAAGATGATTTTGTGGTGGCCGAAACAATCACAGAAGCCGTTTCTTTGGCCACCGCCAAAAGCGGCAAAGTGATTCTGGAAAAGGATCTTCGACAGGATGAAGATGTATTGGACACCTGGGCCTCTAGTTGGCTATGGCCGATGGCCGTGTTTCAGGGCTTTGAAGATCACTGTTTCGATCGGAAAACCGGAAAAATCATTCCTTCAGCCAATGCAGCCCTTCGATATTACTATCCTACCCAGGTATTAGTGACTGCCCCTGAAATTTTATTCTTCTGGGTAGCGCGAATGATCATAGCAGGATATGAATACATGGATCAAAAACCGTTTGAAGATGTCTATCTCACTGGTATTGTTCGTGATAAGTTGGGCAGAAAAATGTCCAAAAGCCTGGGAAATTCACCAGACCCGCTGGAATTGATTTCAACGTATGGAGCCGATGGAGTTCGTACGGGTATGCTCTTTAGCTCACCGGCTGGAAACGACTTGCCTTTTGATGAAAAACTTTGCGAGCAAGGGCGAAACTTCGCCAATAAACTATGGAATGCCTTTCGTTTAGTTAAAGGTTGGGAGGTGACAGATATCCCACAACCTCAGGAGAATCAGGTTGGGAAACAATGGTTTGAATCAAGGTTGAATCAATGCATTTCAGAACTGGCAGATCATTTCACCAAATTCAGGATAAGCGATGCGCTGTTAACAGTTTATAAGCTTACCTGGGATGACTTCTGTTCATGGTATCTGGAAATCATCAAACCTGAGTATGGCAAACCGATCGATCGTGTAACTTTTGAGCAAACCCTTTCCTATTTCGAAACGGTTTTAAAAATGCTTCATCCCTTTATGCCTTTTATCACTGAAGAACTTTGGACTGAACTGAGGAAACGTCAACCAAAAGACAATATCATTACTGCTCCCTGGCCCCGAGCTGGTCAGACGGAGGCTACCGTCTTACAGGAAGCCAATTATTCTTTTGAAGTGATCAGCGAAGTGCGAAATATCCGAAGTGCAAAAGGCCTGTCGCCTAAAGAATCATTAACAATTTCAATCAAGCAAGGAAATGAAGTATTGATCCATCATTTCTGGCCGGTGATTAAAAAACTGGCTAATATCAATACCATCACTTTTTCACAGAACAACGTGCCCGGTGCGATTAGTTTTGTCATAAAGTCAACGGAGTTTTTTGTCCCGCTCCAGGGAAAACTTGATACCGAAAAGGAAATCGAAGCTGTCCGCAAAGAAATTGCCTATCAAATCGGGTTTCGCGAATCTGTTGATCGTAAATTATCAAATGAAAAATTTGTCAATAGCGCACCTGCGAATGTGGTAGAAAGTGAACGAAAGAAAAAGGCAGATGCCGAAGCAAAAATTAGGGCGTTGGAAGAGCAACTCAAATCGCTGGCTGGTTAATCCTCCACATAAGCGGTCAGAATCACCCGTTGTACCGGTGTTTTAGGATCATTTGAGTAAATGGTAACTGCTTTCTGTTGATTGGAACCGCGTCCTTCTGTAGTAAAGCCTATGGTTAACTCTGTTTCCTGCCCCGGCTTCAACTTTTTGTGTACCAGGGAAACAGTCAGACAAGTGCAATTTCCTTGAACGTCACGTATTAAAAGATCAGATTTTCCGGTATTCTTTAAAACTACCTGACGATGGACAGTTACCCCCTGGGCTAATCTTCCTAAATCAAAAGAAAGGAACGATAACTTTAATGCGGGGGCATTCGCAACTTCTTCTGGCTTGAGAACAGGGAAAAATTCCTCGATGGTTGCATAGACAGAGAAGTACTTCTCTTCCAGTAAAGGATCAGTAGTCGTTAAGTGAATGTTTTCAGAAATGAACCCAAATCGGTCACGAGCTTTGGCATCTAACCAAATTTTGATAACCCCCTTCTCTCCTGGAGCCAAAGACCTGGGAGTTTCCACCTTCAAATACGTTGGAAAAGAAGCACGGGTAATTTGAATCACTTGCTTACCAGAGTTTAGCATCTCAAATTCTGCTACCGCATTGGGTTTGTTAATGAATATCTTTCCAAGATTAAATGAGTTGCTCCGAAGCCGTAACGACCCATTGACTGCTGGTAATGCCTGTGTACGATCGGTTCTTTCGGATACAACAGTACCTTTGATCTGAAGTACGATGGGTTGAGCGCTGGCATCCGTGGTCAGATTTACGGATTTGTTAAAATACCCTGGCTTTCCTGATGGGTCAAAATGAATCCTGACAAAGCCCGTTTTTCCAACAGCAACCGGATCTTTTGTCCAATCCGGAGTGGTACATCCACACGAAGCATCTACCGAAAGAATCTTGATGGCCCGGGCTCCGATATTCGTAAACACAAAATCATATGTTGCTACACCTTCCGCTTCCAGTACCTCCCCAAAGTCATGTACTTTTTCGTGAAACTGAAGGGGTTCCATTAATTGAGCACTGATCGATTGGATGATAAAAACCCAGAATATTACTAACCCGCCCTTAGTCATATACTCCAAAATTACATTTTTGACCGATTTCCGCTCTTATTTTATTTTCTTTGCAGCCTATGGCACGTATCCTTACCGGAATTCAAAGTAGTGGCAGGCCTCATTTGGGAAATCTCCTGGGGGCGATCATCCCTGCCATTCAACTCTCAAAACAAGCAGGCAATGAATCTTTCTTCTTTATTGCCGATCTCCACTCACTAACTACCATCAAGGACTCTGCCACTCGTAAGAGCAATGTTCAAGCTGTTGCCGCAGCATGGCTGGCTTTTGGTTTTGATATTGAAAAAAATCTTTTGTATCGACAAAGCCGAATTCCAGAAGTCTGTGAATTAGCCTGGTATCTCAATTGTTTCACGCCTTTTCCGATGTTGGCAAATGCTCATTCATTTAAAGATAAGTCGGATCGCCTTTCGGATGTCAATGCCGGTTTGTTTACTTATCCTGTGTTAATGACAGCCGATATTATTCTATACGATGCCAATATTGTTCCGGTGGGTAAGGATCAAAAACAACATCTGGAAATGGCTCGCGACATTGCTTCAGGATTCAACAATCTATACGGTGAAACCTTTGTGCTGCCAGAGGCTCAGATCGCTGAACAAGTCATGACCGTGCCCGGAGTGGACGGACAAAAGATGAGTAAGTCTTATGGAAATATCATCGACATTTTTTTGCCGGATAAAGAGCTTCTGAAACAAATTAAATCCATCAAAACCGACTCTACGCCCATGGAGTCACCAAAAAACCCTGATACAGATAATGTTTTTGCTATCTACCGGTTAATAGCCAGCACGCAGGAAACTGAAGCCCTCAGAACAAAGTATCTGGCTGGTAATTTTGGCTATGGACATGCCAAACAGGAGTTATTTGACCTGATCATCTCAAAGTATAAAACAGAGCGGGAAGCTTTCAATTTTTATATGGGCAACCCGGAAGAATTAGAACGTAAACTTCAAAAAGGAGAAGCACGAGCTGCGGCCATTGCAAAGGAGGTGCTAGCCCGAGTCAGGAAACAGTTAGGGTATGAATAGAATATATAACTCGAGGCTTTACCAGCCTGTAAAGATTACGTAACTCTCAGTTAACTACGCGGATGCCGACCAAAGAACTTCTTGTTTGTCTTTTCCAATATTGAGAAGAAGTCTGGGGGGCCCTGGAACCATGACCAGTTTGGTGTCTTTGCCATCAAACTTATCCACCTCTACAAACACGCCATCCGTAGGCAAAACACCAAAATTCTTGCCGTTGATTTGATAGGACTTCGCCAAATAAGCTACTGGATATAATACTTCACTATCCGGACAATACTTATCATGAATGTCCTGAAGAACCTCTTCCAGATAGTCACCAAATTTCACCTGAAAAGCATCTTCTAAATCGTGCAATTGCTCCTCCAGATCATCATAAGCTGGATTATTATAATCAATTTTGGCCAGATCGGTGCGCTTCACTGCGATCTCCTGAAGAGCCTTATCAAGAGCTTTTATGTCCATGTCAAAAATTTCCCAAAGATTGCCTAATTGAATATTAAAACCAAAAAATCGATGAAATCGTTAAATTTGACAGCTAAATCGATTGCGTATGACTCCAGACTTTCTGCCCATTAATGGAACGGATCACATTGAAATGTATGTTGGCAATGCCAAGCAAGCTTCCTCGTTTTATCAGCATTGTTTCGGGTTTGAATTAATTGCCTATGCCGGTCCCGAGACTGGAATCCGCGATCGCGCCTCATATGTTCTAAAGCAAAACAAAATCAGATTAGTTCTCACCTCTCCGTTGCGGAGCGACTCCCCCGTTGCCAAGCACCTGCACCAACATGGCGATGGCGTAAAAGTGCTTGCCTTATGGGTAGATGACGCGACCCATTCGTTTATGGAGACAACGCTGCGTGGCGCAGAAGAGGCGATGCGACCACAAAAACTGAAAGATGATCATGGGGAAGTTATCATGTCGTCTATCAAAACGTACGGAGACACTATTCACACCTTTGTGGAGCGAAAGAATTATCATGGCCCGTTTCTCCCAGGATATAAAGCCATCACTAGTACATTCCGGGCAACACCTATTGGACTTCAGTATGTCGATCATTGTGTGGGCAATGTAGAATTGGGGCAGATGAACCGATGGGTCGATTTTTATGAAAGAGTTATGGGCTTTCGTCTGTTGGTTACGTTTGATGATAAAGACATCTCTACAGAGTATAGTGCCTTGATGTCAAAGGTAGTATCCAACGGAAATGGGTACATCAAATTTCCCATCAACGAGCCAGCAGAGGGGAAACGGAAATCTCAGATTGATGAATATCTGGAGTTTTACAATGGTCCCGGGGTCCAACACATCGCCATCGCTACCGATGATATTATTCATACAGTGAGTGAACTCCGAAAGCGTGGCGTGGAGTTTTTATACGTTCCCGAAGTTTACTATGAAGATATTCTTGACAGGGTAGGTCATATTCAGGAGGATTTGAAAGAACTCAAGAAACTTAACATCCTCATTGATCGGGATGAGGAGGGTTATTTGTTACAGATTTTTACAAAACCCATGCAAGACAGACCTACTGTCTTTTTTGAGATTATTGAACGAAACGGTGCCAAATCATTTGGTAAAGGAAATTTTAAAGCCTTATTCGAAGCTATTGAACGAGAGCAGGAATTGAGAGGAAATCTTTAGAAAAAAAAGAGGCCGACTTCTCAGACGGCCTCTTACCTGTTAAGCTTTGTACTATCGTTTAAAGATATACCGGGTAATAAAAATACCGGTCCCGTCTCCTTTTCCTGAATCACTTTCCACTCCGCTGGTGACAAATACCAACGACCAGCCTTCCTTGGCCATTTCACTTAACTTAGAAGAAATAACAGCATCATTGGAGGCAATGTTCTGAAAGTTAATACCTGCTAAACTATAAAAGTTTAATAGTTTGGTTTCGTCAAACGCTTCAATTTTCACATCATCACGTTTAATGTCTCCCTGATCACTCTTAGTACCTTTAACGCGGGAAGTAGTCAAGGACTTGTAGTCTGCATTTTCTTTAGGCTCGGTCATCCTGGATCGACCAATACCCCCTTGAACAATCGATTCCACGGTGGTTACTACCCTGTATTCCTGGGCAGAGGCGATACCTACGATCAACGAAAATACTGTTACCAAAAAGATTTTCTTCATAAAATATTGAGTTTATTAGGTTAATGCCTCTCCTAACGCAATTGTCTTGCCAAAGTTTAGTCCTTGGCATAAATACCTGACATTCCAAATGAACTGCTAATTTTGTAAGTTAACGCGAATGAAATCACTTCTTGAAATCGCCACAGCCAAGGCCACTCAATGGTTTTCCAGCCCGGTGGACCACCAAACAAAATCTGAAATTACCAGATTGTTAACAGCGTCTGATCCCAGAGAGCTGATCGATAATTTCTATAAGGATTTGGAATTTGGTACAGGTGGGCTCCGGGGAATCATGGGAGTAGGTTCCAATTGCATGAACCGCTATACCGTTGGAATGGCTACCCAGGGGCTGGCTAACTACTTACTCCAATCGTTTCCGGGAAAGTCTATCAGCGTGGCGATTGCCCATGATAGCCGGATCAATAGCCCTGAGTTTGCTCAAATTGCGGCAGAAGTTTTTTCCGCTAACGGAATCGAAGTATTTCAATTTTCCGAGCTCCGGCCGACACCCTTGCTATCCTATGCCATCCGATATTTGAAATGTCAATCCGGAGTGGTCATTACGGCCTCCCATAATCCAAAAGAGTATAATGGGTACAAAGCTTATTGGACGGATGGCGCGCAATTAGTTCCTCCGCATGATAAAAATGTCATCCATGAAGTGAACTCCATTGCCGGCATTGATGCTATCCGGTTTACTGCCCGAAAAGAAATTATCCATACGATTAGTCCTGAAGTGGAAAATGCCTACTACCAGGAAGTACAATCGAGAATTCCCAGAAAAGACGCCATTATCAGACATGCCCATCTGCCAATCGTCTATTCAAGTTTGCATGGTGCCGGGATTACTATGGTCCCAGAATGTCTTCAACGAATGGGCTTTACCAATGTCATCATCGTGGAAGAACAGCGACTCCCCGATGGGAACTTCCCGACTGTTCCCTCTCCTAACCCGGAAGAGTCAGCGGCCATGCAAATGGCGATGCAGAAAGCCAAAGAAACACAAGCCGAACTAGTGATGGCCACCGACCCTGACACAGACAGGGTGGGCATAGGCATACGGGACAATGCCGGCAACTATTTTTTATTAAATGGCAATCAGGCATTTTGCTTGATGATGTGGTTTATTCTGAAAAATAATCAACAACCCAACAGCTATATCGCTAAAACAATTGTCACCAGCGAACTGGTGGATGATATGGCCCGTGATCTGGGCATAACTTGCTTCAATACCCTGACAGGGTTCAAGTACATCGCTGAATTGATGAATCAGATGGAAGGCAAAGCACATTTTATTGCTGCCGGAGAGGAAAGCTATGGCTACATGGTGGGTGACTTCATCCGGGATAAAGATGCTGTGTCAGCCTGTGCTTTTTTTGCAGCGATGGCAGCGGCCGCCCGCGATGAACAAAAAAGTCTTTACGATTGGTTAATTCAGATGTATGTCGACCATGGATTTTATAAAGAAAGCCTGATAAATGTTGTTAAGAAAGGTGCGGAAGGAGAACAACAAATCAAAGCTATGATGCAACAATTCCGGGAGAATCCCCCAAAAGAATTAGCCGGTAGTGCCGTGGTTCGAATACTCGATTATAAAACCCGAATAGATAAGCATCTCATCACAAATCAGGAGACTCCCATTTTGCTCCCCTCCTCCGATGTTATTCAGTTTTACTTACAGGATGGTTCAAAGATCTCTGTTCGCCCTTCCGGCACCGAACCCAAGATTAAGTTTTACATCAGCGTAAAAACCCGTCTTTCAAAATCATCCGACTTTGATGTTACACAACTCTCATTAAACAGCCGATTAAAGGTCATTGAACAGGAACTTTTTGCGCTTTAGCAAAGAGCCAATAGTCGTATATTTGCCATTCTCAAATGAAAAAAGTTGCTTTTTACACGCTGGGATGCAAACTAAACTACTCCGAAACATCGACTATCTCACGAAAGTTTGAGGAACGAGGGTATCAAAAAGTTGATTTTTCTGATCAACCTGATATTTTTATTATCAACACGTGTTCTGTCACGGAAAATGCTGATAAGAAATGTCGGAAAATCGTACGCGAGGCAAAGGCGATCTCACCCATAAGTTACGTTGCCATTATTGGGTGCTATGCCCAACTAAAGCCCCGGGAGATAGCCGAAATCCCGGGAGTAGATGCCGTATTGGGGGCTGCTGAAAAATTTCAGTTGCTGGATCTGCTCGGTGACTTTGTTCCAAACGAAAAAGCAGTGGTTTATAATTCTCCGATTAAGGAAGCCAATAGATTTACCACCAGCTATTCGCTTCATGACCGTACACGAACTTTTTTAAAAGTTCAGGATGGGTGTGATTATTCCTGCACGTTTTGTACCATTCCCCTGGCTCGCGGAAGCAGTCGAAGCGATCGGATTAGTAGTATTGTAAAAACCGCTCAGGAAATTGCTCAAACGGAGGTAAGAGAAATTGTACTGACAGGCGTTAATACAGGAGATTTTGGTATCCACAACGGAAAACGCGAGGAGCACTTTATTGAATTGATCCAGGCACTGGATGGAGTAGAAGGAATTGATCGGTTTCGAATCTCTTCTATTGAACCCAATTTACTGAGCAACGACATCATCGACTTTGTTGCTCAATCCAAACGATTTGTACCTCATTTCCATATTCCCTTGCAATCCGGATCGGATAAGATTTTGAAGCTTATGCGAAGACGGTATCTTCGCCAATTATATGCTGATCGGGTTGCTTATATCCGAAAAAAAATAGTTGACTGTTGTATTGGTGTGGATGTCATTGTGGGGTTCCCGGGCGAAACATCATCGGATTTTCTGGAGACGTATGAATTCCTCAATCAATTGGATATTTCCTATTTACATGTGTTTACATACTCCGAGCGAATCAATACTCCCGCTGCCACCATGAAAGGGTCCGTACCGATTCGGGAACGCCAGGAACGATCAACCATGCTCCACAGCTTATCAGATAAAAAAAGGAGAGTATTCTACGAACAGCATTTGGGCAGCATGCGTCAGGTGTTATTCGAAAATGATGTTGAAAACGGCTTCATGCATGGATTTACGGAAAACTACATCCGTGTCGCTGCCAAATATGATCCATTGTTGATCAATGAACTTAAACCCGTTACGCTTTCAACGATCATGCCCTCAGGAGTAGTTGGTGTGGAGGAGTTACCCGAATTGGCCTATAGCCACTCGTCTGTCTAGGCAGGAATGCTTTTTACCAACAACCCATCTTTCATTTCCAGGGTTCGGTCAGCCATGGAGGCAAAACTCAGGTTATGGGTGACGATGACAAAGCTAAACCCAAATTCCTTTCGCAGGTTCAAAAAAAGTTCATGCAACTCATGGGCGTTTCGGGAGTCCAGATTACCACTAGGTTCGTCAGCGAAAACCAGCTTGGGCCCATTCACCAGCGCCCGCGCCACAGCCGTCCGTTGTTGTTCCCCCCCCGAAAGCTGCGAGGGCTTATGATTGACCCTATCTTTTAATCCTAGCAGGGTAAGCAATTCTATGGCTTTTTTCTTAACAATAGCTTCCTTTCGCTTTCCAATCAATCCGGGAATCATCACATTTTCAAGGGCCGAAAATTCTGGCAGCAGGTTGTGAAACTGAAAAACAAACCCCATGTGTTGATTTCTGAAATCTGCCAATTCTTCCCTGGATTGTGCAAAGACCTGTTTATCCTCCAAATAAACCTGCCCCTTATCAGGGGTATCAAGCGTACCCAAAATATGCAATAAAGTACTTTTGCCTGCTCCAGAGGCCCCTACAATAGCAGTGATCTCCGCTTTTCCTATTTCGATGCTTACACCCTTCAAAACGGTGAGCGACCCGTAACTTTTAACCAGATTTTCTCCTCTTAGCATTGTCAAATGTTCTTGAAATAAAGGTTTAAAAAAAGTAGCTTGCTCCAAAATATTATTTTCATGAATATTCACGAATACCAGGCCAAAGACATTTTAAAAAAATTTGGGGTCGCTGTCCAGCGTGGCATTGTGGCCGACACTCCTGACAAAGCTGTGGCCGCAGCCAAAGAATTAACCGTTGAAACCGGCACCAAGTGGTTCGTGGTAAAGTCCCAGATTCATGCAGGGGGGCGCGGAAAGGGCACTATCAAGGAAACCGGTTCCAGGGGAGTTGTGCTGGCTAAAAGCGTAGATGAGGTTTTCGATAAGTCAAAAGCCATATTGGGAGGCACATTGGTGACCATTCAAACAGGTCCTTCAGGTAAAAAAGTGAACAAAGTCCTTATTGCGGAAGATGTTTATTATCCGGGGGAATCAGAGCCCAAAGAGTATTACATGAGTATTTTGTTGGATCGCGCCACCAGTAAGCCCGTGATTATGGCCTCCACAGAAGGAGGTATGAATATTGAGGAAGTGGCCGAAACCCACCCTGAAAAAATCATTAAAGAGTGGATTGACCCTACGATTGGATTACAGCCCTTTCAGGCCAGAAAGATTGCTTTTGCGCTGGGGTTGGAAGGAAATGCCTTCAAAGAGATGGTCAAGTTTGTCAACTCCCTCTATACCGCCTATGTTGGCCTTGATGCGTCTATGTTTGAAATCAATCCCGTTCTCAAAACATCTGACCATAAGATTCTTGCGGTCGATGGCAAAGTAAATCTGGATGACAATGCCCTATATCGACATAAAGATCTGGAAGAATTACGAGACATCTCCGAAGAAGATCCACTCGAAGTAGAGGCTGGGAAGTCTGGGCTTAACTATGTAAAACTTGATGGAAATGTGGGCTGTATGGTGAATGGTGCCGGATTGGCTATGGCCACTATGGATATCATAAAAATTTCGGGGGGCGAGCCTGCCAATTTTCTGGATGTAGGAGGTGGAGCCAATGCCGAAACAGTGGAAGCAGGATTTCGGATAATTTTAAAAGATCCAAACGTAAGGGCTATTTTGATCAACATCTTTGGAGGTATTGTACGCTGCGACAGAGTAGCAAGCGGAGTGGTAGAGGCTTATAAAAAAGTGGGCAATATTCCTGTACCCATCATCGTACGTCTTCAGGGCACCAATGCAGAAGAAGGCGCCAAGATTATCCGTGAATCTGGCTTAAAGGTATTTTCCGCCATTTTATTGAAAGATGCAGCCCAAAAAATTAAGGAGGTTTTAGCTTAAAACATTGATTTTGAACATCATGTATTTTGCCTATCTTTAAGGTTGATTGATACGCATGAAGCTGATTGGCATTATTCTGCTAGCCATATTAACTGGTTCAATGTTCACCTCCAATGGTCAGAGTTTTTACTCTATCCGCAGGGACCGAAATACTATCTTATCCATTGGAACGGGAACATCCACCTATCTGGGGGAGCTACAAAATCCTGGTGATTACTTTGATGCCAAGCCAAATCTGAATGTTGGTCTGCAGTACTTTTTATCCAAACGCATTAGCGCGCGGGCAGAAATTACGTGGTTTCAGCTTTCTGGTACCGATGCGAAAGCAAATGATGACCGAAGGGAAAGAAATTTATCCTTTCAGTCTAACAATTATGAGCTGAATTTTGCCGGTTTGGTTAGTCTTTTTCCTAATGGTCAAAGATTCTATCAGCGCACATTTTTCAATGTTTATGGCTTTGCAGGGGTAGGTGCCATGTTTATGAACCCCAAAACAGTTTTTAATGGTGAAAAAATCGCTTTGCAGCCTTTACAAACCGAAGGAGTATCCTATAGCAGGTTTCAGCCGGTTATTCCTCTGGGCCTCGGGCTTCGAATCAAGCAAGGGCCTTTTTTCAACATCAATATTGAGGGTGGATACCGAATGACTTTTACTGACTACCTTGATGATATCAGCGTTAGGAGATATGTTGATCCTACTACCCTTTCTAGCGACTTAGCAAGGTCTCTAGCCGATCGTAGGGTTGAATACTTTACGAGTATTGGAGAAACGTTTACCCCGACACCTAATGTAGGTGTGCGTGGCAATCCAGAAAAAAAAGATGGCTACTTTATCCTGAATGTTAAATTAGAGTACTACCTGCCTTATGATTTCTCTATAGGTAAGGGCTTATCGAGAAAGAGATCTGGAAATAATATCCGATATAAGAAATACAAACCCGGTAGAAGAAGGTAGGTTGTAAGTTAAATGGAATCATCCAGGATTTTGTAACGGGAGTAATTGCTTTTGAATTCTGGGACTATTTCCTTCATTAGCGCCACCATTTTTAACTCATTTCTGTCAGCTATCAGATCTTCGAATAAATCGATCAAATTACTGATCTGATCAAAATCATAAGCTCTTGTTTTGGCTTTGAGTATCATAGTATGATGAGTAGGAATCGTGTTCTCCCGATCATTTAACAATTCCTCAAAAAGTTTCTCACCTTCCCGAAGGCCTGTAAACACAATATCAATATCCTTTTTTAACTCTAAACCTGAAAGAAAAATCATTTTCTTGGCCAGATCATAAATTCGAACTGGCTTGCCCATATCAAACAAAAAAATCTCTCCTCCCTGTCCCATGACTCCTGCTTCCAACACCAGGCGGCAGGCCTCAGGAATAGTCATGAAATAACGGGTAATATCGGGATGCGTAACTGTCACAGGCCCTCCCGAAGCTATTTGCTTTTTGAATACAGGAATCACCGAGCCATTAGAACCCAATACATTCCCAAACCTGGTAGTTACAAATGCGGTGGTTGAATGCTGGGAATTTAGCTGGTAATTATTAAGAGTCTGGACATAAATTTCTGCAATACGTTTGGAGCAGCCCATCACACTGGTTGGATTGACCGCTTTGTCTGTGGATATCATCACAAACTTAGAAACACCTGTCTTTACAGCCAGGTCCGCCAGAATCCGAGTGCCAAGAATATTTGTCATCACCGCCTCGGAGGGATTGCTTTCCATCATAGGCACATGCTTATAAGCTGCAGCATGAAAAATAATCTCTGGTTTAAATTCATTCAAAAGATTTTCCATCCGCTTATGATTGCACACATCAGCAACAAATACATGAATTTCACCTTCGAAATACGATATCTCTCCTAACTCCCGCTCAATTTCGAATAAAGGAGTTTCAGCCTGATCAATCAGTATCAGACGTTGTGGTTGATATGAAGCTACCTGTCGTGCAATTTCGCTGCCAATGGAACCAGCCGCACCCGTAATCAATATTCTCTTCCCAGTTAGCTCAGGAAGCAAATGATTGTTGTCTAAGGTGATGGACTCCCGCCCTAGTAAATCTTCAATATTGATTTCCTTTATTTGTTTCAAACTAAGTTCACCTCGAACCCATTTATCCACAGGTGGTACAGTACGAACCTTTACTTGTTCTTGAAAACAACTTTCTACAATTTCATTCTTGCGCTCAAGCGAAAGATTTTGTGTCGAAATAATTAATTCTCGAACCCGTAAATCCTTAATAACTGAAGTGATATCGGATATAGCATGAAATATTTTAGCACCATTGATTTCTTTACCTACTTTACGCAAGTCATCCTCAAAAAATGCTACCACCTTCATTTCGGAAAGAGGGTTGGCATCAATGATCTGTTTGACTAACAATCCAGCACTTCCGGCTCCAAAAATGGCAATATTAAATCTATCAGACGGTTCCGTACGATAAAATAAAAAAATCGATTTTACGATGAGTCTGTAATAAAAGAGGAGTAGAAAAGAAATAAAAAAGGCAATTAATACTACGGAATAAGGAACAATATTTACCCGATAATTATAGTAATAAACAAGATTCGCCCCCGAAGAAAATAAGAGTGTCAAAAAACAAGTATACAGGATACGAATGCCATCGTCCAGTCCAGTATACCTAACTATCCCAGCATATGATTTGGTTAAAAAAGAGGCTGATAATCCGCAAATGACAAACATAGAGCAACCTAACCAAACGTTGTTCCGAACAACATCTTCCCATATGGCATTGAAACGAATTAAATAACCAATGCCAACAGATACCAGTAATATTCCAGTGTCCAGAAGAATAATAACCCAGCGGGGAAGGACTCTGAGCCGGTTAAAAAGTTCAGAAAAAGTTCTAAAAAAAATCAATTCTTTTTGTTTGTCTTAAACTTAGATATTCCTGAAATACCCAGAAGCGAGCCTGAAAGAATTAAGATCCATAAATATGGAAAAGGCACCGGTTCACCTGGATCGGGAGGCGGGCAAGGAGGGGTAGTACATGGCTGTGCCCAACTGATCATTGCCAATAAAAAGAATGCAACCACAAAAATCAAAATTGATTTCATTATCGCTTAATAAATTTTAAAGTGTGGGCCAAATTTTTAGTGCTTATCAGTTTTACCAGGTAGACTCCGGGCAACAAATCCTCCACCCTAGCGTCATATTGCATCAGCAATTGATTCCTATTCTCTACACGATTAAAAAGCAGATCAACAGCCTGTCCATAGGAATTAAAAACTTGCACCGAATAAGGCTCTCTACTTGGAAGAAGTAATGAAATTTTTGAATCGGACGGATTCGGATAAAGATGTATATGTTGTTCAACATTTTCTGACACTAATGGCTTGCGGCTTAATGCAAATCGCTGATTGATGCTGGGCATATCAAACGAATATATCATACCATTGAACAGTTTCACAGATTGATTCAAAAATCGATCGTTCAAATACATCTCTCCTTGATCCAGCCAAACATCTAAGCCATCAAAAGTCATTGTTGCCGAAAGACAATCTGAACAATCAACCACTAGTTCAACTACTTCGTTTTCCTTTAAATCTTCTAAATGATTAATCGCCAAAGGTTGATCAGCATAGCCTATTCCGATATTCAAAGTTTCATTCATCATTTTTCGGGAATCAATCCCATCCGTCCCAATCTGGGTGCCTGGTCTCTTGACCAGATAGGTTCGGTCTTCCATACCATTTGCGCGTAAGGCAATTTTCAGTTGAGACGTTGATCCACGGTTACGATAGAAGGCATATCCACTTCCCGAAAATTTGGCTGACTCTGAAATAGTAAGCAATGGCGAAGCACCCGTTGTTTGAATCCAAAAGGACTGTCCTGTAGCAATAATGCCTCCAAAATCAGCATCTCCTGAATTTGTGACATGGTTCCAGAATCTAAAAACATTCTGACCTTGGTCATTCACAAAAACAGTTGGCGAAACATTCGTTCTTGTCCAACCTACACTATTCCAATCAATAGGAGAAACATAAGGATTGCCCAATAAATTGAATCCATCATCGTTGGGTAGTGGAGTTGGTACCGAAGGAGTAAAGGTTACCCCAAAATTAAAAGTTCCTGAAAATACACTACCTCCGGCATCCCAGGTTATCTGTGCATTATTACCGTTATGCATGAAATTATAAAATCCTGTTCCTAACGGAAGAACGGCAGCGTTGGTCGCCCCAGGTGGTTGCGGAAAACCTCGGGCACCAGCGGTTTGAACTCCTACCTGAGGTTCAAAATAATAGCGCAATGAATAATTGTTATTCGTACAACCTGTACATGGAAAACTGGTTCCTGTAAAGGGCCCCGTTACGCTAAAATCATCTTGTAATGAATCGAGTCGCACATTTTGAACAGGCATTGATATATAACGATTAATTCTACCCTCCATGCTCATGAAACGCTGTACGATTACATTGCCTGTTATCACTGCGCCAGCAGACATAGGGGCAAGCCGGGCATCGGTTGCCGGATCATCTGATAAAGAACGAAAAAAGAAACGCGCTGTACCTCCTACTCCATCCGCATCCAAAACGTTGTTTGTTCCGAGGGAAAGAATACCAAATAGATATTGATTGGATTCTATCGTTACCCCTACAGGGTTGGTATTATTATTAATGGTAAGGTTGGCAAATGAAGTAATGGAAGTGCCCGATATCGTTTGAAGAGCTGAACCTCCCAACAACACTGTATTGCCGTTATTAGTAAACACTCCGTTATTAGTAAAATTACCATTTACCTGAAATGTAACGGGGCTAGATAATTGACCATCAATTTGAATAGCATTAAAGATAGGGTTAACCGTACCGGATATTGAAGTATTTCCATCAAATATTACGAGGCCTGTACCCCGATTGAATATGCTGTTGTTAACCAGATTTCCAGTAATGGTGAGCGATGAACTTGGGAGGTTAAACACTCCATTATTGGTTACATCACCTGTTGAAATTGGGTTGGAACCTGCCGTTAGGGTGCCACTATTGATAAAAAGGGAGCCAGCTAAATCAAGCGAACCAGCAAGAGTAACAATTCCAGAAGTTCCTACTATCAAATCAAGCAAGTTACCTTGTGCCTCCAACCCAGTGGTCAAGGCAGTGCCAGTATATTGCAAATTATATGATCCGCCTCCCGGAATGGCACCCACCAAAGAGCCTTGACTGTTTCGAATGAATGTACTTCCTGACGAAAATGTCAAGCCTGAAGTATTTTGAAATTGTCCTCTCCGCAACTCAAAAACACTTGCAATTGTAAGTGGGCTATTCAACGTAACCAAAACACCACTGGTTGATCTGTTTAACAGGAATGAACCTAATGTATTACCAGCTCCGTCAAATGCCAGTGTTCCCAAAGCACCTGTTCCGGTGATTTGCAATACTGAACTTCCATCAGCTGCCAATACGCCTCCCGACAATTCATTATTAAACTGACTTCTTAACTCTAGCGTCTCACCAGGAAAGGACAACACAGTTGATGTGGAAAGATTAAGATCATCTGTAACGGTTAATCGTGCGTCCATATCAACAGAACCGGAAGTCAAGTTCATGTCTACCACCGTCAAATTTTGATCGAAACCCACAGTTCCTCCCATGCGGTTAACATTAACACTTTTTAAAGACGTTACTCCCGAAAGGGGGAACACCCCACTAAGTGGTCCCGTGCCTCCAAAACTCAGGATTGTGTTAGCTCCGGTGGACACAAATCCCGATGTTCCTGAATACGTGCCATTGACTGAGACTGTCGCTTCTGTGCCTCCACTATTAACCGAAAGTGTACCTCCGTTTGCGACAAATGCTCCATGGATGGTTAGTGATCGAGGAGTGGATGTAGTGATCAAATTGACATTACCACCGGTGAGCGTAAGATTGCCGTTTATCACCAAGGGCGCTGCCGAAATTTCAAGAAATCCACTTTCTATTTCAATGTTGCCTCCGGCAGCACCAGAGACTACGTTGACTCCTGAAGCGTTATCGATAACAACCGTAGTAGTCAGAGAGGTAGGGTTTCCATTACCCAAAAATTGGGGAGCATTTCCGGCATAGACAATCCTGCTACCAGCGTTGTATATTCGATTGACAGTTCTCACATTCCCTGAACCGGGCCCTGAACCTGTTTGTATCGCCCCTGCAACATGAGTTGACTGTAACTCCAGAATACCATCCACGGTTAAGGTACTACCAGTTCCCCCAACCAAATTATTCTCACCTAAAATAGTTAAAGTATTTCCAGATTCTACAAGATAATTAATGGTATTTGTAATACTACCCGTATTTTGAAAGGTATGAACTGTGCCTGAGGTTCCTGTAAAAATCACTTCACCGCTAGCTGGTGCAGCCGATGTCTCTGTCAGTTGGCCCGCAATTAAATTGAAATTGCGACCTATCCTCAAAAAACCTACGCTGGTATTAGTGTTGCTGCCCAAACGTAAAACCCCTGTCGAATTCATAACAAAATCCCTTGCCACATGGAGGATTGAATGCCCAACTGTATTAAAACCTGATGGTACGACATTACTCGTTTCATATCGGAAATCGCGTCCTACATTGATCGTTGCACCGGGAGTTGTGCTGGATGTTGTAGATAAGAAGGCCCTACCATTTCCTCCAATAATGAAATCCGAACCGATGGATACAGTAGGGTTACCTGAAGACGTAAGAAACACCACAGAGGAACCCGTTTGTACGATTGATAAACTTCCTTGCAAAGAGTTCAGAAAGCCACCGAAATTGAAAGTGGTTGACAACCCGGAGCAATCAAACACCAGATTTCCAAAGGTTTGCCCCCAATTACCTGCTGCACTAGCAGTCGAAAAAGTTGTGTATCCAGTGATCCGTACTGTGGAATTAGCAGACCAGGTAGCCAAAGGCAAAACTCCTTGAGTAGTGGTAAACTCATGTCGATAAGTAGATCCGGACAAAAAACTGGTGTTTGATGATAAGGTTCCGGTAATAACAGAGTTATTAGCGGCTACTAATGTACCTTGAACACGAAGGGCACTGGAAGCATTATTCACATTTAAACTACCGCTGGATTGAACTGTCAGTGAAGCCGAGGGCGTAATTCGTGTGCCGTCAATACTTACTGAAAAACCTCCAGGAACGGTAATTTGATGGTTTATTATGATGGAATCAGAATTTATTCCGGTTGGAATAATCGGGTTTGATGACCAAGTGGAGGGATTATTCCAGGCTCCATCACTCACGGAGGTTACAATCTGACTAAACCCTGGGATGCTAAAAATGGCGAGCATGCAGAAAATAGCCGCTTTGGCCAACCTGAATCTCAAAATCTGATCCATAACACGCATATTTAGCAAAGTTAACACAATAAAATCACTTATCTATTGTATACACATTATCCATAATAAGTAACTTTTGATACTCGTAACCAATTGTTTATCTGTTAATTAGGCTTCTTAGCCGGTCTACTACACGCTCCACCTTCTCCGCAGTCATGTTGGACCCAGAAGGTAAGCATATGCCAGTATTAAATAGTTTGGACGATACACCAGATGCATATACGGGATAATTGGCAAAAACGGGTTGCTGATGCATGGGTTTCCAGAGTGGGCGGGCTTCAATAACTTGATCGTGGAGATACTCAACTACCTGTGCGGGGGTCAGCATTAATTCAGGCTGAAGGGTAACCGTTGTTAACCATCTGTTGGAAAAATACCCCAGTGGCTCTTGTAAAAAAACAATTTCTGGATACTCCTGAAAGGCCAATTGATAACTTTCAAAAATCTTCCTACGAGCAGCAACCCTGTCAGAAAGAACTTCCATTTGACCTAATCCTATAGCTGCACATACGTTACTAAGTCTGTAATTGTAACCAATTTCCGTGTGCTCATAGTGAAGGGCCGGTTCACGGGCTTGCGTAGCCAGATAGCGAGCTTTATCAATCAAATGATTATCTGATGAAACCAGAGCTCCACCACCACTTGTGGTGATAATCTTATTTCCATTGAATGACAAAATAGATGCCAGGCCGTATGTCCCCAAAGGCTTGCCATGTAACGTTGATCCTAACGCTTCTGCAGCATCTTCGATGACTGGAATCTGATGGGCTTTAGCTATGGCCATAATTTCATCCATCTTGGCCGGCATGCCGTATAAGTGAACCACAATGATGGCTGCGGGTTTTTTTCCAACCTTGCGTTGACGATCTTCAATAGCTTCTTCTAGCAATGAAGGACTCATATTCCATGTATCCAACTCAGAGTCAATAAAAACAGGTTTAGCCTTTAAATAGACAATCGGGTTACATGTACCCGAAAAAGTAAAGGACGAACACAAAACCTCATCTCCATCCTTAACTCCGGCCAACATAAGTGCAAGGTGAATAGCTGCTGTACCTGATGCCAGTGCTGCCACTGAATGTCCGTTGAGTCTTTCACTAATAGATTGTTCAAAGCGACTGAGATGTGGCCCTACCGGAGCTATCCAATTTAATTGAAAAGCCTCTTGAACATATTGAATTTCCTGACCGCTCATGTGCGGTGGTGAAAGCCAGATTTTCTCCTTCATGTTGTGTGTCTAGATTTTGTGTCACTTTTTGCCTGTTGATAGTGAAGTGCCAAAAACGATGGTATCAACAAAAATAAAAGTACAGGATTTAATACTAATCTGTGAAGAAATGAAATAAGAGGGCCATTATAGCTCGGTAACCACCATTTAAAACTCAAATAAGGTATCAGAATAAAGAGTAAGCCTAGTATTTGAAACATGATTGCCACCCAGATATACTTTCGTTTGAAAAAAATTCCTGAAATAATTAAAAGCGAAAATGCATCATTCAAAATAAATCTAATGGAACGATTGATAAGAAACTGGAGACGATTATCTTCGACTTGCATGAAGGCAGCAAGGTTGATTTGCTGAAAGAGAAAAACAGTAATCAATCCAGCCACTCCACTAAAAACAAATATCAATCGTACAAGTCTCATTTGTTGGGAATTGGCTGTTTGAAAATCCAACGAACCCACAGTAGCCAAAGCAAAAATACGATCCCATAAATTGTGGCCGTAAAGATATACTTATGATAGATGTAGAGGAACTCAGGATAGTAAAAGGCAACCCCAAACAAAACATCAATCCGCATGACATTGATCAGATGAATGAGAATACATCCTAGAAACCCCACCCATCTAACTGGCGATCGGGTGGGTTTAGGAAAGGCAATTAAAAAAGCCAGAAAAACAATCATGATATTCACGCCATTACAACCTTCATAAACAGAGACGACTGCTCTACCCTTATTCAAGATGGAAATCGTGGCTAAAGATGAATGTATAAAAGTTGTTGTCTCAAAACCGATTAGGTTTAAAAACGAAGATGATTGTTTTGTGACAAGTATTGTCAGAGGATCTGGTTCGGGATCAAAGTGTGAAACAAATAGTCCATAGACTACATTTCCGACAATAAATACGACTAAAAAAAGGCCAACAAAGTGAAAGGTAGGCCGAAACTCAGTCCAGAGTACCCGCCATTGAGTTACCTGTTTAATCATCGGTGAACAGAAAGTTTTCGAGCAGGTACTCCAACTACAGTTGTATTTTCTGGTACCCCGCGGGTAACCACCGAACCCGAGCCAACAATACTACCTGTACCAATGGATACACCATTCAGAACGCTGGCTGCTGAACCTATCAGAACAGCTTCCTTCAAGAGTACAGCCCCTGCCAAATGTGCTCCCGGCATAACCGAACAGTAATCTGAGAGAATGGCATCATGCCCAACGGTACAATTCAAATTGAGCAAAACATGATTTCCGAGTCTGATTCCAGTTGTTAATCTAACGCCTGCTCCAATGATTACCCCATGACCAATATAAATACTTTGATGCTGATACAAGGTGGCTTGCGGATGAATTAAAGTGGCATACTGGATGTCCGTCTTTATTGATAATCGCTGAACCACCATCTGCTTAACACGTGGGTTACCAATCGCCACCACTACACAACAAGAACCTTTATGATGCAGTAAATCTGAAATAGTACCAGCCACAGAAATGTTCTCGATCTCACCGGTTTTTATATCATCATAAAATCCTACCACCTTCCATGTTGGCATACCCTGAAGCATGGCCAGCACCTCTCGACCGAGGCCGCCCGCACCTACGATATAAATTTCACTTACCATTTAGTTAATACTCTTGCCGGATTACCAACCACAACACTTCCCGGGGCCACATTCCGAATTACAACTGATCCTGCTCCTACGATAGCTCCTTCACCAATGGAGACATTCGGAAGTATTACAGCTCCTGCCCCGATCAATGATCCCGAGCCAATAGTTACCCGGCCGCAGATAACACTTCCCGGAGCTATATGAACAAAATCTCCAATGTCACAATCGTGATCAATCTGAGATTGGGTATTAAGAATAACATGGCGTCCGATACGGCATTCTACCTGTACGATGGCTCGATGCAAAATCATAGATCCCTCCCCTATTTGTACATCGGGCGCCAGTAAGGCTGTAGGGTGAATGGTGGTGGTAAATCGATGGCTGATTTGAGAAACCCAATGCGCCCTCGCTTTATTGTCTCCTAAGGCCACAATAAATGACGAATCCTTACTAAAGTTCGCATCGTAAGCATTAAAAATGGGAATCCCTGACAAGGTTCCCAATTTATATTGATCAATTAAGGCTACTATCGATTTTTGTTCAGCCCAAAGGCTATCCATGACAACCTTTGCATGGCCCCCTGCTCCAAATATCAAAACCTTATTTGTTTCCATTAAATGGCTCCATCGTGGCGGAGGTAGCCGAATTGATTCCTTCCGATCGAACTACCTGAATAATTGTCAAAAATACAATTTTCAGGTCTAAGAGAAAAGACTCGTGATCAACATACCAAACATCAAGCGTAAATTTTTGCTCCCATGAGATCGCATTTCTTCCGTTTACCTGTGCCCAGCCAGTGATGCCTGGACGGATCTCATGTCTCCTGGCTTGCATCGAATTATACTTTGGCAGATAATCTACCAACAATGGCCTTGGGCCTATAAATGACATCTCACCTCGTAGCACGTTTATCAACTGAGGAATCTCATCCAAAGAGAGTTTGCGAATAAATCTTCCAACGGGTGTTATACGCTGTTCATCGGATAACAACTGACCATTTATATCTCGTTTGTCATTCATCGTTTTGAATTTCAAAATCAAAAAAATCCGACCATTCAAACCGGGGCGTGGCTGCCGAAAAAATATCTCTCCACGATTTATCCACGCTAAGGCAATAGATAACAGTATAATTAGCGGAGTTAACAACCCTATCAAGAAAGCTGCTAAAATACGATCAACCCATGGTTTAGTAAATTTTCTATACACGACTACGTTGCTCAAGTTGCTGGCTATATTCTCTCTCAATTTCACGCCATATTATTTCGCGGGCGTATCGGTTCCGTACCCAATCCTGAGCGCGACTTGCCATCAGCGAACGATTATCATCGTGTTGGGCCAGTTTCATGGCATTCGTAAGTTGGTCAACTGAACGAACGGGTACAAGCCAACCAGAATATCCATTAATCAATAGTTCATTGCAACCATTAATATCTGATGCGATTGTTGCCACTCCCATACAAGAAGCTTGCATGACCACATTGGGGAAGCCCTCTCGGTAACTTGGAAACACAAATACCGAAGCGAGCGCTAACCATGGTCTGACATCTTCCTCATAGCCTACTAAACGTATATCAGCATCCTCTCTGAGTATGTCCATCACTTTCTTTGGTATGGGTGAGAGTTTTGTTTCTAATGGTCCTACCAACAATAATTTGACCGGTCGCTGACATTGACTTCGTAGTGATAAAAAGGCTTGAACAAGTTCACTAATTCCTTTGTCAGGTACAACTCGGCCTACAAACAAATAGATAAAGGTATCGTTTTTCCATTCATACCTTTTTCGTAGTTGGTGTGCAGCATGCAAAACGGAAGGTGAAGGAGAAAAATATGTTACATCAATACCATTTGTACTTCCATTGCCAATTACCAAAAATTTGCTTTTAAATCGTGGGAATCGGTCATTCATCCAACGCATTAAACCATGCGAATTAGGATATACCCGATGCGCGCAGAAGTAAGTAATCCACTCAGTCATCGCTAGGATAATTGCACGAACACCGGTAGCTTCCATAAGCGGCATACCGGCTACTGTATGCAATCGAACTGGGATCCTGACAAAAGCGGAGGCAAGCATTCCTAATAAACCAGCTTTGGGTGTATGTGTGTGTACAATCGTTGGTCTAATTTTATTCATGAGCCGTACCAGAGCAATTAAAGACAATAAATCACGCCATGGTGTGATTTGTCTTGTCATTGCCACTTCATGGAAAATAATGCCCTTCGACTTGATTGCCTCAATCTCAGGTCCGAAGGCACTACAGCTATGAACCTCCCATCCTCTTTGTTGTAAGTAATTCATCTGCCCATCCAACAATTTATGAAGGGATAAGGGGACTGTTGCTATGCGAAGCAGGCGCGGTTTCATATTCGTTTTGATGCTACTGGCATAGGTTGCCATTGTCTCCGGCTGATGAGGTAGCTACACAATAATAATAGCATAAACATAACCATGTTTTTCTGACGGATAATAATGCCCAGGTTACTTAGCGAGCCTGACATAAAATAAGCAGCAGCACCCATCATTAAAATAGAAGCTTTGAGATGAGGAGGCATTCCAAAAATATCGACTATTATCCGTCCCCTTAGCGCTGAAACGGTTAGCACCAGATATATCAAATTTTCCAGTGAAACTATCCAACCAAAAAGGTTGGAGGCGTCCACAAATAATGGGCGATAAAAGAATGTAAAAATTTTGAGCGGGACATTATAAGTTGAAATATCAATAGCTGATCCAACGCTGCCCCTGCTTAAGTTGCGGGAACGGATCTCAGAGACATCTTCGAAAGAATCGATGTTTTGTTCAACACCAATAAACTCCAGGACACTGGGTGAAATTAATACAAATACATATACTGAAAGGCCCAGCAAAACCACACGCCAAAAAGTACCAAAGCCTTGTGAACTGGTCAATAAAGCGAAGATCATAGAAACAATCATCAACAAAGCGATATGTGGACGTATCATGAAAGCCAGGTAGATAGATGTCATCAACCCAGGAATATTCCGAATAGGTCTAGTTAATGAAAAAACAAAAAGCGATAATGCAAAGAATATTAACGAGTCTTTACCTATGCCTCCTGACCAAAAATGTAAATTGGGTAGAAAAAGCAAGGCCGGAAAAATTGACCAACCAAAAAGGCGGGGTACTTGAGGAATCGTGCGAAGAAAGGTGACTAGTAAGAAAGCGAATCCAAAGAAGCCAATGAAGGCAAATACCAGAGTAAGTGTCCAATAAGATAGGCCCAGAATATCCGAAAAAGGATAAATGACCAGATGGATAAAAGGAGTCCCTGGCTGATGCAATTCCCACCAATATCCATTTGGCATAAATTGATAAAGGCGTGTCATTTTCCAATAGCCTATTGCATCACCTCCATAAACCCATACATACCACCCAAACAGAAGCCCAAATAACAAATGATAATAGAATAGGCCGATCAGGGTGGTCCGATACTGATCGACTTTAAACGATCGAATGAATTGATTAATTCCGGCATGACCAGCGATCAAAATCAACACAAAAATAAAAATGTCAACAACTCCCATAATAAAGGCAATTCATTCTTACTAATGCAATATATTCCACCAACTATGTGATGCTCTTTCTAATGTAAAGGCCTCTTCTATCTTTTTACGCCCGGCATTTCCCATACGCAGCAACTGCTCTGGATTTTCCAACAATTGACTAAACGCCTCTGTCCACTCTTCTAATGTGGTTGCATGCCACCCATTGATACCTGGTTCGATTAGTTGCTTGTTTACACCAATAGGTGTTCCAATAACCGGAAGACCACATCCCATGTATTGAATTAATTTATATCCACATTTGCCCCGCTCCCATATATTATCCTCCAATGGCATAATGCCAACATCAAAAGTGACTATATCTTCTGCCTCGCGGTCTTCCTTCCAAAGCAATACTTCTTCGTTTAATCCGAGAGAGAAAGTCTCACCTGCTCCGATAAGCCGAAGTTGAATCTTACCTGTCTCCACAAAAGGTTTAAGAATGGGTACTAATCTGGTAAGATATTTGGCCGTAATCGGAGATCCGATCCACCCAATAACTAGGGGATGTTGATTAAAAGTCCTTTTTATAGGATATCGATGATGATTAATAACAGTAGGAATTTTTACGACATGTTGAGATCCTGCCTTCACAGCGTATGATGCAATGTAGTCGTTGCCAGCCACTACACCTTTTGATAGTCTCATGACTACTTTAATTTTATGTTGCAGAAACACCCTCACAAAAAAATTGGAGCTTACGTCATAGTTGTGCCAAATAGCATCATCATAGTCAACCCAATACCGGACACCTAAAACAGCAAGGAAGCGCTCTCCCCAAGGTGGAAAATACGGAAATAGTTCCTTCTCAATGATGACATGATCAAATGAACGCACTCGAAATAAAACCATAAGTCTTTTGAAAAAACTTCGTAAAGCCTTCCACTTATTGTGCGTTTTACTCTTATATACTTCCCGTAAATATGCATCGTCAAATAAGGATGAAATTTCACATTTCATGCCATAAGCCTCAAAATGTGGGATAAACTGAAAGGTGCGAAGCCGGCTACTGGCACCTAGGCGTGTGTATTTAGTTAAAAATAATATTCTCATACAAGCCATTGACGCAATGCTTCCTCATAGCTTTTCACGGATGCCTGAAGACCAAACGCGTTTTGACCGAGCGTTCGGGCGTCCATTACATTAGCACCTACACTTTTACGAATCCAAGCAACAACCTGAGGTAGTTCATTTTTCCAATCATTAAAATTCACCAATAGCACTAGTTCCTCATCAGATAGCATTGCGTCTATATCGCCCACCCCCTTTGTCGCCACCACAGGAAGGCCACACAAAAGATACTCCCCAATTTTTATTGGTGCCACCCCTTGCATGGAAAAGGATGGTTGGCGCAAAGCTAAACCTATATCAGATGCTGCTAACAACATCGGTACCTCTGCTATCATGGCCTTTATTACACACACTCGGTCAGGTAGCGGTTGCCAAGATTTCAAACGTTCTGGTTGAGTTACTAATAATAACATCCAATATTGACCATCCTGATTTAAAGCCGAATGTAATCCGAGCATTTCATCTATACCGTATTGAGGTCCGATTGATCCACAGTAAACTATAAGTGGTACTCCTTCAGGAATCCCAAGTTTAGAACGAACAGATTGTCGTTCGGCCAGAGAGCATGGTTGAAATACGCCTTCATCCCGACCATTTATCACGCGAACAAAACGAGACATGGGAATCACATGGCTTTCGCTAAGATAGTTGATTGCGCGAAAAGTTCGAGAGGTGATAACCGTTGCCCGCTTGAGTATTCCCCCTTCAATTTTTTTTAATAACCAGAAACGAATGCTTTTCGAAGATAAACCAGCAAAATCGACCCGCTCTTCAATAGGTAATCCATCGGCATCAAATACTATTGGAATCTTTTGAGAAGAAAAAAATGTCATCAATCCCGGCATCGTACTCCGAGGCATAATCACATTAATACCATGGTTTCTAAGATACTGTCGAATAAAAAAAATCCCTCGAATAATTGTATACAATTGGCCAAAAATAAACGGTTGGGTAACAACCGGTCTAAAAGTATATGGTATACCATGGCGTTGGCACACCTCAGCAACCTGTTTAGTGCGTCTATCATCTGCCCACGTAAACTGCACCACGTGAATTTGTATTGAATTCCTTTGTCTCAACTTCTGGAAAATAGGCACAAACAGACTTTCCAGATATGTGACATGCGGAGCATCCCACGCTATAAAGAGTAATCGACACTTACTTACCATGAATCAGATAGCTAGCAATTTCATGAGAATACTCTTTGGCTCCTGTTTCGTTTAAATGAGCTACGTCATACATAAAGGCTTTATTTTCAATAAACCTCCTATTACTCGAGTAATCAAGAAATTCAATTCCTAGGCGTTGTACCTCCTCTTGCAAATAAAGCAAATCGATCTGTTTACATTTATAAGTAGCAAACCGAGGGGAAATAGCAATAACTAAACGGATTCCCTTTTCTTTGCACAACTTTTGAAATTCCATTAGTGATTGAACTAGTTTAGGATCTATATTAAGTGAATCATTACAGTTATCATTTACTATTTCGGAACTACTTCGGAATCCCTTATACGGAATAAATCCATCCATACTTTCGTCATTCTTGCTAAAGACAGAACGATAAATAATTGCACCAATTGAAGAATTGTATTTAAGGACTGAGAAGTAGTTATTAAAATTGTAGCGGGAATCAATTTTGGTTAATGTCTCCTTTACCGTTGGTTCTGAATAATATGGCAAAAGTGATGACATCAGCTCATATTTTTTATAATCATAAATTAATTCTGTTTCATTCAAATCGAGAATAACAATATCCGGTGTATGCCTTGCAAGAATCAGTTTAAATAGTGAGAGATGATACAAAATTGATTGTGCAGGGCGTCCAGCGTTATAGGACTTTTTTTTAAGTACTGAATAAAATATTTTAGGATCGTAGTGACCCAGTGCGCGTGAAGAACCAAAAATATACAAATCGGCTCTTGACTTTCTGATAGCGAAATCGGCCCTTCCACGCTCCCCACCCTTCATACGAGAATAAGCTTGTTCTAGAAGAGCCGAAAGCGCAGCATCAACCATATATACAGTTAAAATGAAAGATATGCTAAAAATCAACAACTTCTTAACATCCGTACTCATAGTTTAAAACTGAAAATAGATGAATTGCCCTCCGTCAAACACCCCAAATAATAAAATAAAGAAGAATGCTATAAAAATTATACCATAGCTGAAAATCTTACGATTAAACAGATAGCTTCTATTTTTAAAGATTAGTTCATAGAATCCCTCCCAAAACACAATCAAAGATATACTTAGAAAACAATATACGAGTATCTCTGGGTCAGCCGGCACAAAGATTGATCCATTAAATAAAAATAACTTATAGATCATGGAAAAGGCATTTGATAAAGAATCAGACCGAAAGAAAATCCATGAAAAAGAAATAAGACAAAAAACTAACAAAATCTTAAGCATACGCAACGATTTGTTCATTGACCTGGATCGAGAACCATTGAATAGGTTCTCAACCATTAAATATAAGCCATTGAGTCCTCCCCAAATTATAAAAGTCCAGTTTGCACCATGCCAAAAACCACTGATCAGGAATGTGACAAATAGATTCATTAAAGATCGAATTTTCGATTTAGCTCGATTCCCACCCAACGATATATAAACATAGTCCTTAAACCACGTAGAAAGTGAAATATGCCATCTTCTCCAAAATTCACCTACTGATGAAGAGAAATAAGGTCGTCTAAAGTTAGTCATAAGTGTAATCCCCATCATACGAGATACCCCTAAAGCAATAGACGAATAGCCTGCAAAGTCACAATAGATTTGAAAGCTAAAAAAAACAGCAGCTAGCGCAATACTTTTACCAGAATGAAAATCTGGATTTCCATAAACAGCATTTACATATACTGCCAAACGATCAGCCACAACCAATTTCATAAAAAAGCCCAATACCACTAGTCTAAGGCCTCTATAAAAATTAGTGAATCTGAACATCTGTTTTTTTCTAAACTGATGTAATAGATTTTGTGGTCGCTCAATAGGACCAGCCACTAATTGTGGCCAATACATTACATAGAGTGCATAAATACCAAAGTGTCTTTCGGCCTTTTGGTTTCCCCGATAAACCTCTATCACGTAGCTGAGACTTTGAAATGTATGAAAAGACAAACCAATGGGAAGAATTATTTCAAGCATAGTAATCGAATAATTCCATCCCATCAACATAGCCAAATCATTTATGTTTGCTATGAAGAAATTATAATATTTAAAGAAAAACAGTATCAAACATGTACTTATGACACTTGCCCAAAGAAAGAATATCTTGCTTTTACCATTCGTCTCTTCAATTTTTATTCCAGCGTAAAAGTCTACTATAATAGTTAATAAGAGAATCAGAACATATATCGGAATAAAGAACATATAAAAAACAATGCTTGCCGTCAACGAAAAAATCCACCGATACCGATGGGGAATTGAAAAAAAAACTATTAAAACGATTGGAAGAAAAATAATGAACGAAATTGAGTTAAATAACATACATCAGCACTATTGATCAGAGATAAAAATTATAATAACTACCTTCTAACCAGGCAACAAAACCAGAATTAATGTGAATCGGTTTGCCTTTTCGTTGCTTAGATATCTTTTCCAAGAGCATTTTCTCTCCAGAGCGGTCAGCATTGTCCACGAATACTGCGGAACTTGAAGCCAGGTGATGATCAATCAATTCCCACACTCCCACACGGGAATTAATATACTCCTTTTGCCAAGAGGATGGACCATCTATAATTACACAATCAATTGAAATTCCGGATAGTGCTTTTTGCACACATATCGGATCGTAACAGTGACACATCGGAACAGAAGGATGAGGAACCACAGGAGCATGGATGAACTGAACTTTAGTAGCTATACCCTCTGATTCTAGTGCTTTTTTTACAACCTCCATCCATCCACTATTCTCCTCAATTGATATCAATTTGGCATCTAGTTGATGACGATGCAAGAGTCTAGCCACAAGTAAGGTTGAAATACCTGATCCAAATTCAACGATCCTGGACCGATTATTTACGATAACATCATTGGTAATGGCATGCAACGCATGTAGGCTCAGCGAGGACGAAGTATAGGGTAAAAAGGCAGGGCCTGAAAGCAATGAAGAAAGATGTGTTCCTGCTTGCAATTCACGCGTATCAAAAAAGGTACGCTTCAGTTTTTTGATAATCCGGTCTTTCATGAAGTTACATGATTAAATGATTGATAGAGTTCTACCACCTGTTGAGCATAATGCTGCGGGCTGTAATGTTTGGAGGCATCCGTGAAGGCATTCCTTCCCAAGGTAATACGCCATTCAGGCTTCTGAGCCAACGTAGAAATTGCTTTTGCCGTGGCCACTACATCTGAGGCCGGCACCAATAAGCCAGTAATGCCATCTTTAACAATATATTGAATACCTCCTACCCGACTACCCACGGCTGGTAATGAAAAGTACATAGATTCAACGAGTGCTATGCCAAAGCCTTCGTTGGAGGATACAAGGGCAAACACATCCATGATCGCATAATAAGGCCCAGGCTCATTGGTAAATCCGACAAAAATCACCTGATCGATAACCTTCAACTCTTTGGCTAATTCTATCAATGCTTTTTTGTCCTTGCCATCTCCCACCACTAAAAGTCGTGTGGATGTACTTCGCAATTCTGCTAACGCTTGTATGAGAACGGATACCTTCTTTGTTTCATCATGGAGTCTTCCAACGGTTCCTATCACCAATTCATGAGGGTGTATTCCGAGGGTCAACCGAAACTTGATAGCATCAAAATTCTCCGGAAGAGGTGGCTTCTCCACACCATTCAAAATTATTTGACATTTTTTATGGTCAATTCTTGCTTCCGTCACCAGATATTTAAATACAGCTGGTGAGGTGGCAATCACACGGTTTGCAAATCCAGCCAGGATGCGGAGCATTTTATTCGCTCGGTTGCTCCGATGAATAGGTGCGGAAGTTTCTTCTATAATGATCACGGGTACTCGGCATAAAATCCCGGCTATAACCGCACTGATGACGCCCTCAAATACAGCACCATGAATCACATCTGGTTTAAAAGCCCGCACGGCTCTCACCAAACGAACGTAATAAAAAAAATTAAAAATATTTCCTAATTCGCCAATCTCAGTTACCTGAACCCGATAAGACTCAAGTTGTTGCTTAAGTCCTCCAAAACTTTTCGAGCAGATAATTGCCTGAGTAAAAGACTCCGGAAGATAACGTGCTAGTGAAAGTCGTCTTCGTTCTACTCCACCGGACCCTAATGTCTCGATACAATGCAACACTCTCATGTATCTTTTCTTCTAATGATTAAAGAACTATAAAGTTGTTTTAGGGCGTGGTCATGAGCCTCTATTGAAAAGTACAAAGATACCCGTTTTCTGGCCTCCGTGGCCACGCGTGCCCGGTTTTCATCTGACAAGGAAGCAAATGCATTCATCTGACTAACCACATCCGGCAAATGATGAGGATCAACCAACCACCCGGAAATTCCATCTTCGATAATCTCAGTAGGTCCACCCTTGTTGGTGGCAATGGGTGCGAGTCCTACTGCCATGGCTTCCAATAATGCATTGCTGAGTCCCTCTGCTTCAGATAACAGAACAAAGCAGTTAGCTTGTCGCAGCCATTTATCAGGCTGTTGCTCAAACCCAGTCAACTGAATATCCTGGCGAATAACCGGCTCTAAAGATTCGATGATGTGTTCAAGAGCAGGACGATCAGGGCCCTCGCCAACAATTATCAATCGGGCATGTCGAGTCTTTCGAACTTGAACAAACGCGTTGATAAGCAATGGCAAATTTTTAACAGCTACTAACCGACTTACCGTCACAAAGACAGCTGTACCACCAGGTAACAAGGCAGGGATTTGTGGTATCGCCACCGGGTTATAAATAACTGTACACTTGGATATGGGAACTTCATTCAATGCTACCAGGCGATCCACTACCGCCTGAGATATACCAACTACCCGATGAGCCGTGCTGTAACATAACCGAAAAAATATTCGTGCCAGCAAACCATGCCGCGGTAGGCCTACCTCTTCGCCAATCCGAACGGGTACCCTCGCAAGCCAGGCGGCCAACAATCCATGAAAATTAGCTTCTGCTCCGCTGGTGTGTACAACCCTGGGGGATTCCAACAAAAAGAGTTTATACAAAGCCCACGTGGCACGAAGAGAGGGAATCTGAAAAGGTAATTCCAGGCATTTTACATGACCACCCGTCTTTTGGATCTCGGCAGAAGCCCAACCGCCCTTGCCAATAGCAACAAACAATACATTTTTAGAATCTTCCAAGGAGGAGACATTCACAAACCTTCGCTCAATACCGCCAAAGTCAAGAGTAGTGGTAACACGAATGACTTTCATGAGACTTGATTGATATTAAAAATTCTTCTTATCTCTGGGAATAATGTGCGATCTATCAGGTGAAGACTACCAAGATACAATGCCGCACCTAATGGTATCCCCACTAATAGCGTTATCCAAGCATTGGAACTAAACCAAAACTTAAGCGCTGCCAAGCCAACAACCATTATAAAAACAGCTATTACTACAGGAGCTAGTGTACGTGCTACATCCTTTAAACGTAAATTGATTAATCGAATCGCAGTAATATAGATTGGAATAGATATCAATACACTACTAACAAAATAACAAATTGTTACACCTAATGCGCCCCGCCAATAAACTCCAATTATAAAACTAATTATAAGGAGAATTGCTACCAAAGTTGACACACGAAAGGCCAACGAAGACTTGCCTAAAGAATTATAGATAGATCCATTGAGTGAAATAATAGATTGAATAGCGCCTAATGCACTGAGCCATTTTACCATAGGAATCATGCCTAACCATAAAGCACCAAAAAAAATGCTTACAAATTCATCTGCCAACATCAGCAAACCAAACATTAACGGAAAAGTGACTAAAGCAATAAATTTAACAACCCTAAGATAAATAATACGAATACGATCAATATCGTTTTGTACCAAAGAAAATGAAGGAAACAAAACACGAGCAATAACAGAGGAAATATGGCGTACTGGCACAAGCATAAGGGCATAGGCTCGGCTGTAAAGCCCTAATTCGCTGCTTCCAGAAATCTTACCTATTAAGAAATTATCTGCATTTCGTGACCAATAATTAATCAGTGTATCACCCATGGCAGAAAAACCTACACTCGATAGCTCCCGAAAACATTTGTATGAAAAAGAAAATGATGGCTTCCAGGAAGATGATATCCAAAGAAGTAAAGTGTTTGAAAAGGATAAACTCACCATCATAACAACTAACGCCCATATACCCTCACCTCGGATGGCTAGAATTAAACCAATAAGGTAGCTAATGAGGTTTGAACCCCAGCTAATAATTGACTTCCGTCTAAAATCCAAGTTTTTATCTAATCGGGCACTTTGAACCAAGCCCAAAGAAGAGAAAATGAAAACAAGCGCCATGACACGGGTCACCGATACAAGCAACGGTTGCTCATAAAAAGAAGCTAATCCCGGAGCAGCAAAAAAAAAGATTGCGTAAAGCAGGACTCCTACGAACGCATTAAACCAAAATACAGTCGTAAAGTGTTCAGGTGTTGCCTCTTGCCTCTGAACTAGCGCTATAGTAAACCCTGCGTCAAGAAAAAAAATTGCAAAATTTGAAAAGACAGTTACCATCGCGACTATGCCAAAATAAGCAGGTTCGATAAACCGAGCCAGCAAAACTGTGAAGACAATCGCCAAAATCTGTAGACTAAGCTGATTAGCAAACGCCCACAAAAGACCCTGCTTAATCCTCTGTTCAATGCGTTCCATTATTTGGGCTCAGATCTTTAAAAAGGATTAACCACTGTTCGGAAACTGAATCACTCAAAAAAACTTCTTGTACAATTCTCCTATTATCTCTTTTAGCAGAATCAGCGATTGGAGTTTTTATCAAGGCCACAATTTCATTCCTAAGCTTATCAAATGCATCAATACTACTATAAGTCAGGCCGTTATTTTTAAATGGACTATATGGTAGCCATGCTGCCGTAATCAACGATGAGCCAGCATACATAGCTTCAGTTGCCGCTCCACTTAGGGCATCGCTTTCAGGCAAATGAACCATCACACTTGTTACTCTTCTCAGACAAGCTAATTGTCTTGCATTTAAGTATTCATCAATAAAAACAAATGGATATTTAGTGTCACGCAAAGAATACTCTAACTCCTTCCGATAACGTATTCTTTCTTCTTGCTCCATTCCATAATTAAACGGTATCACTAGTTGAACAGACAAATGATCGGGTAGCTCTTTTATTGACCTGATCATATCAGGATGATTATTGTATCGGCTAGCACTATTACCCAAAACGATAATATTAAGATTAGGAATAAGATTCCATCGCATCATAAACTCGTTGACTTCATGAGTCGTTAATGTATCTATAGCCTCAAACACATCATGATTCAAAACAAATTTAAGAACCCTGACTTTAGGGTTTAGATGACGGCCAAATTTTGCAAGCAAAATCTGTTGCATCTCCATAGACTGAACTGTTATAATATCGGACCTTTCTAATGCCTTCTTAACAATTAAGTGATTAAAAGTATCATGAGTTCTAAGCAAATCAGATCCCCAAAAAGAGCAAACAATCTTTTTAGATTTTGGGACAAAAAATAGATGTCGAATATAACTGTATTGAATGAAGTGAAAATGAACAATATCTATGGACTTAAAATCATCATTATATCGAACAAACGCATTTGCCAATATCCATTCAAACACAAAATGAATGGTTTTTAGAAATTTTCCCTCCACAAAAAGAATAAAAAATAGTAATTGCCAGAAAATCCGCTTAGCTCCTACAGACAACGCCCCAGCGAGGATACTTCTGACATTAAGTTCAGGTGGTATTGTGCTATCAAAAAATTTCAGATCCGATCCACTTACCTTAACCCCAAGCGTTACATGAAACTCATCAGAGATTTTTTGCAGACCCGTATACAAAAATCTTGGATAATTTAATTGATTGGTGCCGAGTACAAGCAGTTTAATTAGCATGGTATGATTTAATTTCTTTAGCTAAGTATTTACTTATCTCAATCGCTGATGCACGGCTTAAATGATTGCCGTCAGTAGTTTCAATTTTATTATTAAAATCTTTTAAATTAATATAACTAACTTTTTGCCTCACCACCATTTCCTCCATTTGAGGATCAAACTCTTCGAAAAAATCCTCTTCTATTTGACCTATCAATGGATGTACCGGGAGACGAACCAATACACACTTTCCATAACCAGAGAGGCTATCAATCAAGTTCGATAGATGAGTTAATCGAATCTGCGATAAATTCGATCTCTTTGCAAAATTCTGGTACTCAACCTGTTTCTCCTTTATGGCTGCCATTAACTCTGATTCACTTCTTTTTATTGTGATTTCAAGGGATCCGTCTGCCTGCAAAATCGGGTGTGCGTGATGGAAAAAGTGCCGGGTTATCACTAACAGTCGATTATCTACGTTCTTAAAAATGTATTCGGGGTTAGGGTCCCAATCAACAAAATCCATATTGTTAGGTGCGAATGCAGCCTCTGTAAATGGATCGGATGGATGGGCCGTGAGAAATAAATCAGAAAGAGACCATGGATTAACCTCCAGAATAAACAAGCGGTTACTAGCGCGTGAAGTTCGGTTCAATTTCCTAAGAATACTGGCCGTATAGGGAGCCCCGTATGGTGTTGATTTTATCGTAAAAGAGTAATTATATATCGGAGGTACTGACTCACCATATTCTGCCCACTGCGAATGAAGTATTTCAGGAATGATGCCTTGTGCTGCCCGAGAACTTCCCACAACCATCGACTCACATTTTGGTGTAGTGAACCTCCTATAGAATGGATCGGTAAAAGGGCCCGCCAGCATGCAAATACCAATTATAACTATCGTTACAAATACTATATAACCGCCCACTCGAATAAGGAAGATTCTCATCAAAATTGAAAATAGATAAAATCCTGCTTGGAAAATGAACCGAACAATATAATCAACAACAATGTACTGATATCAACCCCCATACCAATCCACCTCTTCTTAGAGCCAAGATACTCATCCATACTCTGAAGACGGGATAGGCCATCAAACAAAAGAAGATAAGCTAACACGATAGGCAAATACGATTTGATTGGTGGCCAGGTAAAAACAGAATAATCCCAGGTTACCATTATCTTGATAAATTCAAGCGCATCACTTACCGTTGCCGAACGAAAAAAAATCCATGAAAAACAAATCAAAATAAAAGTTAACAATGATTTAGTAAAAAGCTTAAAAAAAGGCAAAGGCTTTTGGCCAGGCACGCGATGCCAAAATAGGCCCGGCAGCATATAGACTGCATTTAAACAACCCCAGACAATATAAGTCCAGTTAGCACCATGCCAAAATCCACTTACTAAAAAAACGATTATCACATTGCGTACCTGAATTAATCTGCCTAGATGGGCCCCACCCAAGGGAAGATACAAATAGTCCCGAAACCATGTACTAAGAGAAATATGCCATCTCCGCCAGAATTCAGCAATGCTGGTTGAAAAATACGGGGTTCTGAAGTTAACCATTAAATCGAATCCGAAGAGTTTACTACACCCACGAGCGATATCAGAATAGCCAGAAAAATCGCCATAAATTTGAAACGCGAAAAGAAACACTGCCCACATGAGTTCATAGCCTGAAGCCGTGGTGTACGATCCAAAAATAGTGTTGACCACCGGTGCACAGTTATCAGCAACAACCACCTTTTTGAAAAGACCCCAGATTATTAAATGTAATCCGGCTATCCCATCTGCTAGTTGAAAATTGCGGTTGCGATGAAACTGCGGAAGAAGGTGTGAGGCACGTTCTATCGGACCTGCAACTAACTGAGGAAAAAAACTTACAAAAGCTAAAAACGAAATCAAATTCCGTGTCGGTTTAATCACACCCCGGTAAACATCCAGGGTATAACTCATCGTCTGAAAAGTATAAAAACTTATTCCGACTGGCAGAACAATGGAAAGGGTCAGTTCATCCACTTGCCATCCCAGGATTTTCATGGAAGCCGCAAAGGATGTTGCAAAAAAATTGAAGTATTTAAAAAAACCTAATAATCCAAGGTTACACAGAATACTTAAAAACAATAAAAATTTTCGTTGGCGCGGATTTTCGGATTGAGAAATACGCAATCCCAGTACATAGTCTATGATGGAGCTTACAAATAAAAGAGACAGAAAGCGCCAGTCCCACCACCCATAGAATACATAGCTAGCTACGAGCAAAAAGAGGTTTTGCGCTTGTGTTTTTCCACCTAAAACGAACCAATAGAAAAAAAAGCAAATAGGAAGAAAAACAACAAACTCAACGGAATTAAAAAGCATACTAATCTATCAACTATAGTAGTTACTATCTCCTTTTTTCCGCTTTGAGCCATAATATCCATAGCCATAGTAACCGTAGCTATAATATCCATAACCGTACCCTGGACCTACCTTACGAACATCGTTCAGGACAAGAGATAATTTACTAATTTTTCCAGAGCGGTATAATTCATCCGCTACCTTAATAAGCTCCCGGGGGGTATAGTTTTGACGAACCAAATACAACGTATGATCAGCGAAAGAGTTCAGAACTAACGCATCCGTAATTAATCCCATAGGAGGAGTGTCAATCAAAATAAAATCGTATTTCCGCTTCAATTGCGCAATTAAATCACCCATACGGGAAGAGAGGATTAGTTCGCTCGGATTAGGAGGCACTGGTCCGCCTGTGATCAGATCTAAATTATTAATGGTCGTTGTTTGGATAGACTCTTGCCATTCATGCAACCCAGACAGGTAGGTGCTCAACCCCCGGTCGTTCCCTAATTGAAAATCTTCAAAAATTTTTGGTCTTCGTAGATCAGCACCCATAATGATCGTACGCTTTCCCGAAAGAGCCAGTACAGTAGCCAGGTTTATGGTTGTAAATGTTTTGCCTTCCCCACTAATAGACGAAGTAACCATAAATACTTTTTGATCTTGCCCCCCCGTGAAATAATTAAGATTGGAGCGCAACGCGCGAAATGATTCTGCCATAGCTGATTTGGGCTTCTCGACAACCACCAGATTCGTAGGCAAAGAATTGTGTCCTATACCACCTATAAAAGGTATTTGCGTGATCTGTTCAATATCTTCCTTCGATTGAATCTTAGTGTTCAGTATTTCCATTAAAACGATTATCAAGAATGGAAGAAGAACGCCAGCCATTGGATAGATGACATAATTCTGTCTGACTTTAGGGGTACTAGCACCTCCTGCCAGTCGTGGAGGATTGACAACAACAATATCAGAAGTAGTGGCTGCCTGGGAAATCCCTGCCTCGGCTCTTTTTTGCTGCAAAAACAAATATAGGTTTTCATTCAGTGTATAGTTGCGTTGAATACTGATCAACTCACGCTGTGCTCCGGGTATAGATAGAAGATCACGTTCAATGCGATTCGCTTGAGCATTCAGACCATTTACCTTTATCCGGTCGGATTGGCGTTGATTCTTGATCGATTCACTAAGCTGTGCCCGAACCTCTTGAATACCCTTGCGCAATTGGGCAGCCCGGGTTATTACCATGGGGTTACTACTAGTCTTGGGCTGCGGCAAGGTATTCAACTCCGTTTGCAAACTTACCAGACGGGAGGCCAATTCATTAATTACCGGGTCATTAATCCCAAGGCCAGTAGGAAGAATGATCTGGACAGGGTCATCTGCACGAGCCAGATAAGAATCCAGGTATTGGTAATAATTCTCCGCATAAGAGATAGCCGCATGCTGTTCATTAATGGCCTTTAACTCTGTATATAAATGAACCGCCTCGCTTGAGAGATCCGTAATAAAGTTTTGTTTTTTGAATGTTTCCAATTCATTCTCGTAGAGTCGTAATCGCTTACCAATTTCGTCTAATTGATTGTCAATAAAATCCAATGAACGTTTGGCGGTCTGATTTTTCTTCTCAAGATCATAATTTTGATAAAAAGATATTAACCTATTTAGGAAATCTATTTCCTTCCGTGGGATTGGACCACTAATATCCAGGTTCACTACCGAGGAGTTTTGCTGAGCCCATGTTACTTGTAATCGCCTTATATAACTGGCAGCCACTTGTTGGGGATCACTAAATCGTATCAAATAGCGCTCCCCCAAAACATCCTTTAATGGACCAGTGGCAAATACTACAAATCGGTTGCCTGCACACTTTACCGTATCCCCAAATAAATACAATTGTTCGCTTTCGGTGTCTCCACCACATCGAAAATGCTTGTCATCTGCCACCTCCAACGAGATGACTTTCGGAGAAATCTCACCAACCGAAATCAGACGAAGAGGAAGTAATTGATATTGCTCTGTCGTCAGAAAATTTCCCTCCTTCTGAATACTAATTTCAAATCCTAACGACACAATCACCGATTGAATAATGGGATACGAGCGGATAATATAGGGCTCATTGTAAAAGTTGCGATAACCGCTGACTAATGAATTATTAAACAAAAATTGAGCATCCGTCTTCTCTTGAGATTCTCGTATGATGATAGAAGCCGTAACAGGGTAAATCCGTGTCGTGTAGCGATTAACTAAATAAGCGATGGTGACTCCCAACAATAAACTAGCGACAATCCAATACCAATACTCAATGGCTCTTGATAAGACACGTTTATAGTTAAGCGCAAAGCCCTGAATAGGCTGCCGATCCGGAGTTTCCGATGTAAGTTCGTTCACTTATTTACTCAGGTTAATAATGGTAAGCAAAAGCGAAATTGAAGCAATAAACACGGTGATGTTTTGCCCGAAGTATTTGCGATAGGGTCGCTGTTTTAATGCAGGCACAATGATGAGATCTCCTTGATGTATCACATAGTAAGGTGAACTTATGATCGCCTCGTCCAATAAGTTAATATACGCCACTTGAGTCCGATTATTAACGGTGCGAACTATTTTAATATTTTGTTTGTCTGCCAGGTCGCTTATACCTCCCGCCAGGCCAATCGCCTCTGGTAACGTAACCCGATTATTCAAGGAGCCTATGGTACCCTCTTGAACAACCTCTCCCAAAACGGTGAACCGGAAGTTAACTAAACGAACTTTTACTACCGGAGACTCCAGGTATTGTTCAGCAACTTTTTGTAGTTGCTCCTGCACTTCAAAAATAGTTTTGCCTGCCACCGGAATCTTTCCTACCACGGGAAAACTGATAAAACCATCCGGATCTACTAATTCACTATTAATGATGAATCCCTGAGTTCCTCCTCCTACCCTCACTTGCGGGTCGATACTAAAAAAATCAAACTGCTTATCACCAATGCTCCTAATATCAACATAAACAGCATCATTAGGTTGTAAGACATAATCAACTACCCGAGTAGGGTACGTGCGAAGGGCTGTGTCTTTAGGAATGATCTTTTGATTAACATCATCCCTTTGCATATAAACATACTTTTTATTGGAGACACATGAAGCCAACATCAATAATGCTAACAAAAAGGGGACACTCCACGCATTCATACCAAGGACTTTTGTAGTTTCCAGAACTGCTGAAGGTTTGATAAAAACTTTTTCATCTCCTCCAACGGTATCATGTTAGGTCCATCGCTCAGTGCCTTTTCCGGATGCGGGTGCGTTTCAATAAAAAAACCATCTACCCCGGCAGCCGCAGCCGCTTGGGCCAAGTACGGAGCAAATTCCCGTTGGCCTCCTGAACTGCCGCCCTTTCCTCCAGGTTGCTGCACACTATGGGTTACATCAAAAATCACCGGGGTGTATTGACGCATAATGGGCAACGCACGCATATCCACCACCAGCGTATGGTATCCAAATGATGCACCGCGCTCCGTCAAAAAAACCCGGTCATTGCCTTCACCTCGAACCTTATCTACCGCATATTTCATGTCTTCCGGGGCCATAAACTGGCCTTTCTTGACTTTTACGGCTTTACCGGTACGCGCAGCGGCCTTTAATAAATCAGTCTGACGGCACAGAAATGCGGGTATCTGAAGCACATCGGCCACCTGTGCTACTTCTTCACATTGATAGGATTCATGCACATCAGTCACAATCGGCAGCCGAAGATCTTTTTTGATTCGTTCCAATATTTTCAACCCTTCTGCCATACCGCTTCCGCGATAGGACCCGGACGAAGTGCGATTAGCCTTGTCAAAGGATGCTTTAAAAACATAATCAATGCCTAATTCTTCGCATACTTTTTTTACCTCTGCTCCTACTTGCAGACAGATATCGTAGCTCTCCGCTGCACAAGGACCAGAAAATAACACCATACGATCCCCTCCTAAAGTAATGGAATCTGTTAGGGTGATTTTATTCTTAAACTTCTCCATGTTACACTTTCAAAATCTTTTCTAACTCACCTTGGGCCGCTAAAATCAAATCTGCTACCTCCCGTACTACCCCACGACCACCTTTGGCATTCGTGATGATATCAACTTTCGATTTCACATAATCCAAAGCATCAGCCGGACAAGCCGCCAATCCACAATTTGTTAAAATCTTTAAGTCGTTGATATCGTCCCCTACATACGCAACTTCCTTTTTCTTCAGTTTGTGGAATTCAATCAGTTTCTCAAATACTGAATACTTGTCCACAATACCCTGATGACAAAAATCCAGCTTCAACTCAACAGCACGCCTGGTCACTACGGCAGACTCACGCCCTGTGATAATCCCCACAACCATGCCGGTTTTCTTCAAATGGCTGATGATATAGCCATCTTTCACGTTGAATTGCTTTGTTTCCTTACCGGAATCATCATAAATGATTTTACCGTCTGTCAGAACCCCATCTACATCAAAAAACAGTGCCCGGATGTTGACGGCTTTCTTTATTTGCTCCTTGCTGTACTTTTCCAGCACTTCTTTTACCGGCATTTCGCTAAGAAATATCTTAAATAAACCCTAAAATTAGGAAAATTATACCTTTTACGATGAAAATATTCAAGGTTGGTCTCTCGGCACTTATCACCGTATCGCTAATATGGACATTAAACCGAAGCTGGAATGTGGGGCAGTCTATTCCGCCCCTAGGCAAATTTTTGGATCCTTTTCATGGGTTTTGGCAAAATGCAGAAAAGGCTCCTACCGCCAGCCAATCGATAACCATTTCTGGGCTTCAGGGGGAAGTAACCATCGTTTATGATAGCGCTCTGATCCCTCATATTTTCGCTCAAAACGAAGATGACCTGTTTTTAGCCCAGGGTTTTGTAACAGCTCAACATCGCCTTTGGCAAATGGAATTCCAGACCCATGCCGGAGCTGGTCGCATCTCAGAAATCATTGGCTCCGCAGCCCTCAGTTATGACCGCCAGCAACGAAGACTCGGTTTAATGTTTGGCGCCCAACAAGCTTATGATGGTATCAAGAATAATCCGACCTCCGCCCGGATGCTTGAAAATTTTTCCAAAGGCGTTAATGCCTATATCAGTCAACTGACTTACGAAGATTTTCCTCTGGAGTATAAGTTACTGGATTATGCGCCAGAGGAATGGACTGAAATGAAATCGGCCATTCTCTTAAAAAATATGGCTCAGACGCTAAACATGGGTGAGAAAGATCTGGAAATGACCAATACCCTTCATTTGTTCGGGAAGGAAATGGTGGCACTACTTTACCCTGATTTCGAAAATGTTGGTGATCCGATTGTTGATCAAAAAGAGGCCTGGCGCTTTCAACCCGTCACTACCGATAGCGTACCGTTGGCTTTGCCAGTGGGATTAGCCTCCATCCCCCCTAATCCTAAAATGCCTGTAGACGTGGGAAGCAATAACTGGGCAGTTAATGGCAACAAGACATTGTCTGGCTCCCCTATTCTTTGCAACGACCCGCATCTCAATCTTAGTTTGCCATCCATCTGGTATATCGTCAGGCTTCATGCCCCTGGCATCAACGTCATGGGCGCCTCTTTACCAGGTTCCCCGGCTGTGATCAGCGGCTTTAATGACTCCATTGCCTGGGGAGTCACCAACGCTCAACGAGACCTGGTCGATTGGTTCCAAATTAAGTTTAAGGATTCCTCTAAAAAGGAGTATCTCAGCGATGATGCCTGGAAACCGTCACGTCAGGTGATCGAACACATTAAAGTAAAGGGGGGAGAAGATTTTTATGATACGGTCACCTATACCCATCATGGCCCGGTGGTTTATGATGAAGGGTTTCAACCTGAACGAGAGTTAAAACACTACGCCTTTCGTTGGATCGCCCATGACCCTTCTAATGAATTGCAGACCTTTTATGAGCTTAACAAAGCCAACAATCATCGTGATTATATGAACGCTTTAGATCATTATAGTTCTCCCGCCCAAAATTTTGTGTTTGCCAGCGTTAGTGGCGATGTGGCCATGCGAATTCAAGGGCGTTTCCCCGTGCGCAGACCTGGTGAAGGCAAGTTTGTTCTGGATGGAACGCAAACGAATCAAGAATGGCAAGCATTTATTCCGAACGAGCACAATATTACATACAAAAACCCCTCCCGGAATTTTGTGAGTTCTGCCAATCAGTTTCCGGTAGATGAAACGTATCCTTATTATATCAATGGCAACAGCTGGGAAGCCTATCGTAACCGAAGAATTAATAAAATTCTGTCGGAAAGCGAAGACATTACCCCGGCAGATATGAAAGAACTGCAAGCCGATAATTATAACCTGAAAGCGGAGGAAAGTCTGCCTTTGTTTTTGAAATCAATTGATACCACTCTGTTATCAGCCGATGAACGGAAGGCGTTTACTATGCTGAGTCGATGGAATTATGTTAACGATGCAGACTCTGAAGGAGCCTCTTATTATGAAGCTTGGTGGGATGCACTTTACCCAATGATCTGGGATGAGATGAACAACGACTCGATTGCGCTAGAATACCCAACTACGTATACCACGATTCACCTGATTAAGACAAAACCCGAATTAGTCTTTTTCGATGTTATGGCCACCCCCGAAAAAGAAACTGCCCGCGAAGTCTTGCAAAAGTCATTTAGTAAAGGCGTGGAGGCAGTTGAAAAGTGGAAAAAAGAAAAAGGCATTAATCCGGCCTGGGGTGATTATAAAAATTCCTTCATTGGCCATTTGCTAAGAGGGTTACCGGCCTTTAGTTACCACGTCCGGCACGGGGGAAATCACGACATTGTAAATGCCCACTCCCGAACCCACGGCCCAAGTTGGCGCATGGTGGTAAGTCTTGAAAAAACCGGAGTAAAAGCCTGGGGGATTTATCCGGGCGGACAATCAGGTAACCCAGGAAGTCCTTACTACAACAACTTGATTGACACCTGGGTGAAAGACAATTATCTCACGTTCAACTTTGCATCGTTAGAAAAGATACAAAAGTATTCCCTTACCATCACAACCCTTATCCCTACCCCATGAAATTCCTTTTTCAATTTCTGATCACAATTGCGATCTGCTTTATCCTTCAAACTTTTTTACCCTGGTGGTCCATGGCCATTGGTTGCGTCATCATTGGTTATGTTTTTAACAATGGTAGTCTCCAATCCTTTGTGATCGGTTTTTTGGGTATCGGATTATTGTGGATGGGGTTGGCTCTGTGGATTGATTTCCAGACACAATCGATTCTCACTGAAAAAATGAATCGCTTACTTCCAATAAACTCCGTTGTCCTGACAGGATTAGTAGGTGCTTTGGTGGGAGGGTTTGCTTCCATGACAGGTGCCTTGGCTGCTTCTAAATCCACCCGAAGATGAACCCCAAACTGCTTTTATTCGTAAGTATCTTACATCTCTGCAACTCCACTTTCGCACAGGATAAAAAAGAGTGGGTGACCATTAATGGTCATCGTACATTTATCCGAACTTTGGGTCGTGGAGAGCCATTACTGATCATACACGGAGGCCCCGGTCTTAACCAAACCTATTTTCATCCGCATTTGAATGGCCTCAGCAAAAAGAATAAATTGGTTTTTTACGACCAACGCGCCAGTGGTGAATCTGCGATTCCATCCAATGATTCTCTTCGGTTCTCTTTTTTAGCGGACGACATCGAAAGCCTCCGGCTATGGCTGGGCGTTGAAAAAATAAATATCCTTGCACACTCCTGGGGAGCCTTGGTAGCTGTTTCTTACGCAAAAGAGTATCCATCCCGTATCGGTAAAATGATTCTATCTAATCCTGTTCCGTTAAGCAAAGAATACGATCAGGCGATGCAAAAAACCCAACAAAGCAGATTCACTTCGTCCGATAGCACAGATCGTTCCATTATCATGGGATCACCTGATTTTAAGGGAGGAAAGGCGGAAGCCTATCAACGACTAATGATGTATACGTTCCGGCATTCCTTTCACAATCCGAAGAATTTTCAATCATTGTTTCTCACATTACCCTCCAACTTTGCCAAGGCCACTGGTTCGTTGTATAGGGGCATGGGTGCTGACCTGCAAGCATATGACTGGTATGGTGACGTCTCCGGATTTACTTTTCCAATGTTGTTAATTCACGGAAAGCATGACGCCATCCCCCTGGCCAGCATCAACCGGATTCAGGAACAGGCGAAGCTATCACACTTACTGATATTCGAAGATAGTGACCACTTCCCATTTATCGAGGAACGAAAAAAATTTATCCGGGAAGTCGCAACCTTTTTGAACAGCCACATCCAGCACGAATAGTTTATTCGTTTGTTAGTTAACGGACATTTTCGCAAAACCTTTTTGCCTGGCTTTGGGTTAAGTGATCATACTATGAGAAAGAATCTTTTATGTTTTCTGCTGGTAATGCCCTTTTTCAGTGGTACCAGCCAAACGAATCAAACCAAAAATGCAATGAATCAAACTCTTCAATTGGCCACTTTTGGAGGTGGCTGCTTCTGGTGCACAGAGGCGGTTTTTCTGGATGTCAAGGGCGTAAAGTCGGTAGTATCAGGATATGCCGGTGGGCAAGTCAAAAATCCGACCTACCGGGAGGTGTGCAGCGGACTGACCGGCCATGCGGAAGTGATTCAAATATCTTTTGACCCCTCCATCGTTTCATTTACGGAACTTCTGGAGATTTTTTGGAACACCCATGACCCCACCACCCTCAACAAACAAGGTGCTGATGTAGGCACACAATACCGATCGGTGATCTTCTACCACAGCCCGGAACAAAAGGAGCAGGCAGAGCAGTATAAAAAACAATTAGAGGCCGCCAAATTGTTTAAAAGCCCTATTGTTACAGAAATAAGCCCTATTCCGGTATTTTATAAGGCAGAAAACTACCATCAAAACTATTTCGCGCTCAACCCGGAACAGGGGTACTGCCAATATGTTATTCGGCCAAAGGTGGAAAAGTTCAAAAAACAATTTGGCAGTAAGCTGAATAAGTAAGAGAATTTTGGGCGCAACTCAGAATTGACAATTTTTTAACAAACTCAACGAGTCATTAGATTCATGTTAAAACCATAAAAAAAAATCAGCCAAGGGGTAACTTCTTGTACCAGCCTGCGTTCTTACCAACAGAGTAGAGCAATTCTTCTCATAGGTTTAGGTTTAGGTAACAAAAAACCCCTCGGACGGAGGGGTTTTTTGCTTTCAATCAATTACCAATCATTTCAATCTTTATGAAAAGTTCTCTTTTAAGTCTTTCCTCTTTTCTTTTCCTGATCACAGCCTGTGCCCAAAATCAGCAAAAACCTGTTGTTTCTACTTTTCCAGTGGTCAAATCGGAAGCAGAATGGAAACAGCAATTGACACCTTTACAATATCATGTGCTGCGCGAAAAAGGAACCGAACGCGCCTTCACTGGAAAATACTGGGATAACCATGAGCAGGGTATCTACGCATGTTCGGGTTGTAGCCAGGAGTTGTTTCTCTCCGACACCAAGTTTGAGTCAGGTACCGGTTGGCCTAGTTTTTTTCAGCCGATCACTCCCCAGGCCGTCAAGATAGAGCGCGATGTGAGTTATGGGATGGTACGTGAGGAAGTAGTGTGTAGCCGATGTGGCGGCCATTTAGGTCATGTTTTTGAAGATGGTCCCCAGCCTACAGGGCTTCGGTACTGTATGAACTCTGCCTCGCTGGCGTTTAGGCAAACCGGAAAAAAGTAGAATGATTTTTTGATTGGCTGAGAATCCAAAATAATTTCTGCATTTTTCGAAAAATCTTAAAGTCGTGTATGATGTTGTTGTGATCGGAGGTGGAATCGTAGGATTGGGTACTGCCTTACAGATTCAACAAAAACACCCGTTAAAAAAAATACTTCTGCTGGAAAAAGAAGGTTCTTTGGCGCGTCATCAAACTGGCAATAACAGCGGGGTGATCCACTCCGGAATCTATTATAAGCCTGGTTCGCTAAAGGCTACCAATTGCATTCGAGGGTACGAACTGCTGATTAATTTTTGCCGGGCTCAGGATATTCCCTTTGAGTTATGTGGGAAAATTATTGTTGCCACCGATAAAGCCGAGCAACCCTTGCTTCAAAATCTCTTTGTCCGGGGAGGCCAAAACGGCTTGCAAGGTCTACGCAAACTTTCGCGTGAAGAACTTCGAGACATTGAGCCACATGTCAATGGAATCGAAGGAATATTCGTTCCTCAAACCGGCATTGTCGACTATAAGATTGTAGCCGAAAAATATGGTGAGGTACTTCAAAAAAATGGGGCCGATGTTCGTTTGGGAGAAAAAGTAATGGACATTCAAAAAAAAGATAACAACCGGCTGGTTATTACCCAAAAACAATCTTACGGGACAAAGTTAGTGATCAATTGTGCCGGCCTGTATTCAGATAAGATTGCCGGACTTACTGTTACTCCACTGAATTTACGAATCATCCCGTTCCGGGGAGAGTATTACAAACTGCGACCTGAAAAAGAGTATCTGGTCAAAAATCTCATTTATCCGGTTCCTGATCCCAATTTCCCATTCTTAGGTGTTCATTTTACCCGCATGGCCAAAGGCGGAGTGGAGGCAGGCCCGAACGCGGTTTTGGCCTTCAGACGCGAAGGGTACTCAAAGTCGCAGATTAACCTAAAGGAATTGGGAGAAACCTTACTATGGCCTGGTTTTCAGAAAGTGGCAGCCAAATACTGGCGCACAGGTGTGGGTGAAATGTATCGCTCCTTTTCTAAGGCTGCGTTTACCAAAGCTCTGCAAAAGCTTATTCCCGAAATACAGGAAAGTGATCTGATAGACGGAGGAGCTGGCGTTCGAGCTCAGGCCTGTGATCGCACCGGTGGCCTGGTGGATGACTTTCTGATCCTGGAAAGTGAGGGCGTCATCAATGTTTGTAACGCCCCCTCCCCTGCGGCTACTTCATCATTAGCTATTGGCGAAACCGTAGCTGCGCTGGCAGAAAAAAGATTTTAAAAATGCACCGTTCATCATGAGATGCGTAGTTGTATGAAGAGTTTCCTTAAAAAGGTTTATTCTTTTTCTGCTCATTTTTTTGATAAAAAGATCGCACAGATTAAACCCGAATCCCTCTTGTTTGTCTAATCGAGTTTGATCATCCATTCCGAATCGCTCGCAAGAAACAATAATCATGTAAAGCATTAAACTTTTGTGAATACTTCCTCTCTAAGCATCACAAACAAAAAAAATGCTCATGAAAACAAACAATTCTCTGCATATGATCAGAAAGAATCTGCTCTATGCACTCATCGCTGCTTTCCTCTTTACACTGGGAGCTTGTCAGCAGGACGAAACTCCTGACTTTTCATCGGAAGATACTGAAGATGCCTCTTTGGATGCCATAGAAGATTCCTATTTTGATGATGCTGATGATTTAGTGGGGGAAGCTTTTGCTGCCGCGGGAGGCTCTGCGAATGGCAAAAAAGCTATTGACGACAGGTTATCCTGTGCCACGGTTACCTATGAAGGCGATGGTTCAAATGGAACCTTGAGAATTGATTTTGGCGCTGGCTGCATAGATCCGCGGGGTAATAGTCGAAGCGGTGCTATGATTGTCACCCACAATGGCGCATGGAACCTTGCCGGTTCGACCTGGTCCATTTCTTTTGACGAATATGCGATAAACGAAATTATCATCGAAGGAATACGGACCGTTACCGTGGTCAGCTACACCGAACAACTTTCCGTTTATGATGTCGTTTTAGTGGGTGGTCGGATCACCTGGCCTGATGGTCGAGTGGCTACCCGGGAAGTAACCCGCAGACGTGAGCACGAGCGCAACGAAAACAATTTATTGGATCGCTTGATTATCTACGGATCAGCTCAAGGCACTTTAAGAAATGGCCGTGGTTATTCCATCGAAATTCTTGAGCCGCTGGTATACACCCGCACATGTGCCTCCGAAGGTGTTTTTATTCCTGTCAGTGGGGTAAAGTTGGTGACAAAAGGGCTTCGGGAGTTGACCATTGATTACGGAGATGGCGCCTGTGATAATATGGTGACGCTGACCAATAAAAACGGTCGCACCGTGGAATATGAGGTAAAGAAATAGAAACGGTGAAGTTAACTTCCCATTGGAGGGTTTATCTCATCCATATATGACAAAAGCCCATGGAACGATCCATGGGCTTTTGTCCTTGCGACTCAGAGCACTAATTACTTTGACTCCTTGTCTTTTTCTTCTTCTTTCTTGGTTTCCTTTTTCGGTCGAATTTTATCTCCTTCTTTTAAACGTTTTGAAACCACTAAAAACGGTCCTGTTACTACCTGGGCACTATCCCCTAATCCGGAAACAATTTCGATATTATCATAATCGCTGATACCGGTCTTAACCTCAACCATCTTTGCTTTTCCATTATCATTGATGAACACCACAATTTTATCTTCTTTTTTCTCAGGCTTTTTGCTGGTATCGGTTACCTGTGGCTTATCATCGTCATCATCAAATTTAGGTTTGTCTTTTTTGTCGTCTCCGCGGGTAGTTACCGCAGCCAGGGGTACGGAAGTAACATTGTCTTTCCGCGAAGTAATGATGTCTACGCTGGCCGTCATACCCGGGCGGAATGGATACTTGTTTCCTTTTTTGATCAAATCGAAATAGGACTCCTGAAGAATCAGGATACGAACTTCAAATTCAGTAATAGCGTCAGCCGAAGTTTTGTCTCGGGCCGTGTTGGCAATGTTCGTCACGATTCCCTTAAACTGTTTGTCGGTGCTCGCGTAAGCATCCACATCAATCATGACCGAATCATTCAAATGTACTCTTACAATATCGTTTTCGTTTACATTCACGCGCACTTCCATTTTATTCAGATCAGCTATCCGGAGCATTTCGGTACCAGCCATTTGTGCCGTACCCACCACTCGTTCTCCCCGTTTAACATTTAGCTTGGACACAATCCCTTTCATGGGAGCTACCACGGTGGTTCTCCGAACATTTTCACGTGATTCCCGAACGCTGGCCTCGGTACTGGTCACAATGTATCGGCTGGCCTCCACACTCTGTTCAGCAGACTTTAGATCGTTCATGGCAACTTTATAATTCTGTTGAGCCAATTGCCAGTCGGCCTCTGAAATAACCTTCTCTTTCCACAATTTATCCTGCCGGTCATAGTCCTGTTTGGCTCGCATAAAGGTGGCTTCTGCACGGGCGAGAGAAGCTCTGGAAGACTCCAGATTTGCCTTCTGCTGTTGTAATCCTGCTTCTGCGCGTTCCAGTTGACTCACTTGCACATCGGGGCGTATTTTTACTAACAACTGACCGAGTTTAACAGAGTCGCCATCCTCGACAAAAAGATCTACAATTTCGCCCGATACTTCCGGGGCGATTTTCACCTCAACCACGGGCTGAACAGTGCCAGAGGCAGATACTTTCTCGGTGATCGAAACTCGTTTGACTTGAGTTACTTCTACTTCCAGGTCTTTTGGTTTGCCGATCCACCCTTGTGAGGATCCTATGATCAGGAATGCCACCAAAAGAGTGACAATTACCAATATGATGTAGATCGCTTTGTTTGATTTTTGTTTTTGCTTCGCCATGGGGTATTAACTATAATCTATACTATTAAAATCCTAATTCTTTTCCCTGATAAAAATCCAGTACTTTTTTCCGGAAGATAAAATTGTACTTAGCCCGTACCAAGTCTGATTTGGATTGAAACAGGCTATTCTCAGAAACATTATACTCTACAAAGTTAATCGCGCCTAGCTCGTAACGTTGTTTATTGATCCGGTAAGCTTCTTCTTGTGCGCGCACCTGTTTCAAACTTGAACTATATGTTTTGGAGGTGGCCAAGGCATCGTTGTACGCTGTCTCGATGGTCTGGCGAAGTGTGTTTTCTGATTCCAAGACAGCAATTTCTGCATTCTTCTTCTGAATAAGAGAGCGCTGAACAGTGGAGCGAGTTTGAAGATTATTAAAAATGGGCACGTTTAGCTGAATCCCCACGGACCTAAACAAATTATCCTGTAGCTGATCCCCTCGTCCGTAACCATCTGAAATCTGCCGAGTGCCAGGCACGTATCCAAAGACTTGTTCTCCTGCAATTGTTTGCCCTAGCGGAGTAGTTGAAGTGCTAATGGTGCCATCCAACTCCGAACGAGGAACATCTGATACACTAGCGTAGTTAGACTGAGCTGAAGCATTGGCGCTCAGGCGAGGGTAATATGAGCCTCGGTTAGCCCTCAAGGCAAAATCACTGCTTTCTACCTTTAATCTGGCGCTGGCAATCTCAGGCATATTCGCCAAAGCAATTGCATAAATCTCTTCGGTATTTTGATCTAACACCAGATCTTCGAGGGGTATCTCAGGTATTTCTATATCAATCACTTCGGATGCCGGAAACTGAAGGGCTTGCTTCAACTGTAGCAAGGAAAGATTTAATTGGTTCTCCTGATTGATCAGGTTTACTTCATTGGTAGCCACCTGAGCTTCCTGATTTAATTCGTTGGCCAACGGCAAAGAACCTGCTGCTACTTGCTTTTTGATCCGATCGAGTTGCTGTTCGCTGGAGTTTAGTTGAAAACGCGCATTTTCAAAAAGTTCGCGATTCAATATGACGTTCACGTAAAGTGTAATGACATTTAAAGTGACATCATTTTTGGCTTTCGCCAGATCTTTATCAGCGGCCAATACATCCCGCTGGCTTTGCTTAAGCAGATATTGTAATCGAAAACCGTTGATCAGTGTGACGGAGGCAAATCCCTGGGCATTGAGGGTGTTGTTGTCCCGATTCACAAAAAGGTTGGTTACCGGGTTCAGCGCCCGACCAAAATTCTGATTATACGATCCAGCCGCATTTAATGTAGGTAAAAAAGATGCCTTTGATTGAAGTAATGTCGTTTTAAAAATATCCACATTATTCTGGCTCCGCTGAATATTTAAGTTTTTCTCCAACGCCACATCAATGCACTCTTTCAGGGTAAGTTTGCGTGTTTGAGACCACCCGGCAAAAGGGACGGCCACTATCCATAAAACCAATAACTTTTTAATCATAATCCTATGTCCGTGATATAAATAACTTCTTTTACCCAGTTTAGACTCCGCAAATAATTTAATGTTACCGTCTTGATGCCTGAATCCATTTCAATAACCAAACATGCCAAATCATTTTTTCCCTTCCGGGAAACGCTCATGGTGGCAATGTTGCAATCATCATGAGCCAATATATTGGCAATAAAGGCAATGGAGCCTTTTGTATCCGCTGCAAAAATGATTAGCGTGTGAAGATTCGCTGTAAAATCAGCCTTCAACCCATTTACTTCGGCTATATTGATGATTCCTCCACCTTTGCTCTCACCCAACACTTCAATTTCACGAGTACCTCGCTTCAGTTTGAGACGAATGGAGTTGGGGTGTAATGTCGAGGCGTTGCCAATGGATTTAAAAGTATACGTAAGTCCCTTGCTTGCAGCGATTTCTAGCGACTCCCGAATGCGTTCATCGTCCGTCTTGAAATCCATCAGACCTGCAATGATAGCCCGATCACTTCCATGGCCTTCATACGTACGGGCAAAGGAATTATAAAAAATGATCTCTGCCTCATCAGGAACACCGCCTAAAATCTGGATAGCGGCACGCGCAATTCTTACTACTCCGGCAGTATGTGAGCTGGATGGGCCAATCATCACAGGGCCAATCATATCAAAAACACTGCTTTTTTCAGCCATACGCGGTAGTTAACGGAAAAAGGCCTACAAAAGGTTTTCATTTTCGGACAGAAATGTTCCTTTTAGAGGTATTTCTTAACGAACGGCAAAAATAGGCTTTCGAGAAGTAAGAGGGTGTCTTTGTCAGAAATTTAATACGCTAGCGAAACAACTAGTTGCCTGGTGGTGTCAATTTGTAAAATAAGCCAACGCCCAAACTGGGCGATGCCAGAATATTTCTACCGGAGAAGGCGGTGGCGTAAGAAACAGACGCCCCTAAACCCTTCTTAAACAGGTAGGCCAACTCAATAGAAGGTGATACAAATTCGGTATTGTTGGAAAAAACTCCGTTGCTGGCAACGTTATCGCTTCCGTTGAAGAGTGATTCCACCACGCTCAACTTGGCGATAGCAACAATTCTTTTCGAAGTGTAACCGATTTCCGCCCCGCCCCTGATTTCATCGGAAAAACCCTCATTTCGATTATTGAAGGCTCCATACGCGGAGGCATAGAACGGTTTCGGATAAAACGAATGACTGACATCCAGCCGGATCTGCTGATTAAATTCTCCATCACCGGTCTGCAAAATTCCGCTGGCTCCGCCTGAAGTTTCTCCCAGGGGAAGCCCCAGGATGATGGAACCACTCAACACAACAGGTTTACCAACGATCAGCCCATATTTAAAGCCAATATCAGTGTCGCCAATAGAATTGAGTGTCTCGGAAGGCTCCACGCCTCCGCTCTGGCGAAAACGAACTTCAGCCAGGGAACTACTTACAAAAAAAGGCAAGTACAAAGTGGTGGTAAACCGATCTGTCCAACCATATTCAGCATAAAGACTGGTGGTAAAAAAGCTGTTGGTGCGGATCGTGGTAATGTCTCCTGAGGGGCTATAAAAGGCATCCGAAATAATCCAGTTTTGGCCCAATTTAAAATAACCTCCTCTTTTGGGTTGTGGCCAACCGCTGGCGTACCCTTGAGTAAGAATGAGAGATAACATTCCAATAAGCGCTATGAGACGTATTTTCATAATATTTCTAGTTTAAATCAGCAAATCCAAAGGTAAGTCCTGCCGGTTTGCAAAGGATGATTACGTATCGGTAATCAAACAAATTAATATTCGGATTTATCTGGGTGATATTAAAACTTTTAGCTCCATTGGTTGAAATTTGAGCCACCTCAAAGCCACTGGTTTTAACCGTTCCTCCATTGGTAGAATTGGCAAGATAAATATATGTACCCAACGCAAAACTTGTCTGAAAGTCGCTGCTTAATTCCAGGATCAATTGATTGTTTTCATTTTTTAGTATCGCAGTTCCACGAGCCTGATAGCCCCCGGCCGGTACAAACGATCCATCGCGGCTTGTACCGATGGTGAAAATCACACTATTGCTTTTTACGCCCTCTGATTTTGCATGAACTTCCGCCACGCCCTGACCCACCGCAGTCACTTCTCCGGATGTGGAAACTGTGACGATTGAACTATTTTCTGAAAACCATTCCACCGTTTTTCCCGGAAGGACTTCATTATTAATGTTTCTGACGGAGGCGGTCAATTGTACCTTCTCGCCTTGCGTCAAATTAGTCTTAGGGGATGTCACTTGCACAAACGCTACTGAAGTCAGATCACTTACTACTGTTACATTAATTGAAGGTCCGGCAAAACCGTTGTAGGACGGCTGAACGATCGTTTGTCCGTCCATGATCGCTGTCACTTTACCCTGAGCATCCACCGTGGCTACCGAAGGAACGGTGCTACTCCAAACAAATGTGACGTCCTGAGAAATTCCGTAGGGATCAAAATAAGCGGCCGTCAGAACACTCATCTGCCCAGACATCAGGGCAACTTGCTCTTGCTCCACATCAATTCGCTCGCCTACAATCGGATCATCGAAGTAGTCAACTTCTGCACAACCCATTAACAATACCAAAAACCAGAATTTGCGCATACACAATATAATATTCGCAAATTTGACCTTTTCCCGTTCTCTCCTTTGTCAGTAGGATGACAAACAAGAGTAGTTAAACCGCAATAGGAGCTTTAATAGGTGGATGACTTTGATATTGACTGATTTCAAAATCCTCAAACTGATAGTCAAACAATGTGGCAGGCTTACGCTTGATGATTAATTGAGGTAATGGATATGGTTTTCTGGAAAGCTGAAGATTCGCTTGTTCCAGATGGTTGATATACAGATGTACATCCCCTCCGGTCCACACGAACTCACCCGGCAAGAAGTCACATTGCTGGGCTACCATATGGGTCAATAGGGCATAGGAAGCAATATTGAAGGGAACCCCTAAAAAATAATCGGCACTGCGCTGGTACAGCTGACAACTCAGCCGGCCGTCAGCCACATAAAACTGAAACAGCGCATGGCAAGGCGGCAAGGCCATTTGGTCAACTTCGGCCGGGTTCCAGGCGCTTACAATATGTCTCCGGGAATCGGGTTTACTTTTCAATTGATTCAATACATTGGATATCTGGTCAATATGCCGACCATCCGGGGCTGGCCAGCTTCTCCATTGACTTCCGTAGACAGGTCCCAGATCGCCATTTTCATCCGCCCACTCATCCCAGATGCTTACCCCATGATCATTTAAATATTTGATGTTGGTGTCACCGTTCAAAAACCAGAGTAGCTCATAAATGATGGATTTTAGATGAAGTTTTTTAGTTGTCACGAGCGGAAATCCCTGTGAGAGATCGAAACGCAGTTGCCGACCAAAAACAGATTTAGTGCCCGTACCAGTGCGATCTGTCTTCATTGCCCCGGAAAAGATGATGTCCTTCATTAAATCCAGATATTGCTGCATAGATTTGTAAATAAGGGAGCAAGGTAACGCTGTCGACAGATTTTTGGAAGAGATCATTTCAAATCCATAAAAAAAGCCCCCATTGGGGGCTTTTCAAACTAACTCAACTACCTGTAATCTTAAATATCCCCACGAACGGTCACTGTGCGTGTTACACCTTCCACGGTAATGGTTACTTCACGATCGCATTCACCATTTCCATAGTCGATCGTCATTTGGCGTTCACCATCAATTGTCAACACTTTAGTTCCCTCCACAGCCATGAATACTCTTGCACTCACCGCACATTCTCTTTTGTATTCCATCGGTTGGGTGATCTCCATTGAGTAGCTGCTTCCCCTGCGATTCACTCCGGCTGCATTGCCGGTAACCACCCATGAATCATTTATTGGATTAGCCTGACGAATCCACTGGCGGGTGCGGTCAGCCGTGCGGGTAGCAAAGGTTCCATCGGGCCAGGTAACTCTTCCTTCCTCTAAAACTATTCTGAATTTCGGAGCCTCATCCGTGCTTCCAGAAATGTTGGTAACCGTGCGGGTGCCCTCTACCTCAATTCCATTGATCCGGTAGTCTACCAGAGTAAACGTGCGAACAGCACCGGGCAGGTAGCGTCTTCCATTATAATTGATCACCAATTGACCGGAACGCACGTTGCCACGGATATCTGAACAAGAACCATCAAAAGTAACAGTAATGGTACCGGTGGGTACTTCTGGTGTGCTGTTCGCGCCAGGAGTAATTTCCACGGTGGCGCATTGGAAGCGAAGGTCATTGATAACAATGGAGCGGGAACCGCTGCCTGAAGTTTTTCCCCCGGCTGTTTCAGCATCTGAAAATAGTGCTACATTGGAAATATCATCAGCATCCTCAAAAAAGCTGTCAGTAGCAGCTTCATTTTCAATGTTTTGGGCATCGTTGGCTGTGAACCGCTCTGTGTCTGTACAGGAAATCAGGGTGATAAAAAGCGCCAACAAGGCAAAGGATAGGTTTTTCATTGTTTTCATGGTCAGTTTTATGTTATTTGTTGCTTAGAGACAGAATTTGATGAAAGGTTTAATGTCGATGAAAAAAAAAATTAGCGTATGTGTTCAAATGGTGATTGGGCTGACCGTAGTCTTTACCTCAATCCATGCGTGTGCTCAACTAAAAATCGCCAAGCTGAAATACAATGGAGGTGGCGATTGGTATGCCAACAAAACAGCTTTACCCAATCTGATTCAATTCTGTCGCACAGAACTGGGCATGAATCTGCATCCCGAAGAAGAAACTGTGGAGGTGGGGAGCCCTGATCTTTTCAACTACCCTTACGTCTATATGACTGGTCATGGAAATGTGGTTTTTACACCATCAGAAGCCGCGAATCTGCGTAACTATTTACTGGCCGGTGGTTTTCTGCACATAGATGACAATTATGGCATGGACAAATTTGTACGATTAGAACTTAAAAAGGTGTTTCCTGAGTTAGAACTGGTGGATATCCCGTTTGATCACGGTATTTACCAGCAAAAATTCAAATTCCCGAAGGGGCTGCCTAAAATACATGAGCATGATGGAAAGCCAGCCCAGGGGCTCGGGTTGTTTTTTGAAGGCAAGCTGGTTGTGTACTACTCGTATGAAAGTGATTTGGGAAATGGTTGGGAGGATCAACGAATACATAACGACCCGGAGACCAAACGAATCGAGGCCCTTCGTATGGGTGCGAATATCATCGCCTATTGCACTACTTCCCTCTGAAAGTGCTGGACAACAGTTTTGAAGAACTGATGGTATCTGATTCCCTCACGCTTAAAAAACTTCGATCTCAATCAGGTTGAGGTCAGTCTGATATCTTATTTATTAGCGAAAATACTGCCCTCTGTCAGGCTGATCTCGCTCTAAGCGAGATTGAAGTCGATTTGAAACCCATGACTGCCCTCTTCTAAATATAGTGGCACTATCTAAGGTTAAGAAAAAAATATTTCGACAGCGTTTGCATAGATCAACTAATTTATTAGTTTTGAAACGTAATTAATAGTTAAAGTCATGCGCGTCATCATTCTAATCTTGATTTCCAGCTTTTCATGTGATGGACAAACGATGGTTTCCGACTTTCAGGCAGCCGTACAAAAAGGAATTTCCATTTCCGCGCTCGATTCATTGTATCAATCAGCAATTCACGAAAATCCTGCCAAGGCAGCTTTTGGAGGGCATGAAAAAGAATTGACAGAAGCATATTCCTCCCTTCTGGCTGATTTGAATTCGTTTTTATATCGAAAGAATTTCTTGTGGGAAAAAAGCACCCGCTGCTTTAACCGTATCTATTTTAGTAAGAACGGAACAATTGACTATTTTCTATTCAGTTTTAAACCAGGAGAACTAGAACCGGCCAAACAACAGCACTTTGAAAAATTGGTTGCTGAATTTGCTGGCAACTATCAGTTTCCATTAAAGCACTCTCTTCCTTTTGCTCAATGCAGCCCGGTCACCTACCCTGCCACCACATTAAACCCTACCGATCAATGAAAGAACTAACCAAAGCTGAAGATCAGATCATGCAAATCCTTTGGTCATTAGAAAAAGGATTTGTGAAAGACATCATCGAGCGTTTACCATCGCCCAAACCGGCTTATAATACCGTGTCCACCATTGTGCGCATTCTGGAAAAGAAGGGCTTTGTCGGCTACAAGGCTTATGGCAAAACACACGAGTATTTTCCAATCATCGCCAAAGAAAAGTACACTCAATTTTATTTAAACAACCTAGTGAAAGGGTATTTCAATGGCTCATTCCAGAGTCTGGTGTCTTTTTTCGCTCATGAGAATAAGATCGATATCAAAGAAATTGATCAATTAGTTAAACAACTAGAAGACCTTAAAAGCAAAAAACCATGAATATGCTTAACTATTTTGTGGAAGCGAATGCAGCCCTTTTGTTATCCGCTGCCGGATATTGGTTGCTATTGCGAAAAGAAGATAATTTTAAGATCAAGCGTATCTATCTGGTAGTGGCATTGTTTATTTCAGGGGCAGCTCCTTTGATTCCTTCCATTACACCCCTAAAGGTCATTCCATCCCTGTCAGCGTCTGTGCCTGCCTATTGGCTTCCGGAATTCACCCTCACTGCGGATGGCGTGGATACTCCTGCCAATCTTATTCCGTCCACTTCCACCTGGACAATCGTCTCCTATATGTATGTATTAGGTGCCATCTTTTCGCTCGCGTTTTTCGTTTTTCGAATAGGAACCATCCTCAGGTTATGGTGGAGCGGAAGTCGAATGATGTGGCAAGGCTATCCAGTGATCCAATCCGCCCATCTTCATTCCACCTTTTCGTTTGCCGGATTAATCTTTTTGGCGAAAGATCATTCGTTTGAAAACGAAGAGACCCAGCTCATGCTCAGACATGAGGCTTCGCATCTTCAGCGCGGCCATTCCTATGATATTGTCTTTACCCATTTGCTGGGTATTATTTTCTGGTTTAATCCGATCATCCGGTGGTTCAGAATTCAGTTACATCAGCAGCATGAATTTGAGGCTGATGCACTGGCAGTGGCGCCTCCGGAAGCAAACGCCTATTGCCAGCTACTGGCACAAAAAGCACTTCAGCAAGCAGGTTTTCAAATCGCTCATCACTTTAATAATTCTTTCACCCTTAAACGCATTGCCATGTTACAAAAAGTTCGTTCCCGTTTGGCTGTCTGGAAAGTTCCGGCCCTCGCCTTTTCGCTTCTCACGATTATTGTTTTCGTATCCTGTCAGGATCAATTGGCCGACTTAAAAGTGGCCACTGACAACTCCACCGTTGCGCTCCTTTGGCCGGAAGAAGTGCAGGATAAACTTGACGCACTCAAACAACTTCAGCCCGAAGCAACTTTTTCCGTGCATGAATTAAATGAAGAAGGAAAGAAAACATTGGATAAGCTGGATACGAAGTCTATTACGCAGATGCATATCATTACGGTAGGCCAGCACTCAAAAGAAGCCGGTCGCAATTTTGTAATCCTTCAACAGGGAGGCATGGCCGATCAGATTTCATCTCTCTCTGGAAATGACCAGGAAGTATTTACCGTGGTAGAAGAATCGGCATCTCCAAAAGAGGGCATTGAAAATTTTTACCGGTATCTTGGATCTTCCATGAGATACCCTGTTGAAGCACGGAGGGCAGGTATTCAAGGTAAAGTATTTATCGAGTTTATTGTCAATAAAGATGGTTTACTTTCTGACTTCCGGGTGGCCAGAGGAATAGGAAATAGTTGCGATGAAGAAGCGCTGCGCGTCATGCGAGGTGCATCCGCCTGGAATCCAGGAAAACAAAAAGGACAGGCCGTGCGTCAGAAAATGGTGATCCCTATCAATTTTCAACTGGACGATTCCAGGGAAAAATTAACAGTCGGACAATCAGATACGCCTGCATTATCGGAACTGGTGGTGGTAGGCTATGGCGCCAATCAAAATGAATCATTTCAGATAGATGTTGCAAAAGGCACTGCGGCCACAGGATGTCTGTTAACCGGCAGCGTGAAAAATAAAGTTGGTCAACCCATGCCCGGAGTCAATGTAATGATTGGAGGAACCACCACTGGAACGGTGACAGACATGGATGGGAAATTCAAGCTAAACTCGGCAACCACTCAAGGAACCCTGATTGCCTCCTTCGTGGGATTTCAAACGCAGACCATCACCTACTAGAAACAATGGAGATTCCAAAAAAGAATCCAGCTCGTTCTGAACTGGATTCTTTTTTTTGGATTAAAAACTGATTTATTTAATCACTTCCGCCAGTTTCTTTTCCAAAGCCGGCCCTCGCAGGTTCTTGGCAATGATCACACCGGAAGGATCCAGTAAAATGGAAAATGGAATCGCATTGATATTGTAATCAGCGGCTGCCTGTGAATTGAAATACTTCAGATCACTTACATGTGTCCACGTAAGACCATCTTCCGCTATTGCCTGTATCCAATCTTCCCTGGTACGATCCAGTGATACTCCTAAAACGGTAAAGCCCTTATCTTTAAACTTATTATATGCTTTCACGACAGTCGGGTTTTCCCTCCGACAAGGACCGCACCATTTTGCCCAAAAATCCACCAATACGTACTTTCCTCGCAGAGATGAAAGTTTCACAATCTGCCCTTGAGGGTTGGGCAAGGCAATTTCCGGTGCCAACTTACCGATGGATGTTTGTTCCATAATCTTTACCTGTTCGATAAATGCCCGGACATGTGAATTCTCCGGAATTTCCCTAGTAAGTTTGTCAGCAGCATCCTTATAAACATCAAAATACTGGTCTTTATCCAGTACGTTTCCTGAACGCAACAATTCTACGACCGCCAGCGAGGCAGGTTGCTGTCTGATCAAATCGGCAATCTTCTGGGTTCCGGCTCCTACAATTGACAGGTATTGCTCCTGTAGCTCCCCCATACGCTTTTCATCTTTGACAGAGGCTGCCTTTTGAAATTCCTGATCTAAAGCGGCAATCTCGGGTGACTGCTGGGCATCGGTTAACATTTTCTGGACCGTGTTAAATAAATCATGGTCTGCCGAGCCCTTTATTTCCATAAACCCCTGAGGACTGTTACCATCTACGTTGACCTCGACATTACTTTTATTGAGGATAATGGTGACTATTTGCTGATGAAAGAAATTCAACCGATAGTAACTTGGCTCGCTCAATCGAAGTTTTTTTTCGTAGGTATAATCTTCTTTTAAGGTAGTGGAGTCCTTCCGTCCCGGGGTGCCGTCCGCCCGAAGTTCTTCCAGGTATATCTTCCCTTCTGGTTGAGGAAAGCCAACCTTGCCCCGGATGACAATATCCCAGCCTGCTACTAATTCATCTGTTTTGTTTTTTTCGGCATTACAGGCGATTAACGAAAATACAACCCAAACTATCATGATCTGCTTCAACATATCTCTCATTTTTTTAATTTCTCTAACAGTAACTGAGTAGCCAATTTAGGATCGGCCTTACCCTTGCTTCGCTTCATCACTTCCCCCATAAACATGGTGACAATCGCTTTCTTTCCCCGATGATATTCCTCCACTTTTAACGGGAATTCATGGATGATTTGTTCCACTAAAGGTAATATAAAATCAACATTACTATCCTGCATCGCATTCATGCGTTGTGCCAACACCGCAGGCTCTTCATGAGGGTACTGAATCAGGGCTGGAAAAATTTCCTGAGCCGCTTTTGCAAAACTAATTTTACCCCCTTCCACCAAATTCACCAGAGCCGCCAATTTTTCAGGAGCTACTCCATATTCATCTGCTTTCAGGTTTGTATCGTTTAAATATGACTTTACCGGGCCCATCATCCAGTTAGCTGCAGCTTTGAAATGGTGAGTATACCTGCAAAGAGTGTCAAAGTACATCACCAGTTCTTTGGATTCTGTCAAAACTTCGGCATCGTACGGTGGCAATCCATATGTCGTTTGCAATTTTTCTTTCCATTGCCGGGGTAAAAGAGGCATGTCCTGTTCAATGGATCTTAGCCATTCTTCAGAAATTTGTATTGGAGCTACATCGGGATCAGGAAAATACCGGTAATCATTAAGTTCTTCTTTGGTGCGCATCGAAAAAGTTTTGCCAGTGGCTGCATCAAATAAACGCGTCTCCGACAAGATTTCTTTCCCTAGTTCCAACTGCTGAACCTGACGGGCCGCTTCATAATCAATAGCCTTGACAATGTGACGAATGGAGTTCATATTCTTAATCTCCACCTTCTTACCCAACACAGTGCTTCCTTCCGCCATCACAGACACGTTAGCATCACAACGAAGAGATCCCTCTTCCATGTTTCCGTCACCAATGGATAAATACCGAACGATTTTTCGGATTTCTGCGACTACCGCTCCCGCATCTTCAGAATGATAGATAACAGGCTCAGTAACAATTTCGATCAACGGAACCCCGGCCCGGTTAAAGTCAACCAGGGTGTCCGACTCGTTTTCTATATGAACCGATTTGCCTGCGTCTTCCTCCAGATGAATCCTGTTGAGTTGAATACTCCTGAGATCATTTCCACCGATCAGAATTTTCCCACCTTTGCAGATAGGCGTATGATCTTGTGTTAATTGATACCCTTTCGGGAGATCAGGATAGAAATAGTTTTTACGGTCGAATATCTGATAGCGGCTGATTTCACTTCCACAGGCAATTCCCATCCGGATCGCCAACTCAACCGCCTTCCGATTTATTTTGGGCAACGTACCGGGGTGTGCCAGCGTAATCGCGCTTACGTGTGTATTGGGCTCTTGTCCGAATAATGTAGCATCAGCGCTGAAAATTTTACTTTGCGTAAGCAACTGCACATGAACTTCCAGGCCGATGACTGTTTTATATTCTGATTTTTTCACTGGTTAAGGCAAAGAGCTAATTCAATAATTTTGTCGCTTTCGTAAGCACTGAATCCAACCCTTCCAGTCTTTTTCCCCCGGCCGTTGCAAAAAATGGTTGGCCTCCCCCGCCACCATCAATCTCTTTGGCCAGTTCTTTGACCATGGTGCCAGCATGATACTTGTTGGTCGCCAACAGCTTTTCACCAATCATCACAGCTACTTGTGGCTTGCCATCTACGTCTGCCGCCAGAATCATCAACAGATCATCAAATTGATTTCGTAAACCGTATGCGATGGTTTTTAACACTTCTGCATGGGGCACCACAATTTTTTCAAGTACTAAGGTATACTCATTACTTTTTACAGCTCTCCTGGCCAGATCATCCTTTAGCTGGACCGCTTTTTCCTGATGGACGGCTTCCAGTTTCTTTTCCAGCGCTTGCTTCTCTTCGAGCAATGATTGAACCGATGCCGCCACGTCTTTGGGGTTTTTCAATAATCCCTTTACCTCTTGCAGCAAAGCGAGGGATTGATTGAAGTACTCATATGCACCATCGGCTGTCACCGCTTCTATTCTTCGCACACCGGCCGCCACCGAACTCTCAGATGTTACTTTAAACAACCCAATGGTTCCTGTCGCTTTCACATGAGTTCCCCCGCACAATTCAACCGAAAATGCAGGATCAAATGTGATCACACGAACAAAGTCTCCATACTTCTCACCAAAAAGAGCCATTGCCCCCAGGCTTTTGGCTTTTTCAATGGGCACATTCCGTTGTTCATCCAACTGAATATTGGCGCGTATCTTTTCGTTAACGATTGATTCCACACGAGCAAGCTCTTCGGATGTGAGCGCTGCAAAATGAGAAAAGTCAAACCGCAACGTTTTTTCATTTACCAGTGATCCTTTCTGCTCTACATGCTTACCCAATACCTGACGCAGGGCTGCATGCAGTAAATGAGTAGCCGAGTGATTATTCATCGACTGGAAACGTTTGGTGCGATCTACCGAAACGTTCCAAAGATTTCCCTCCGGAAGAGGTAACTTTTCCGTCAGATGGATGATTAGCTCATTTTCCTTCTTGGTGTCAAACACCAATACTCTTTCTTCGCCTGTATGGATTACGCCTGTATCACCCACTTGTCCTCCGCTTTCGGCATAGAAGGGAGTCTTATCAAGCACCAACTGGTAGAACTCTTTGTTTTTTTGTTTGACTTTCCGATACTTTACTAACCTGGCGGAAGCATCCAGATGGTCATATCCCATAAATTCAGTTTTCTGATCTTCCTGAAGAATGGTCCAGTCTCCGGTCTCTTTCACAGCATCGGCCTTGGAGCGTGATTTTTGTTTAATCATCTCCTCCTGAAAACCTTTCTCATCTATAGTAAATCCACGCTCACGCGCTATCAATGATGTTAAATCAAATGGAAAACCAAACGTATCATACAATTCAAATGCTTGTTCGCCACTCATCTCCTGGTGAACATTTTCAATACGCTTGAGTCCTTTCTCAAGGGTACGCAAAAAGGAAAGTTCTTCTTCCAGCACCACCTTACCCACATACTCCTGTTGCTGATGCAATTCGGGAAAAACATCTTTTAACTGAATTGCCAACAAGGGAACCAACCGATGTAAAAAGGGTTCTTTAAAATTCAGATAAGAAAATCCATAGCGCACGGCTCTTCTTAATATTCTTCGGATCACATACCCGGCACCCGTATTACTGGGCAGTTGACCATCGGCAATCGCAAACGACACTGCCCGGATATGATCCGCCATAACCCGGATGGCAATATCCTGTTTCTCTGTTGCCGCCCCTTTTCCTGGCGTGCTTCCGCTGTATTTCACTCCGGCATTCACCGCAATAAAGTCCATCAAGGGGCGAAACACATCAGTATCATAATTAGATGTCTTGCCTTGAATGGCCATACACAAGCGTTCAAATCCCATGCCCGTGTCTACATGCTTATCTGGCAACGGCTCCAGCTTGCCGGAGGCCAATCTGTTAAATTGAATAAATACGAGATTCCATATCTCCACCACCTGAGGATGATCGCTGTTGACCAGTTCTCTTCCCGGCTTTTGCTCAATCTCTTTTGGTGATCGTAAATCAATATGAATTTCAGAACAAGGGCCACAGGGACCGCTTTCGCCCATCTCCCAAAAGTTATCTTTTTTGACTCCGTGAAGAATTCTGTCTTCAGGCACAAACTGCTTCCATAAATCCTTAGCTTCTTCATCCACGGGTAATCCATCCCCCTTATCTCCTCCAAACACGGTAACATAAAGTCGTTCTTTGGGAAGTTTGTAAACATCGGTCAGAAGCTCCCAGGCCCACGTAATCGCGTCTTTTTTAAAATAGTCGCCAAAGCTCCAGTTACCGAGCATCTCAAACATGGTGTGGTGATAGGTATCCATTCCCACATCTTCCAAATCATTGTGTTTACCGCTGACGCGTAAACATTTCTGTGTATCGGTAATTCGTTTACTGCTCGGGACGGTATTTCCCAAAAAATAGTCTTTAAACTGCACCATCCCGGAGTTGGTGAACAGTAAGCTTGGATCATTTTTAAGAACCAATGGGGCAGAAGGTACCACCTGATGTCCCTTTTTAGCGAAAAAATCAAGAAAATGCTGTCGTATTGTGCGTGCGTCCATGGGGTCTAAAAGTGCTCTAAACTTTGACTAAACAGGTTTTTGCCTATATTTAAGGTTCCAAAAAGTTGAAAAACCACAAAATTAACCCGCCTATTGCGATAATGAAAGGATTAGCAGAATTAAGAAGTTCTAGGCAACGGATACTGATCATGTAACTATGGCTCGCATTCGTTTTCGCTACAATCCTAAGACATTAAAGTATGAGCGCGTAGGGGTGCGGATAGGAGCTTTGCTGTTTACGCTGGTTAGTTATCTGGTAGTTGGTTTTCTGGCGTTTGCCGGATTACTTTTGATTCAGAATAAGTTTATCTATTCAGACCAGGAGAAAGCCTTGCGGCAAGAGAATCAGGCCCTGCAAGAACATTATGATCAGCTATCATTTCAACTGGTCGCTTCTCAACAGCGACTTGATCAATTAAAAAACAAAGAGAACGAGTTGGTTTCTCGCATTTTTGAATCGAAAGGCGAACCCAAACGTGAAGTTTCCAAAGTTAATCGTGATCAGATTTTGGTAGCCTCGATGGATGAATATGAAAAATACGCTCAGGAGCTAACTAGCGCATCTCAGTATTTATTAGCGTACGCGCGGCAATCGAACGAGTTTTATTCAAGGAAGGCGAGCGTGGCAAAAGAGAATTTACCCGGTATCAGCTCTCTGCCTACGGCACTCCCCCTGGCCAATTTCGATATCAACATGATGGTTTCGGGTTTTGGGAACCGAATCAATCCCTTTCATAAGGGTATCTATCATCACGATGGTGTGGATTTACGGGCCCCCAGGGGTACATCTGTTTTATCTACTGGAAAAGGAACGGTAATAGTGGTAAGAAAAAGTGATTTGCTGGCAGGCTTTGGCAACTATGTAGAAATAGATCATGGCCAGGGACTAGTGACGCGTTATGCGCATCTCGATCAAGTAACCGTTTTCCAGGGGCAAAAAATAAAGAAAGGTGATCCGCTGGGTTCGGTCGGTATGAGTGGCGGTTCCACTGCACCTCACTTACATTATGAAGTTCTTCAAAATGGTAAAAACCTGAACCCTGTTTATTATATGGTGGAAGGGCTTGCCGCACATACCTATGCGGGTATGGTTGAACTGTCAAAAAAAGAAAATCAGTCATTTGATTAATCGGTTGGATATACAATAGATGGCCCTTCGATATACCTATAACCCTGAAACCTGCCAATACGAACCCATCGTAGTGACACCCCGGCTTTTTGGCCGTAGGTTTCTGATGTTTATAGGAATTTCGCTCGCGTTGGGAGTGGTAGGTTTGACTTACTTTAATAAAAATTATCCTGACTGGGATGAAACGCTACTTCAAAGGGAAAACGAAACCCTGAAAACCAAATGGAGTGTTCTGCTTAAGCAGGCTCATGAAACATCGCAACAATTGGCGAATCTGGAGCAAGCCGATGACCATAATTATCGGGTGATTCTGGATATGGAGCCGCTTCCTTCGGACATCCGGGAAGCTGGCGTGGGTGGACGTGCCCGGGATTTTGATCAGATCCCCTATCAGCTCATCCGCACCGGTTATGAACTTAATGAGAAGATTATTAATCGTCTGGAAATTGAACGACAATCACTGGATCTATTAGCCAAAGAGCTTTCGCTCAAAGAAAAAATGTGGGCCTCCCGCCCAGCGATTCAGCCCATCGATAATAAACAATTGACACGTTTACATACCATTTTTGGTATGCGCATGCATCCGTTGTTGGGATATGTGCGTCCGCACAATGGGCTTGACTTTTCTGCTCCCAGAGGGACACCCGTGTATGCCACTGGTGATGGCACCGTTCAAATGGCCTACTACTCTGATTCCTATGGGCATGTAGTGTATCTGGATCATGACTATCATTTCGAAACACGCTATGCACACCTGACGAATTATATTGTCAAAGAAGGCGAGGCTATTAAAAGAGGTCAGATTATTGGATACGTAGGCAACACCGGCACTTCTGCAGGGCCACACTTGCATTATGAAGTTCTTTATAAAGGTACTCCCGTCAATCCGATCAATTTCTTTCAACGCGATCTCAATAACAAGGAATATGAAAAACTGGTTGAGATTGGAAGTAAATCCATGATTTCGCTGGATTAATCTTCTTCCAGCGCTATATTATTTTCAAAGCCAGAAATAAAAGAAGGCATTTGGCAACTGTCAGGTTTGTTCTTTCTTTTGCGATAACGTTGATGTTTATGATGAGAAAAAAGACAGTCGTTGTTTTATTGTTTTTGATGTGCGGAGTGACCCTGGCCTCACCAGCGCAAAAAAAAGATACGCTTACCATCATTGGGGTAGGCGATATCATGATGGGTAGTAACTACCCCAATGATGCCGGACTACCGCCTGATCAAGGTGTTGGGTTATTTAAAGAGGTAACTTCCATCCTATCGAATGCCGATGTGACCATGGGCAATTTAGAAGGTGTGCTTTTAGATAAGGGTGGCTATGCCAAAACCTGTAAAAATCCCAGTGTTTGCTATGTGTTTCGGAGTCCGGAGAGTTATGCTGTCAATTTGTTAAATGCCGGCTTTGATGTAATGAGTCTGGCCAATAACCACGCAGGAGATTTTGGAGACATCGGGCGTAAAAGTAGCATGAAAGCGTTAGACAATGTGGGCATTGCTCATGCCGGATTGGTCAGCAAACCTTATGTCATTTTTACAAAAGATGGAGTCACCTATGGTTTCACCGCGTTTGCGCCTAATAGCGGCTGCAACAGCCTGAATGACGTTGGTGCCGCGCAAAAGATTGTCAGCCATCTGGACTCATTAGCAGATGTGGTGATTGTTTCGTTTCATGGTGGAGCCGAAGGTCCTACTCATCAGCATGTACCCCGCAAGAATGAGTTATTCTATGGAGAAAACCGTGGAAATGTATATGACTTTGCACACCGGATGATTGATGCCGGAGCCGATGTCATTTTGGGGCATGGTCCACATGTGGTGCGGGCGGTGGAGGTCTACAAAAACAGATTTATCGCCTACAGTCTGGGTAATTTTATGACCTATGGAGGAATCAATGTATCTGGAATCAATGGCTACGCCCCTATTGTTAAAGTCTATACGGATCCTCAGGGGATGTTTTATCAGGCGCGTATATATGCGGGTATTCAGTCTTTTCGTAGCCCGGTAAAAATTGATCCACAAAATGCCTCCTTGCTGAAGATCAAACAACTCACTGCCCATGATTTTCCGCAAGGAGGATTGCTAATTGACGATCAGGGTTGGGTAAAGAAATCCACAAAGTGATTGTGAATAGCTGTGGATAGCTTGGGGAATAAAATATTGTTAACCTGTTTTTTGCAGCACATTAAAGAATTGTTACTTTGCACGAAGTTAATCACCTAAACCTCAGTTGTTTTTCACTTTCTTGATACTTCATGGCTTATAAAGAAAAAGAAATAGAGAAAATATACTATTCTATAGGTGAAGTTGCTGAACTTTTTCACGTAGCCCCGTCCCTTATCCGTTTTTGGGAATCTGAATTTGAGCTTATCGCTCCCAAAAAGAATCGCAAAGGCAACCGACAGTTTACCAAAGAAGACATCGAACACGTACGCACCATTTATCACCTGGTCAAGGAAAAAGGTTTTACCCTTCAGGGAGCTAAAGAGATGCTTAAAAACGACACGCAGTCCGTGCGCGATAAAATGGAGATGATTGATTCCCTTCGAAGAATCCGGCAGTTTCTGACCGAAGTGAGAGATAAACTTCAATAAGTCATTTTTTTTCGCAGGCAGTGGTTAATTCCTCATACCACGCTTCACCATATTTTCGGATGAGTGGCTCCTTCAAAAACTTATACAAAGGCACTTTTAGCGATTTACCAAAAGTACAGGCGGCAGAGCAAATACCCCACTTATGGTAATTGACGGCCTCCATGTTCTTTTTACGGGTAATCCGAATTGGATATAAATGACAGGAAATAGGTTTACGCCAACGAACCTGACCATCCAGGTAGGCTTGCTCAATGCCACATTTCAACACGCCCTGAGCATCATAATGCGCATAAGCACATTCTTTGCCACCAATGGTGGGTGTGCTGAAATCACCATCCTCGTCCAGGATATACGCTCCTTGTTCAGCTATGGCAGCTCGCCCGGCTTCTGTGAGATAGGGTTGGATAGCTTCCTGAATTTCGTTTAGAATCGGCAATTCATTTTCTTCCAAAGGAGCACCCAAATCGCCCTCTACACAACAGGCCCCTTTGCATTTTTCCAGATGACAAACAAATTCAACATCTTTTATATCATCTGAAACCAATACATCACCAATTTTCATCATATCTGTAACTTTTAAATATCTCCATCTTTTTTTGAGGCTTCATTAACCCCTTTTATACGAAACCTGGCGGATTGAGACTCCCCTTTCTTTTTCTGATAATGCGCTTTGCTGGCAATGTAGCAATGTCTCACGATCTCAGCGTAAGTCACTCCATTTTTATCCTTCCATGCAACGGTAAAATCTCGGGTGGTCTCACCCATCAACTTTACTTCCTCCATTATGCTTTGCCGATCTTCCTCGCTCACTTTACACACAGCATACAGTGTACTCTTACCCGGCTTCCTAAATCGGATCGTGGCTGATTTATCCCACACAACATACGAGGAACCCAGAGATCGCAGTAGCATCAACATATAAAATGGATCAGAAGCAGCGAACATACTTCCACCAAAAATAGTACCCACATAATTATAGGTCCATGGATTGAGACGCAACCGGATATGCAACTCGGAATGATCTTCTGCCCAGAAAAGAATCTTACCACCCGTGCCAAAATACATCGGATACCAATTCATGGCCGTTCTGAAAAACCAATTCCGGAACGACTCTTTTTTGGATGTATGTAGAAAGGATGGCTTCAATTTACTTGACCTGAGGAGGTATTAATCTCTGATTATTAAACTTTTACTGCGTGAACAATGCATGGAGTCACTTTTTGTTTAACATCACCGCTGTATCTTCCATTTTCTTTGATCAAAAATATCAATTGCCATTCATAATCATACGAACAGAACGAAGTAACTTGCTGAATTATTTATGGCAAACTATTTAGATACGCTGAATGAACCGCAGCGGGAAGGAGTGGAAAACACCGAAGGCCCCTGCATGATCATTGCTGGTGCCGGCTCTGGAAAAACACGGGTACTCACCTATCGGATTGCGCACCTGATCCAAACCAAAGGGGTTGACCCCTTCAGCATCATGGCGCTTACCTTTACTAATAAGGCGGCTAAAGAAATGCGTGAGCGGATTGAAAAAGTAGTGGGTTCAGATGCACGCAATTTATGGATGGGAACCTTTCACTCGGTTTTCGCGCGTATTCTGAGGGCAGAGGCCCATTTACTAGGATACCCTAATAATTTTACAATTTACGATACTGATGACAGTAAATCTCTTCTTCGATCGGTAATCAAAGAAATGGGCCTGGATGAAGCTCAGTACAAAGTCAACACGGTCTACAACCGTATTTCTTCCGCTAAGAATAAGCTCATCGGTTGGCAGGAATACCTGACCAACGCTGTCATCATGGGGGATGACATCACAAACATGCGGCCGGAAATCGGCAACATTTACAAGACCTACTCGCAGCGCTGCTTCAAGTCGGGAGCCATGGACTTTGACGACCTGTTATTTAATACTGACAAACTCTTCAAAGAACATCTGGACACCTTAAACAAGTACCAGCATCGCATTCAATATGTCATGGTCGATGAGTTTCAGGATACCAACTTGTGTCAGTACTTCATTATCCGGAAACTGGCCAATATGCGCGAAAATGTGTGTGTGGTGGGTGATGACGCCCAAAGCATTTACGGATTCCGTGGGGCTGACATCAGCAACATCCTCAATTTTGAAAAGGATTATCCGGATTTACGCATCATTAAGCTGGAACAAAACTATCGATCCACCAAAACGATCGTGGAGGCGGCCAACTCTGTCATTGCCAAAAACAAAGCTCAACTCCCCAAACAGGTGTGGACAGCCAATGAAGATGGAAATCTGATTGAAGTGATCAAAGCTGTTTCTGATAATGAAGAAGGGCGGTTAGTGGCTTCTTCTATGTTTGAAGAAAAGATGCAACAGCAGTTGAAATTCAGCGACTTTGTGGTCTTATATCGCACCAACAGTCAAAGCCGGGCCATCGAAGAAGCGCTCAGGCGAATGAATATCAAGTACAAGGTGGTAGGCGGTCTTTCTTTTTATCAGCGTAAAGAAATAAAAGATTTGCTCGCTTATCTGAGGTATTCCCTTAACCAGCAGGACGAAGCTTCCTTTCGGAGAATCATTAATCTACCCAAGCGTGGAATTGGTGATTCTACCATCGATAAGATTGTGGTAGCCGCGAACGATCACGGTATTTCTATCTGGGAGGTGCTACAAAATGCCAACTCTTTTGTCAGCGGAAGAGCAGCCGGACTGTTGGATGATTTTGTCACCATGATCAAACGATTTGGCATTGAAATACAAAACAAAGATGCCTACGAAGCCTCCTCTGAAATCGCCAAGGGCTCAGGGTTACTTCGGGAATTGTACGAAGACAAAACAGTGGAGGGACTGAGCCGATATGAAAACGTGCAGGAATTGCTAAACGCCATCAAAGAGTATGTGGATGACCCGGAAAAAGAAGATAAAAGTCTGGGAGCCTTTTTACAAGAAGTTTCGCTCATCACCAATGCCGATGATGATAAAGACCACGACCCGGAAAAAGTAACTCTGATGACCATTCACATGGCCAAGGGTTTGGAGTTCAAGTATGTCTACATGGTGGGGATGGAAGAAGATTTGTTCCCTTCACAACTGATGCTCAGCAGTCGGGCTGAATTGGAAGAAGAACGAAGACTTTTTTACGTAGCCATCACACGGGCTCAAAAGCGATTGTTTTTATCGTATGCGCTTTCCCGGTATCGGTTTGGAAGATTAAAGAACTGTGAACCCAGTCGGTTTTTAGATGATCTGGATTCCCGATATCTAAAAATAAGCACCAAGTTTGGGGGGATGGAGTCCGTGGCCCCCAATCCAAATTATGCCAAAAGTTTCGTGAGCGGGATGAAAAAGACTGTGAGTTCGCAACCGGTGGTCAAAGCGACAACCTATAAGCCGGCAGCAGACTTTGCACCCAGCGATACCTCCCGTTTACAGGAGGGAATGAAAGTAGAACATCCCAAATTTGGTTTTGGAATGGTCATCCAACTGGACGAGACGGGAGCCGACCGTAAAGCAAAGATTCAGTTTAGCGATTTTGGTGAGAAGACATTATTACTTAGCTTTGCTAAACTCAAGATTCACTAAGACTTGTGATATCCGAATTCCAAACCACCCATGACTCTGATCAAACTCCGGGGTCTTTGATTTTAGAAAAATTGTTAGTTTAACTTTTTACGTATACAACAGCATTTTTACCGTGATGATTTCTTTAGAAATCGGTGGCACCCTGAAATTGCATTTTCAAGGCTAGTCGTACCAGATCATGCACATTCCAATAAAAAACGATGATTTTAGTTTCTAATTTATGATAGGAGAATATAATACTCAACGGCAAGACATCATTTTTCGTGAATATGGCCGTCATGTTCAAAAGCTGATTGATCATATCCGCGAAACTCCTGACAAGGAGAGACGCACGCTGATGGCGCACGCCTTGATTGACCTGATCAGGCAGTTAACACCCTCGCTTAAAGACCAACCGGATAATCCTCAGCGTTTGTGGGATGATTTGTTTGTGATGGCCGATTTCAACCTCGACATTGACAGCCCCTATCCTATTCCTGATCGCGAAACGATTTTCAAAAAACCGATGAGGGTTGAGTATCCGCAGGGCAATGTGCGCTATAAACACTATGGCAAAAATCTGGAAGGATTGGTAAAAGAAGCATTGAAGATTTCTGATCCTCAAGAGCGCGAAGAAGCTGTCATCTACCTGGGGAAATTGATGAAAACATTCTTTGCTACCTGGAATAAAGAGGTATTGGACGACTCCGTCATCCTAAAAGATATTAAAGTGCTTTCCGGTGGAGAACTCTCGATGAATATCGAAAAAGTACGAGAGGACAATCTGTTCGAAAAGCTTTACCGTGACCGGAAGAAACCTTTCCAACCCAACAGCGGACAGAACAGCAACCGCCCTCAAAATGGTGGAGGCCAGCGTCATCACGGCAAGCGTCCCTTTAATAAAAACAGAAACAATAACCCGCACCGGAGAAGAGATCAATGAGTTCGTTTAAAATCAAAGGCGGCACCCGATTAAAGGGAGAGATCATTCCGCAAGGGGCCAAAAACGAAGCCTTACAAGTTATTTGTACTCCGCTACTCACCCGTGAGCCTGTTACCATTCACAACATCCCCGACATCGTTGATGTTCAAAAATTAATCCAGCTAATCAGTGACCTGGGGTGCCGGGTAGAAAAACTGGCCAAGGGATCGTATCGGTTTACGGCAGCGACTATTCACGTTGACTATCTGAAGACCGATGAGTACCGTAAAAAAGCTGCCGCTTTGCGCGGTTCTGTTATGCTTTTAGGCCCCATCCTCGCACGCTTTGGTCAGGCAAATATTCCAAAGCCAGGGGGTGATAAAATCGGTCGGAGACGATTGGACACACATTTTCTGGGGTTTCAGAATCTGGGCGCCAAATTTAAATATGAGCCGGACAATAACCTCTATCATATCGATGCATCCAATCTGCACGGAAAGTATATGTTATTGGATGAGGCTTCGGTAACAGGCACCGCCAACATATTGATGGCGGCTGTGATGGCCAAGGGAACCACCACCATTTACAATGCTGCCTGCGAACCCTACCTTCAGCAACTTTGCCACATGCTTAATCGCATGGGTGCAAAAATCAGTGGAATTGGTTCAAATCTATTGACCATTGAGGGTGTAACCGAGTTACACGGCACAGAGCACACCTTGTTGCCAGATATGATTGAGATTGGAAGTTTTATTGGTCTGGCAGCTATGACACAGTCAGAAATCACCATTAAAAATTGCCGCATTGATATGTTGGGAATTATTCCTGAGATTTTCAGAAGGCTTGGCATCAAAATGGAATTTCGGGGAGACGATATTCATATTCCCGCACAAGAGCGATACGAAATTGAGACTTTCATTGATGGCTCCATCATGACGGTAGCGGATGCACCGTGGCCAGGTTTTACTCCGGATTTGTTGAGTATTGTGCTGGTGGTCGCTACCCAGGCCAAAGGGACGGTGCTGATTCATCAGAAAATGTTTGAAAGCCGGTTGTTCTTTGTTGACAAACTGATTGATATGGGAGCTCAGATTATCTTGTGCGACCCTCACCGGGCCACCGTCATTGGTCTGGATCGTAAACAAGCACTGCGCGGCATTAAAATGTCGTCCCCGGACATCCGTGCGGGCGTTTCTTTGCTGATCGCAGCCTTATCTGCTCAGGGAGAGAGCGAGATTTCAAACGTGGAGCAAATTGACAGAGGTTATCAGGATATTGAACAGCGTCTGATAGCATTGGGTGCAAACATCGAGCGAATCGGTTAATATTCTTGCCAGATTTAAAGGTCGATGGACAGCCCGACCGGACAATGATCGGATCCAAAGTATTCGTTAAAGATGAAAGCATCTTTACAGTTTGTCTGAAGACGTTGATCCACCAAAAAATGATCTATCCGCCAACCAATATTTTTTTCACGTCCACTGGTAACATAATTCCAGTAACTGTACTTGACTTCCCGGGGATAAAACTGGCGGAAAGAATCCTTCAAACCCGAATCTAACAACCGGCCAAATCCATCAATTTCCCGTTGGGTGTAGCCAGCCGACTTGTTATAATTTTCTTTCGGGCGGGCAAGATCGATAGGTTCATAAGCTACGTTGAAGTCGCCACATACAATCACTGGTTTTCGTTTGCGCAACATGCTGATATAATTCAGAAATTCTGCATCCCAACGCTCACGGTAATCAAGTCGCGCCAATTCTTCTCCGGAGTTGGGCGTATACACCGTTACCAAAAACCAGGTTAAATATTCAGCGGTAATCACCCTCCCCTCCTGGTCAAATTCACTAAGACCGAGGTCATACATCACATTCAACGGGTCTTTTTTTGAAACAATGGCAGTACCCGAATAGCCTTTTCGGGCTTTGGAAGAATTGACAAAAACATGATATCCGGGTATCTTTTCAAGCGATGAGCGCGCTTCGTCTTCGGCTGCTTTGGTCTCTTGCAGGCAAAAGACATCCGGGTTCATGGCACCAATACTGGCCTGAAAATCTTTCTTCAAAATGGCCCGGATGCCATTCACATTCCAGGATACTAACCGATGTATTGCCATAAGGATATTCTTACCGGTAAAGATAAGCCTACCCACCAAATTTTATAGCTTTGCACACCGAAGATTCAGAGAAAGCTATCAAAAATCGATTCCACCCATCTATGCTCAAAGTAGATAGTCACACACATATTCTGCCCAAGAAAATGCCCAATTGGACAGATAAGTTTGGCTATGGTGATTTCATTTATCTTCAGCATCACAAAAGAGGTTATGCCAAAATGATGCGGGGCAATCAGTTCTTTCGCGAAATCAAAGAAAATTGCTGGAACCCCGAACTTCGCATCAAAGAATACGAACAATTCCATACCCGGGTTCAGGTGATTTGTACGATACCCGTCATGTTTTCCTACTGGGCCAAACCACTCGATTGTCTTGACCTGTCGGAATTTCTGAATGATCACATTGCATCGGTGGTCAGAAAGCACCCCACCCGATATATTGGGCTGGGGACAATACCCATGCAAGACTCCGAGCTAGCCATCAAAGAACTTCACCGGATTAAAAAAATTGGACTGAAGGGGATTCAGATTGGCTCCAATATCAATGATGAGAATCTAAACGAAGGAAGATACTTTTCCATTTTTCAGACGTGTGAACAACTCGATCTGGCCGTACTCATCCACCCCTGGAACATGATGGGAGAGAAAAGCATGCAGCGTTATTGGCTTCCCTGGCTCGTGGGCATGCCAGCCGAAACGGCCCGGGCTGTTTGCTCGCTGATTTTTGGCGGGATTTTTGAAAGACTTCCAGGCTTGAGAGTCAATTTTGCACATGCCGGAGGATCGTTCCTCCCTACCTTGGGACGAATTGAACATGGATTTGCATGCCGCCCTGATCTAGTGGCTATCGATAATCCTATCCATCCACGGAATTACCTGGGCAAATTCTGGGTAGACAGCATCACGCATGATCCCCTCATGTTGGAGTATGTGATTAAACTTCAAGGATCAAAAAAAATTACGTTTGGAACAGATTATCCTTTTCCCTTGGGGGATTTATCCATCGGAAAATTTATTGAGGAAATGAAAATCCCCAAAAAAGAAAAAGAAAATATCTTTAGCCAATCAACTTTTGAGTGGCTGAACTTATCCAAGAAAGAACAAGCGCGCTACCGAGCTACCACATGAGATTTTTACTAGCCATTCTGCTTTGTGCATCATTCGGAGTTACCCGCCTGCAGGCACAAACTCTCTCGGAAAAGGAGAAAATTCAGCAACTGGAAATGCAACGCGAAACCGAACGGCAGCGAGCTCTCCGTGTCAAACTGGATTCTGCTATTGCTTTGGTAGAGGCAGCCAATTACGAAGCAGCCGATGAAAAACTTCGGGTGGTTCTGAAAAATCTTCGCAGTGTACCCTCTGAACTTGCTTTTTATGTAGGTAAAAATTCATTCCATCTACAACGTTACAAACAGAGCATTGATTGGCTAAATAAATATATCCAGTTAAAAGGAACTGCCGGCCAATTCTCCACGCAGGCAGTCGATCTGTTAAAACAATCGGAGGTAGCGATATTAAAAGAAACAGAGTCGCAGCGTCAAAAGACTGCCGAATTTTTCTCCAATGATTACGACATTGACTGTGGCCCTACCGGGAAAGTCGTTTGTCCGGTTTGCACCGGAACCACCGTAGTCATCAAAAAGGGTTACTTCGGAAACAAGTACAGCACGTGTCAGTTTTGCAAACAAAAGGGTTACTTGGTTTGTGAAGATTACAATAAGTTGCTTCGCGGGGAACTCAAGCCGAACTGATTTTCCCTTCCAGCCGGTACCGTTCAAATTTCGTATCTTTGCGGTTCACGCAACAAGATTCTAACATGGCCCTTCTTCACAATCGTGTAGACAAGCGGATTTTGAAGCAAAAAATGCAGATAGACCCGGTTTCCAGGGTAACGCTTTCTTTTTATAAATATCATTTTATTGCTGATGCAAATGCTTTCCGCAACGAACTCTGGCTCATTTGGAATGAATTGGATGTGTTAGGTAGAATCTATGTAGCAACAGAAGGGATCAACGGACAAATCAGTATACCTGCTCATAAAATTGACGAGTTTCGCGACCGTATTTATGCTATTCCCTTTTTGAAAGGTATCCGACTGAACATCGCTGTGGACGACAACGGTAAATCATTTTTTAAGTTAAAAATTCTGGTGCGAAAAAAAATTGTGGCAGATGGCTTGAATGATTCCACGTTTGATGTAACCAATACCGGAAAGCATTTGAATGCCAAAGAGTTTAATCAACTATCGGAAGATCCGGATACCATCATTGTGGATATGCGCAATCACTATGAAAGCGAAGTTGGACATTTCAAAAATGCCATCTGTCCGGATGTTGACACCTTTCGTGAAGAACTGGCAGTTGTGAAAGATCTGCTCGCTGATAAGAAAGATAAAAATATTGTTATGTACTGTACCGGGGGCATCCGGTGCGAAAAAGCCAGCGCCTGGATGAAACACAATGGATTTCAACATGTGTTTCAATTAGAAGGCGGTATTATAGAATACGCGCGTCAGGTAAAGGAACAAGGGCTGGAAAATAAGTTTATTGGTAAAAATTTTGTCTTTGATGAACGGTTAGGCGAGCGCATTTCAGACGAGATCATCAGCCAATGTCATCAGTGTGGAAAGCCTTGCGATACCCATACCAATTGTAAGAATGATGGATGCCATTTGCTCTTCATTCAATGCGAAGCATGTGCAGCCACTTATCATGGATGTTGCTCCCATGCCTGCGCTGAAATTATCGCCCTTCCGGCAGAAGCGCAAAAAGAAATTCGCAAAGGAATAAATAAAGGACGGCAGGTATTCAAGAAAGGTCGGGCTCAGGAATTGAGGCAAAAGACACATAACACCTGATGGTCGCACGCATCGGTATCATCAATGTATCTGACCGAGCCAGTCAGGGCATTTACGAGGACATCCCCGGAAAGGCTATTGCTCAAACTTTATCTGAATATCTGATATCTCCTTGGGAAAAAGAATATGCGGTGATTCCAGATGAACAAGAAGCTATTGAAGCGAAACTTCGGGAGATGGCTGATCAAAAAGGATGTTGTCTCATCATCACCAGCGGGGGTACCGGTCCGGCCTTGCGGGACGTAACGCCAGAAGCTACCGAAGCTGTTTGCCACAAAATGATGCCTGGGTTTGGCGAATTAATGAGGATGGAAAGCTTAAAATTTGTACCGACAGCCATATTATCCAGGCAAACAGCGGGTATTCGAAATCAAACTTTAATTGTAAATTTGCCCGGCAAACCAAAGGCGATCCGGCAGTGTTTGGATGCAATTTTTCCAGCCATCCCCTATTGTATTGATTTATTAGGAGGGCCCTATCTGGAAACTCGTGAAGAAGTGATAAAGGCTTTTCGTCCTTCGCAAGGATGAGGTAATATAAAAGTAGATACGTCAACAACATGGCACGAATAAAATATTATTACGATACTGAAACCTGTAAGTATGAGCGTGTAAAAACCTCTACTATGGATATTGTATTGAATACGCTTGGCATTTTTTCGCTCACCCTTGCCATGGCGGTTGGCTTATTGCTTCTTTATAGCAGCTATTTCGAATCTCCAAAAGAGCTCTTGCAAAAAAATGAAATCGCTGAACTCAGATTTTACTACCAGAGCTTGAATGATGAAATCGGCAGATTAAGTACCATTGTTAAAGAAATGGAGTATCGCGATGATAATATTTATCGGGTGGTGTTAGGAGCGGAACCCATTGACAAAGCAATTCGCGAAGCGGGGGTTGGTGGTTTGGATCGATACGAAGATATCCGCAACAAAGATCTGGAACATGAAGAGATGATTGTAAAACTACATGAGCATGTGGATAAACTCAAACGTAAGCTTTTTATTGAATCACGCTCACAAGACGAAGTGGTGGAGTTAGCTGAAAACAAGGAAAAACTATATGCCGCCATTCCGGCCATCCAGCCGGTGGCCAATAAAGAATTGATTGCCCTGGCTTCTGGCTTTGGTATGCGCATCCACCCCATTTATAAAGTAAAAAAGATGCACACCGGCATTGACTTTGCAGCAGTAATTGGAACACCGATCTATGCTACTGCCGATGGTACGATCGATCTGCTCCAAAACAGTTTTAGTGGTTATGGTAAAATGATTGAAATTGACCATGGATTTGGCTATCGGAGTCGGTATGCACATATGCATGGATTTGCGGTCCGTCAGGGGCAACGGGTCAAGCGTGGTGATTTAATTGGCTATGTTGGCGATACAGGTATTTCAACAGCACCTCATCTTCATTATGAGGTGCTCATCAATGGTGTTCAGGTCAATCCTGTGCACTATTTCTTTAATGACCTTACCACTGCGGAATACGAAAAGATTATTGAACTTGCTTCCGTTGAAAATCAATCTTTAGGAATGTGATCTGAGGCCAGAACCAGTGCCTAACTGGACCGATATGCCATCTCGTATACTGACTTTGAATGGGGGCCCAGGAAGATTCGTGCATACATTCGTATAATCGCCAATCCGTCAATGATAAAGGACATCGACACAAAAAATGCTAACAGAATCTGGTTTTCATGTATGTGACTAAAGATTAAATCCTCTCCAATAAATGTGGGTGTAATTGGAAAACCCATGGCCGCCAGACAGCAAAGCAAAAATATACCCGCCAGCACCCGATGCTCGCGTACGTGGCCGTGAAAGCGATTCAAATCTATATCTCCTTCCATTTGCTTCAGACGATAAAGGCAACTGTAGCCAATTAATCCAGCCACAGCAACCCCTACCAGATAAAGATGAATATCGTAAAAATCAAAGTTTTCATTAAAACCTATGGCTAACGCTACCCAAAAATGATTCATGATTAATAATAGCCAACTCATCCGGGCATGAATTCTTTCTGTAAAAGCCTTTACTACCAATATCAGCCCTATCAGACTAAAAAAAACAGGCAAGAATGTGGTAAGCGACTGAGGTAGCAAATTTTTATGATAGACAAGATATAAGCCTAACAAATAAAATGGGATGAGGAAGAAAAGAATTCTATTCATTACTAAAAAATCAAGTCTGCCTCCCAACTTTTTTAATGGATTCCACAGATACCGATACATGAACGAGTCAAGATTCCATTCCTTCAGGCAAAAAATGTAAAGCGAATATTCTAATCGCTTTGGAAGCGAGTCTTCGATCGTTAACTGGCGCGGCTTAAAATTGTAAAATTGTTCCCGGATCAGATAGCTGACGACAGAAGGAGACACCAGCAATTGATAGGTACGTAAAAAAGCATTGCCAGCAAAATGAAGGAGAGCTAACCATTCCAAACCTAAAGCAATTTCAATAAATATCAGACCAATTTGAGCAATCGAAGCATACGCAATCTGGCTCTTGACAGAGGATTGAACACGCGCTACCCCTGTAGCCGTAAAGGCCGTAACGGCCCCCAATAAACCTATGATTATACGAACCGATATCTGATGCTCCAGGAAAGGAAAAGTTCGCAAAAGAATAAAGACGCCTATATGAACTGAAAGAGAGCCGTAAAAAATAGCACTTGAAGGGGTGGGACCTTCCATCGCTCTGGGCAGCCAGGAAGAGAAGGGAAACTGAGCAGACTTAGCCATGGCTGATAACAAAATCATTAAAGCAATAAAAACGCCAATCCAGCTATGCGACTGCAAATGTTCATGAACTAACTCATAATTACTGAGCTTGAGAAAAGTGATGTTTTCCTGAAACAAGTGATGAGTCATCCACATTGCTAAAATCAAACCAATGTCACCAATCCGGTAAATAGAAAATACCTTAACCGCATTTTTAACAGGCAAATACCGATCACGATAAAACGCAATAAGTAAAAAGGAGGAAACCCCTAAAATTTCCCACCCGATGAATAGTGTCTCCAGATTGCCAGCAAAAATAATGATGTTATATCCCAGATAAAAAACCAATACTGTGTTAAAAAATCGTTTATATCCTTCTTCGCGATGAAGGTAATAACGACTGTACAGCGTGACCAGAAAAGTCAAAAATGAACCCACAAACAAAAATGTAGCGGTTATCCGATCAAATGAAAAATCGAGAAAAAACTCATACCCCTCTGTTCGAAGCAACACCACATCCTTCAAATCTATGGTCGGAGAATCTTTGAGAATCCAATAAATCAAAAACAGCCATCCTGATACCATGTGGAGACCCACTCCAACAAATGATGTCCATGAAATCAATGTTTCCTTTTTAGCAGGTAAAAACAGGCTTATCAAAAATACAATCAGCGGAGCTGCAACAAAATATTCAAGTATGGTCTTCATCGTGACAATATTTTATATACAGGAAAATTTTCTTGTGTTGATTCCAATAGCGTATTAATGTCGGTAATGGTCTCTACCTCTTTTAGCAAGGGTAGATATTCAGTAAATTCACCATTCTCAAAATAGTAACATCTTCTTGTTTCAGGATGAATTGTGGTGAGATGAACCCATTTGCCAATAAACCACTCATGTGTAGCCACATCCTTTTTGATTGTTTCCAGAACAACGTCTGGAAAATGCTCAACGATGATCATTAATCGGATAGGATCATGCACTTCTATCATCTGACTGGGCAATCCCGGTCGTAAGTCTCCATCAATCCCGTTTGCTACACCAAACAATCCCATCACATTGTGCGGAAGTTTTGTGCCTGCTCCCAATTTTTGGTTGTCTACTCTTGAAAAAAAATACTCCAGGTTGATACCCCCGCAAACAGGAGCTGCGGCTTTTAGAATGTTGAGCAAGTACTTACCCTCGGGATCAATTCGATAATCAAACGAATTCAGAAAAGATCGTCTATCCAAAAAAAGTCCTTGTGTCATTTCTCTTCGCCCTACAATACACAAAGCATTGGTGGCATGATTCAACTCTGGTCGAGGTTCAAATAATGATACCGATCGGACTCTCACCCGCTCATGGATTTGTTCGGGTGTTTTGCGGGAGTCTATGGACGTAAACCTGCGAGATCGTTCTTTGGCATTTAAATCAAGCGCTTGAGTAAAAGTCCGAAGATTGATTTTATGACGAATCTGTTGCTCTTCTGTAAGCAAATACTCATCAAAAAATGTAATATCGTCACGGGTAGTGTCATGAAGACCGCCTACAAAACGAGTAGATTCGGAGATAAAAATTCCCCTTTCCTTCAAGAGTTTTCTCACTTCCTGGTGGTTGGCCATTTGGCATAAAACACGCGCATTGACAGAACCAGCCCTGCCGGAACACGCCCCACAATCATATGCTGAAAAGTGAGGATTATTAACACTACTGGAACCATGCCCCACTACGTAGACCAGTGGAGCAAAATCCTTGATCAGACCGATGCTTTTGAGCAAGCCTTCTACACGGATAGCCATTTCAGGTATGGTAAAACCGATTTGTAGATTATTCTCGCGATCGTTAGTATCTGTATTTTCAACCGTCAACTTTGCATCCTTATCCATATGACGAAAGGAAGTAGCAGTAGCAGGGCTCAACGATGGTCGAAAAATGGTAAGAAAAAGTTTAATAGCTGACCAGAATCCCATGGTTTGACTGATCAGCCACCCACGAATAAGCGAATGGGTGTGTTTAGATAAATGAAAGTCTATTTCTCGTTTAGTTTTACCCTCCTTCTCTTTTATCAAAAAACGAGGATTGATCGGTGCCGGGCATAGTTTAGTATAGAATTTTCCTCGTTGCGGTTGAAAGAAAAATTCCACGCCAAAAAAACCTGGTGTGCCATAAGTGGCACAGCAAGAGTCCATTTTTTCAAGATATCTCCGAAAGGAACACTCCCGATCATCAATACAAAACAAAGCCTGAAAGGTAACGCTCTTCTCTTCCGGACGCCTGGCTTCTTTCAATCCTTCCAACACCTGGTCATAGTATGTCCATTCAAACGCCTCTTGCCACAGGGCTAACGTACGATCCAGGTCTGTTGATTCGGCAGGAACTAAAATAGCTAACGGAGGATCTTCTAGCCTGCTGGTGAGGGGATTCCATTGTTCCTGAAATTGATCATCCAGCGCATCTATTTCCAGTAACAATTCCAACACAATTAAATCATGTAAAGACACTTTACGTTGATCCAATAAAGTTTGTGGGTGATCCTCGATTGTTGACACCAACCCTGACCATCCGGGATGCGCAAACTGCTGATCAAAAAGGTATTGTTCAAAATATAAAGGGTCTCCAACCACGTGATCCAATAGGAACGTAATATCTGTTTCTCCTTTTATCAACCACTGTCGTGCCCGTTTGGTTTTAAAAAAGCTACTGAAGCTCAGACGCTCCATTTCCCGGATAGATTCCAGCAATCCTCTATTCCAAACCGGGAAATTCCAAAGTGAAATTCCCTGATCCAGATAGCTACATATCAATCGGAAAAGTATGGGGTGCACCATGGAGTCAAGATCTATCCGATAAACGCGCTTCCATTGCGCCCGCAATCGGCCTACCCTGGGTATTTCATGGGTTTCAAAGGAAGCAGTCAATAAATTTTTCATCCACACATCCACTTCCTGAGGATATCGCTTTTCAATAATCCTCTTTAAGATATCTTCACGGATACGGTTTTGTGCAAATAAATCCCGAAACTCTGTTAACGATAAAGTGGTTTTATAACCAAAAATCCGCGAGGCTTGCTGAACTCCCTCAAAAAAACTCCGATCTTGAAAAGCATGGAGGGTATTGTGGTGGATAAAATCTTTTAATGCTGCTTGAGCAGGTAAGTGGTGTTTTAAACGATGAATAGTTTCTGATAAATCAAAATGATCCATACTTTAGTGATTGATGGTGAGAGACTGAACGAAATGACATTTAGAGCGACTCAAAACATCGCAATCATGTCAGACAGGTATCATCACTTACTAAATCAAAATAGTTCTCGTGTACAGATAAATGGGAAGGTGATGGTAGTGACCTACCGAAGATTGCTCCTTCCAAAGAGGGAAATTATTTTCGCCCAAATACACTTGTCTTGAAAGAGACGCTGGTGCTTTTGCCAAATCATGAGAACTCCATTCGGTTTCTTCCGTCTCTTCAAAAAGCAGGTGAGAAAAATCGACCTGAGCACCATGGGTGTCTGTCTGGATCCACTCACCTTTGTCATGCGTGCTGTGTACGCTGAAGAAGAATGGACAAATAAACGTGGTCAGGAAAACAAAAATCAACGTGAGTGCAAGCACTACTTTTAACGATTGTTTTACTGACTGTTTCATGAACATGCCATCAAATATATGAAGTGTGGAGACCACTAAACGAAAATTTTGAACTAAAATTTTTATCTCACTGCTAACAACTGATAGCCAAAAGGGAGCTTTTTTTGCGTCATTTTACTTGTGATTTCTTTAAATTAATTGATATTTGCTCATTCCTATCATGATCCGGTCAAGACTTCAGTTGATTTCGAGTATAGCTTTGGTTCTTTTTTGTGCTGAGGCTGTGATGTGTACACTTCTCTCGTCACAACCCTGTCCTGACGCTCCGTCCCTGAATGGCAAGCATTTTGAAAAAGCCCCTTCCATAGTCAATATCTTGCTTCTGGCTGAAGACTTGTCCGAAGAAAATGAACGGGAGAAATTAACCAAACAGGAGTTAGCTGCATTCTCATGGTTATTCATACGCACCAGATTCGCGGCTTCTACACAGGAAGATCAATCGCTTCTGGATTGCCTGGCCAATTGTACATTTACTCTGGCCATTCGACTGACATCCATTCACAAATTTCAAATCTGAAATTGATTAACCAAACGACCAGACAAGGCGTTGGCTTTTATCAATCAAAATTTCTTTATCATTTAACTATTAAAAGGTTTGTCTTCGCGGATAAGCCATTAACATATACTTATGAACTTATCAACTTTACCAAAAGACGGATGGGATGGACTGAAAGAAAACTGGCGGTCAGATTTGATCTCAGGATTTCTAGTCTTTTTACTGGCATTGCCGCTTAGTTTAGGTATCGCCAAAGCGAGTGAATTTCCCCCAGCCATGGGTGTACTAACAGCCATGATTGGAGGTCTGTTTGTCAGCTTCTTTGCCGGATCACGCTTAACCATTAAGGGTCCAGCCGCAGGACTAATCACGATCTGCGCCAGCGCCGTCATTGAAATGGGAGGCGGTACGGAAGGCTGGCACCTGGCCTTGGGTGCTATTTTTATTGCTGCTATCATTCAAATACTCTTAGGGTTTTTAAAATTTGGATCGCTCAGTGACTTTTTTCCTCATTCGGTCGTTCACGGCATGTTGGCCGCGATCGGGCTAATCATCTTTTCGAAACAAATACACATTCTGTTAGGAATAGATCCAGCATTACTGAAAGGCAAAGAACCTTTGGAACTATTTGAGATGATTCCTGAGTCCATATTACATGAAGATCCGAGAGTAACCCTGGTGGGGGTAATCAGTCTCATAATCATTTTCGGCATGCCTCTGATCAAAAACAAAGTGGTAAAAAAAATTCCGGCACCCATGGTGGTTCTACTGGTAACAATACCCATGGCACTTATCATGGACTTTAAGCATACCGAACCCGCCTTTGATATGGTGAAGATTGGTGACTTCTGGTCAAACATAGGACTAAACATCAGTTTTGGTTTGATCGGAACATTTGTCTTCTGGAAATATGTGGTGATGTTTCTGTTCGTCAATAGTCTTGAAACACTATTGACGGTAAAAGCCATTGATGGCCTGGATCCATGGAAGCGCCCTTCTAACCCCAACAAAGACTTGATGGCAGTAGGTGCGGGCAATGGACTTTCCGCCATTCTTGGTGGCTTACCTATGATCTCGGAAGTAGCCCGCAGTTCAGCCAACGTGAGTTTTGGAGGGAGGACGCGGTGGGCCAATCTTTTTCATGGAGCATTTCTGCTACTGGCTATGCTCCTGTTTATTCCGGTTATTGAAATGATTCCCAATACAGCGCTGGCGGCATTGTTAATTTCAGTCGGGTATCGATTGGCCTCTCCCAATGAATTTTTCAAGACCTACAAAATTGGGTCTGAGCAACTAGTGATTTTTGTTGTGACCATCATCGTGACCATATCAACGGATCTGTTGATCGGTGTTTTTGTAGGAATTTTGGTAAAGATAATCTTTCACCTGATGAATGGAGTTTCTGCGAAAAGTATTTTCAAATCACATTATGAAATCACCCATCGAGATCGGGAACATTATATCAAAATAAAAGAATCGGCTCTTTTCTCCAATCTCTTAGGATTCAAAAAACTGTTGTATTCCATTCCCCCTGGTGAAACAGTAATACTAGACTTCAAAGGCGCCAAAATGCTTGATCACTCCTTTATGGAATTACTGTACCACTTCGAAGAAGACTACCATCATAAAGGTGGAACTGTCATGACCAAAAGTTTCGATCGGTTTAAACCATTCTCCAACCATCCCTTAGCCGCCCGTAAATATGTACCGGAGCACTCCTCCCGTATTGAAATAAAGTTATCTCCTCGTCAACTGGAGCTACGGGATTTTGCCGAACATGAAGATTATATTTTTTATCCACAACGGATCCGGAATTCCTCCAAGTATAAAGACTTTCCGATTCAAGTAGGCAGTAAGGTACAATACGAAGAGAATATCCTCACACGCTATCTGGATAATGGTAAAGTAGAAATATCGGACGTGACTATCACCGAAGGAGCCAGACAATCTCAAGCGGAGGTGGGAATCACGGTGGTGATGATCAGCGAACTAGATCATCCCATTCCCGACTTTTCACTTGAGCCGGAAGGATTGTTTACCAAAGTCTCCGAACTGATGTTTGGACGAGACATCGACTTTCCCGACCATCCGCTTTTTTCAAAAAAATACTACCTGCGTGGAACAGATGAATCCAGGGTAAGAAATTTCTTTTCCAAGCCTATCTTAACTTTTCTGGAGAACCGAGAAGATATTCATATTGAGTGTCATAAAAACAAACTTCTCTTTTACAAAAAGAAAGAATTGCTTCAGCCGTCAGAAATTCATTACCTGACGGAGTTTGCAAAAGATTTTAGTCTAGTCATTATGAGATGATACACTAGCCTAAACTCCACTTTTTAGCAAAGCGATTTTGCTTTCATTCAATTTGATAAATTACTTCCAAATACACTCAAAAAAGCATAATTCGTTCATATTGGAACAAATTGTCTATCTTTGCATCAAATAATCATAGTCAGTCCATTTTTACTTTTTATTTCTAACTATTTCGGACTGGCATTTAAAATCACATGACATTTGACGAATTAAACTTACTTGAGCCCATTTTACGTGCGCTCAAAACAGAAGGCTATACGCAACCCACACCCATCCAGGAAAAGTCAATTCCCTTACTCCTACAGCGGAAAGACTTGTTGGGATGTGCCCAAACAGGAACCGGAAAAACGGCTGCCTTTACTATTCCAATTTTACAACTTTTACATACCGATGAATTGTATAAAAAGGGGCCTCAGGGTATTAAAGCACTCATCCTTACTCCTACACGCGAACTCGCCATTCAAATTGGGGAAAGTATTCATGCCTATGGGCGGCATTTGCGATTAAAGCATACCGTCATTTTTGGAGGGGTTTCACAAAAATCACAAACCGATGCCCTTCGGATGGGGGTCGATATTTTAGTTGCTACTCCCGGTCGTCTATTAGACCTGATGGATCAGGGGTATATTCGTCTTACCCATATTAAAATGTTCGTGCTCGATGAAGCCGATCGTATGCTGGACATGGGGTTTATTCATGATGTGAAAAAAGTTATTGCTAAACTTCCTACGCAACGCCAGACACTTTTATTTTCGGCTACCATGCCGTCAGAGATTGCCTCACTGGCCAACAGCATTCTGATTCATCCGGTGCGCGTAGAGGTAACACCAGTCTCGTCCACGGCTAACTTAATTCAACAAACCGTTTACTATGTAGACAAAGGCAATAAACGACATTTACTGCTCAAACTTTTGGAAGATCAGTCCATTCTTTCAGCACTGGTTTTTACCCGGACCAAACATGGAGCAGATCGTGTAACCAAGGATCTGAACAAAGCAGGAATCACAGCCGAAGCTATTCATGGCAACAAATCACAAAATGCCAGACAACGGGCACTTTCCAATTTTAAACTTCGAAAAACGCGTATTTTGGTAGCCACTGATATTGCCGCACGTGGAATAGATATCGATGAACTTTCGCATGTCATTAATTATGAATTGCCCAATGTACCGGAAACCTATGTTCACCGGATCGGTCGCACAGGAAGAGCTGGTGCCAGCGGAAGTTCGATTTCGTTCTGTGATGCCGAAGAAAAGGCATACCTGAAAGACATTCAAAAACTAATCGGCAAGGTTATCCCTGTAGTAGAAAATCATCCATTTGTCATGTCGGCCACATCCGTTATTTCGCCTTCGGCATCTAAAGGAAACCAGACCTTCAATCGCTCACAAGGTCAGGCTGGTGGTCAAAAACGAAGCCCTAAGAAGAAGTGGTTTCAACGGTCGCAAAAAGCTTAATCAGCCTTTTCGATTGACTCGGTGATCTCTGATACGATCGCATCCAATCGATGGGTTGATTCATTCAAATGTTCCAATGCCTGAACACTTTCTGCCGGCAAAGGCATGGTCTTAAATATCTGCAATAGCCCTAATATGCTCGCTACGGGTGCGCGAAGTTTATGCGCATTGATAAACGCATATTCTTGCAGTGCTCTGTTTTTTCGTTGCAATTCTTCAGTTCGTTGCTGAACTAACATTTCCAGATTTTCATTCATCTTTTGGATTTGATTGGATTGGATTTTTAATGCCAGGCGCGCCTGAAGCTCTTTTCCAATCAATCGAAAACGCGTATTTATCAACACTGCTGAAAAACACTGAACCACTACCAGCAGCAACCCTCCATTAAAGGCTAACTCATAAATAGTCAAATTTGGATTGATCGATACAAAGACAAATGTGGCTGCCATTGAAACACTAACCACTATAAAAGAATAGGACCAGCGCCACGCCACAAAAAATCCCGCCCCGATAAATAAAGCCATGTAGTTCAGATTTTGTCCCAATAAATCTTTTGGTGCCACAAATTGATAGACAAAAGCATTTTGAAGCGAGATCAGAAAAAAAGGCACAAAAACAATAAAGTAGGAATGCCAGTATAATCTTTTACCAAGGATCAAAGTGATCCCGATCGTCAAGGAAACAATTGTACGTATGACAGCCATAACATGCCAATGCTGAGGGAGGTTAATATAGTCCGTAAGAGTAAAAATAGGGTTAAAAAGCAGCGCCACCCAGGCAGCGGTTATGTGATACTGAGCCAATACTTTTTCCAGTTCTGATTTCCACTCGTGAGTTAATACATAACTCAATATCTCTTTTTCTTCATTTCTCATATCACCATATCTATCTCATGATCGCTTAAAAATAATCAATTGCCCTCAGTGGAGAATAGTTGAAGAATCCGACATTTTTACGTTCCAGAAATGAAAGATTGGCAATTTTGACAAAGTGGACTTACCTTAGCCCTGTTAATTTTGAATCTGGATCCATGGCAAATCTGATCATCAGCAGTTTTGAAGAGTTTCAACAGTTTCTAGGGAAAGAAATTGGTGTTTCTGACTATCTACCCATCACGCAGCAACAGATTCAACTCTTTGCCGATGCCACACTGGATCAACAATGGATTCATACTGATCCGGAACGCGCGCGGGAAAGCCAGTTTAAAAGTACGATTGCTCACGGATACCTGACGCTATCAGTAGTACCTTACTTATGGGGCCAGATTGTTGAATTCAGAAATACCAAAATGATGGTGAATTATGGCATTGAAAAACTAAAGTTTAACCAACCTGTGCTATCCGGACAAGAAGTAAGACTGCGAACTAAACTTCATAGCATTGCCAACCTCAGGGGGATCACCAAATTTGAAATGGATGTGACCCTCGAAATTAAAGACAACCCCAAACCGGCATTTACAGCACTTCTGGTATTTTTATATCACTTCCATTAATTCAATTTACCTACGTCAAGAATGATTATCTGTGACCCCATTGACAGAATTGTTATACCTGAACTTAAATAAATACTGATTCATGAAAAGAATACATACCGATCACGCCCCTAAAGCCATTGGCCCCTATGCTCATGCCAATGTCAGTGGAAACTTAGTGTTTTGTTCTGGCCAGACTCCATTAAATCCGGCCACTATGGTCATTGAGGGGGCTACCGCAGCCGAACAAACCACCCTCGTTTTGCAAAATCTGGAAGCCGTGTTAAAGGCGGCCGGAACTGACCGTTCGCACGTATTAAAGACCACTGTCTTTTTGAAGAATTTTGCTGATTTTGAACGCATGAATCAAGCATACGAGAAATTCTTTGGAGAGCATAAACCTGCTCGTTCCACCGTAGAAGTGAGCCGGCTACCAAAAGATTCTCTGGTGGAAATTGAATGTATTGCGGAAGTGGTGAAAAGTTGACATGCCCGTAGTTCAGGAACCTGCCGTTACACCCAAACCTGTTGTTGATGCTGAGGTGCTCGCATCCATTGATCCTGCTCTTTTCGAAGATGGATATATTTATGTGCACTGTTACTATCCCCAGGCTCAGGCAGACACGCTCATTCGGATTTGGAGAACTACTTATCTATTGGATCAACATTCTCCTGCCAAGGCTGAATTGATACATGCCGAAAATATTTCCTACGCACCCGTATGGACTTGGATTCGCGAGAGCAAGCCTTTTGAGTTCTTATTGATCTTTTCGAGTCTTCCGAAATCATGTCAGGTATTTGACTTAGTCGAACAGATTCCGCAACCGGGCGGTTTTGAAGTCAGATCCATCCAGCGAAACGAAACAGACATTTATCATGTGCGTATTTAAGTAGGGAGGTAGGACTTCCATCGGAGTCCTACCTCCCTACTTTTATTGTTTTATTCCTTATACCACTTAATTTTTCGGGAGAAGTACATAACGGCTGCCACAATCAGGAACAACCCTATGCTTCCGATCAGCAATGAATAGTCCTGTGCCTGTACAATCACAAAAATGAATACATAAAAAAGGATCATCAAAAGTGTAAATATGATCACCAGTGATCGTTTGGTTAAAAAGGAAAGCGCATACAATCCTACCAGGGTAACTGTGGCCGTAGAAGCGATGGCATATGCCGTATCGAACCCAAATTGTTCAGATATAGAAAGCAAAAGGGTGTAGTAAATAATCAATGCTATTCCAATCAGTATGTATTGAAAGGGATGTATCCTGACTTTACTTCCAATCTCTACCAGAAACAAGGCTGTAAACGCCAGGATAATGATCAATTTTCCATACTTAGCCGTTCGAATACTTTTTTGATACTGATCAGCCGGTAAATCAAGTCGTACACCAAATGATGATCCTCCCAAATGCTGGTCTTGCTCAATCCACTGCTGGGCGAATGGTCGGTTAAACGAAAGTATTTTCCAATAAGCCGAAAATGTCTGATCCGTGATAACAGGATCCTGAGCTGGCAATAGCGATCCATCAAAACTGGGAGATGCCCAGTCGCCTGTCATTTTTACTTCAGTAGTTTTACCAACCGGAACAAAAAAAAGGCGTTCACTTCCTTTTAGCTGGATCGTCATGGAAATGGTATCAAAAACATCCGCCCGTGATGTCCATCCCAGTAATGTACTAACCCCTTGAACCGGATCATCCATGGTATCAACAGGTTCCCGCATGTTGACACCAATATTGTTAATTGGTTCTGCTACAAAAATTTTCGTGTTACTTCTAATAACAGGGTTGTCACTGATCCCTCTCATGTCACTAATGCCGGTCACCAGTGAGGCGTCCTTCCAATGGATTTGACTATCCGGAATGCTCCATCGGGTAAAGTCAGGAGAGGCAAACGTAGCTGTCAGGGAGATGGAAGCATCATATACCACCGCATCAAAAATACCACGATGCCTCACCTGCGGTTTAATGTCTGACTCCAATAGAAGCTGATCTGGCAAAAAGTAGGCACGTTGCGTATGCTCCGTTACTTCTTCAATTAACTTCTCTTTCTCCCATCGCTTAACTTTTTCAATTTTTGTAAACGGAATCACGAGTATGGGGCCCATCATCGTTTGCGAGCCAGACCATTTGGAGGAAATTTCGGCAACTACCTCAGCGGCTCTTCCTTGTCGTTCCTCCATCAACGATTGGATCCAGGCAGACGGGATGAGCAACAGCAAAATCAGAAAGCCAATTGAAAATAACTTGATCATGACAGACTCTTTTAACCAGTGGTTAAATCGGTCGAGCGGGGAAGGATTTAAATTTTCCATTTGAAAGTACTTTTAGTTTAAAAGTTAATTGATAAAAAAATTAGTTTCGTTGATGTTTGATCACCTCTTCCATGGCATCCAGGTGTTTTTTAAAAGCATTTCTTCCTTTTTCCGTTGCCTTGTAACGGGTATTGGGCTTGCGTTCAATAAATGTCTTATGGATGGCTATGTATTTTTCACGTTCTAATGCCTTTAAATGCGTGGCCAAATTGCCGTCCGTGGTTTGTAGCAACTCCCGTAATTCGGTAAACTCGAAAGCTTCGTTGGCTACTAACACTCCCATGATCTGAAGACGGGTGCGATGCTCCAATAACTTATCCAAAAAATCAAATGGATTTCTCATCGGTCATATTTTCGGTACATCAGGGCACCATAAAAAATATGTAGCGCCCCAAAACCAATGGCCCAGAAAAGCAACCCGTATCCCGGATTAAAAGCCGCCACCAGGCCAAGGATAATCTCTGAATAGGCCAGGTATCGGATTTCATCAAATAAGTTAGCGCTGGCATTCATCAGAGCGAGTCCATAAAAAATCAGGAGCGAAGGAGCAATAATTCCAAAATAGCCCCGGCTAAGTAAAATCAGTGTGAATAAGCCACCCGCCACCAAAGGAACCAGAAGGTTAATCAGGAGTTTACGAGAGGAGATAGTCCATAAAGACTGCCCTTTCCGTTTCGCTTTGCGAAGGCTCAAAAAAACTCCCGTGGCTAAGGAGCAGATCAGTACCAGAAAGGCGATCACACATAATTGATATACGTCCTGCGGATGTTGAAAGTAAAATGAAATCGTTCGCCTGATTTCACCATCGTAAATTACCTGATAGGCATAACCCGCGCCTGCCAACGCATATACACCCGAGAGAATTCCAGATAAGCCACTCAAGGAAATAAACTTAGATGATCGCTCCATCAGATTTCTGACCGAAGCAAGATCTTCCTGATAGGATAGATTCTCTTTCATTTAAAAGTACTTTTAAATACAAAGTAAATATACGACCTTAATCCAAAAAGGTTTACTTGTCACCTCTGATTTATTAAAATCCATTAGCAATGGTTGTGTTTTTGAAGAGATGCGCTATTTTTGCAGCCCCTTCCTCCTTAGCTCAGCTGGTTAGAGCACCTGACTGTTAATCAGGGGGTCCTTGGTTCAAGCCCAAGAGGAGGAGCAAACCCCGACCAAGGTCGGGGTTTTTTTATGACAATTTTTAGAAAGAAAGTGTCATTATGTCTCATTTTTGTCAATGAATTGACCAAATAATGTCAATTAGTCACATAAAGAGGACTAAAATCGGGTCGGCATAGTTTTGACTATCAGATAGTCAAACATTAAAACCCTTTATTTATGAGCATAATCAGATATAACGCGAATGAATTCGTACCGACTTCATTCAGCACATTAATCGACCGATTCTTTAACGAATCAATAGCGCGTACGGGTGGAAGCAACTTTTTACCGAAAGTTGATGTTGCAGAGACAGACAAAGCTTATGAAATCCATGTAGCGGTGCCGGGTATGAAAAAAGAAGATTTCACGATCGAGTTAAATGACAATTTCTTGACCATCAGTGGTGAGCGAAAGCTGACGAACGAAAAAAAGGAGAAAAATTTTCATTCCATTGAAACACAATATGGTGCCTTTAGCCGATCGTTCAATCTGCCAGAAAACGTTGATGCTACCAAAATCAATGCGGCCTATACCAATGGCATTTTGGAGTTGGTGATTCCAAAAGATGAAAAGAAAGTACTCAAACACACAATTAAAGTGGGGTAAATTGAGTTAAGTAAGTAGGTTAGGTAGGGTTAGGTTTAGTGGGGTAGCCCCGGTACTGAAAAGTCCGGGGCTTATCTTTTTCAGCGCAATTTGTACAAATCGTCACCCAGTATCAGATGCCGGTTGGAATGCCTATATTGGCCAAGGCTAAAAAGTATTTCATGCGAAAGGTTCTGTGGATCGGATTGGTCATTGTTTCCTCTTTTATAGGGGCTATCCTGGGTATTTTATTTGCACTTCAATATCTGCAACCTGCTCCCCCCTACCCGTCCATCGAGCAACGTCAAAAAAACATGATGGTGAATGCTCCGCGTGATTCCTCATTCTCTCCATTTGTTTCCTCACCCAATTTTCAACCGGCTGCCAAAGCCGTCACACCGGCTGTCGTTCACATCCGCACCACGTATGGTTCAGGCAGTTTTAGCATCAATGCGCTGGAACACTACTTTAATCCACACGCCCAATCATCTGGTTCTGGAGTCATCGTCACAGATGATGGGTATATCGTGACCAATTATCATGTCATTGAAAATGCCACCAATATTGAAGTGGTTCTTCATACCAACGAAAGGTATTTTGCCAAATTGGTAGGAAAAGATCCATCCACCGATCTCGCCTTGTTAAAAATAAAAGCATCACGTTTACCCTTTGTTCCCTATGGGGATTCTGATCTGACCACTGCAGGTGAGTGGGTGTTGGCCATCGGCAATCCCTTTGATTTAAATTCTACCATTACCGCTGGAATCGTCAGCGCGAAGGCAAGAAACATTGGCATTCTTCGGGACCGCAACAGCTTACAGGTTGAGTCATTTATTCAAACCGATGCGGCTGTCAATCCAGGAAACAGCGGTGGCGCTTTGGTTAATTTAAAAGGCGAATTGATTGGTATTAACTCGGCCATTGCCACCAATACCGGGAGTTATTCAGGATACTCATTTGCCATTCCGGTTAATTTGGTAAAAAAAATCATGGATGATTTGCTGGAGTTCGGAGAAGTTCAACGTGGGTTATTAGGAGTTCAGATCAATGATGTTACAGCCGAACTGTCTGAAGAACTAGGACTGGATATTGTTCGGGGGGTATTTGTCAGCTCTGTTAACGAAGGCAGTGCAGCAGAACAGGCCGGTATTCAGCAAGGGGATGTGATCATAGCCATCAATAAACATGAAGTCAATTCTGTTTCCGAGTTGCAGGAACGGGTGGCGCGTAACCGTCCGGGACATTCCGTTCTGGTTTCATATCGCAGAGGAGGAAGTAATCGGGAAGTATTGGCACAGTTAAAAAACTATGCCGGAGAGATAACGATTCAAAAGAAAAAAATGGAAAATGAGATTGAAGGCGCATCTTTTGAAGAAATAGATTATCCGGAACTGGCTGCATTGGAGTTAGAAGGAGGCATTAAGATTACCTCCTTGACAGACGGAAAATGGAAAAAAGCGGGCATCCAAAAAGGTTTTGTGATGACCCACATTGATAAGGTCAGCGTTAGTGACATTACCTCACTGAATCAAATACTGGAGATTAAAAAAGGAGGCATGCTGGTGGAGGGTGTCTACCGTGATGGAACCAAAGGTACCTACGGAGTGGACTGGTAAAATAGTCGTTTTCTGAAAGAATCAGAATGGCCACTATGGAGGCATGGGTTTGGTCTTTAATCGTACATTTGTCCAACAATCCTTTGGTGAAATTCTATGATCAAGCAAACCCTTCTTCAATTAGGTATTCAATCCTCCAATCCGGGTGTTTCCACAGGCCGGCAATGGCTTCGCTCCACCGGAGACCGTTTAGATTCGTTCTCTCCGGTAGACGGAAAGAAAATTGCATCTGTTCGTGGGGCAGATGAAAAGTCCTTCACGAAGGTCGTTGACATCGCGCAGGCAGCTTTTGTCCAATGGAGACAAGTACCCGCACCCAAGCGTGGAGAGGTGGTCAGACAAATCGGTGTAGCCCTTCGTAAATACAAACAACCGCTTGGCCAGTTGGTATCCTATGAAATGGGGAAATCCCTTCAAGAAGGTCTGGGAGAAGTTCAGGAAATGATTGATATCTGCGACTTTGCAGTAGGGTTATCCCGACAGCTTCATGGTTTAACCATGCACAGCGAGCGCCCCAATCATCGCATGTACGAGCAATATCATCCCCTGGGGGTGGTGGGAATTATATCTGCTTTCAATTTTCCAGTAGCTGTTTGGGCATGGAACACCATGCTGGCTTGGGTTTGTGGTGATACCTGTATTTGGAAACCCTCTGAAAAAACACCTTTGTGCAGCATCGCCTGTCAAAATATCATCGCACAGGTATTTAAAAAGAATAATGTTCCGGAGGGTGTTTCGTGTCTGGTCAATGGTGATTACCGCGTAGGACAATGGCTTTCGTCAAATAAACATATCCCATTACTATCTGCTACCGGCTCTGTGCGCATGGGTAAGGAGGTTGCCAAAACTGTAAGTGAGCGGCTTGGCAAAAGTTTACTTGAACTAGGGGGCAACAATGCAATTATTATATCTGAGCATGCAAATCTGGATATGTCTATTATGGGGGCTGTTTTTGGTGCGGTCGGTACTGCCGGACAGCGTTGTACAACCACCCGCAGATTGATTATCCATGAATCTGTTTTCGAAGAAGTCAAAAACAGACTGGTGAAAGCTTACAGCCAATTGCGTATTGGCAATCCTTTAGACGAAAGTAACCATGTGGGTCCTTTGATTGACACGCTGGCGGTCAAGTCCTATACTTCTGCCCTTCGCCAGGTAGTTGCAGAGGGAGGAAAATTGATTGTGAAAGGTGGGATAATGAAGGGTAAAGGTTATGAATCTGGCTGTTATGTCAAACCGGCCATCGCAGAAGTTAAAAACACTTTCAGGATTGTTCAACAGGAAACTTTTGCTCCGATTCTTTACCTGATCCGGTACAAAACGATGGAAGAAGCCATTGCCCTACAAAACGGAGTAGAGCAAGGTCTGTCATCAGCCCTGATGACCACCCGTTTGGATGAAATGGAGATGTTTCTTTCTTCTCAAGGATCGGACTGTGGAATTGCAAATGTAAACATCGGGACTTCCGGTGCTGAAATCGGAGGTGCTTTTGGTGGGGAAAAGGAAACCGGAGGAGGAAGAGAGTCGGGTTCAGACGCATGGAAAATATACATGCGTAGACAAACAAACACCATTAATTATGGAAGTCATCTGCCACTGGCACAAGGTATTAAGTTTGACTTATGATGTTTGTAAAGAAATTGTACCTTCTATTTCATTTTCCTTGTATTAGTTAACCCTTTCGTCTACTTTTCAACTTTAACTCTAACCCAGAAGGAATTCTATGACAGGTAAAAAATATCGGATTGTTATGCTCATTGATGATAATGAAATTGACAACCTGATCAATCAAAAAATGATTGAGGCGGCCGATATCACGCAGACGATTTATACCCATACGGGTGCCAAAAGTGCCATTGAGTTTTTGCGCAACATGGAAAAACTTAACATCGGGGATCAGGTGTTACCCGACCTCATTTTTCTGGATATTGATATGCCCTTGATGGATGGTTTCCAATTTTTAGATGAATTTGAAAAATTGTCAAGTGCTACAAAAAAGAAGTGTAAGATCGTTATGTTAACTTCTTCCATCAATCCTCAGGATTTTAGTCGCTCCAAAAAGTATAATAGTGTTCAACAATATCTGAACAAGCCACTCACCAGCGATAGCATATCCAAGCTGGAAGTTTAAAAGGATTCGATCGAAATCAATTTTTTGATAAACTCCTCATCGATTTGAACGAGTCGCGTTGGGGCAAAATGCTTTACTTTAGCTGCTTTCAGTTGAGGTATGACGACCATAATCTTCTTTTCTTTTTCCCGTTTTGCCTCGCTGACAGCTATTTTCAAGATTTTCAAAAAATGAAAAACACTGCTGGATTCATCTTCATCCACTGACCGCAATCCACGCATGATGCTGATGGCTGTTGTATTAAAAGTCTCAATTTCACGTTGCATAACAAACTGAAGGGCCATCAACGTCTTCAGCTCCAATACTACATAGGTATATTTCTTGATAGATACATCTGCCAGCAACGTATTCAAAAACTTTCCAGCCTCATCATACCGTCCGCTGTAATAACTGCTTAACGCCTTATAGGTGGTGTAGATAACATACATGGGCAAGTTATCCGTATCCATCTCAAACTCCTGGAAAAGGCTTTCATTTTCTGCGTATAGTTCTTTCTCTAAACCCAAGCGCACATGTCGCTCGATCTTGGAAATGAGAAACTGAGCTGAAAAAGTATAGTAAGGATAATTCACCAACAAGTTACTGGCAGCATCGTTTACCTCCTCATAATATTTCTCTGCCTGCCGATAAACTTTATAGTGGTTATAATACTCTAATCGCAAAAACTCAAAAACCAGGTTGAGGTGATAGTACAACGGATCCAGATTATACGTCACAAAAATACCCTCTACTTTTTTAAAGATATCTTCAATGGGCTCTTCTTCGCTCTCCAGATTTTCGTCTGGCTCAACAAATAGCCGGTGAAACACCAGCATACAGCTCTTGAACACATACAATCGATGCGATTCATACAAACGGGCCACGTTCTGCATTTCTTTCATCAACATCCCCAGGCCTATCCGCTCCGTGTTTTCACCACTCAGAAAAAAGATCCCATACTTTTTAAAATAGTCAGCCAGCAAATCCTCGGCTTTATCCACCGCCAACATATAGGCCACGTGCCGGTTATAAAGCTGAGAGTAGGTAAAATACTCCGGTGAGTGTATATTCATTTTCTTGAGCGACTTATACACCACAGTAAGTTCACTGGCCAGATCCCGGTCAATCAGTTCGCGCTCCATTTTCTGCAAGGTGGCGATCGAAATGGTTCGTTTATTGGTAAAAAGGACTTCGTTGAGATTAGCCACTTTTCGCAAAATATCCGTTCGTGGGCTCTCCATTTTCTGAATCAGATGTTCCTCAATCCGTTGGTTGAGACGCGAACGCATGGTATAATAGGCATTCGCATTGACCTCCAGTTCAGCCATTACCTTGCTGTCGGAAAGAGATCGCTCACGAAGTGCCTTAAGCAGGTAGGCCGACTTCTCGGCATTGCTCTCGATCAAGGAATCATAGATTAGTTTAAAGTCCTTTTCCGAGAGCTGCTTAATAATGTTCTTCAATTTAGCCATGCACAGACCTTGGTTAGAAAGTGAAAGTTTGCAAAAAAAGCCCATTCTGCCAAGGGAATGCTTGACAAGCCCGTGGTTTTTTGAACGGGAACACAGTCCGTGTACCCTACTTCTTCAATTCATGGTCAGAGTATCCGATACAATCATCGGTCCTTTGGTGTTCCATCGGTAACTGGCAGTCAGACCGTTGAATTCAACCCATAGTAAAAACACGAATAGATATTATCTGTAGTTTTGTACTTTTAGGATGGCTAGCAAGTCTTTCCAATATTACACTATAACGACTTCTGAATATGATAAAGAAATTATTTTTTTCTCTGGTTACGCTTACGCTTGCCCTTGCTGCGCTGGCTCAACCACGATGGACAGCCGATGGCAATGGATATTACAAAATGGAGGATGGAGAACTCGTTCAATATGTGTTGCCCTCCGCCTCCAAAAGTACCTTGGTGAGCAAATCCGATCTAACACCGAAAGGAACCTCCCAACCATTATCGGTGAATAATTTTTTGTTCTCTGCCGATCAGCAGCAAATCCTCTTTTATACCAATTCCAGGCGTGTGTGGCGATACGAAACCAGGGGAGATTATTGGATTTATCATCGGGCCTTGAAGTCATTAACACAAATTGGTAAAAATCGCCCTGAAGCCACTCTGATGTTTGCCAAATTCTCCCCGGATGGTAAAAAGGTGGCTTATGTAAGTGAGCAAAATTTATATGTAGAGGATGTAGCCACTCAAAAGGAAATTGCCCTGACCACCGATGGCAACCGAAAATTAATCAACGGAACATTTGATTGGGTTTATGAAGAAGAATTTAGCTGCCGGGATGGATTTGACTGGAGTCCTGATAGCCAACATTTATCCTTCTGGCAAATTGATGCCAGTAAAATCCGGGACTATTACATGATCAACACAACAGACTCTGTTTATTCGCGCATTATCCCGGTAGAGTATCCCACCGTTGGCGAAAAACCCTCTCCCGCCCGGCTTGGGATCATTAACATAGACACGCGAAAAACTCATTGGCTATCGATCCCCGGACAGGCGGACGACAATTATCTGGTTCGTACCGAGTGGCGATCGCCCACGGAAATCTTTGTGCAACAAATGAACCGTGCTCAAAATACCAACATCATCTATTCGTATCAAACAACGACCAGCAAGGCTACAGTCGTGTATCAGGAATCAGATCCTGCCTGGATTGAAGTATTCTCCTTTAATGGAAACCCTTCCTCCTATGGGTATCGGCATAACTTTCAGTGGCTAAACGACAAAAGGGAATTTTTATGGCAATCAGAAAAAGATGGATGGAATCATTTATACCGAATTGGTATCAACGGAAAAGAAACGTTGATTACACCCGGTAACTATGATGTTATTGAATATATCTCCCTCAACGAAAAAACAAATACGATCTACTTTTTGGCATCTCCTGAAAACGCCACCCAACGCTATCTGTATAAAACACGGCTGGACGGCAAGGGAAAAGCGGAAAGAATCACTCCCCTCAATCAACCCGGAACCCACGATTATGCTATTTCGCCTACGGGCAAATGGGCTCAACATAGTTTTTCAAACCATTACACGCGCCCCATGGAAGAGTGGATTGATATTTCCACACACCAGGCAATCCGGGAAAGCGAGAGCATCGCGGGCAGATTAGCTAACGCCCAGCTAAAACCGACTGTGGAGTTTTTTAAAGTAAAAACAGAAGAGGGAATTGAAATGGATGGATGGGTAGTTAAACCCAAAAACTTTGACCCTTCCAAGAAATATCCAGTCGTGTTTATGGTATATACTGAACCCGCCTCCCAAACCGTCCGCGATGTTTTTGGAGCCGGACGCAACCGACTCTATCAGGGCGATATGGCCGGTGACGGCTATCTATATGTATCATTGGATAGTCGGGGGACACCTGCCCCTAAAGGACGTGAGTGGCGCAAAAGCATCTACAAAAAAGTAGGAATCCTAAATGTCAGAGATCAGGCGATGGGAGCCAAAGAGATTTTAAAGTGGCCCTATGCCGATGCCGACCGGGTGGCTGTTTGGGGCTGGAGCGGTGGTGGTACCACCACTTTGCATTTGCTTTTCCAATATCCAGAAATATATAAAACAGGCATCGCAGTAGCTGCGGTGGGCAATCGCGCTACCTATGACAATATCTATGAGGAGCGATATATGGGTGTGCCAGATGCCGATTTTACAGATTACAAAAAATGCTCGCCAATTACTTATGCTAAAAACCTCAAGGGAAATTTACTTTATATCCACGGCACCGGAGATGACAATGTCCATTACAATAATGCCGAAATGCTGGTGAACGAATTGATCAAACATGGTAAACAGTTCCAGATGATGGCCTACCCAAATCGTTCTCACGGGATTTACGAGGGAGAAGGTACCAGCGCCCATCTGGCGGGTTTGTTTACCAGTTATTTACGGAAGCATTGCCCTCCGGGACCCAAGTAGTAGGTATCATGGTGGAAAAATGGTGTTGATATAATGTCGCCAATACCCATACCAACGCTTCATTTGTTTCCTGTGCTGGATCAGAAGTTAACGGTCTTTCTAAGGTCGTTACCAAAACAGGCATGGAATCATCCTACACGTGCTAAGTTATGGACGGTGAAAGATATTGCAGCACATCTGTTGGATGGCAACTTACGTCATATCTCCCTTTTGCGTGATAAATATATCAGCGAAACACCAGGAGAACTGCACTCATATCAGGAATTACTCAACTATCTGAATCGATTAAACTCTGATTGGGTCACGGCCTGGAAACGGGTGAGTCCGGAGATACTCATTTTACTTCTGGAACAAACCGGGAAAACTTTTTTTGAATGTCTGCAAACCCTGGACTTACATGCGGATGCTGCATTTCCGGTAGCCTGGGCTGGGCAAAGTAAATCTCCCAACTGGTTTCATATCGCCAGAGAGTATACCGAAAAGTGGCATCACCAACAACAGATTCGTGAAGCGTGTGGCGAAACCACTGAATTACTGGATCTCGAATTCTTTGAGCCGTTGATGAATACTTTTTTGTGTGCGCTTCCTTACGCCTACCGAAGCCTCAATGCCCCGGAGGCGGTGGTTGCCTTGCGTATTGAAGGTTTGGAAAAAACATGGACGATCAGGTATCTAAACACAGGCTGGGAGTGGACAACAGTTGTTGATTCACCCTCCACCTTCATTGAAGTGGACAAAAATACGGCCTGGCAACTGGCCACCAAAGGCATCACATCGGAAGAAGGTCAAGCCAAAGCCAGAATCACTGGCCAACGAGAATTTGCGATACCTTATTTTAACATGCTGGCCGTGATGGCATAGGTTCCTTTTGCAGATCAGAAATTAAAAAATATATTTGCGCCTCTTCATCGGGGGCATAGCTCAGCTGGCTAGAGTGCGACAATGGCATTGTCGAGGTCGTGGGTTCGACTCCCACTGTCTCCACCAAAAAATCCGCCCCGAGCGGATTTTTTTTGCCATTTAATCTCTTGTGATTAGCTTCCTTTCAGCGACCGTTTGCTCTGATTTGCCGAATCAGATCTCCATCCACAGTCCTGATTTCAGGGTCAGACAGACCTGCTACTTTAGATAAATCAGGATGGATAAACTGCATTTCAGAAGGGCGCCAGCCCGTAGCGGATAAGTGAATTTCCTGAACTCCGGTTTCTTTCAAAATAATGTGAGCATTGGCAGGTGTAATACCGGCACCAGGCATAATCGAAATCCGATCGCCTGCTTTTTCAACCAATTGTTTCAGTAAGGGAATATTTTCTTCTGCTTTTGCCCGATGGCCACTGGTGAGAATACGATCAAATCCGGCAGCAATCGCATCTTCCAGGGCCTCAAATGGGTCGCGCGTCACATCAAATGCCCGATGACAGGTCACTTTCATTGGCCGGGCACGGTCAATTAGTTCTTTACACCTTTTTATATCTAATCTACCCTCCGGAGTAACAATACCAAACACCACGCCATCAGCACTTTGCCGCATGGCCTGCCAACAATCACGCTTCATGGCATGGAAGTCATAGTTTGAATACACAAAATCTCCTCCGCGTGGGCGGATCATCACGTACAAATCAATGTTTATGTTTTGTCTGACCGCCTCCAGAACACCAAACGAAGGTGTGGTTCCCCCCTCTCCCGGATTATCACATAGCTCAATCCGATCAGCACCTGCTTGTTGGGCTCGCAAGGCAGACTCGATGGAATAAACCACTACTTCAATAATCATGACGAATCAATAATAACTGGATGCCTCTTTTAGCACATTTCCTTCTGATGTATGAACGGCATAGGTAAATCCTTTTTGTAAGGCAAATGCACCTACACTTCCATTCTTTCCAAGGGCCAAAAAACCCACTTGCATTTCCTTTGATTTCACCGGTTGATTTTTTACAATCCTCTCCACTGCCTTTTGACAAGCCGCCTGAGCCGTATGACCTTGTCGCATCATTTCAATCACCAAATGCGAGCCAACGATCCGAATGACCTCTTCGCCTACACCGGTGGAGGTGGCGGCACCAATTTCGTTGTCCACATATAATCCGGCCCCGATGATGGGAGAATCGCCAATCCGTCCACTCATTTTGTAAGCCATCCCGCTGGTGGTACAACCTCCGGATAGATTCTGATGTTTATCCAATGCTACAATGCCGATGGTATCATGGTTTTCAATATTGGCGATGGGTTTGTATTGGCCTTTCTTTAACCATTCTTTCCATGCTTTTTCAGAGGCTGCCGTCAGTAACTTCTGTTTTTTGAATCCATTGGCCAAAGCAAATTGTAAGGCTCCCTGGCCGCTTAACATGACATGTGGGGTCTTTTCCATCACCAACCGCGCCACAGAGATGGGATGGACAATATGTTCGAGGCAAACAACCGAGCCACAGTTAGCGTGTTCGTCCATGATGCATGCATCCAAGGTGACACGTCCATCGCGGTCTGGTAAACCGCCCAAACCAACGGTGGTTTCGTTTGGGTCGCCTTCCGGAACTCGGGCCCCGGCTTCGACCGCATCAAGCGCACGTCCGCCATGTACCAAAATTTTCCAGGCTTCTACATTTGCCTGCAATCCAAAGTTCCACGTAGACAGAACCACCGGAAAAGTGGCCGTATGTTGTGCCTGTAACGAACCAGCCAAACCGGAGGCAAGGGCTCCGGAGGCAACCGTTTGAAGAAATTTCCTACGGGAAGTGCTCATGGACAATCTTTAGTTTGTTAAAAAAATCATAACAAATTGGCTCAATAGAAAAGCTATCGCCTAAAAATAGACAATTGTTTACCTTCGCATGCAATTGGCCTATTAATTGCGATCATGACGGATATGAAAAATGTAGTTTTGGTGTGGGGTTGGTTAGCTGCGGCTACCATGGCGGTGGCACAACCGGCTTATAAGATTGACTTTAAAATTAAGGGCTGGAAAGACACCACCGCTTATCTTGGAAACTATTATGGTGAAAGCACGGTATTAAAGGATACGGCTCTTGTCAAAGGAGGTTCATTTTCGTTCGATGGAAAAAAGACCTTGCCTCAAGGTGTCTATTTTCTGGTGTTGGGGAAAACCAAATTGCTGGACTTTGTGGTAGGTGCCGATCAGTTTTTTCAGATTGAAACCGATATGCAGGACTACACGGGGCATCTCTCCATTAAAGGCGATGAAGATAATCGGATCTTTTTAGAGAATGTCAATTTCATCCAAAAGAAGCAAAAAGAGGCTGAACCTTTTCGAAAGGTCGTATTGGACAGTACGCTCTCAGAAGCGCAGAAAAAAGATGCCCGTGCCGCGTTGCAGAAGTTAAACAAGGAAGTAACCACTTTTCAGGATGATCTTTTTCTAAAGCACCCGCAACTTCTGACCACACGATTTCTCAAAGCTACCCGCGATATTGAAGTCCCCGAACCTCCGCGCCAGGCAGATGGAAGCATCGACTCTTCCTTTCAATGGAAGTATTATCGGCAGCACTTCTTTGACAACTTTGATGTGGGAGATGATGCTCTGATCCGACTGCCACGTCCGTTTTATCAGGAGAAGATCAAAGAATATCTGGATAAGCTCTTTGTCCCCGATCCGGACACGATTTTGAAGGCCATCAATCAATTGGTAGCCAAAGCCAAAAAAAATCAGGAAACATATAAGTATCTGGTATATAACTGCATGTACAACTATCAGAATCATCCCATCATGGGGATGGACGCGGTTTATGTCCGGTTATATGACACCTACTTTGCCACTGGTGAAATGGATTTTTGGGTCAACGCTGCGATGAAAAAAAATCTGAAAGAACATGCCGACAAAGTCAGAATGAGTCTGATCGGTATGACAGGCCCTAACCTGATCATGTTAGATGATAAACTTCAGGTGCAATCTATGTACGATCTCAAGAAGAAGTTTACCGTGCTCTATTTCTTCAATCCGGATTGTGGGGCCTGCAAAGTTGAAACTCCCAAACTGGTGGAATTTTACAATAAGAATAAAACCAAAATGAGCATTGGTGTATATGCCGTTTCATCAGACACCTCCATGCAAAAGATGAAAGACTACATCCGGGATATGAAAATTCCATTTACGACTGTCAACGGTCCGCGAACCCTGGTGGGTAATTATCAAAAACTGTATGATGCCTTCTCCACCCCTACCATGTACGTACTGGATGAACGAAAGAAAATCATTGCCAAAAAGATTCCCATTGAAAAATTGGAAGATTTTCTGTTCAATTATGAACAATTTCAAAAAAGAAAGGAAGCAGCAGCACATGGGGGCTCCAGTGGTAAATAAATTCAATTTACTGATAACCAAACATTTATATTTTGTAAGTAAAATATTCTCCCTTTAGCGCAACTATTTGCGGTCTGACAAGTATCTACTTAGTATCTTATTCATTTAATTCAGTCCTATGGCCTTATTGGATTCACTTTTTGGTAAAAAGAAAAAAGAATTGAAAGTCAATTGCCAGATTACCAAAGAACCCATCGAACGAGGCTACGGGTACCTGCTCACCACCGATCAGGTAGTCACCAGCAAGAGGTACTGGGATATGATCATGACGGAGCCGGAAACGTTATCCTATACTATTTCTCATTTTAAGAATCAGCCCAGTGGCACACAGATGCGCTCCATGATATTTGATAAATATGCCAGCATTTCAAAACCCTGGATGGTTTCTGATTCCATCATTAATTACTTCGAAGTAGACAAGCAGGAAGCCCGCAAACGCGCGCAAGAGTGGTGGGCGCAAGAAGGTAATTTTACGCCTGAAAAAGTGGGAGCGGCTCTGGAATTACTCAGCGAAAGTATTTTTAAAACATGGAAGGATTATGCTGTCATGGAAGCGGGCCGCGATCGGGTAAAAGTATTATAATCCGAATCTTATTTTCTCTTAACTTACTGAACACTCGTTAGGGCGATTTGTCAGCTAAATCCTTGTTAGCCATAGGGCTTCATACTGGCTTTTGTGTACCTTAGCCCTTTGAAAGAAAAGCCCAAAGTACGAATGGAGTCTGTTATTAATCTGTCTCGAAAAGAACAAGTTATTCGAAAAGCAGCCGAGCTTTTCAAGGAAAAAGGATACGCTGCATCCAGCATGCGTGATCTGGCTCAGAAACTTGGCATTGAAGCAGCCAGCTTGTATTCACATATTAAATCCAAAGAAGAAATCCTTCATCAGCTATGTTTTGACATGGCTGCAGAGTTTAGAAAGTCTCTGGACGAAGTGGAAAAACAAAAAGTTGCTGCCAGCGAAAAATTGCGAAACGGAATCATCGGGCATATTCAGGTCATGGCCAAAGATCTCACGGCATCGGCTGTTTTTATGAACGAACATCGTCATTTAAGCGAACCACACCTACGCGAATTTCTCTTGTTACGCATCAATTATATTAATCGCTTCAAATCCATTATTGATGAAGGCGTCAGATCTGGGGAATTTAAAAGTACCATTGACCGCAAGCTGGCAGTGATGACACTTTTTTCATCCTTAAACTGGATGCCCATGTGGTATGACCCGAATAGCACGATCGTCCCTACTTCGCTGGGGCAGCAACTGGCCGATATGCTGGTGACCGGATTAAAAAAATAGTAAACACGTAAGGTTTTATCATTGATTGAACCACTGCCTTATCAGGACTACACCGCCAAAGCCGTTCTCCGTCATTGGGAGGAAGTGGAAAATAAAATTCATGCTTTACAGGCCACTCGCATAGGAACCGACTTTCAACATGACACCTACTTTTACGTGAGTAAAGGTAAACTCAAGTGGAGAAAGGGCACACTTGAAAATCTGATTACACATTACGAAAGAATAATTGACGGAGATCTGGAACGGACGTTGGTGTATCGGTATGATTGGCAACCTTCATGGGAGACCATTCAAAAACTATTGAATACGCATGTGAAGATAGGAGAAGTAATCAAAGAACGCACTATCTACCGTTGGCAACATTTAAAGATCCATTTGGACAAATTAATCCCACACGGCTTTTTTATAGAAGTAGAGGCGATTGACCGAACGAACTCATATACTGCTGCCGAACTTAAAATTGCATGCGAAAATCTATTGGCCCAACTGGAAATCACATCTGAAGACCGGATCAGGACCGGGTACCTAAGTTAGTTCGGAATTGTTTCTTTTTGGCAGAAAAATCACTTTTCCCAAACTAAATACCCCTGACTTTGTTAATTTTGGCAAACGCCCGTTAGGGTTTAATAAAAAGTCTATGTACGGAGGAGGAAATACATTTGAAGGGATTAAAAATGACGACTTGTCAAAGGAAGACCCGATCAAATTGGACGAATTTGAGGCTCGAATCGAAAGAGGCGAAAAAATAGAACCGACTGACTGGATGCCTCAACTTTATCGGAAACAACTGATCCGAATGATTGAGCAACACGCCCACAGCGAAATCATCGGAGCATTGCCTGAAGGGACGTGGATTACCCGCGCGCCTGGCTTTAAACGTAAGATGGCCCTGATGGCTAAAGTTCAGGACGAAGTAGGACATGCCCAACTTTTGTACAGCGCAGCCGAAACGTTGGGTAAGTCTCGGGAGAAAATGATTGAGGATCTCATCAACGGTAAATCCAAATATTCAAACATTTTCAATTACCCAACGTATACCTGGGCTGACTGTTGCTTTATCAGTTGGCTAGTGGATGCCGGAGCCATCGTTAATCAGCTAGCCAATGCAAAAGGAAGCTATGGACCTTACTGTCGGGCCCTGGATCGGATTTGTGCCGAAGAATCTTTTCACCTCAAGTATGGGCATCATTGTGTGATTTACCTGGCCACCGGCACCCAAAAACAACGCGATATGTTTCAGGAAGCCTTGAATCGTTGGTGGCCTCCGCTGATGCATTTTTTCGGCCCCTCCGATAAAATTTCTGCTCACACCGAAGTTTTGATGCGATGGAAAGTGAAGATGAGCAGTAATGATGATATCCGGAATCAATTTTTGGATATGTATGTACCGAAAATCTGGGAGTTAGGTTTTACCATCCCCGATCAAGCGCTTCGTAAAAATGAAGATACCGGACGTTGGGAATACACCGAGCCCGATTGGGAAGAATTTAAACGAGTGATTAACGGTGATGGGCCTTGCAATAAAGAACGACTGGAAGTCAGACGAATTGCAGAAGAACGCGGTCAATGGGTGCGCGATGCATTGAAGTCGGCAGAAACTGCATATGTTATGCCCCTGGCTTAATTTTATATGAATTCGCTTGACCCTCGCGTTAATCGTTTGCCTTCCGTTGGAATTCCCGGGCCTATTCAGCCAAAAGCGCCATTGGACCAATGGGGCACCTTTGAAGTTTTTGTCCAACCGAAAGATGGTAAACCCTTTCAACACGAGGGAATCGTTCATGCCCCCGATCTGGAGTTAAGCTATATTCTTGCCAAAGAAACCTTTACCCGCAGATTCACCTGTGTATCCTTGTTCGTAGTTGATACCATGCATGTCTATGTTTCTCCCACCACGGAAGGAAACATTTCTGTAGCAGATGTTCTGCCTACCTTGGAGCAAACGAATGATGACGACTTCAGTTTTGAGGTTTTTATGTTGCCGAAAAGAGGAAAACAACATATTCACATAGGGGCAGTCCTGGCCGGTCTTCCCCAGGAAGCCATGCGCAGAGCGATTGAAAAAAATCTTCATCAGGGTAAAGTGATTTTCAATTTATGGGTAGTCCGAAGCAAAGACATTCGATTTACCTCACCGGAGGAAAAAGAACTTTGGATAACACTCCCGGAGAAAAAATTCAGAGATGCCGCAGAATACAAAGGCGGAGAAAAGCTAAAGACATTTTTAGAAAATTACTCACGATGAACTGGCGTTTGCAACGATATGTACATTCACTTCCCTTAATGGTTTGGTGCACTTTTTACAACCTCCCCTGGTTCAAATCCCGAACAAATGAATAACGAAGCACTCAAAGAGTTACTTTACAAAATGGCCGATGACTTGTTGATTCTGGGACATCGGAATTCAGAATGGACGGGCATGGGACCTCTGTTGGAAGAAGACATTGCCTTTTCTTCGATGGCTCAGGATAAAATTGGTCAAAGCCTGGCCTTGTACCAACTGCTCCACCAGTTGGGCGAACAGGAACCCGATACAGTGGCGTTTATGCGACATGCCCGGCTTTTTCATAATTGTCTCCTGACAGAACTACCCAATGCAGAATATGACTTTAGTTTAATCAGACATTTTCTCTTTGACACGGCAGATGCCTTGCGTTGGAAATCACTTACACAATCTTCCTATACACCGTTGGCGCAACTGGCCGGTAAGGTTCGGGGAGAATTACGCTACCATACGCTTCATGCCAATACCTGGATTAAAAGACTAGGGTCTGCCACCGATGAAAGCATTTCGCGGCTGCAACATTCCCTGAACGAATTGATGCCATATGCTCTTGGTATTTTTGAACCTTCCCCTTTCGAAGAAGAGTTAATAAAGAGGAACATATTTGAAGGAGAACGTCATTTACAAGCACAGTGGCTTTTGGGTATTGAAAGTGTTTTGAATGCCACAGAACTCCGATTACCAGATTTAAAGTCTCTGACTCCGGCCTACGGTGGTCGGGTGGGTAAACACAGTATTCACTTACAGCCGTTGCTGGATGAAATGAGCGAGGTATTCAAACTGGATCCGACAGCGGAGTGGTAAAACCAAACACCCATCTGTGACAACTCCCGAAACCATACTGACGCTATTGGACCAAGTTAAAGACCCAGAAATACCAGTGCTATCCTTGGTAGACCTGGGAGTCATTACCCATGTGGAAATAACAGACGAACTTGTCTTGGTAGAAATGACTCCCACCTTTGTCGGATGTCCGGCCATGGACATCATGAAGCAGGAAGTCATCGATGTGCTTAAGAAAAATGGGTGGACTTCAAAAGTGGAAATCAATTTCCGACAGCCATGGTCTTCCGATAAAATTTCCGAAAAGGGAAAAATTGCTCTAAAAAAATTTGGCCTTGCCCCTCCCCCGGGTGATGCCTCCATCATTGCCGATATCGACTTTTTAGAGCATGTGCCATGCCCCAGATGCAACAGTCTGAACACCGAGTTAAAAAACCCGTTCGGCCCCACCCTATGCCGATCCATTCACTATTGCCGTTCTTGCCGGGAAACATTTGAACAATTCAAACCGGTAGGTTAAAAATTCAACGTTTTGTTTTAAGTTTCGTAGTTTAATCACATGCGACCCGTTATCTTAATTTACATCATGTTTCTGTGGACGGGTTGTACTATGCGCGCTCCCGATCAGAAACCGGGCCGCGTCTCCCTTCTTGACTCTCTGACCAACACCTACCTGACACTCCATGATACGCTCGTCTTTACCTGGAACAGCATTCAACGGGATGAATATCAAAAGATAGAGATAATGAATCAACTCATTTCAAAACTGGAGGCATCGAATGGATACGATAAAAATGAAATAGTCCTGTTGCGAACTCGCCTGGAACAATTGCAACGGATTCAGTTTACCCCCAGAACACTGGCCAATTCGGACGTAGTTGATGAGTATAATTTTGCCTCCAACAATTTAATCGCAGAACTTATTGCTCTATCAGAGTCAAATGCAGCGTTATTGAACCATCCCGATTGGCAACAGTTAATAGACGAAATTCAAACCATTGATATGCGTGGGGTGTTGGAACGGGAGATGTATGATTCACTGGCCTGGCAATTGAATTCTTTTATTGAAGAAAATCTGGCTCTGATGCCTGAAATAGCGCCCCAGTCGGGATTAGAGAAAACCCATTACTTCAATATGAACTAAACCATCCCAGACTGATGGAATTCCTTAACCGTTTAAAGTTTAGTACCTTTCAAACATGAAACTTGGGAAAAAAGTAGGCTTTTTTTCAGCTTTTATTATTCCATTTCTGGTCATTCTGGGCGCTTATGCGGGTCATTGGTGGAATTTTACCGCACTCGGCTTTGTCTTTATTCTTATTCCTTTGATGGATCATCTGGCGGGTATTGATACTACCAATATCCCACAGGAAAAGCAATCCATGGTCAATGAGGAATTTTATTATCGCTTTGTCACGTATGTCTGGACTTTTGTCCAATTTGGTTTTATTCTGTGGAGTTGTTTAATCGTATCCAGTGGAAAACTCAATTCCCTACCCGCATGGATCGGATTTGTCATAGGTGTATCACTAGTCACCGGAGGAATTGGCATCACTGTGGCCCATGAACTTGGGCACAAAAAGTCACCGCTGGAACGTGCCTATAGCCAGGCCTTGCTTGTGACCGTTTGTTATATGCACTTTTACATTGAGCATAATCAAGGTCACCATGTACATGTGGCTACGCCAGAAGATCCGGCCACCGCCAGAAAGGGTGAGAACTTCTATGCATTTTGGGTTCGTTCGGTATTTGGAGGCTGGTGGCATGCCTGGAAACTGGAGCGGGATCGGATGATCCGAAACAACCAAAAGGTATGGACGCGTTCCAATCGCATGATCTTTTACACTTTACTCCCCCTTGTGTTTTGTCTTTTGATCACCACAGCATTCAGCTATCCCACAGGATCAATTAATTGGGGCATTCCGCTATTCTTTTTCGTTCAAAGCATATTGGCTTTTACACTTCTGGAACTGGTCAACTATGTAGAACACTATGGCATTGTCCGTAAAATAAATGCACAGGGTAAGTATGAACGGGTAAATCCCCTACACTCCTGGAATGCCAGCCAACTCATCAGCAACTTTTTTTTGTTTCAGTTGCAGCGGCATTCGGACCATCATGCCAATGCCATCAAGCGCTACCAGGTCTTAAGTCATTATGATGAAAGTCCGCAGTTGCCCTTTGGGTACCCGACCATGATAGTACTGGCTTTGCTCCCACCGGTGTGGTTTGAGGTGATGGACCCGCGACTAAAGAACTGGGAGAGTAAGATTTATCTCGCAGTCCCTGAAGGTAAGTTTTCATGAGATCATCACATCCGAAGTGGCTCTGGAGAATCGTTACGCCCAACAGGTCACTGATTCCTTTCATTTCAAATGACCATCGTAAAGCCAAATAGAAACGTATGAAAAAAATAATTGTACGGACTTTTGCCATAGTTCTACTTGCGTTGATTACCTATGGCATTAGTTATTTATGGAAAGTTCTTCCGATCATCAGTGGGTATGGTGCCAAAGATATCTGCTCATGCGTGTTCGTGACCGGACGTTTACCGGCAGATGTCATCAAGAATGAATTAGGCAGCGGTTTGCTATCCCTGGGAACATTTGAAATTGACGTTCGTGACTCCAGTGCCACCGGTACCGTATTTGGACTGGCCCGGCAAAAAGCCATTTATCGAAAAGGATTAGGATGTACCCTCCTGGCAGAAATCAGCGAAGATGAACTTCGGCAGCAACCCATTAAAATATATTCGCAGCAACCCATTAAAACAGACACCCTTCCGTGGCCGAAAGGTGACAGACTGACTGACTCTCTATCAAAAGATATCAACCAGTCGAAATTGAAAGCAGCCATGGATTATGCTTTCACAGAAACAGATTCGCTCAAGCCGATGAATACAAGGGCTGTCATCGTTTTGTATAAGGGTCAGATCATTGCCGAACAGTATTCAGAGGGGTTTACCATGTACTCAAGACACATGGGATGGTCGATGACCAAAAGTATTAACAATGCCATCGTGGGTATTCTATCCGGTCAAGGCAAGTTATCCATTGAAGCCGCGGCTCCCATTGAAATGTGGAAGGAGGATGAGCGCTCTAAAATCACTTTGCATCATTTACTTCAAGCCAGCAGCGGTCTGAAATGGGCCGAAGATTACGGAGGACCCAGTGGAGCCACAAACATGCTGTTCAAAAAAAAGGATATGGGCGGCTATGCTGCAGAGGTCCCGTTAGAGTTTGAACCAAACACGGTGTTTGAATATTCCAGTGGCACCACAAACATTATTGCTAAAATTATCCGGAACGCCATTGGTGACGAAGACTACTATCAGTTTTACTACCGCGAATTATTTGAAAAGATTGGCGCTCGCAGCATGGTCATTGAACCGGATGCCGGAGGAACCTATGTAGGATCATCTTACTCCTGGGCCACGGCCAGAGACTGGGCCCGTTTTGGTTTACTTTTTCTTAACGATGGTGTTTTCGAAGGGCAGCGCATCCTTCCGGAAGGTTGGGTTCGTTACTCCACTACGCCAGCAGTTACCGCACCCATAGGGCAATATGGGGCGCAATGGTGGCTAAATGCCGGTGAAAAAAATAATCCGACTCATCGTTACTATCCGGATCTACCTACTGATTGTTTTCAGGCGGAAGGATACGAGGGTCAGTTTGTATTTGTTATTCCCTCGCGCCAGTTGGTTGTTGTCCGTCTGGGACTCTCTCAATTAAATGAACTGGATATGAATTCATTTGTCTCAAAGGTATTAGAGGCCCTTCCCCCTTCACCGTAGGTTTGTGGAGAAGAGTAGGTCATTCAGGTTCAGGCAATTTTCGGTTGATCAGCAGTCGGCCATTACCAGAATAGGAACAGACGGAGTGTTGTTAGGTGCCTGGGTAAATTCTCTTGAGGGGAAAAGAATTCTGGAAGTTGGAACCGGTACTGGTGTTATTGCCCTGATGATGGCCCAAAAAAACATGAAGGCGGTCATTGATGCCATCGATATCCAGCCTACTGAAGTGGTGGTTGCACAAAAAAATTTTCAACTCTCCCCCTGGCCGACCCGTTTGCAAGGTCATGTTTGCTCGCTTCAGGACTGGCAAGCAGAACCCTATGATCACATCATCAGCAATCCACCCTATTTTATCAATAGCGCCAAAGCACCTGATGCCGCACGCACCCTGGCCCGCCATGATGAAAGTCTTTCTTTGGAAGATCTCGCATTCCACAGCAAACGATTGCTACGCACTGACGGAAAACTCAGTTTGATACTTCCCCCCACAGAGGGAATGCGATTTATCACACTAGCCAGTCTGCATCAACTTTTTTTGGCCCGTCAATGCGCTTTTCGAGCCCGGGCTCAAAAACCAGTAGAACGATTATTGTTAGAGTTTCAGCAGTCACCAGTGGTTCCGGTAATAAGTGAATTAATTCTCTATGAAACCGACAATAATCCTACTCGTGAGTATTATGAACTGACGCAGGAATTTTACCTCTATCGAGAAAAATAAGTTTCCTTTTTGATATCCTACCGCTTATCAAAATAGCATTTATCAAGCAAAAATGAGCCTGTATACTTGTGTCAACATTTGACGTGCAAAAACTTTTCTTAATTCTACTCCTGTGTATCCATTTCCATTTGACCATTGGTCAGGGAAAGGAAACCTCAGGTATCGAAATACGCAAGACCACTTCGCCTATTGTTCTGGATGGCAAAGGAGACGAACCAGCCTGGCTTTCAGCCGACAGCGCTGACCGATTTCATCAGTATTTTCCATACGATTCGTCACAGGCTACTGCTCAAACGGTGGTGAGAGTAACTTACGATGACGAGTTCATCTATGTATTGGCGATTATGTACAATACTGAAAAACGAGCATATGTGACACCCTCCCTGCGCAGGGATTTCCGGGGAGAAGCGAATGACGGTGTTTCAATTGTGTTTGATACGTTTAAAGATAAAACCAACGCTTTCCTGTTCGGAGTCAATCCTTTTGGGGTCCAACGGGAGGGATTGATTTCTAATGGAGGAGGCAGTGGTGGCGATGACTTTTCACTTAACTGGGATAACAAATGGTACTCGGCAACCGAAGTATATGACGACCGATGGGTGGCTGAAATGGCCATTCCTTTTAAAACCATCCGGTTTAAAGAGGGGTTAAGCAGTTGGTTCGTCAATTTCTACCGGATCGATAGTCATTATGCCGAGCGCAGCTCCTGGTCACCAATTCCGAGGCAATTTGATATTGTTAGTTTGGCCTTTAATCGGGAATTGATGTGGGATCAGCCCCTGCAAAAACCCGGAGCCAACATTTCTATTATCCCGTATGTGGCGGCCAATACTTCCCGGGATTTTGAAAAAGACGAACCCTCCCAAAATGATCTGACCTTTGGTGGCGATGCCAAAGTTGCCGTGAGCTCTGCATTAAATCTGGACCTGACCATCAATCCCGATTTCTCTCAAGTAGAAGTAGATCAGCAAGTAACCAACCTCGACAGATTTGAAATCTTCTTTCCGGAAAGAAGACAGTTCTTTCTGGAAAATGCGGATCTGTTTGCCAACTTTGGGTTAGACGGAACGCGCCCCTTTTTCTCCAGACGAATCGGAGTGGCCAGCAATGCTTCTACCGGACAGAATATTCAGAATACGATCTATGGGGGGTTACGCCTGAGTGGAAAGATTAATAACAACACAAGAATTGGCCTGCTAAATATGCAAGCCGGCCGCGACCGAAGTATTGGATTACCCAGCACAAACTACACCGTTGCCACAGTTCAACAAAAGATCCTGAACCGATCCAATGTCGGTTTCATTTTTGTCAATAAACAAGCGTTTCAGGATTCCATTGGCAGCGACTTTACCATTTCACCTGAGCAATACAATCGGTTGATTGGCGCTGATTTTAACCTGGCAACAGCTGACAATAAATGGAACGGGAAACTATTTTATCATTACAATTTTGATGATCTCGCGGTAAACAATGACGGAGCCATCGGTGGATTTGTAAGCTACAGTACACCAGAATGGAACATCGACCTGCTCTCAAGAAAAGTAGGAAAAAATTATACTCCGGAGGTAGGATTCGTCAGGCGAAGAGATATTGTTCAAATCGCCTCTACGTATTGGTACAATTTCTATCCGAACTCCCCAACCATCCAGAGTCATGGCCCTGGTTTTGATCAGGATTTAGTTTTTAATCAGAGTGATGTACTTCCTTCTGATGTGCTGGCATCGAAAATCAATGATTGGCTGAACGTAGGCGTTCTGGATTACGATGTGAATGTAATGTATCGTATCCGGTGGAAGACTACCGCCAATTTTAATATACGTTTCCGAAAAGAGTATACGTATTTGTTTGATGAATTTGATCCGAGTGGAACCAAAGGCATAAAGTTACCGGCCGGTACAGATTATAGCCCATACATGGTCGTGGCCAATTATAACTCTGATGCCCGTAAACGATTCTTTTTTAACGTAAGCACACGATCGGGGCAATACTTTAATGGTACCAGAATTAACCTGAGCGGTACGATTAGTTATCGCTACCAACCGTTGGGATTTGCGTCTCTCAACTTTACCTATAATCGGATACAGTTGCCCAAGCCTTATAATAGTGCCGACCTCTTTTTGATCGGACCTCGGATTGATCTTACGTTCACCCGCGATATTTTTTGGACTACATTTTTTCAATACAACAGTCAAATCAGTAATTTGAATATCAATTCACGTTTGCAGTGGCGGTTTAAGCCTGTCTCCGACATCTTTCTTGTGTATACCGATAATTACTTTGCTGAATCTTTGGAAAACGGTAGTTTTTTCAGGATTGGTCAACCTAAAACCCGGGCACTTGTTTTGAAAGCAACCTACTGGCTAAACTTATAAGCAGCAGTACAGCACTAAAATTATATTTCTGATTATCAATAAGTTAGTAAAAATAAAATACATGTTTAAACATGTATTTAGAAATTTGCATTATTATTGTGCTCTCAAATAAAAAAACAATTATGAAAAGAATTTTTGCCGTTAGTGCACTCGTACTCGTTGCCATTGCTACGCAAGCGCAGACTGTCTGGTCTATTGACAAACCTCATTCAACCATTGGTTTCAGTGTGTCACACATGGTGGTGTCTGAAACTACCGGAAATTTTAAGGAGTTTGATGGTAAAGTAACCAGCAAAGAGGCTGATTTCAATGGCGCTGAAGTTGAATTTACTGCTAAAGTAGCTTCTATCAATACTGAAAACGCTAACCGGGATGGTCACTTAAAGGGTGATGATTTTTTCAGTGCTGAAAAATATCCTGATATCACTTTCAAAGGAACGCTGGTTAAAAACGGTGGCAAGTATCAACTGAAGGGACAATTTACGATGAAAGGAGTTACCAAAGACGCAACGTTTGACGTTACCTATGGTGGAACGGTAGATACTGGGCGTGGTGTAAAAGCCGGTTTTAAGCTAGTGGGTAAAATCAATCGTCAGGATTATGGTGTAAAGTGGGCTAATAAATTACAAGACGGAAGTGCGGTAGTTGGTGATGAAGTGGAAGTTACTTGTAAAATTGAATTGAATAAAGCTTAAGATCGTAGTCTTAAAATCGAAGGGGGCCAATGCCCCCTTTTTTTATAACACCTCCGGATTGAAATGATTATCGAAGAAGAAATCAAACAGACAAAATTCAAGAGCATCCATCAAAAGGTTATTCTTAATCTACTCTTTACAGCCAACTGGATTGAAAACAAACAGCGGGAGTTGTTTGAACCCTTTGGAATAACCGGCCAGCAATACAACATACTGCGTATTTTAAGAGGTCAGCATCCCAATCGCATCAACGGTGCAGAAATCAGAAGCCGGATGCTCGACAAAAACTCCGATGTATCGCGTCTGCTGGATCGATTGATCAGTAAAAATCTGATTGATCGAACCTCTTGCCCGAATGATAAAAGGGCTTCCCATATTGGTATTTCGCACACCGGGCTTTTATTACTAAAGCAATTAGATACGGAAATTGAACGCTCCGAAAAAAAAATACTTCCGCATCTCTCTCAGGAAGAACTAACTCTGCTGAGTAACCTATTGGATCGAGGGAGAGGATAACTTGTCAGAAGTAATAACCTCCACTCAACCGATTGAAGTTGATCTTCAGTCAACCTTTCTTTCAGTAGATCTATCTTCTTCATCTTAAACCCTCCTGCTCCTTTGAAGGGCAACCCTTAGGAATAAAATATGCTGCTTTTACCAGAAGTGCAAATAAAATTCTGGCTGTTGGTGAAAATCAAAATAAATAATATACTTTTAAATAAAATAACCCCGTATCTATGAATCGAAAACTACTTTATTTTGGATTCCTGGTATTGACATACTTCGGAACCTCAGCGCAAAGCCGTCAGGTAACTGGTACCATCAAAGAAAGCGATGGAGGTACACTGACCGGTGTTAATGTGATCGTTAAAGGAACCTCCACAGGTACTGCCACTGATACCAATGGAAAATTCACTTTAGACGTACCCATCAGTGCGACAACACTCATTATATCCTTTATTGGTTACAGTACACAAGAAGTATCCATTCCGCCTTCAAACTACTTGGAAGTAACATTGGAAGCTTCAGCAGATCAATTAGAAGAAGTCGTCATTACTGTAGGTCGCGGATCACAGCGCACCCTCACCGATACTCCTTTGCCGGTGGATAATCTGGCTGCTACGGAACTTCGGGCCACCGGACAAGTTTCGTTTGACAAAGCCCTGCAATATCGTGTGCCCTCATTCAACACGGTAAATACTCCTGTAAATGATGCTACTTCGTTATTCGATCCGTATGAGATTCGGAACCTGGGACCTAGCCGAACCTTAATTCTGATCAATGGCAAACGTAAAAATTTAACCTCTCTTGTATATACACAATCAGGGCCGGGTCGTGGCGAAACAGGTGCGGACTTGTCCGCTATTCCTACCGATGCGATCAAGCGTGTGGAGATACTACGGGATGGGGCCTCGGCACAATATGGATCTGATGCCATTGCGGGAGTCATGAATATCATTTTAAAGGACAAGTATGATGGGACGTCTATCACCGTCAATACCGGTAGCACACTCAAATACGGTGGATTCATGACCGGCATAAATTATAACTCAGGAGCTAACATTGGAAAAGATGGCTACATTAATTTTAATCTTGCTTTTAGCAAACAAGAGTTTACCAACCGAAAAAGCCCTGTGGATCTCGAAGGTGAGGCTGACTCAATTGCGGGGTTCAATGTAAACAGTTCAGGATATATTTTGGGCAATGGTAATGTGGATAGGGCTGCACTCAATGCAGACTATGCTGCCATCCGGTCTGATATTCAAAGCTATCTTGCTCGCTTTCCAGATGGTAACAATAAAAATGGTCAGGCAGGAAATACTTCGGTTAAATTTCTTGTGAATACAGCCATACCTCTAACAGACAATACTGAGTTTTATGCAAATGCTGCATACGTTTATCGAAAAACTAACAGCTTCGCTAATTTTCGAGTGCCTTATTGGCGAGTCGATTATGGATTGTTACATCCGGCTAACTCCACCGGACCTGATTATACGGGTACTGGTAACTATCCGGGCTATATCGGCTATCAACCATCATTTGATGGTGACCTAAATGATTACAACGCAACAGTCGGAATTCGTTCCAAAGAAATAAATGGATGGAAGCAGGATATGAGTCTTACCGTAGGTGGAAACAAAATGTTGTTTACCGTAGATAACACGGTCAATCATGATCTAGATACATTGAGTCCCATTTCTTTTAAGCCGGGCGGATTTAATTTTGCTCATGTGGTTGGTAATCTTGACTTTTCAAAAGCCCTTCGCGACAACGTTTTTATCGCTATTGGATCAGAGTTTCGCTCAGAAACATGGCAGTTAATCGCGGGTGACACAGCTTCTTATTCAGGTGAAGGAGCAAATTCATTTCCTGGATTCCAGGAACGTAATGCCATCAAAGCTACGAGATATAATGTTGGAGGGTACGTTGATCTTACCTGGGACATTACGGACAATTTCCTTATTGGCGGTGCCTTCCGATTAGAAAACTATTCTGACTTTGGATCTGCCAGTGTCTATAAAATTACTTCCAGATATAAAGTGAATGATGCGCTGACCATTCGGGGTTCCATATCCTCTGGGTTCCGTGCTCCGACACTCCATCAACAATTTCTTTCCTTGAGCCAGGCATCCTTTGAAAACGGGGATATTGTCATTACTGGTCTTGCCAATAATTTTAGCCGTGAAGCCAGGTTATTGGGTGTTCCAAAATTAAAAGCTGAAAAATCCAATAATATATCTTTTGGATTCGGATTCAATCCTACTCGAAATTTCTCGTTCACTGCTGATTTCTACTCCATCAACATTAAAGACCGTATCATTTACGGAAGGGAAGTAAGTAATGCGGTTGTTAATCGGATTTCATTCTTTGTGAATGCGGCTGAAACAAAAACTACAGGATTAGATGTGGTAGCCAGCTATCGAAATATTTCATTGGGGTCAGCTGTATTAGGACTTAATCTGGCCGGTAACTATACCATTGAGAACGAACTGGTAGGTGGTTATCAAGCCGTAAACAACCGCGTTGGATTGGACGTATACAACAAAACCAGCGAAGCCCTTTTAACTACCAGCAGGCCAAAGTATAAATTCATTCTTGGTGGTGACTTAACCAAGGGAAAGTTCTCTGTAAACATCAACAATACGCTCTTTGGACCTACAGAATTCCGGAATGCAGACTTGTATGATTCAGAAGGATTGAGTGTACAATTTGATCCTAGAGTTACTACTGACCTGGGAGTCAACTATAACTTAACCAGCAAAGCTACTGTTTCTGTTACCATTCAGAATATTTTTGCAGTGGTGCCACAATATAAATTGGTGGCTTTAAATGATGCCGGCGAAGCTGTGGTGAACGATCCGGTGGAAAAGCGCAGACAAGAGAATATTCTAACATTCAATGGTCGCTATCCGCTTACCACTTATGACGGGTCTCAATTTAGTCAGATGGGCACCATGTTTCAGGCCCAACTAAATTATAGGTTTTAAATCATTTAAATATCTCATAAAAAAAACCCGATTACTCGGGTTTTTTTTATGTCATTTTCAGCAATTAAGATTTTTCAGCTTTCTCCACCATTTTTTTAGATCCTACATAAAACGGAGTCCGTTGATGTAAATCCTTAGGAACAATCTGCAAAATTCTCTGCTGTCCATCGGTTGCCTTTCCTCCTGCCTGCTCGGCTATAAATGCCAACGCGTTGCATTCGTACATCAGACGCAATTTACCGGATGGATTACTGGAAGTAGCCGGATAAATATAAATTCCTCCCTTAAGCATATTTCGATGAAAATCTGCCACCAAAGAACCAATGTATCTTCCGGTATAATTATTTTCCTTGCAATGTTGCAGGTAGTTCATAACATTCATTGGGAATGATTTAAGCCCGCTTTCGTTGACCGAAAAAATTTTTCCATCCTCGGGCATTTTTAAATCCGGGTGTGATAGAAAATACTCACCCAAGGTGGGCTCATAGGTAAATCCATTCACCCCAAAACCGGTAGTGTATACCAGCATGGTGGAAGATCCGTATAAAACATATCCGGCCGCCACCTGCTCATCACCCTTTTGTAAAATATCCTGTTCCGATATGGGAGTCCCTTCGTCCGATTTCCTTCGGTAGATGGAAAAGATGGTACCAATAGAAACGTTTACATCGATGTTGGAAGAGCCATCCAACGGATCAATAGCTATGACGTACTTGCCATTGTTATTTAAGTCGACAAAAGACTCTGTTTCTTCCGAGATAATAGCACAGGCCTCCCCTCCTTTCATCAGCGCCCGGGTAAACCTGATGTTCGCCAGTACATCCAGTTTTTGTTGGTTCTCACCAAACGTGTTCTGAGAACCAAGAGCCCCCATGATATCGATCAAACCGGCTTTGTTTACTTCCCGGTTGACAACCTTGGATGCCAGCGCAATATCCCGCAACAATTGAGAAAGCTCGCCACTGGCAAAAGCAAATTGATCCTGGTTGTTTTTAATAAACCGATCTAATGCTGTTCCAATGGGCTGAGCAATCCGGGATTGTTCCATGATTTGCTCTGAATTTTTAGAAGCTTGAATTTTACTCATACTTTTGACCTTTCAAATATACGTTGCAATCGTTTGAAATATATAAAAATCAATGAAAGTATTTAAGTTCGGAGGAGCTTCGCAAAAAAATGCCCAGGGGGTCCGCCAGGTAGCAGAAATCATCCGGCAGACTAAACTTCCCCTGATAGTAGTTATCTCTGCCATTGGCAAAACAACAAATGCACTGGAGGAAGTTGTTCGACAAGTCTGGCAACAAAAAGATCCTGCAACTGCTGTAACCAACATTAGGAATGAACATGAAAAAATAGCCCGCGAACTTTTTCCTGACCCTGCGACCGCCCTTTTGCATATTGATTCCCATTTTCAATCACTTCAAGATAACCTGAAATGGACAAACGAAGATATACTTTATGATCAGATTGTATGTCATGGAGAATTGCTGGCTTCTACCTTGCTAGCCGATTATCTCAAATCACTTTCAGTACCGGTGTTCTGGAAAGACGCACGCGAGGTCATCGCTACTGACAGCCACCACCGTGAAGGCCGGATTGATTGGGATTTGACGGCAAAAAAAATTGAATCCTGGCGACCTTTTCTCGAAAAGGGAGTAATTATTACCCAAGGATTCATCGGGAGGACTACAGATGGCCTTAGCACCACACTGGGACGGGAGGGGTCTGATTTTTCGGCCGCCATCCTGGGATATGTTCTTGCGGCAGAATCGGTCACCATCTGGAAAGATGTTCCGGGCGTGATGAATGCTGACCCCAAAAGGATTCCCTCCGCCACTGTCTTCGATGAACTCCCCTATCAGGAAGCGGCAGAGATGACGTACTTTGGTGCCTCGGTTATTCACCCCAAAACCATCAAACCGTTGGCCAACCGGGGTATTCCGCTGCTTGTCAAAAGTTTTGTTGATACCCGCCTTCCGGGAACGGTGATTCATGCATGCAAGGTTAGGCAACTGCCCCCACTCGTAGTGTTTAAAGAAAATCAATGCCTGATTTCCTGTAAAGTGACAGACTACACGTTTATCAGTGAAGAAAACCTGCGACTGATTTTTATGGCCTTAGCAGAAGAAGATATCAAAATCAACGTGATGCAAAACTCGGCTATCTCTTTTTCGTTTTGTGTGGACTACCGTGAACACCGAACCATGAGGTTAATCGAACGACTCAGCCAGTCTTTCGAAGTGTATTACAATACTGGTTTGGAATTAATCACCATTAAAAACTACGATATCGCCACAGCTGCACAGTACCGACAGACTAAAAACATCCTTTTGGAACAGGCTTCACGATCCACTCTCCAACTCCTGGTTCGTCCATAAATCTACAGGCCACTTTCAAGCGTGAGGAAGTTTTCCAAGGTACGATCCAACATTTCAAACACGCGTTGAAAATCGTGTTCATTTCCATAGTAAGGATCGGGCACCTCGCCAGCCCCTAAAGGATCGTAGCTACGCACCAATTGAACCTTAGATTGATAGGCTTTTGAATCCGACAGTCGTAAAATGGTGTCGTAATTGGATTGATCCATCGCCAGTATAAAGTCAAAAGTCTTTAGATCATTTACTGACAACTGTCTGCCTTTATGTGAGATCGGCACCCCATTTTTCAGAGTATTCCGAAGTGCACGCGGGTCAGGATCATCCCCGATATGATAGTTGCTGGTGCCGCAGGAATCAGCGGCAAATAAGTGGTTGATGCCCCGCATTCTTACTTTATGTTTAAAAATAGCTTCCGCTACCGGAGACCGGCAAATATTGCCTAAACACACAAAAAGAACGGATTTCTGACTCATGGCGCAAAGAAAAGACATTTCAGGGTTACCTGAATCACCTGATGTGCATTTATGAATGCATAGCACACTTTTTTAGTGTACGCCTTTTGGTTAGAGTAATAGCTCTCAAAACGTTGAGGGCTATTATTTTTTTACCCGATTCGGTGGTGAAGTCTCTTGATTGAGATTTTGTAGTTTTGAAAAAAACATTCCATGGACTTCATTAAAGTAACCGAGCAAAAACAACCGGGGATAGCCCTCATCGAGCTTTATCGCCCCAAGGAGCTGAACGCCCTCAATAAACAATTGATGGAAGAGTTGCGAGACTCGTTGGTAGCCTTAGATAAAAATGAGCAAGTACGAGTGATTGTACTTACTGGCAACGAACAGGCATTTGCGGCCGGTGCCGATATCAAACAAATGGCGGATAAAGGCGCCATTGACATGTTGGTGATCGATCAATTCAGCACCTGGGATCAGATTCGCAAGACCAAGAAACCGTTGATTGCTGCCGTTTCTGGTTTCGCGCTGGGAGGGGGTTGTGAGTTGGCCATGATGTGCGATATGATTATGGCTTCCGAGACGGCCAAGTTTGGACAACCTGAAATAAAAATCGGAACCATTCCAGGAGCTGGAGGAACCCAACGATTGACTCGTGCCTTGGGTAAAGCCAAAAGCATGGAATTGATTCTGACGGGGCGTTTTCTTTCGGCCGAAGAAGCTCATTTTTACGGATTGGTCAATAAAGTACTACCCGTGGAAATGCTGTTGCCGGAAACTTTTAAACTTGCTTCGGAAATTGCTCAACTGTCACCCATTGCTGTGCAATTAGGTAAAGAAGCGATTAACCGTTCATTTGAGACTCACCTGGATGAAGGACTCGCCTATGAACGAAGGAATTTCTATCTGACATTTGCCAGCGAGGATCAAAAAGAAGGGATGAAAGCATTTATTGAAAAACGTAAACCCGTTTACAAAGGTCGCTAAACAAAAAAAAAGAGGCTGGGATCACCAGCCTCTTTCCTTTTCCATTGGTTTCGACTATCGAACACTGATGCCAAATCCAACGGTCAGTGTATTATACTTTTGAAGAGTATAGTCTCCATGAAATGTAAACACAGCCAGTTTGAGACGTAAACCCAATGAAGCCCGCGGGCCGGAAGCCTCGGCTTTTATATTAACCGGGTCTGTTACATCAGACGTACCATTGTTGTCCGTATCATAGCTTCCCAACATGGCCAGTTTGGTATTGGCAATATTATAACCCAAACCTCCATAAACCGTAAGTACAGCTATTTTTTTTGATATCAAAGCCTGAATGGTGGTGGCCGAAGAACTAAATTCTGCCCGTTGATTGGCTCCACCTGCAGGTGTTTCCAAATCCACATTAAAATTCAATCGGGTATATCCGACAAATCCTGATAAGTCAAATGGCAATTGTTTAATACCTGGAATATATTGTTTTACGTCATGCAACAGACCTACGCCAAACAAATCAAATTCCCCATCACTGCCCACGGAAATTTTGGGAACAAATCTCAATTTGAGTTCAAATCCCTTAGGTAACCCAATTCCCAGATTAGCAATGGGAACTGGCATGGCTTGAATCCCGATCTCATCTTTTAAATTGAGCCCTTCCGGTCCATCAAAAAAAGTTCCGGTAGTTGGGCTGACAATTTCATATCTTGAACTTTGATCTGCACCAAAAATGGTCGGGACGCTTCCTCCAGTAGCTTGAGTTGGAGTACCGTCTACCTCCCGAAGACGCACAGTAGAAAGGTTGTTATTATCAACGTTAAAGGTAAGGTCGCCATTAGGAATGTAGACAGCTGAAACCGAAACCGTCAGATCAAAACCCAAAGCCTTATGCGGTTTGGCGGTATTGTACCAGCCTTGATTGATACCGTATCCAAAGGCACGTAGCATGGGAGATGCATAGCCTTCAATCAACTTGTTAGCATCTGCTGTACCACCTTTGATCAGGTCATTCAGATCATCCTGCGCCAGGGCAGCAATCTGGGTGAAAAAGACCAATAGAACGGCTAACTTCTTTATCATATATGTGGGGTTTATCTCAAAAATAAATGAAAATTTGTGATTCTAAAGAAAGAACTGATCATCTGACATTTTAGGTAGTCCATGTATTCGATATTTATCCATGTCTTACGACTGCTCATTACCCTTGCAGTTCCCTTTCATACGAAAGCGGCTTTATTTGTAAGCGGCAGAAAACATCTTTTATCGCGATTAAAGCAGGCTTTTGCCGAGAATAATCACCCGGTGATATGGGTTCATGTGGCTTCTTTGGGTGAATTTGAACAAGCTCGCCCCATTCTGGAGAGTATCAAAAGCGATCTTCCGCGACACAAAATTTTGCTGACATTTTACTCCCCATCAGGCTATGAAGTGCGAAAAAATTATAGCGGAGCGGATTATGTATTTTACCTACCATGGGATTACTCATCGCACATGCAAAGGTTTGTTAATATTACAAAACCCGTGCTGGCTATTTTTATCAAATATGAGTTTTGGAAAAATGCTATTGGAGCTTTACACGAGAAGCATATACCGGTTATTTCTGTTTCCAGTATTTTCCGTTCGGGACAGGTATACTTTCAATGGTATGGAGGAAGTCAACGAGCAATTCTCTCAAAAATTTCCCATTTCTTTGTCCAAAACCAGGTATCTGTTGAATTATTGAAAAGAATAGGAATCAGGGATATCACTCACTCAGGCGATACCCGATTTGACCGCGTACAACAATTGGTCAGATCTCCCAAGTCCCTTCCTTTGGTAGAAAAATTCAAATCAGACGATAAAGTTTTCGTGATTGGCAGTTCATGGCCGGAAGACATGACCGTCTTATCTCCGTTTATAAATGACGAAAAAAGCCTGAAGTTTATTATCGCTCCACATGAAATTAATGCGACCGCATTAAAACAAGTGGAGACCGTCATTCACCGAAAACTGATCCGATATTCGCAGATCGAACAAGCTTCTGACGCAGAAGTTTTATTGATTGATAATGTGGGGTTGCTTTCGCAACTCTATCGCTTTGGAGAGTTTGCCTATGTAGGTGGGGCCTTCGGAAAAGGCTTGCACAATATTTTGGAGGCTGCCGCATATGGAATACCCGTATTTTTTGGAAATAAAAAGTACCAAAAGTTTCAGGAAGCAACTGATTTAATCATGCGGGGAGGCGCTTTTGAAGTGAATGACTTTGCCGATCTGAAAGAGAAGTATGAGAATGTTACGATTCCGGAAAATTTTATAAGAGCATGTGAAACCAATCGAATGTATGTAGAAGAGAATACGGGAGCCACAAACAAGGTCATGGAGTACATTAACCGGACACTGGGATGAAAGGAATTGTTTATAAATCGACCGGATCCTGGTACGATGTACTGGGTGAAAATAACCAACATTACCCTTCCCGGGTGAGAGGAAAGTTACGTTTGGAAGGATTTAAAGAAACCAATCCGATAGCGGTTGGAGATTGGGTATCGTTTGATATAGAAAACAATGAAGGAATAATCACGGAGATTCTGCCTCGCGAAAATCATATCCTTCGACAATCCGTAAAAAAAACGGGGCACAGCCATGTGCTGGCGGCCAACATTACGCAGGCGATGCTGGTAGCTACCCTGACTCAACCGCGTACTTCCCTTGGATTTATTGACCGTTTTCTTATTTCCGCTGAAGCTTACCGGATTCCACAGATACTTGTTTTTAATAAGCGAGATTTGTTAACCCGGGAAGATGAGCGCGAAATCGATGCCCTCATCCAACTCTATCAATCTGTCGATGTTCAGGTATTCTTGACTTCAGCGCTGCAAGATGGCTTGACAGTCATCCGTGACCGTCTTGAAAATCAAACAACATTAGTAGCCGGACATTCAGGCGTAGGAAAATCAAGTTTGTTAAACAAACTATCGCCCGCCATTGAACAGTCGATAGGCGATATCTCTGATTTCTCAAATAAAGGCACTCATACAACTACTTTTGCAGAGATGTTTGAGTTAAATGAAACTTCGCGGATCATTGATACCCCCGGTGTAAAAGAATGGGGGCTGGTGAATATGAAACCCGAGGAGATTTCAGACTATTTTCCAGACATGCGTGCCTTGCGCCTATCCTGTAAGTTTGGTGCCCGGTGCCTCCATCTGCATGAACCCGGCTGTGCCATTAAACAGGCCGTTAGTCAGGGAACAATTTCTGCTTCCCGCTATCATAGCTACCTGAGTATGATTAGTGGTGATGACAACCGGAAATAATCAATCAGGATATTGCAGCGATCGGTTTTGCCAAAATAACTTAAGATAGCTCCAGGCCAACGGAAAATTCAGCCGGGCCATGGCATGTTTCCATTCGTAGACCAAACGAGCACGTAGCGCCTGTTGCTCTTTTGAGGAGCGGTTGAGTTTCAAAATTTTTTCACAAATCAGAAACGTACTCCATTGCTGTTGGGATCGCCACCCTCTTTGCTTCCGTGACATTTGAGTCGAGTGTACTCTTTTAGACACGAGGGGCTCGGGCAGATACCCGAAGTATTCAGTCCGAGACGATCTGATCAAAAAATCAAAATCTTCATAAAAAAGAGTTTCATCGTAGCCATTTAACTGATCAAATACTCTTTTGCGGAACATGAGGGTGGGAGAACAGATAAAATATCTTTGGATCAGATCAGCATAAACATCCCCTTGCGGAACTGAATCATGCGGAATAATGTCAGAATGATGTCGAATAAATGCGCCATCCTTATTGATTATTTTTGCATCGGAAAACTGAGCGCCTGCGCCTGGGTGCAAAAGAAAATAGGCAACTCCCTCAGCCACTCGCTCAGGCTCAAGAATATCGTCAGCGGCCAAGTCAATCACAAATTCTCCTTTTGCCTTTTGAAGCGCCAGATTAAAAGCCCGGCAATTGCCCCTGTTCGTATCTAAAAAAATACACTCGACCTGGTTTAGGAGAGCACAGCGTTTGGTGATTACTTCCTGACTATTATCAGTACTGGCATCATCCACAATAATCAATTGAATGTTCTTCCATGTCTGCTGCTGAACGGAATCAATAGCTTCTGACACATACGGTGCCTGATTATAACAAAGGCAGACAATGGTTACCAGTGGATATTCATTCATAGGTATCCCAGGTAAAAATTCGCTTAGAGGTTGTTCTTCCTCCGATCTCTGTTTTGAACTTTAGGAGTGCCAAATTAGGAGCGCCATCCAAAGTAGAGGTTCCCAGATCAAGCCATTTAAAATCATGCTGGTACCCATAATCATAAATTCCTTTCATCAGGATTAAAGCCGGGCTGGCCTCGCCCACTTTACGAACATGATCTGACAAAAAGTGATACAAGATATGGCGATTGACTACCACGGTAATCGATGCTGCAACCAATTCTTGTTGATGATATACGCCAAACAAAGGATAGCGATCTCCGAAGAGTCGGATCGTCTCCTCTAATCTCTGATCAGTAATCGAAAGTGAATATAACTTTTTCTTTCGATGTTGGGCAATCATATAAAATACTTCGTTCCATTTTCCGGACGGCAATTCTTCAAATCTTAAACTACTGTTTTCCGACTGTATCAGTTTACGCTTCTTTCGCGGATGAATTAGTTCCTGAAATGGCTGATCCGTGATGGGTATCAAAGTACTTACTTCCTCCTGGTCTATCCGAAATCCCGTTTGACACAAGAATGTTTCGATCAAATCTATTTTTCCGCTTTCATACGCGCGGGGTGGATGTGTAATGGTGATTTTGCTGATGCCTTTTTCTTCAAGCAATGTACGTACCCATGCTAAAAAATCATAGATTGTTTGAGGGGGTACATCCGATGAAAACTCCAGTCCTCCAAAAGGGCTTTGAATACTGCTGTGTGCATGACCGTGATGCATCCAAAAATGAATGTGGGCATGAACTATTCCCAGTGTGGTGTCCGCCAGATAAAGTGAAACCCAATCATTTTTTCGTTGAAGAAAACGATAGTCTGAAGTATTAAAAATGGATGGCTCAAAAGCAAAAGTATAGGCAGATGGTACCGGACCTTCGAGAAACTGCAATGTATCCAACTAGTATGGAATTCGAAGTTTGCGATAGATAAAATGCATCAGCCAGGCTGGTCCGATCATGAGAAATTGGACATCTTTCAAAAACGAAGGCTTCTTACCTTCAATTTTGTGCCCATAAAACTGACCGATCCAGGCAATCACAAATATCCCTAAGCTGATCGCCCACAAGGGAGCAAATTCAAAACTGGAAAGGCCATTTGCCAAGTATAAACAAAACATCGAAAAAAGGGCCATTCCAATGGTGAGGGTAATTGAAAGAGAGATGTAATAAAGCAGTACCAGTGCTAGCCCAATCGTAGCCCAATTAGCATAGGGGCTTCCGGCACTCATAAAACTCTGGAGGGGTGCCGAAGGAATGGAAGCCATCAATCCTACAACACTAAAAAAAATAGACGGCACGCAAATCCAATGAATCAACTTGTTGGTTTCATTCTGGTGACTTTCACCATACTCTGAAAGAAGTGCATCAATTTTTCGCATAAGCTTAGTTTAAATAGAAAGATGATTAAGCACACCCGAAGGTAGGCCAATCCCCGGGTGATGTCAAGTTTTGGTTTTAACCTTCTGCCAGTCTTTTATCTGCCAATAGACATGGCCTGTGGTCAGGTGATTGCCGTTTGCATCCTTGATTTTTATCTCGCAGTTAATCACCACAGAATCCTGAGCTTGCAAGGGAGTAAAGATTTGGGTGTTCAACCATTCTTCTGTGGCGATAAATTCGCCAAAGGCATCCATTTTACCCTGAAAATGATAGTCCATCTCCAGGCGCTGCAAGATGATGCGATATTTCTTCATGCCTAAACGGGATATCAATAAAAACCCGGTCGTAAACTCACTTAAGGTGGCCAGTGCGCAGGCATGCATTCCTTTGATATGATTCAGGTTTTTCCGTTTGTAGGGAAGTTTGGTATATAACCGGTTGTCTTCCAGTGTCAGAATTTCAAATCCATGAGGGATATTAAACGGAATGGTACGACTGAGCGTGAAATTTAAGAGCCAAAGATGGAATCGGGAAGTCTTGGCTTTTTGGATTACTTCGGAAGGATCAAACATAAAACAAATAGAAGTTTCGGAGAGAAAGGTAGGGAATTCCTGATGATTTCTGATTTTGATGTGACAAGTCCTACACCTATCTTGCCCCATAAACCTTGATCATGACTATCAAAAAAGAGCCCACCCTTCTCCAGTCTTTTGCTCCTATCGCTGTCCTGATCATCCTGTTGTTTATCAATGTGTATGTATTGGGTTCATCCGCCATTGATGGAGCCAATCAAATCGCCCTTTTATTGGCGTCAGCCTTTGCAGGTATCATCTCCTTCCGACTTGGAAACACGTGGGAGCACATTGAGCATAGCATGGTCAAAAGCATCAGCTCCGCCATGGCTGCCATGTTGATTTTGTTAACCATTGGTGCATTGGCGGGCACATGGCTGATGAGTGGCATTGTGCCGGCTATGATCTATTATGGCTTAAAAATTTTGAATCCCACTTTCTTTTTGTTGGCTGCCTGTGTCATCTGCTGTTTGGTTTCATTGGCCACCGGAAGTTCCTGGTCGACCGTAGCTACGGTGGGCATCGCCTTATTGGGTATCGGCAAGGCATTGGGAATTCATGAGGGAGTGATTGCCGGAGCGATTATTTCAGGAGCCTATTTTGGTGACAAGATGTCTCCCCTTTCCGATACTACTAATCTGGCACCTGCCATGGCGGGAACGGATTTGTTTACGCACATTAAGTACATGATGTACACCACCATTCCTACGTTGATTCTAACCTTGCTAATATTCCTGATCTGGGGTTTTACCCTGGATTCTCCTGCCGTTCCGGCTGACACGACCGCAGTTTTGCAAGCCATTGAAAGCAAATTTAATTTGAGCCCCTTTCTCTTTATCGTACCTGTACTGGTAATTGTTATGATTGTCAAAAAAGTCCCGGCCTTACCAGCCTTACTGGTGGGAGCCTTGCTGGGTGGTTTGTTTGCGATCATTTTTCAGTCGGAAATTGTGAACGTTGTTTCCGAAGTAAGCTCAGACTATCTAAAGTCTTCTTTTATCGGTGTGATGAGAGCCATGACCACCACCATTCAGATCCAAACCGATGATGCCATGATTACTGAGTTGCTCAAAGCCAAGGGCATGGCCGGTATGCTTAACACTATTTGGCTGATCTTATGCGCGATGATTTTTGGAGGAGTCATGGAGTCAGCCGGTTTGTTACATCGCATTGCCGCATCTATTATCAAATGGGCACATAGCACCGGTTCGCTGGTGGCTTCTACAGCCGCTACTTGTATCTTTTTCAATTTTACGGCCTCCGATCAGTATATGGCCATTGCCGTTCCGGGTCGAATGTATGCCGATACCTATAAAAAGCGTGGGCTAAAACCCGAGTTACTCAGCCGCACATTGGAAGATGCGGGCACTGTCACTTCTGTTTTGATTCCATGGAATACCTGTGGAGCTACCCAAGCGAATGTGCTGGGTGTGGCCACTCTGGCCTATGCGCCTTTTTGTTTTTTCTGCATCATTAGTCCGCTCATGACGGTGGCGCACGCTTACCTGAATATCAAGATCCATCGGTTGAATGACCAACAACCCTCCTAAAAATATTTCGCAGGAAGAAATCAATGATCTCCCCTTAAAAGCTTTTGAAGGGAGTATTTCTGTCATCAATGATGCCGAAAGAATACCATGGGTATTAGCTGAACTCAAAAAACACGCGGTGGTTGGCTTTGACACAGAAACCAAACCTGTTTTTGTAAGAGGTCAATACAATAAGGTAGCCTTGATGCAACTGGCACTTCCGGATAAAGCTTTCCTGATCCGACTTAATCTGACAGGAATTACTCCTTCCCTGGGAGCATTTCTGGAAGACGATTCTATCAAAAAGGCAGGCGTTGCGATCCGCGATGATATCAAAGCCCTGCAGCACTTACGAAAATTTCAGCCTCAGGGGTTTATCGAATTGGCAACTGTGGCTAAGGAGAAGGGGCTAGAAGTGGAGAGCGTAAAAAAATTAACCGCCCTCCTTTTAGGATTTCGGATTTCCAAAAGCGCTCAGACCAGCAATTGGGAGGCACCCACGCTTACCGAAAAGCAGATATCTTACGCAGCAACCGATGCATGGGCGTGCCTGGAGATTTACAAGAAACTGCAATAGACTGCATGGCACAAAATCATCGTCTCCTGCGGGTAGTACCAAACAACATCCCAAAAACACCTCGCACCAACTCCCGACCAATTTGTTTGGTCACCGGAGATTTCATCACCTGATCGAATGTGCTCTTTTCCTGGCGCGGCCTGCCCACCGGCCGGGAACTTGTCTCCCGCTCTAATTTTGCTTCTGCTTTTTGTGTTGCCTCTGCCTCCTGTTGCTTCTGAATGGCTTCCATTTTCTCTGAAAGAATTTCAAAGGCACTTTTGGGATCCACGGTGTCTTTGTATTTCTTATAGTACTCTGACCCATCCAATAACTGTTGGTATTCAGTGGGTGGCAAAGGCCCCATCACCGAGGCCGGAGGGGCCAGATGGGTGACTACCGTTTCGGTGGGTATCCCTTTTTCGTTTAATACCGTAATAAATGCCTGTCCGGTGCCCAATTGCGTGAACTGTTGCTCCATTTCATAAAACTCGCTTCGAGGAAAGGTCTTGACAGTTTCTTTTAGTGCCTTTACGTCATTGGGCGTAAAAGCCCGGATCACATGGTGCACCCGGTTCCCCAGTTGCGATAAAACACTGGCCGGAACATCTTGCGTTAGTTGGGTACAAAAAAATACTCCTACACCTTTGGAACGAATCAATCGAATCACCTGATCAATCTGATCCATAAAGGCCTTCGGAGCATCTTTAAATAACAAATGTGCTTCATCCAGAAAGAAGACCAACTTAGGTTTATCCAAATCCCCGGCTTCCGGCAGGTTTTGATAAATCTCTGCCAGCAACGCTAACATAAATGTTGAGAATACGAGCGGCTGGCCTTGTACGTCTGATACGTTCAATAGACTGATGACCCCCCGACCGTCTACTTTTTCAAAAAGATCATCAATGTCAAATGATCTTTCTCCAAAAAGTTGATCTATGCCTTGCTGTTCCAGCGCTACGATTTTTCGAAGAATGGTGCCGCTGGTGGCTGTTGATATCTTGCCATAGGAGTCTTTTATTTCTTTTGCCCCTTCTCCATCAGAAAGATAGTTGAGTACCTTCTTCAGATCGTTCAGATCTACAATAGGTAGCTCTTTATCATCAGCATACTTAAAGAGGATCATCAACACACCCGTCTGCGTTTCATTCAGTTCTAAAATCTTGCTCAAAAGAACCGGACCAAACTCGGTAATGGTGGCCCGCATTTGGGCACCTAGTTTCCCACTCAGAGAATAAATCTCTACCGGAAAACCTGACGGTTGGTAGTTCATCCCCAAAGCAGCAGCGCGCTCTTTTATCTTGTCGTTAGGGATTGTTTCTTTAGCCATGCCACTGATATCTCCTTTCATATCGGGCATAAACACCGGAACTCCGGCTGCAGAAAGCTGTTCAGCCAGTAGCTGAAGGGTTCGTGTCTTCCCAGAACCCGTAGCGCCTGTTACCAAACCGTGCCGGTTCATCATCCGTAACGGGAGATTGACTTTGGCTTCTGCTACAATCTCTCCCTGGTAAATACCCGCTCCCAGATAAATAGAAGATCCGGCAATGGTGTAGGATTTACTAACAGCCTCAATAAATTTTTCTTTCGACATAAAAATGTTCTATAGATTGTTAAAAGTAATTCTTTTGCGGAACAGCCAATCAATTTGCGGATCGTTTCCCACCCAAAATGTATGTTCCGAAAACCGCTCAAAACCCCATCGGGTGTAAAATCGCTGCGCCCTGAAATTGCGCTCCCATACCCCCAACCAGAGCCAGTCGACCTTTCTGTTGATCGCTTCCTGACAGGCAATTTCCATCAGTTGATCCGCTACTTTTTTTCCATGAAAATCGTGTTGTACATACAGCCGTTGAAGCTCAAAGGTATTTTTACCCAGATGATGTGCTACTTCCGGATTTTCGCGCATGCGTAAAAAAGCCACCAACCGATCGCCCACAAAGGCATGATACAAGACAGATCCTTGTTCATATAGTTCTTCTAAAAGCCTGGTTTCGTTGTATGCGGATTTCAGTAGCAAATCCGTATCCTCGGCCGTGGCTGTACCTTCAAACGTCTCCAGGTAGGTTTCTATAGCCAACACCCGTAAAGCTGCCATCTCCTGGGGTTTAGCCAATCGTATCGTTACCTCCATAGCGGAAATTTACACAGGGAAAGTCATAAAAAAAGCTGCTTCTTCAGCAGCTTTTTTTGAAAAACATTGAGGCTTACTTTTTGGGCTCAAAATTCTGGAAGGTATACAAGATACCCAGATTAAAAGCCTGACTCGATTGAAGTCCGCTATCCTGATCAAAGTCATACAACAGAATGCCTCCAATAGATACGTTAACAAACTTATTGACTTTGGCCACCAGATTTAAATCCAATCGATGGTCAATCGTCTTTGGTTCCAGTGTCTCATAATTGGCAAACATCACGTACCGCCATTTAAGATTCATATTTTTAGCTATGTCTTTGTCAAATTCAGCCAACATCTGAAATGCCAACCATTCAAATCGGGTGCTTTCTCCTGCTTCTACCCCAAACGGGGTGGGATTAGCCACGGTGATAAAGCGTTCAACATCATTCACAATGGTGACCCTGGGGGCAAACGGTGCTATCCGAACTTTGAAATAATCAACCGGGTGGTATTCAAGACCCCAGGCGGTGGTGATGAAGGCAGGAGCCAAAAGATCAGAAATTAAGGTTTCCGTTTCAGCATTTGTGACGGCATCGGTTCCGTACACGTAACCTTTGGCAAACTGACTCAAAAAATTGGCCGATACGAACATATCCCAATTCTTGTTCAGATTACGACCATACTTTGTATCGATGTAAATGCGATCAAGCGTTTTACGAGCACCCTGCCCCTTATTGTTTACCACTCCATAAAGAAAATCAATCTCGTTATCCCATGAGTTCTTGTCTCTTTTATAGTTGGCCCGGTAATTCATGGCAGCATTAAAGCCAAATGAGTTGATACCCCCCGCCTTCCAGTTAGATGAAAAGGCAGCCTGGTTGATGTTCAAACCTGCCCGGAAGGCCTTTTTCCAATGCGTTGTTGAATCTACTTTTATTACTTGCGCCTGGGCTATCAGCATTGATAAAATGCTCATGGCCAATATCATGATCGTCTGACCAAACGTTCTTTTTTTCATAATAAGATTAAGTTTAATGAATGACTCTGAAACGATTACTTTCCACAGATGATGACAGAGCGTTAGAATTTGTGGGTTTAGGTTGATGATTTTGCAAAAATAATCAGTTCCCCCTTTAAATCAACAATATCAGATATTGTTCAGTTTGATCTCATCTAAAGCCGCCTCTGTTAACGGCTTGGTTATGAACTTAATAACGTGGTTGTTATTGACTATTTTATCGATATCACGCTTATTATCTGAACTGGAAAGTATAATAACCTTACACTTGTTTCTGACCAGTTCTGAGAATTTTTCAAACTCGTAAAGAAAAACAAACCCATCAACAATGGGCATATTGATATCCAAAAAAATGATGTTGGGGAGTTCCTCTGGCTTGTTTTGATTCTCCTTGAGATAATCCAGCGCGCCCTTTCCAGAACTCTTGACTTCTACACGTTTGGCAAACTTGGTAATTTCGATGATTCGTTTGCTGATAAAATTATCGGTGTCGTTGTCGTCCACCAGCATAACTAAATCAATGGTTTTTACAATAGAGTCTGTCAGCATGCACTTAATCTTTCTGTCGTCTTACCGGGTTTTTCGCTCGATTGACGCAAAATTATTGTTTTTTGGTTACCGCAAAACATTATCTTCATAATTGGTACAATCCAAGTAAGAAATTGGTCAATTTTGGACAAATTCAGAATTAACGATCAGGGATCTTAAGCTTTTCGCCCACCGTCAAAACAAAATCACGCTTTCCATTGTTTGCCATCAACGCTTGAATAGTAATGCCATACTGTCTGGCGATGCTGTAGAGTGTGTCACTCGCTTGTACCGTATGTGTTTGCGGAATGCCCGGTTTAGCTTTTTCATGATCTCCGTCAGAAGGGGGCATGCTGTCCATGGAAGGTGGCCTTAAAACGAGTCTCTGACCCGGATATATCCCTTGCTGAGCCGACAGGTTATTCCAGGCAAGTAAATCTGTAATGGCTACGCCATATTGCCGGGAAATGCTGTATAAGGTTTCTTTGGCCGATACGTGATGCTCATCCGGTATTTCATTCTCTAAAACCGGCATTTTTACAACCGGAGCCGCAGAAGAATCTGCCACGTCCATTTGAAGAAGTTCAGGACTCGTCAAAACGGGTGTTGTAAAATCCCACGAAAAAAAATCAGAAGTATCTAACTCCAGCACTTCTGTTGGCTCTTGTACCTTGGGGCTGCTTCCCTTTGCTTGCAGTTTTAACGTGGAACCTGCGACCAGAACCTTGTTGCTATTCAATTGATTATACTTTTGTAACTGGCGTAACTGTATGCCGTACAACTGACTTACAGACCATGCATCTTCACCGGCTCTCACCTGGTGATGGGAGGCCTCTGCTACTCTTTTCTTCTTTTGCAGGAAATAATGGCGACCTGACTCCGGAACATGATCAATTTCTACTTCATTATACTTCATAAATGTAGCTATGGGCAGGTCTGCCCTTTTGGCCATTGCGGATAACGATTCACCGGTGAATCCTTTAATAGCCCATAAACCATTCACCAGAAATTTAGCGGAAGGGGCAACAGCCTGTTTAGGCTCCAGCGGTTGTGCTTTCCCTGCCTTGGAAGAAGCCAACACAAGATTATTAAAATCCACATCGGATCGGGAGGTAGGAACCACCACCACATAGCTTCTGTCGTCCGGAATGTAGGATCCCTTAATCCATTTGTTAAACTCCCGAAGTTTACTTTCGTCAACCGAAACTTCCTGCGCCAGATCTTTTACGGCTTTTCGGGATTTATTCTCATACAAAACAACGTTGAGTTGAGCGACACCTGAAACAGCATGCTCAAAGGCTATTTTATGGGCTAAGAATTTCTTGACATACCAATACGTTTGAGAGGTGATGTCCATGTGTTTAACGCCCTTATGCTGATCGCCTATCAGGCGCCTCACTCCACCGGCTCCCATCTGATAACTTTGGATGCTGTAGATCCAGTTGTTAAAGAACGAGTTGCTTTTTTTTAAATAACGGGCAGCTCCCCGGCTGGCTGATATCAGGTTCATCCTTTCATCAATCTCTTTATCCACCCGTAAACCCATCTCCAAAGCCGTAAAATCTTTAAACTGCCAATACCCTACGGCATTGGATACCGAAACCGCATCCGGCACCAAAGCACTTTCCTGAAGCACCAGATATTTAATATCCGTTGGAATACCTTCTTCATCAAAAATTCTTTCGATGATGGGAAAGTATGTGCGGGCACGCTCCACTTTCATTTGGAAGTATCGGGGGTGCTGTGTTAGCGCATCCACGTCTTTCTGAATCTCTTTTCGGGCATCATCATGTATGACCAACGTCATGCCGGCAAAAGGCATTTTGTGGGGCACTACAGGAGACTGGGCGTATGAGGCGGCAGCTCCAAAAAAAATGAGTGCGGCTGCAAAAAATCTCATCTGGGACAAAGGTAGAATTATATTAGGTGCCTGTCAAGGCTTCGGGTTACCTACTCCTGATCGGTTTTTCAAAGCTTGCGCATCAGCATGAGCCCATCCCGGATTGGGAGAAGAATATTTTCAACGCGGGGATCACTTTGAATTTTGGTATTAAAGGCCAGCAGTGCACGTGTATCTTTATCCGGTTTGGGTTGCACCACTTTTCCGCTCCAAAGCACATTATCTGCCAGAATGTATCCGCCCGATTTTATTTTATCGATCACCAAATCAAAATACAAAGAGTAGTTTTCTTTATCGGCATCAATAAAAACAAGGTCAAAAAGCTCATGCAGTGTAGGAATTAATTGACGTGCATCTCCGATTCTATAGTCAATTCGTGATGAGAGATTGGCCTTCTCAAAGGATCTCCTTACGCGGCTTTCCAATTCTTCATTCAAATCTATGGTGATTAGCTTTCCATGAGGGGACAATCCCTCACACAAACAAATAGCAGAATATCCTGTATAGGTACCAATTTCCAGAATAGCGTCCGGTTTGATCATGTGGCTTATCATGGAAAGAAACCGACCCTGCAGATGACCCGATAACATCCGTGGCATCAGCACATTCGCATGGGTATCACGGTCAATCTTTTGGAGGATAACCGAAGGAGGAGAAGTATGTGCCTCGCTATACTGCTGAATTTGAACGTCAATCATTGGTTCGGTACCATGGTGAGGTAGCTCATTCTACTTTCTTTAAAAATTTCGATGGCGACCTCCTGAAGCTGTTCCGCGGAGGTGTTCTGAATACGATTAAAAATTTCGTCCAGAGATGTAACCTGCCCGGTATCAAGCAGGTTGCGCGCCATTTGCATCATAAAGCTGATATGGCTTTCGGCCGCCATGGCCAACTGACCCAGCATTTGTTCTTTAGCAGCAGCCAGTTGTTTCTTTCCAAGTGGTTCTTCTCTTAGCTTTGCCATTTCCTGATTGACCAGTTCAATGCTCCGTTCTAATTGAGATGGCTCTGTTCCAAATGAAATGGCAAATAGTCCGGTATCTGTAAACGGCACATAGTTGGCTCCTACGGAATAGACAAATCCGTATTTTTCCCGAAGTGCCATATTCAGCCGGGAGTTCATTCCCTGACCACCCAGAATGTTGGTAAGCATGTAGAAAGCACCTCTTTTGGAATCACGAATGGAGTATGCCGGACGCCCAATGGCGCAGCGCGCCTGTTTCACCGGTCGTTTTAACTCAACGATGCGCGGTTTGTATCCCAAAAATTTTGTTCGGTGTTGTCTCGCTTTCTTTGGGGGTATCTTACCCAGATATTTTTCGGCTAGCCTGATAACTTCTTCTGCCGGTACGTTGCCCACACAGGAAAACACAATCCTGCTGGTATCCATATGGGTTTTGACAAATGCCGTAAAATCCCTTCTTCGAAATTTATGTACTGTTTCCTGACGTCCCAGGATATTCATGCCTAACGGATGTTTCCCAAACACAACAGCATCAAATTCATCTTGTAAAGAGTCATCCGGGTCATCGTGATACATCGACATCTCCTCCAGGATCACTTGCCGCTCTTTTTCTATTTGATGATGGGGAAAAACAGAATCAAAGGTGATGTCAGTTAACAACTCCACCGCCCGCTCGGTATATTCATCCCTTAGGGAAGCAAAAAATAAGATACGCTCTTTATCGGTATATGCATTTAGCTCGCCACCCAACGACTCCAGCCGATTCAGAATGTGAAATGACTTTCGTTTGCGGGTGCCTTTGAAGGCCATGTGCTCCCAAAAATGAGCAATTCCCTGATTATCAGTGTCTTCATCTCTACTTCCAATATCAAGCATGATTCCGCAATGCACAATGCGCGTGGCTCCGACCCGGCTATGGGCTACCCGGATACCATTGGAAAGAGTATGAATTGTGTACTTCCGCATAACTACAAGACTACTAAAATAGACAATTCTGTATCGCCATTTGTTCCATGCCCGAACGAGATTGCCCGCCAGCGGTCACAGGCTGGATTTTTTGGCAATTTTTATTCAAATTTCATCGTTTTTGTTGGCATAACAATTGAGTTTAAATTTTAAAAAACTATGGAAACGAAAGTAAAAACCTGCTTTACCATAACGTTTACGGATGAACAATATAATCGCGCCAGGGCGTATGTGGAAGATATGCGTAAACATCCTCAACGTATTTATTGGGAAGGCAAAGCCGGTAAATCAGATGATGAATTAGTCGTGGAACAAATTGCTCACCGGATTCTTTCGGGTTTTTATAATGATGATCCGTTACGTGCGGGCAAACATATTATCCGGATGGATAATATGACCATGGGTTAAGAGTAGCGATCTTAAATTCGTTCCAACACTTTTTGAATCAGCCCTTCAACCACTTTGTTGGGATTTTTAACAAACTTGTTTTTGATCCGGTTGGCAACAATGGCATTGGCGCTCACTACCTCATGCCCCAGTAAGCGAGCCATAGCATAGTAGCCACTGGTTTCCATTTCAAAATTAGTCAACCAAAAATCACCCTTGTGGTAGTAGTTCAGGTCATCTATCAAGTGAGGAAATCGGATTGGAATTCGTAATTCACGGCCTTGAGGAGCATAAAAACCAGGACAGGTTACGGTATTTCCGAGGATCATGTCTTTGCCCATTTGCTCTCGCAGTAGTTCAGAACCCCGCACCACGTAGGGCATAAAAGGAAGTTTCGCTTTTCGTTGCAGGTCGTGTGCAATACCGGCTTCAAAGTCGTTCATCGGCAAGTCGTAGAAGGTCATCAGGTTATCAAATCCGACCGCATAGTCGGTAATCAAATGACTTCCGAGAGGAATATCTTCCTGCAACGCCCCGGAGGTACCAATACGCACAATTTTGAGCTTTCGTTTGCGTGTTTTGGGTTCTCTTGTTTTCAGATCAATATTTACCAGCGCATCTATTTCTGTAAAGAATATTTCAATGTTGTCTGTACCGATACCGGTGCTGATCACGGTCACGCGTTTACCATTGTAATTACCGGTATGCGTGATGAACTCCCGCTTATTCATCTCAAAGTCAACTTCATCAAAAAACTGACTCACCATATACACCCGGCTGGGGTCTCCAACAGTGATAATCGTGTCGGAAATATTTTTGGGAAGCAAATTCAGATGGTAAACGCTGCCATCCGGATTGAGAATCAAATCGGTTTCTGAGATTTTACTCATGATCAGCCCTTGATTGGTTGCGCAGGATTTCCAAATACCGTTTCTTTTGGTTTAACGGATGCAATCACCACGGAACCAGCACCCACCCGGGCACCCTTCCCGATGGTCACCCCTGATACAATCGTTACTCCAGAGCCAACAAAAACCTCATCTTCGATGGTGACACCGGTGTTAATATTACTTCCTGCTCCTATTTGTACAAAGTCGCCTATTTTTGATTCCGCACCAATGGTCACCCGGTTATGCAATAAGCAATAACTTCCCATTTCAACTCCCACCTGTATGAGCACATGAGCATCAATCAAATTGCCGTGGCCCAAAACAGCCCTTGTTGAAATGGTGGCCAGCGAGTGGATGGCATTGACGGGTTGCTGATGGCGGACTTCCCGGATCATTTCTACCAGGTTTTTTCTGAGTTTCATATCATCCACCGCTACAAAAGCTTCGCACTTTTTTCCAATTAACTTCAGAAAGCCATCATTATCTGTACTCCCTAAAACGACCACTTCATCTAACTCTGTTGAGTGCTTTTTAGCATCGTCATCTAAAAAACCGTACACGACTACGCCATTGCTATCAAAGATTTCTTTGGCCATTCGCCCAATGGGGGTTGCTCCAAAAATAATTACCGGGTTTTCCATTGGGCAAAGATAGCGAATCCGGATTGCCGGTTAGTCAATACCCTCCTACTTTGCGATTCTTTGTTGAAGATAACGAAGAGAGTGATCAAAAACAGGATTGGTGTACGTAACCAGAAAAACAAAGAAAGGAAGAAACCCTACCCGATAACGTGCAAGTGTTCCAAAATTAGGAGTGCTCAACGAAAGAAAAACTCCTAACACGATTGTGTATACGAGGATGGAAAGGATTAATACCCAGTCTGGTGAACTCCAGACATGTTTCAAACGAGTTAATGAAAAAATACTTAACAGTAATATCCCAACATTCTCCACCGAATAGATCAGTGAAAGGGCATTATGGGTTTCCCAAACAAAAGGACGGAACAATCCCGTAATAAGACCCAAAGGTGCATGTGTTGCCAGGCTCCAAAAAGTAGGTTTAAGTTCTCCATAATCAATCAGAGATTCGCCCCCGATGAACCGATAGGCCGCGTAGTTTTCAACCACTACCTGAACAAATCGATCCATATAAAAATTGGGGTGAACCAGGCTAACCATGAGCCCCATGAGCAACACTACCGAAAACCATAGTAAAGCGTATGCACCTTTTTTCCAAAAAAAACGATTACTTACAAATTTGACAATCACCGATGTTGTCATAAGCGCCAGAAATACAGCACACCAATAGTATTTTAAACTCCAGGCCAACCAGATCGCCAGGCATGCCAATATCCATTCAAACCAACGAAGTCTTCCCGCATGCCATCCAACCAATAGCAGATAGGACAGAAAAAAGAGGGCTGCTAAAGCAACGGTTTCTTTAATGATACCGGAGCTCCAAAAGACCAGAGAAGGAAAAAAAAGAAAAGAAAAATAGGAGGCAGCAGCAGCGTTCGGAAACCTCCGGGAAATCTCCCGCGCTAACAACCAGGCTCCTGTAAACCCCACAAATGAAAACCATAAAGAGGCCGCCCAGTAATTAGAAAAAGTCATCAGCGAAACAAGACTTACGAGTTTGATAAAAAAAACAGAACGTGGCTCTATGTTTTGCATGCCTAAATCCATACCAATCGTTTCGTTTGAAGTCCATAAATATTCCAGATACTTGAATGGCTGTTGATGGGCAAATTCAGAAAGTTCCGTAGCCACTCTAAAATACTTTAAAGTGTCACCCGATTGATAGTAATAGTGATAGAGTATTCCCAACAGGCCACCGGCCAAAAGCTTCATAAAAAGTGCAGCCCAGAAAACAGGTTTCTCGCTGCGATTCAGGTTCTTGGCCCACGCAAAAGCAAGCAGCCCGATGATGCTTGCCGAAAGCAAAAATATCATCATAAGGGTTTGAGAAGATTTGCTCCAATATTACATTGGAGGCAGTGGCGCTTCAAACAAAAATGATTGTACAATTCAATTTCAGCCTGACTATCAAAACTATGTTGAGGGTTCACACCCGCTTCCTTCCACAGGCGGGTAATCCGATTATTTTCCGGTCTTAATTGTTCCAGCCAATGAGTAGCCTGATCCAGAAAAGTTACATCATCGTGATACCGGCTGTAGGCAACCAATAACGGGACAACCGTATTGATCACGATGTTCTCCATGCTGCTTTGTCCCAACCCTGATACTGTTTTTTTTTGCCTTAACTCCAAAACGGTAATGAGACAACCAGTACGTGGAGAGTTTCTGATTTAGAAATTGTGTGAGATTTTCCAATGAGCGTAGTTCAATCAAAGAGCTAAAGATAGACGGTTGGCTGCAAATAACCGCTGCTACTTGTGCCAGTCGGATGGTCGGAAAATTAGCTGGTCGCAACCGAAGGAATTTCCATTGAGCCGGGCTTAAAATCTCTTCCTGCAACTGGTATTTTCTGGAAAGAAAGAAATGTTCCTTAAACAACTCCTGAACAAATGGATCTCTTGTCCGGGAAGTTAAAAAACCAGCTTGTCCAAACAGAAGCGCCTCCACCGCCAAAGCGTGATTCTGGTGCTTGCGCAGGATCTTCACAGGTAATCGTTTGGCCAGTTGAAAAAACGGATCTGCATTGACTTTAAAGCCAAAGTTGCGCAATAACAACTGATAGGCGGTCTCCTCCCAGTCACCCACATTCAATTTCAACAGGTGTAGCACTTCTTCCGACTTTTTTTCAAGTCGCTGGATCAAGGCTCGATCCATCATGGAATGAATCACCAGTGCAGGTACGGTTGTCAACTGACGGGCGCACGGAATGGAATGAGCACTATTCATCAGTGAACGAAATCCGGCCATTAGTTTCTCCTGCACTCTTCCTTTGAGAATCAGGGTAGGAATAAAAGAACCATCCATTCGCTGAACCGGTTGATCATCTTCCCACACAACATGAAGAATTACATTTTCATACGCCTCATCCTTTTGATGTCGGTGTTGATGCCAGACAGAAGATTTTACGTGGATTTCAACATTCCCTGCCCAGTGAAGGTCCCCAATTACTAGTTGGGATGCCAAAAAATCTGGTCCGGCATGGGTGTTGAGTGTTCCCTGTTTGAATACAACTAGTGACTCACCTGCTGTGGTATGAAGGTCAGATTTATCAAAATACTGATGTAGCCAGATATAGTGGAGAAATGACTCAGACATTGACCGAAGATAAAGATAATTTCTTCGGGTCGAAAGACTCCTCCTGTCTACAACCGATTAACTCAACTGGTCAAGATAAAGCGACATCTCCGCCTGAAGTAGCAAAGCCTCTTTTCTGGCTGCTTTCGCGAAATCTTCGCCCTGGGAGGCATACAAAATGCTGCGCGAGGCATTCACCAACAGGCCGCACTGTTGATTCATCCCCTCCCGGGAAATGGCTTTGAGATCGCCCCCCTGAGCGCCTACACCGGGTACCAGAAAAAAATGCTCGGGAGCTAACTGTCTGATCGATTTAATCCGGTCTGCATGAGTGGCTCCTACCACAAACATCAGTTGATCAGGTGAAGCCCATTGCTGGACTTTACGAATAACCTCTTCGTATAATAGCGAGCTGACCGAAGTGGGTAGCAACTGAAAATCGGCACTCCCGTGGTTAGATGTATGAGCCAACACAATGACCCATTTTCCATCAAAACCAACGAAGGGTTTAATGGAGTCTTCGCCCATGTATGGGGCCACTGTGACCGCATCAGCACCTAATTTTTCAAAAAATGCCCGGGCGTATAACTGCGAGGTGTTCCCTATGTCTCCTCGTTTGGCATCGGCAATCACAAAACACTCTTTCGGAATGTAATCAATGGTTTTCTGAAGGCTCTCCCACCCGGCTGCTCCATGAACTTCATAAAAAGCCAGATTGGGTTTATAGGCTACAGCCAGGGCATGGGTAGCATCGATAATCTGTTTGTTAAATTCAAACAGAGGATCAGCCGTTTGTAAAAAATGAGGAGGTATTTTTGTTACATCCGTGTCCAACCCTACACAAAGGTAGGAGCTTTTCCTTTTAATCTGATCAAATAACTCTGCGCGGGTCATTTCTGAGCAACTTCCAGAATCAAAAAAGGGATCAATATCTTAAATCAATCTCTTCCACTCCCGGATACTTTTTTTTGTCGAATGCAAAGAAGGAATCTTCCACCTTGACATTGGCTTTGAATTGGCTGATTTTATACTTGAATCGGTTACCGGCATGATCAAAAATCATCCAACTGACAATACTTTTATCTGATTTGGAGATGTTCATTCTGATTTTCCCCAATTCCGCTGACCTCTTTTCGGGAATTAATTCAATCACATCACACGAAACGGCATCTTCCTTTTCTTCGCCCATATGGGCATATTTAAAACCTGTTTTATAGATCTCATAAATCTTGGCCGGGTTTAGATCCTTGGAGTTAGGATCAAAATTATCAATGTTTACTTCGTTGGCATCGGGCAGGTAGTTCCAGGTGGTCTTCCCATCATTGATCACTTCCAACTCCGGTAAGACAAGCCGATACTTATCACCCTTTACCGTTATTTTTCCCTTTTTCACCTCATTCAGTTTAGAAGTTTCGTTGGTGAGTGAATAGGAAATATTTGCCTCAAAAGCGGTAATAGACTTATACTTTTTACTCATGGCGTTGAGTATTTCCAACGCCACCGGATCGTATTGAGCGAAGGCTGACAGGCTTAAAACCATTAAAATCACCAAAAAAATAGACTTTTTCATTAAAACCAGATTAAGATTGATTGTGCTTTTCCTTTAATGCATTCAATAATTGTTCCAAACTTAACTCATCTTTGATTAAAACCTCACGAGCCTTAGAACCTTCAAAAGGGCCGACCACTCCGGCTGCCTCCAGTTGATCGATCAATCGGCCAGCCCGATTGTATCCCAACTTCAGCTTTCGCTGGATTAATGAAGTACTTCCTTGCTGATTTCTGACAATCAGTCGAGCCGCCTCTTCAAACAAAGCATCGCGCTCACTCAAGTCAACACTGGATGCGCCTCCTTCATCTTCGCCTTCAAATTCCGGCAGCAGATAGGCTGAATCAAATCCACGCTGAGCCCCAATAAACTCACATACCTTTTCCACTTCGGGAGTATCGACAAAAGGACATTGCAATCGGATAATGTCAGACCCAGCTGAGAGCAGCATATCACCCTGACCAATCAATTGATCGGCCCCACCGGCATCCAGAATTGTCCGTGAGTCTACTTTGGCTGTCACACGGAAAGACAGACGTGCCGGAAAGTTTGCCTTGATTACCCCGGTGATTACATTCACAGATGGACGTTGAGTGGCCACAACCAGATGAATTCCAATAGCCCGAGCCAATTGAGCCAAACGAGCAATGGGTGTTTCTACCTCTTTACCTGCCGTCATCATCAAATCAGCCAACTCGTCAATGACCAATACGATGTAAGGTAAAAAGCGATGGCCGTCTTTGGGGCTAAGTTTCCGGGCCACAAACTTGGCGTTGTATTCTTTTAGATTTCTTGCCCCGGCATCCTTCATGATTTCATACCGGTTTTCCATCTCAATGCAAAGCGAGTTCAAGGTATGAACCACTTTTCTGGTATCCGTGATGATGGCCTCCTCGGCATTGGGAAGCTTGGCCAGGTAATGTCTTTCGATCTTGCTGAACAAGGACATCTCCACTTTTTTCGGATCGACCAGCACAAATTTCAGGGTACTGGGATGCCGTTTGTAAAGCAAGGAGGTTAGGATCACATTTAACCCGACAGATTTCCCTTGCCCGGTGGCCCCTGCTACCAGCAAGTGAGGCATTTTGGCAAGATCGATAACCAACACCTCATTAGAGATGGTTTTTCCAAGTGCCACCGGAAGCTCTTTATCGGTCTTTTGAAAACGCTCGGTGCTTAACACGGAGCGAATACTAACCATCTCCCGGTTTTTATTGGGCACTTCAATACCAATTGTTCCTTTGCCGGGGATCGGTGCAATGATTCGGATTCCCAAGGCTGCCAGGCTCAGCGCAATATCGTCTTCTAGGTTCTTGATTCTGGATATTTTAATCCCGGCATCGGGCACGATTTCATACAAGGTAACGGTGGGTCCGATGGTAGCCTTAATGCTGGTGATTCCAATTTTAAAATTGGTCAATGTCGCCAGAATCTTGTCTTTATTCTGGGTAAGTTCGTCCTGGGTTACCTGTACCTTACCCACCTCATACTCGTTTAGTAATTCCAGTGGAGGAAACTTAAAATTACTCAGATCAAGGGTGGGGTCATATTCGCCCTGTGCTTCCACCAGTTGCTCAGACAAAACATCGGTATCGGTTTTGGTTTCTTCCACTGAAAAAACAGGCTCCGCGGCCTTTTCTTCAGTAAATGGCTCCGTTACCTCCAGCTTAATTTCATGGGCCGATGTCGCTTCTGTTTTAATAAGAGGTGGGGTTACGACCAACAATTCATCTTCCTTCTTTAAAATTGGTTTTTCATCTTTCGGGTCCACCCATTTGTCACGATCGTCTGTATATTCAGGCTCAGGTCTTTCATCTTCGAGGGGGAAGAGTGCATCATTTCCCATCGGTTTGGGGTCTTTTACCTGAAAGGCACTAATGGTTGTTACATTGAAGAAATAGATAATAAAGACAATCAGGGTGAGCGCCAGAAAAAGAAAAGTGCCCCAACCCAACAGGCTCTGAGAAAATTTGGCGAGTTCAAAGCCAAGACCTCCACTCACAAAACTAATCTCTGTCACCCCTGAAAGACTATAGCTGATATATCCTAGTAGCAGGCTTAACCATAGGCCCGCAAAAAGAGAAAGAACAAAGGATGGAAAAAGTGGTACCAATTCGCGCTTGAAGGCCCATTTGAATCCGAGAATAAAAAGTAATGGTGAAATGAAGAATGCTGACACTCCAAAAAATCGATAAATCATATAATGCGATAGCCAAGCTCCTCCCAGACCTAACCAATTCTCAACTTCTCTCCCGGACTCTGGCAGAGGTGTGTCGCCAAAAGCCTGGATAACACTTTGATCGGCCTTGCCGGTGAACAAATAGGAAACAAACGCGGTGAAAGAGTATAATGCTACGATCATTAAGAAGAAACCAAGCGCCAATACAAAACGAGGATCCTTAAAAAATTCAAAACTGAACCTTGCTTTCGATTTGCTACTCTTGCTCTTTTTTTCTTTCTCGGGTTTTTTAAAAGTGTTGGATTTATAGGTGTTCTCGGCCATCAGGAGTTTAAAAAGTATAGCAAAGCTACGTAATTATGTAAAATAACGGAAAAAGGTTGTTTTTGAGATTTGAGGGCAAAAGCCTGGTCTCTTATCTGGTCCTATCACCATTCATGGTGAATGACGATCGACTTTTTAAACTCCAGATTGTAACCCTTGGTCCTCTGTACAAGCTGACAAACAACATAAGAGTCATCATCTGAAAAACCCGAAAGTAATTTGTACATTTCATGATGACTTTTACCTTCTTTGAGCCTACAAAACAACTGAAACCACATGTGGTCGGCTACCTGGAGGCTGACAGCAGAAAGAGCCTTGCCAATAGCACCTATACACTCTTCCCCAACGGGTATTCTGGTATTTTCTTCAACTTTGGTAATTTTGGTAAGCTCGCCATCAAAGAAGAGTACCAAACACCTGCGGTGAGCATCTTTGGTCAAATCGATCAGTGTTTCGAAGCTATCCATCGTCCAAGTTCCTATTCGCTGGGGGTGTTGCTTCGGCCAACCGTTCTTTCAAAATTTTTGCGAGAAGATATGGCTGCCTTTACCAATAAAGCCTTTGATGGTGGAGACATACGCCATGATTTGAAAATTCTTTGGACTCAATTAGAGGAAATTCACTTAGTGAAACATAAAATAGAGCTTCTAAATCACTTCTTTACTGAGGCATTCATACATCTTCCACAGACAGTTACGATTGCTGATGCCGCGTTAAATCTTATCCATCAACCCGGTCTTCCATCCATTAAAAATTTAGCCAATCACTTGCAAGTAAGTGAGCGATACCTGGAGACCCAATTCAAAAAATATGTCGGACTATCACCCAAAACCTATTCGTTGATTGTCCGCTTCAAACGGATCGAACAGCAACTACACACCAAATCGACTACGCATTGGGCCAAATTAGGTTTTGCTGGCGAGTATTATGACCAAAACCATTTTATCAAAGATTTCAAGCGGTTTACAGGTCATACACCTTCTGATTATCTATTGAGCAATCTTGAAATGGGTCGCTCCTATCTGGTTCGGTAAATATTGTTTATTCGGATTTTTACTATGGTTTTAAGGATAACGGTTATACTTTCGAGAAAAATTGCTGGGGCAGTTAATATCGTTTGATACCTTGATTTCGAAGTATTTTCGCGTGTGGATCTTGTTTGGGATGATTAGTCATCTGTGCATTGCTCAATCCAAAATGGATAGCCTTCAAGGCATCATCCTTCGCAATACCGGGGATTCGACCCAGATTCTTGCTTTGCTGGAGCTAGGTTCCCTTTCTGATGATTATCCGGAATCCAGTCAATATTATCAGCAAGCACTTTTACTTTCCGACTTGCTTCACCTTGAAAAATTTAAATTGGCTGCCTTTCAGGAGTTAACTAAACTTAATCGAGTTTTTTCACATCCTGACTCTGCTTTCTATTATGGCGAAAAAGCCATCCAATTGGCGCAGGCTCTTGGTAACGCCAATGCCGTGGCCGATGTCCATATCGATCTTGGGAATGTTTATCTCAACACCTTTAACTATTTAAAAGCCTTATCGGAGTTTATTGTCGCTGCTGAAATCCTGGATAGCTTAAGATCAAATCCAAAAAACCAAATGATCGCATATGCCAATATTGGTAATGTTGAATTTTTACTTGAGAATTATGATAAAGCTATTGATTACACAAAACAGGCTCTATTGACTTCACAAGAGATAAAATATGATCCTGGTACCGGGTTCTGCTACAAAACCTTAGGAAGGATTTATCGAAAACAAAAGAAATTTGAGCTAGCTACACAAGCCTATCAGGAATCTCTTTCTATTTACACCAAACTGGATAATAAATTTCAACTTGCAGAAATTCATCTTAGCTTAGGCAATCTGTATTTTGATACTAATAAGTTTAAGGAGGCACTTATAGAATATAATAAATCGTTAAGAATTAACAAAAGTATTCAGGACGCTAACCAAAATGCGTATGTCTACGCTGCTATTGGAGCCACCTGGAATGTGCTGGAGAATTACCCCAAAGCTCTTGCTTATTTTGATTCTACCCTGATGGCTGCTAAAGGAATCAATCCCTACCTGGAAATGGATAGTTACGAAAATCTGGCTGGTATAAATGAAAAACTGGGGAACCATAAACAAGCCTTGGCTCATTTTAAACGCTATTCGGTTCTTCGCGATAGTATCACTAAAATAGAGAATAGGTCTGTGGCAGGAGAAATGGAAGCCAAGTATCAAAACACGGCCAAGCAAAACGAAATTGAACTACTCACAAAAGAAAGAGAGCTTCAGCAAGCTAAACTGAAACGTCAGCAAGCCAACATCATTCTTACTGTCATTGTCTTAATCTCCGCCATCATGATCGGGTCCTTGCTCCTCAACCGCTACCGTGTGATGAATCGCATCAAGCGACAACTGGCCTTGGAGCAAATGCGTCAAACCATTTCGCGCGATTTGCACGATGACATCGGTTCGGCACTTTCCAGCATAAACATTCTGAGTAAAGTGGCCCAGGAAGAAAAAGATAATACACAGAACTACCTCCAGCGGATTAGTGATCAGTCGGCCAAAATGATGGAAACCATGGGCGATATGGTTTGGTCAATCAATCCACAAAATGACTCCCTGGAGCAAGTGATCGTTCGGATGCGTGAGTTTGCTACTGAAATACTGGACGCCCAAAATATAGCGCTTGAGTTTACAGACAACATACCCGTTAACCTTGTTCTCGATGCTGAAAAACGAAAAAATTTATTTTTAATTTTTAAAGAAGTGATTAACAATGCCGCCAAATATAGTCAGGCCACTCAGGTAAAAGTAAGTTTATCGAAAATCCACAACGATGTACACTTACATATTTCCGACAATGGAAAAGGATTTAATGAGACCACGGTGAGAGCAGGCAACGGTTTGCGTAACTTGCGTGAGCGAGCAACCGAAATAGGCGGTACGTTGATGATCAAAAGTGAATCAGGTAAAGGCACAGCGGTTGATTTGCAAATGCATCTGGGATAGCCATTGACTTCTGTAATTTTATTGCATCACATGATGATGCGATAGTACAAGTGGTTGAAATAGCTGATTTTTATGCGTCTATAACGCTGATTTTATGTCCTATTCCGTTCTGCTCTATGAAGACAATCCGCTCCTGAGTGAGAGTATTCAGTCCATGTTGCGTCTGAATCCCGACCTCCGGTTGGCCGGTGCATTTCAGAGTCCAGTTCAGGTCAGCAGTCATCTGCAGGAACTCACACCTGATCTGCTGATCATGGACATTGACATGCCCGGGATGAATGGTATAGAGGCCGTAACCCGGGTTCGCCACCGGAATAAAGAATTGCCCATTCTCATGCTTACGGTATTTGACGATAATCAACATGTGTTTGACGCTATCTGCGCGGGAGCCTCCGGGTATCTGCTAAAAAAACATATTGCCACCAGGTTGTTTTCGGCCATTGAGGAAGTGATGGAAGGCGGTGCGCCCATGAGTCCTAGTATTGCCCGCATGGTACTGGCAGCCATGCATCAAAAAACTGCACCTGAAAATCCGTATCAGCTTACACCCAAGGAAAAAGAGGTTTTGACATCGTTAAGTAAAGGTAACAGTTACAAGATGATTGCCGCTGAAATTCAAATTAGTCTGGATACGGTACGCACACACATTAAAAAAATTTATGATAAGTTGCACGTGCACTCTCAAACGGAGGCCGTGAGCAAGGCGATCAACGAGAAATTGATATGAGCATCAGTCAAATTGTGAATAAACTGTGGAGCCAAAAAATTGGCCTTTATTACATCGCGTTGCGACTCTCCTATACTATCCTTATTATCTACTTCATCATGGGCTGCTCCACAAGCACTAAAGAAGGTACTGGAAGCGATACAACCAAAACCGAAAAAATTCTTGTGCCCGATTCTACAGACGCCACCGCGCTTTCGCCAACTCTCATTCCTTCAACCCAAAACATCGTCAAAAATTTCTATGGATATCTAAACTACCCGATTACGGAAGATGAGCGCGAATCAAAAATTTGGGATATTCTCGGGCCATTAATCATGCAATACGATAGTACCAGATTCAATTCCATTTCTAAACATTATACCATGCCTGGAACGGAAGAAACAGCAGATGAAACACTTACCACATCTACAACTGTTACCGTTACACTATACTATGATGATTCGCAAAAACTAAAGGCCGTGTGGCGTGAGTACAATTATCAAATTGGTGAGTCGGGCAGATTTGAAAAAATCAATTCGATCTTTCTTTTTGATGAGGAGTTAATCGCGTTTTATGAGGACAAAGAAGAATCCATTGATATGGCCTTTCAAAGGTACAAGCGTGGCATTGTAAAGAGTTGCCCTGATTGTGGTGTAATACTGTCAGCGGGAGTCTCGAGTGAGGAGGTTACCATATCGGGAAATCTGACCGAAGAAGATTTCATTACCTTGGCTCAAGTTGGGCGAAATGAAGAATCGATATTGGAGTATGCATCTGCTGATTCCTTTCAATTTAATGGCAACGAATACATTTACCAAACCGTTGAGCCTTTGAGTCAGGATGCTGATTACGATGTATTTTACACGGCTAATAAAGGGTATTATGAAAAGTTTATAAACCCTAAACCCAACAAATAAATTAAGACTATTTCTATGGTATTTAGCCCCATTCAAACCCTAAACCTATGATCGTAACTATTATCATCCTTGTTGTCATTCTGATTCTGGCATTCTTTCTGGTTTCTATCTATAACCGGTTGGCTAAATCCAAGGTCCTAACCGAAGAAGGTTGGAGCGGTATAGGTACGTTCCTGCAACAGCGAAACGATCTTATACCCAATTTAGTAGAAGTGGTAAAAGGTTTTGCCGGACACGAAAACAAAACGCTCACCGATGTAATCAAAGCCCGCAATGAATCCATCAGTGCCTTGACACCGGAAGCGCAAATAGAAGCTGCCAAACATGTGAGTCAAGCCATGCTGAACCTGAAAGTACTGACGGAACAATATCCACAACTACAAGCCAATCAAAATTTCCTACAACTGCAAGGCGAGTTGGGCGGCATTGAAGAAAAAATTAATCAGAGCCGTAGGTACTACAACGGTACCGTACGCGAATACAATCAGTTGCGCATTGTGTTTCCCAATATTTTGGTAGCCAATGCGTTGGGATTTAAAGCGGCCATCTTCTTCCAGGAAGATGAAGGCGCACGCACCGCCCCTCAGGTCAAGTTTTAAAAAAGGTATTGCCATGCAGTCAAAAATAAAAACAATACTCATCTGTATTGCACTACTTGTTGCTCGAAATGTGACCGGACAGAACCTTGTTTTTACCAAGGCTTCATCTAAGTTCTTTACACAGGAAGAGTTAAGAAATCTAATACGCGCGTCCGCCCTCGAAGCGGCAAGCCGACAAAAAGCACCTCAGTTATTATTTGATGCCGAATATAAAAAAATTGAGAAGCAGCTGTGGGTAGCCGCCAGGCCTTCGATTACGCACGCCTTCCGATGGGTAGATAATGCCAGTGACGCGCTCTTACGAGGCACGCGAAAGGATTCCTACAAGCAGGCATTGTCACAAGCAGTGTTTCGTGTGATTTTAGCTGACCCTGCCTTCAAAAGTTTAATAGCCTTTGATCAGACCGATCGAATTATTTCATTTACAAGCGATGTGAAAGTACATCGCGATGGCTGGCTTACCGTAAACGAATTTATTACTATTTACAACGGTAGTGGTGAACAGAGCAGAGCATATCTGGATTTGAATCCGCAAGTTGAACTAAAAGTAAACAACGATATCCAACGTGGGTTGGAACGCACGTTTCCTACGGACTATGTAAACGAATATGGCCTTCAAACAAAAGTACCTTTTGAAGTAATCTCTGTTCATAAAAACGGACAACCTGAAAATTTTGCCGTAGTTAAGTATGGCAACGGTTCATTGCTTCGGATGGGTTCTGCTGATAAATATCTGGAAGATGGTGTGTTCAACTATGTCATCACGTACAAAACCAAATATCAAATACGGTTTACTAAAACCAAAACAGAACTCTATTGGAATGTTAACGGCAATGGTTGGATATTTACTGCCGACAGTGTACAAAGCCAGCTAACATTTCCTTCGGGTGCTAAAATTTTTAAAAGCGCTTGCTATACAGGTTTACAAGGCTCCACAACAAAGGATTGTATCAGTAAAATTGTAAATGATAGCACCATCTGGTTTTTCAATAATAACAGATTGGGATCGTACGAAGGCTTAACCGTTGCAGCTGCCATTCAACCCGGTGTAATTGCCCCACCTTCGCTAGCCGAAACAGCTATTTCGGCTCTTAAATACAATTGGGCTCTTGCTGTAATCGCATTGGTGGTAATTGTCACGTTCTTCATTAACCTTATGAACTGGCTTAGATTTGGTCGCGATCCAAAGCGAGGAGTTATTTATCCGCGATTCGAACCGCCCACCAATTCACCCTCTGATGCCGGATTTATTTACCATCAGAAATATAAGACGGAGCAATTCAGCGCGGCATTAATAGACCTTGCTGTCAAAAAAGCCATTTCGATACAAGTAGAAACAAAGGGAAGTCTTTTTAAGAAAAATACCTATACCTTCAGAAGAAGTAGCGCAGCCTCATCGGTAAAGAATTTTGCCAGATCAGCATACAATTGGAATCTGGAAGATCTTTTTGATCTCAAAGCCGATGGAAGTTATAACAGCACGTTTGAGTCCTTGAATACCAGTCTTCAAAAACAACTGGCCGATAAACACCAGGCAGATGGTGAAGATAAAAAAAGTGGCCGCGGATTGTTTGTCCGAAATTCCAGTGCCGCTACATGGGGTTTTGCAGCCTGGTTCATCGCGATCATCTTTGCTCTTGTTACGATTCTTCCTATTGCCACCACCACGCTGGTCGTCAGTGCCGGGGTGTTACTTCTGTTTATGTTTGTTTCGCAATACATCTTTTACAAGATCATGCCTGCCTATAACCGGCAGGGTCGAAAATTACTAGACGAATTGTTGGGCTTTAGAATGTACCTGGCCACCGCTGAAGAAAAAAGATTTGACAAATTGAATCCCCCAGAAAAAAATCTGGAACTATTTGAACGTTTTCTTCCCTATGCCGTGGCGCTGGATTGTCAGCATGAGTGGGCCAACAAGTTTGAAGATATTCTGAAAAAAGCCATCGTTAATAAGTCGTATCAACCCGCTTATTATCATGGCGATTTGAGCGATAATCTTTCGTTCTCATCATTCAACGATAGTTTTTCAAGTGGTCTATCCAGTGCGATTGCTTCATCTTCTTCTGCCCCATCCGATTCATCTGACAGTGGCGGTAGCTCCGGGGGCGGTAGTTCAGGTGGTGGAGGTGGTGGAGGTGGTGGTGGCGGCTGGTAAGTTCATTCATATTGAATGCACATAAATTGAAACTCACTAAATCGAATTGAAATGGCTGTGTTATTCTTAAACTTGTATCGGAGATTATAAAATTCAGTTTTCATAATTTGGCGTACTGCAGCCTTTACCCTCGCATCATCATGTGCTTTCCGACAAGTAAAAATCTGAACAAATTTGGCTTATGAAAAGAATATTCTCTCTCCTCATTGTGCTCGTAATTGTACAAGCCTGTACAAATGAAAAAGCAACATTCACCGGAATTGAACCCACAGCCGGAACATGGAAGCCTTGGGTGTTGCCAGCGGCTGATCAAATAGTCATCCCTCCTCCGCCTGATGATAGTGCAGAACAAGCTGAGGTAATGGAAATAATCTCCATGCAGAAATCAATAGACAGCACTGCCCTAAAAAATATGCATTACTGGAATGCCGGGCCACCCGCCTATCGCTGGCAAGCGGCAGCAGATGACTTGTTGGATAGCACTCAATATTTCCTCCGCGTATATGCGCTTATAAATGTCGCTATTTACGATGCTACACTAGCCGCCTGGCATGCTAAGTATCAATACAACCGTAAGCGTCTCGTTCCCTCAAAAGATGGAATCAAACAATTGATTGCTCCGCCTCAAACTCCTTCCTATCCTTGCGAACATTCCGTTACGGCAGGTGCAGGCGCCACCATGCTGGCATATCTATTCCCTGCAAAAGCAGATTCGATTATAACGGCTGCAAAAAAAATTGGTGAATCACGCGTGTTGGCGGGTGTTCAATATCCCAGCGATGTCGAAGCAGGTTTTGAACTAGGTGTAAATGTGGCCAACTACGTTATTGAACATTGGGCCAAAAGCGATGGCGGAACAACGCGCTGGCCCGGAAAGATCCCAACCGAACCGGGCCTTTGGAAAGGTAAACCTTTACATTTTGATATTCCCAATATGAAAACGTGGGTACTTACCTCCCCAAATCAATTTCGATCTGTGCCTCCACCTGATGTAAAGAAAGACATGGCTGAGTTGAAGGCTTTTAAACGCACGGATCAATCGAATGCCCGCGCCTTTAAGTGGGAGAAGCAATGGCCATGGGGGGACATCATTGATAGAAAAATAATGGAGCATGGACTTCTTAACAATGCGCCAAGAGCAGCCCGCATCTATACCTTATTAGCCATTGCCGATTACGAAAATCAAATCGCCAACATTGAGTCTAAGTATGTTTACTTCCGCATTCGGCCCGATCAATATGACCCAACCTATAAAGCGCTTTTTAAAACTCCACCTTCACCAGGATATCCGGCAGGGCATGCTACTGTTGCGGCTTGTTATGGCGAAATACTTGCATACTTGTTCCCATCTGATGCAAAAGAATTTCGGGACTTAGCCGATGAGGAAGCGCTTTCGCGATTTGAGGCAGGCGTACACTTTCGCACTGACAATGAAGCCGGAATGAAACTTGGAAGAGAGGTAGGACAAGAAATTATCAAGCGGGCAAAGGCTGACGGGGCAGATAAGAACTGAATAAACCTATTTACAAAACATATGAAACGACTAATCGCTCTTTCAGTTTTGACAGTGCTTTCTTTCGCTGGTTATTCGCAAATCGGAAATTACAAAGGCACCCACCCACCCGATAGTGCCGTATTGCTTTTACTAAAAGCGTATGGCGAAGCTTTTGACGGTAATCAGACCGTGGCCGAGCGCGATGCAAAACGAAAGTCACTTGTTTCACCGGCCTATTTTTATCATGGCATGGATGGTGCCCCCCATCGGTTTGGATGGACTCACGAAACGTCAGACAAAGAATGAGTTCAAAGTTTTAGCCGATTCTGTTTACGATGAAGTACTCTATCAATACGAAAACATGGCAGTATTGATTTTTAAAGAATGGCAACACATACGAGACAAAGGCGTAGAAAAAAAATCAGTCAACTCCGTACTCATTTTACTAACGAGAGAGAACGGCCACTGGAAAGTGGCAGCTGATATTATCGGGCAGAAGCCTAAAACCACTTTTGATAAGTGAGTTTTTATGAAAACTCCATGACAGCGGGCCATAGTAGAACCCAACTCTTCGGAAACTAAAAGGATCCTTGCGATACGAGTCAAGTTCAATAGTCAAATTGGCCTACTCACATCATCATGCGATGTTCCCGCGTCTAATCTATTCCCACCTTTGAAGGTAAGTGGACCTGGTCATAAAAAGATAGCGTCATGAAAAAACTTATTCTCCTTGCCAGTTGTGTCATCAGTTTGTCGGTATCGGCACAGCAAGACCCGCTCTACTCGCAATACATGCTTAACCCTTTGTTGATCAATCCTGCCTATGCCGGGCTGAACAACAACTTCAATGCCATGGTCGGCTACCGTACTCAGTGGGCCGGCTTTGACGGTCAGCCACAAACCATCAACGCCAGCGGGCATACTTCGCTTGTCAATAATAAAGTCGGGGCCGGGCTTTTGTTGATGAACGATAAGATCGGAAACATCTCCAACACCGAAGTGAATGCCTCTTTTGCTTACAAGCTGCAACTCAACGAAACGGTACTTAGCTTTGGTATGCAGGCCGGAGTTCAAAATTTCCGTACCGACTATTCATCTCTAAATCTGTTTGATCCGGGTGACAACGCCTTTATCGGTGGCGAACGGGGAACGCGCATAAACATAGGTGCTGGTGCCATTTTAAAAAGCGAGAAATTCTTCATCGGGCTTTCAGTGCCCCGTTTACTCCCAACCACGTTTAAAAATGGCGGTCAGGAATTTGAACTCTACAACCAACACGCCTACCTGATGGCCGGATATGTTCATTACTTGAATGAACATATCCGGCTAAAGCCTTCCGTGCTCTTGCGCGGGGTAGGTGGTGCGCCCGCCTCGATGGATCTGGCTTTTAACATAAATTTCAATGCGATACACACAGCCGGATTGTTTACGCGCAACTTTAATACGTATGGCGTGCTGCTGCAAACCTTCTTGAAAGAGAAATACCGGTTCGGGTATGTGTATGAAATGCCCACCAATAAATCGGTGGGCACACAATTCACCACGCATGAAATCATGCTGGGGATTCAGTTATCAGTATTCAGTTTTCATGAAAGGTCGTTAAGTAATTTTTAACATATGAAAAGACTCATCATATTAAATGTTTTACTAAGCGTTTTATCGTCCAGCGTACTTTTTGCCCAAGAGACTCCATTATTTCAATGGGCAAAAAGTTTTGGCGGTAGTGGCGCAGCAGGTGAACAAATTGTTGACCTGGATATCGATGCTTCCGGTAATATTTATGTTACTGGTTTTTTTACATCAGCTACTGATTTTGATCCAGGTGTAGGTACTTTTAATCTTACTCCAGTGGGTGGAACGGATATCTTTATTGCCAAATTTAATGCGTCTGGAAATTTTGTGTGGGCTAAACGTATTGGGGGAAACGATCCGCAAGACGAGCGGGCAGAAGCCATTGATGTAGACAATGCTGGCAATGTTTATATCACGGGATTGTTTTATGGAACGGTTGATTTTGACCCTAATGCATCAGCGTTCAATCTTGCGTCAGCGGGTTCAGCTGATGCTTTTATTCTCAAGTTAAATACTGATGGTGATTTCGTTTGGGCTGTTCGCGCTGGCGGAACTCAGTACGAACAGGCACTTGATATTGCAGTAGACAATGCCGGAAACACATTTACAACAGGGTATTTTACCGGTACGGCTGATTTTGACCCAGGCGTTGGTACAGTTAATCTGACTCCAGATGTTCAGGATGTTTTTGTGTTGAGTTTAGATAATACAGGGAGCTTTCAATGGGCAAAAAAGTTTGGCGGCCTGCAGACTGACAGAGGGCGCACAATTGGAATTGATGGAGCAGGCGATGTTGTTATCACGGGCAGATTTTCCGGTTATACCGCATCATTTGATTTTGACCCGGGACCCTCTATTACAACATTAAGTCCAAACACAACTACCACAAGCCTAGACATTTATATCGCCAAACTAAACAGTACTACCGGAAACATAATTTGGGCTAAGGCAATTGCTGGCACGCTGGATGATGCTGATGAGGGTATTGCGATTGATAATTTGGACAATATCTTATTAACAGGATATTTTCAGAGCACTACGGATTTCGATCCTGGTGCCGGAACTTTTAATCTTACGGCTGTTGGGCAAAGAAGTCCGTTTATTGTAAAACTAGCTTCTTCTGGTGATTTTGTTTGGGCAAAAGCGTTTCTGAATTCATCAGCTGTGGGATCTCCTGATAGTCGAGGTGATGCTATAACAACAGACGCAGTCGGGAATATTTATGCTTCAGGACAGTTTCAGCGCACAATAGATTTTGATCCGGGTCCGGGTGTGTTTAATCTGGTAGCTTTAGGACAAAGTGATTCCTATGTCACAAAGCTGGATGCAAACGGAAATTTTGTTTGGGCCTATAAGATTGGCAGCACGAATTTCGATTTTGCCCTTGGCATTGCCATAACTGCATCGGGTGAAGTTTATGCCGCAGGCTCTTTCGCTTTAACAGCAGATTTTGATCCGGGAACATGTATATTTAACATGACATCTACCGGAGGATATGATGCGTATATTCAAAAAGTTACCTTTGGAACTTCTGCGCCAGATCCAACGATTACATCATTCTCACCACTTTCAGGTTCGATAGGAACAACGGTAACTATTACAGGAACAAATTTCAGCACTACACCTGCTAACAACATCGTTACGTTTAATGGAGTAGCTACTACTGTCATTGCCAGCACCACCACCAGCATCACTACTATTGTACCTGCTTCCGCAACTACGGGTAAAATCTCCGTTACGGTCAATTGCCATACAGTACAATCTGTTGCAGATTTCACGGTTGGTGCGGCAACACAAAATTTCATCACCCAATGGAACCTAGCCACCGCAGGTTCTGGTGCCACGCAACTTACTTTTGGCACCGCTACCAGTGGCACCGTTAACTATACCTGGCAACAACTTCCAACCGGGGCATCCGGTAGTGGCTCGTGGAGTGGAGCAACACTTACCATTACGGGCTTACCCGCTGGCGGTACGATTCGTTTGCAAATAGCACCCACTAACTTCCAACGGATCAATATCAACAATGGTACCGATCGCAACAGGCTTACACAGGTAGAACAATGGGGCAGTACTACGTGGACAAGTATGCAAACAGCCTTTCGCAATTGCCTCAATCTGCAAATAACCGCCACGGATGTTCCTAATTTAGCTGGTGTGACTAATATGTCAGAAATGTTTAGCGGATGCGATAATTTAAATTCGCCCGCCAACATAGGGGTGTGGAATACAGGAACGGTTACAAATATGCACCGAATGTTTGCCAATACCGATTCGTTTAACCAAAATATCGGGACGTGGAATACTGCGGCAGTTACTAACATGTCAGAAATGTTTTCCTCGGCAAGGGCATTTAACCAACCCATTGGTGCATGGAATACTTCGGCTGTTACCAATATGAGTGGTATGTTTTTTTACGCAGACCTCTTCAATCAAGACATCGGGGCGTGGAACACGAGTGCCGTCACCAACATGTCGGATATGTTTACGGAAGCGTTTGCCTTTAACCATAACATCGGGGCATGGAATACAACCGCAGTCACCAATATGGCTAACATGTTTTCAGAAGCTATTGCATTTAATCAGGACATCGGCTCGTGGAATACTTCAGCAGTTACTGATATGAGTGGTATGTTTAAATTTGCTAGTGCTTTTAATCAAAACATCGGAGCTTGGAATACTACAGCCGTTACCACAATGAGTCAAATGTTTTCAAGAGCAACTGCGTTTAATCAAAACATAAGTTTGTGGAACACCGGGGGGGTTATAAGCATGCTCGGTATGTTTGAACAGGCTACTGCTTTTAACCAAAACATAGGGGCATGGACTTTAAATCCCGGGGTTGACCTTAGATTTATGTTTGATAACAACGGCTTGGATTGCAACAATTACTCAGCAACATTAACCGAGTGGAGCGCCAATCCATCTACACCTAATGGCAGATCACTGGGAGCTAATGGAAGGCAATACGGTATCAATGCCTTTGCGGCACGAACTAATTTGGACATAACCAAGGGTTGGACTATTACGGGTGATACTCCATCTGGCGTTGTTTGTGGTTCAGTGGCCGCTCCAACCATCACCTCCTTCACACCAACCTCTGGTCCCATCGGCACAACGATAACGATCACCGGCACCAACTTTAGCACCACACCAGCCAATAATACTGTTCAGTTTAATGGAACAACAGCTTTCGTCACGGCAAGCACGGCCACTTCCATCACCACCACTGTACCAACAGGTGCGACCACCGGAAAAATTACAGTTACCGTGGGTGGTAATACAGCTACGAGTACCAATGATTATACAGTGACAACCTCGGGCGGAGCCGTGACGATCGTTGCTGAAGGACTCGCCACGAGCATCGGGGGCACCGTCACAAAAAACTTAGTGTCTTTGATTACCACGCTCAACAATAACTTGGATCTCAACTCCATCACTGTTACTGTGCAACCACCCAGCGGGGCGGTAGCTTCGGTATCGAATGGAATACTCACGGTTGACTATACCAATATTCCCTTCTCAGGTAAGGAAAGCCTCACGATCCGCGCCTGCGACACTGATAGCAACTGCACTACTCAACAATTTGAAATAGAAGTAGCAGGTGATATAGTAGTCTATAACGGTATTTCACCTAACAACGATGCCCAACAACTAAACGAAAAATTGGTCCTTCAATACATTGATATTTTACCAGAAACACAAAACAATCAAGTAACCATTTACAGTCGCTGGGGCGATGCCGTATGGGAAGGCACCAACTACAATAATAACAGCGTGGTGTTTACCGGAAAAAATAACAACGGCAACGAATTGCCTTCTGGTACTTACTTCTATAAAATACAATTCACAGGCAATCGAAAAACAGAAACCGGGTATTTAGTTATTAAAAAGTAACATTGTTAACAGTTGGAGTTGCGCAAATGATCCCGGGAAATGAAGGAATAATTCCAGTTAAACAGTTAGGTGATGGTTGAGTAGAGACAACTGCAACCCAAAAGAGACTGTGAGCCACTCGTAAAATTCGTAAAAGGATTCTTCCCCAAAAGTATTCTTACCTGGGTAGAGTACCACTTGCCAGGTGACAGACATAGTGATACCTTTACACCTCTACCTAATTCACCTTTAATTGATGATTTTATATGAAACTCCTTCAAAAAACCGGGTATCTGTCCGTGATATTCTTAACGTTATTCGTGGGTTGCAAAACTGAAAAAGAATTCAAACGCCCGATGGTAAACTCACCTGTAGCCGAAAAACGCCCTTTTGAAATCGTCTCTAAGCATGGGCATAAGCGAATAGATGATTACTTCTGGCTTCGCCACAAAGAAGACAGTGCTGTCATTAGTTACCTGACTGCCGAAAACAACTACCTCGACACCATGATGGCGCACACGAAAGGCTTTCAGGACGAATTGTTTGCCGAAATGAAGGGTCGGGTGAAAGAAAAAGATGAGTCAGTGCCAACCAAAAGAGATGATTTTTTCTATTACACGCGCTATGAAGAGGGTTACGAATATCCGGTTTTCTGCCGAAAGAAGGGCTCTCTCGAATCTCCAGAAGAAGTTATTGCCAATGGTAATGAATTAGGAAAGGGATTAGGATACTTTAGCTTCTTTGCCCGCACGAGTCCCGATCATATGCTGGCCGTCCTCGCCAGCGATACTGTTGGAAGAAGATTTTACAATCTTACTTTCAAAAATCTGAAAACCGGAACCATGCTTTCCGATGAAATTAAAGGAACTACAGGCAATTTTGAGTGGAGCAACGACAACAAATACGTGTTCTATACCAAACAAGATCCGCTAACTTTGCGATCAGATAAAGTATTCCGCCATACCCTGGGTACCTCTGAAAATAAGGATGTTTTAATATTTGAAGAAAAAGACCAGACATTATCTGTCTTCGTGGGTAAGTCTCGTTCGAAAAAATTCCTGATGATTGGCTCTGGCCGCACGGATGCCTCCATGATGAGGTTTGTGGAAATTGACAATCCCAACGGCCGGTTAACCGTGATGGACAACCTGCGGGAGAATGTCAGTTACTCTGCCGACCATTTTAATGGTAAGTTTTACATCCGAACAAATCTGGATGCCAAAAATTACAAACTTATGGAAGCTCCGGAAGCGACTCCTGAGCTGGCGTATTGGAGAGAGATTATTCCTAACCGGGAAGACATTTTTCTGGAAGGTTTCGAAATTTTTAATGAGTATCTGGCCGTTCAGGAAACGAAAGAAGGCTTGAATAAAATCCGTTTGATCAAATGGATGGATAATAGTGAGCACACCATTGACTTTGGTGAGGCTGCTTACGTGGCGGGCATAGGCAATAATCCAGACCCCAATTCTACTTTTCTCCGGTATTCCTATGAATCCATGACCACTCCCCCTTCTGAGTTTGACTATCATATGGATAGTCATGAAAAAAAGCTATTAAAAGAAAAGGAAGTCTTAGGCGGCTTTGACCGAACGAACTATCAAACAGAAAGGGTGATGGTGCCTGCGCGCGATGGCGTAAATGTTCCTGTATCTATTGTCTATCGGAAAGACCTATTTAAAAAAGACGGCACAAACCCATGTTTTCAATATGCGTATGGCTCGTATGGGTTTTCCATGCCCCCGTATTTCAATTCTAATCGGGTAAGCCTTCTCGATCGGGGCTTTGTGTATGTCATTGCGCACATCCGGGGAGGTCAGGAAATGGGTGGTCAGTGGTATGAAGATGGAAAAATGATGAAAAAGAAAAATACCTTCTATGACTTTATTGATGTAAGCAAATTTCTGATTGAAAATAGATATTCAGCTAAAGACAAACTTTTTGCCAATGGTGGTAGTGCCGGTGGGTTGCTGATGGGTGCTATTGCCAACATAGCTCCTGAATTGTATAAGGGAATTATTGCTGATGTTCCGTTTGTGGATGTGATCAGCACCATGATGGATGAAACAATACCTTTAACCACCTTTGAGTGGAAGGAATGGGGAAATCCTAACATTCCGGAAGAATATGAGTATATGCTTTCCTACTCGCCTTACGATAACGTAGAAAAGAAAGCGTATCCCCATCTCCTGGTAACTACCGGCCTTCACGACAGTCAGGTACAATATTGGGAGCCCGCCAAATGGGTTGCTAAATTGCGGGAATACAAAACAGACAATAATCTGTTGCTTTTAAAAACCAATATGCAAGCCGGACATGGTGGTGCCAGTGGCCGTTTCGAGTCGATCCGGGAAGAAGCGTTGATGTATGCTTTTGTATTGGATTTAGCCGGGAAGATGGAAGAACAGAAACCTTTGCCCTAGCAGATGATTATCGGTATATGTTAGGGGTACCGAAAAGAGGATGTCAAGTTTGACATCCTCTTTTCGTTTTGTGGAGAGCTTTGATAATTACACCAAAGACAGCAAGGTAGCCTCATGGATTTCGTGACCACCTTCGAAGCGTACCATGCGGGGCACTGTTGTTAATTTTTCTGCCAGCAGCTTCATCTTATGAAAGCGTTCATCCGTGATAAAGACATCCTGAGTCCCATATACATGAATAATCTTCTTGTCGGTAAGCAACTCTCTTCCCAGCTGAAAATCCATATCTTCGGGAAGCATTCCGGCCCATAGCACCAATCGATCAAACCGGATACGATTACTTACGGCCCATCGGGTAGCGGTAGCGGCCCCTTGTGAAAACCCAAGAATAGTTACCGGAATAGAATTGGATAATTTCATGACGTTGGTGTACACTTCTGTGAGATAGGTTAGGTAGTTATGGATGTCCATTTGGCGGTTTTCACGTGTCATCCAGGTTGCTCCTACACGCTGACTCCCGCCCTGACTTCGGGTAGTAACGTCTTCCAGATAAAACCGGGATAACCCTTCCGGAATAACGATCACCTGATCCTGCTTGACCAGCCCTTCAAATTTCTTACCAAAAAAACGAGCCAGTTGACCATATCCATGCAAAACAAACCAGACACCTTTGGTGTGTTGATCAAGGCTGCCCATCACATAATAGCGGGCCTGGTAATGAAACTGTATTACTTCTTCTTCCATGGATATCAACATAACAAAAACGCCACAGGTACCTGTGGCGCATCTGTAAAGATTTATGAAAAATTATCTTTTAAAACCCAACGCACTTCCCCCACAACGTGTGCTGGAACCATCAAACGTATATTGAATATAATAAATACCGGTCGACCGGCAGGAAAAATTGATTGCCGAAACAATCTGATCTTCAATTTTATTAGTGGCAATCTTGTTTCTCTGGCCATCATACAGGCTGACTACGATACCGTCCGGAGCAGTATTACCCGAACACAGATTAATCATATACTGAGTACCTGTGGTGAATACATAGCTATACTCTACCTTTTCTTTTGTTCCGCTAACCCCGTCTACTTTATATGCTTTTAAAAAGTTAAATCCCGTGGCCAATTTAGGAATACAATTATTTGCATGACTCTCAGGGTCGCATTCAGAAGGCTGTGGCTTGTCAAAAGCAAAGAGAACTGATATGAGAACGACAAATAGTGTTTTTTTCATAACCTAATGATGTAATATTAACTGATAATTTTAGCCCTAATGGAGTTGGTAATCGATTTGATCCTGTCAAAATCCTCCTGACTGATTTCAACAGATGTGGTACTATTGTCCTTGACCAACGCAACACCACCAACAATCTCCATGGTAGGTTCCTTGTATGTGTGTGTAATAACCACTTTCTCATAAGCTGATTTCAACGATTCGAGATCTGCAAAAAGGCTACTAATCTCAGTATCTTGCTTATAAAAAGATAATAACAACATGATCTGCTCCAGCACAATTTTTTGTTCACCCACCGTTTGACGCAATTGTTTGTTTTCCGGATTACCCGCGGCCGTCTGGCATGTAATATTCATGGCCTCCACCCAACCACCGGTCAGTAACAATACACTTTGATAGGAACGGCCTTGCTCCTCCAGATATTTGTTTATTTCATTGAAATTCTTGGTGGTCATGAGCAATAAGGAATCCAGGTTCTTGCTATTCGCTGCCAGGCGCCCGATAGTTTCGATGTCAAAGAACTGACCAATACTTAATCCATCGGCCAGCGAACGAATCGCTGAAAGATAATCCAACCCAGCCCGCCCTTGCTCATAAATATTCGTGTAGCCCAGGTCGGTACCGTATACACCCAGGTTTAAGGCCATTTTATAGCGGCTGTTGTATCGTTCAAAGTTTCCCGAAGGATTTAGCAAAGAACCGTTATACCGGGTGCCCGACTCCTTTAACAAGACAGAAATTTCCAGTGGACTGGGGATTTGTTGCAATATGCCGTCAATCATTTCCTGATTGAGAGCACTGACATTCAGAGAAGAGTCTCTCAGGCTCTCTTCAAAGGATTGATCGTCTGGTTTCTTTTTTTCAGACCCACACCCGGTCAATAGCAGCAGGGTGACGGACCAAAGAGCTATGTATCTCATGTAATTAGGTTTATTCTTATTAATCAGACTTAATGGCGTTATTAGCCTTTCGTTGATGGACAAACAGTGTAGTTACATTTTAGGTTTGACATTTTTAACGTTTTAAAAGTCGGGCTGCCACACGTCCCAGCTTTTCTGCCACATGCCTAAGTACTTCAAAATAAAGCAGTACATAAAGCACCAGTGTCATTAAAACGATGACGAAAATATTAAAAATATAGGTAGAAAAAGTAAGACCTAAAAACTCTTTTTCCGGGACCATAAAGGGGGCCCGATAATCCCACACCGATTGGGCTGCCGGGCTCTGAAAAATAGGGTTCGAAAGCTGTACGAGTTGTTCCTGATATTCAATCATTTTATCCTTGGAGGTAACATTTTTGACCAAATCCGTGAGTTTTTCATTGTAATACTGATCCTTTTCTTCCACAAGATTAACCCCATTTTGAATATAAAAAGCACGTTTGCTATCCGCCAGTTGACCAAAATGATTAAACTGCTTCTGGTAATGATCCTGGTAAAGTGTCAGATAATTGTTCATCTGGATTCCATGTTTGTGGGTATATCCCGAAGACCAATCTGGCAAGCTATCGAGACTTTCTAAACCCAGCCGATAGGGCTCGTTTCGCAAGGTGTTTTGAAGAACCCTGATCCGGGAGACACGATAACTTTTAATGGAGTCGTTCGCAGTATGGGCATTTTCCATAATCCATTGATTCATTCCTCGTAACTCATTTGCCAGGTAAGCCGCTTTAAAATCGGCTTGACTTTCCTGACGGTCATACTCATAAAAAGGCCTTTCGTACTCGTTCCTGGTAAATTGATGAACAGCCATAGCTTCAATAGCCCAGCGGGAAGCCATCAAATCTGCCACCATAGGCACCTGTATTTTATGACTGAATACGCGATGTAATTTGTTAAAATTGAACAATAGACCGCTTAAAACCATTTGGGGTATCAATAAAAGGGGAATCAGCACATAGACTGTAACAGCTGAGTGAAAGGCTGATGAAATCATCAGTCCCAATACATTGGCAAAACATGAACAGACAAATAATACTAACCAAAAATCGATGGTCATCCCTTTGACCCCTAACAAACTATTTCCCACCCACACAAAAGTAAATGTTTGTATGGCTGACAGCAGAAATAAAATGCTCACCTTAGATAGTAGGTAACTGTTCCAACTCAGGTTTAGGAAAGCTTCTCGCTTGAGTATCTTCCGATCGCGTATAATTTCTTCTGCACTCACCGTGAGACCCATAAAAAGGGCAACAATAATAGCCATGAGCAGATACGCTGGAATATTTTCATTGAAACGGAAACTATATGAGTGACCATCGGAAGCACTGGGATAGCGCACCATAAAAGACAGAAAAAATGCCAATAGCGGAGCTTCCAATAAGTTGATCGCAAGATAGGCTTTGTTGGTAGCTTTGGATTTAAAATCCCTCATCGCAAAAATCCATGCTTGCTTCCATTTGGTTGGCAGATAAAGCGTTTGGGCAGGTCGTTCCCGTATGGTTTCTATCCGAGGGGGGACCACCGAACTTTGATACATTTCATTCCATTGCTCGGGAGTTATTTTTCTTTTGGTGGTCGGGTGTCCATACTCATCCACCACGGTTGCCTCCAGAATAGAAAAAATCTGTTCAGGATTTACATTACCACATGTTTCACAGTAGCCCCGGGTACTGTCTACCTGGTGTGCCGCCTTTTTAAAATAGGTTACTGCCTCTACCGGTTGACCATAATAGACAGGATAACCACCGGTGTCCATCATGATCATTTTATCAAACATCTTAAACACATCGGATGATGGCTGATGGATAACAACAAAAATAAGCTTGCCCTTGAGTGCCAGTTGTTTCAGTAAATCAATGACATTTTCGGAATCTCGGGAGGATAGCCCGGAAGTTGGTTCGTCCAAAAAAAGAACAGCTGGTTCGCGTATCAATTCCAGCGCTATGTTTAATCGTTTGCGCTGCCCTCCGCTAATTTTCTTATCTAATGCACTACCTACTTTTAAATGTTTCCGATTTTCCAGTCCCAAATCCCCTAGCATTTGAAGAACCTTTTTGTGCACCTGGGTTTCCGAAAGATTGGCAAAACAGAGTTTTGTGTTAAAGTACAGATTCTGATAAACCGACAACTCTTCAATCAATAAATCATCTTGCGATACGTAACCAATGACACCTTCTATCTGGTTCTTTTCCGTATGAATGTTAAAACCATTGATACACACCTGGCCATCGGTGGGCACATCCAGTCCAGCCAGAACGTTTAGCAGAGTCGTTTTACCAGCACCACTGGCACCCATAATTCCGATCAACTTACCTGGACCATCTGCCAGTTTTACTTCATGCAATGCCACTGAAGATGTAGAGAATACATGCTTTCGGATATGTGCCTCGAAAGATAGTCGGGCCTCTCTTATCTGTTCATGAAAAGCGGCCACCAGGTCGCTGTAATAGACTGCATTGCCTTCCTGCGTGCGTAGCGTTGTTCCGGGGGCAAACAGATAAATGCGATCCGGGACCATCGGCAGCCCATTCAATAACTGGGCTCCCTCACCCGCATACCGGACAAAATAAATATCCTCCTTTTCTGCATGCATGAACAACAGCAACCCATGCACATGTGTATGGATGTGTTTGGTCAGTGGAGCGTTTGGATGAGGCTGCTCACTGGCAATCAGTAACAGCGGATGATTCAGTTTTTCAATGTCCGTTTGTACAACAAAACGTTCAATCAGTTCATACTCTACCTGGCTGACATTAAAGACGGTGGCTGCGGTATGCACGATCTCCATCCGTTGGGCAGTAAAACTTTTGTCAGACGCAACTAATTCTACCAACTTAAGAAGAACAATTACTTTTTGCTTCCGCTCAAGAGTCTTATTGATTTTCTTACAAATGGCAAGGGTTTTAAGCGTGTCTTTTACAGACGTTTTCTCATTGGTGCCATCCCCTGTTTGTAAGTGATAACCGGAGAATTGATCATAGAGATCAATATATTCCTGTAACGAAGTACGATCAAGTTCTTGCTGAAAAAAATTGATGACAACCTTTCTTTCGGAAGCAGTAACTCCTCCGTCTTGTTTGGTGACGATGGCAAATAGCTGCGTGAGCGCTTTTAGAATTTCTTCACTCATAAATCAGGGAGAGCCAAATGTTGCCACGCTAACCTTTAGCTAACCAACAAAATTAACCTTTCCATTCAGGAATAAAAACAGGGCATGCCAGGGGTATTTTCTTTATTCGGCTAGATTATCCCTGGAAAAACCGTATGGAAGCAGCGTTTCTGAGGATCGGCATTTGGCCCATTCGTTGGGAGCGCTGAGCATCACAATTTCAATGGGTTGATGTTGGCGGTGCTCATATTCAAGCAATACCTGCCGACAGGCACCACAGCAGGAGGCCGGAACAAGTTCTTTATGATTCTTTTTGTGTGCCACTACGGCTATCTTTTGTATTTTCCTTACCGGGTGACTTGCCGAGGCGGCATACAGGGCCACCCGTTCGGCACACATGCATAATGGATAAGATGCGTTTTCCTGATTGGCTCCGGTGATGACCGTGCCATCATCCAGAATCAATGCCGCCCCTACCTGAAACTTTGAATAGGGAGCATATGCCAGAAGAGACGCCTCCTTGGCTTTATGAACCAGGTAGCGAGATTCCGAATCAAGTTCCTCCAGGGTGGCAAAAAATTCGATCGGCTTCATAATTAAAAATTTTGTTTTTGTTACTCTCCTCCAATCCTTTCAAAGAAAAACCTAAAACATGAAAACTTCACTGAACGATATGGATCACCCATAAGATTGGTTTTGAGTTTTTTCACAGATAAGAAAGATACACAAAATGCCGGACATTTCCCTATCTTGACCACGTGATGAATATCCTGATTTTAGGGGCTGGACGCTCCTCCTCCGCACTGATAGAATATCTGATTCAATACTGCTGGCAGTCAGGCCATCGGTTAACGGTAGCTGATGCCTCCCTTGTTGCCGCAGAAACCCGGGTAAAGGGAAGAGCTGTCGCCAAAGCATTTCATTTGGAGGACCCTTCCGGTATCGAACTGATCAGTCAGGCGGATGTAGTCGTGTCTTTGCTGCCGGCCTTCTTACATATTCAAATTGCCCGGCATTGTCTGATCTTTCAAAAGCACTTACTCACGGCCAGTTACATTTCAGAAGACATGAAAGCACTGGGCGATGAGGCTCAAAAAAAAGGATTGGTCTTTCTTAATGAGTGCGGTCTGGATCCTGGAATTGATCACATGAGCGCCATGCAATTGATTGATGATATTACATCCAAAGGCGGACACATTACCTCCTTCGAATCTTTTACCGGAGGCCTGATTGCTCCTCAAACCGCACCTGAAAATCCCTGGCGTTATAAGTTCACCTGGAACCCGAGAAACGTTGTCCTGGCGGGTCAGGGTACCGCTAAGTTTCTGCAGGAAGGGGCCTATAAATATGTGCCATATCATCAATTGTTTACCCGTACTACAGAGGTAGAAGTTCCCGGGTATGGCAAGTTTGAAGGCTACGCTAATCGGGATTCCCTGAAATATAGAGAGACATACGGTCTTCAGGATGTTCAAACGATGATTCGAGGCACTCTTCGTAACCACGGATATTGCAAAGCCTGGAACGTGCTGGTTCAGTTGGGCTGCTGTGATGACAGTTACCTGATGGAAGATGTAGCAACCCTCACCCATGAGTCGTTTATCGAATCATTCTTCCGTCCAGATACCCGAAAATCACTTGAACAAAGAATAGCCGACAGATTTTCACTATCTCCGACCGGAGATGAAATGACTCGATTAAAATGGAGTGGCTTTTTTTCTTCCGAAAGGGTTGGATTAACCTCCGGAACGCCCGCGCAGATCACGGAACATATTTTAAATAAGCGGTGGTGTCTTCAGCCTGGTGATCAGGATTTCGTGGTGATGTGGCATCGGTTAGTTCATCACAAACAAGGTCAGGTTAAAACTCTTCAGGCGTACCTTACCTCGGTTGGGGATGATGAAATCCATACAGCTATGGCTAAAACAGTAGGTCTGCCATTAGCCATGGCCACCCGATTAGTCGTGGAAAACAAGATTAAGCAAAGGGGAGTGCTGCTTCCTATTACTCCTGAATTCTATCAACCCATTTTAAAGGAACTCGCAGAACGAGGCATTGCATTGAAAGAGGTTGAACTCTAAGGAAGATAAAATTCGAATAGAAGCTCATTCATGCATTTGAAATGCCCTTTCGGGCACGATTTGTGACCAATTTTAGAGCAAGGTCGGCATGAAAGTTTGGTGTTTTCCAATACGGTGAATCGGGTGCGGTAAGGATACATTCCAAAAGCCGGAATGGTACTCCCCCAAATGCTGAAAATCTCTTTTTTTAAGGCTGCTGCGATATGCATTAAACCAGTATCGTGAGCAAAAACATACCGGGCTTGCTGCAACAGGCTGGCAGACTGATTCAGGTTAAAAAGTCCGCAAGCATTATAGATCATTGTTTTCTTTCCCAACTCCAGAAGCCCCTTTTCAAAATCACCGGGGTCATTGCCCCGATGAAAAAATTGATAAATTCTTTCCCCGGTTTCCTGATCTTCTTTCCCGCCTAACAGAACAATGGGCTTATTGATTTTGTCACATAATTCAATCATCCGGGAAAGAGGTAATCTCTTGGTCGCATGCTGAGCCCCGATCGCATAAGCTACATAGCCTTGTTGATGGGTTTCAGGAAGCCATTCCAGGGGCACATAATCGGCCTCCGGTATAAAGTAGTCCAACCCTAACGCATCGCCTTTAACTCCCAGCGACTTAATTGTTTCCAGATAGCGATCCACGATATGAACGTTGGGTAGCCGGTTAATTTTAAAATTTACCAGCAACCACTTTTCAATATTCAGCTTATTAAATCGCAACGTAGGAATGCCTGTTCGTAAGCTGAGCAAACGTGTTCGGAGGTTGTGATGTAAATCGATGAGATAATCATACTTTTCAGCCCGAAGTTGGTGAACCAATGCCTCAAGACTTTTGTCCAGAACATGCACTTTGTCCACATAGGGATTATTTAAAACAATACCCTCGTATTGCTTTTTGGTAACATAGTGAACTTCTGCCTCCACCTGTGTCTTGAGCAACCGTACAACGGGAGTTGTCAACACAATATCACCAATGCTAGAAAAACGAATAACGGCAACTTTCATATCAGAGAGGACAGCCAATATTGTGAAGGAACGGCTGATTTCTTAAGATTGCGCAGGTAGCTGAATTTTTCAAACATAGTAGTGCCAAACAACCGTTATTGACGTAAATTTAGTTCTTTAAACCCGATGCCCATGAACTATTGGCTTGTAAAAAGTGAACCCAGCGTTTATTCCTGGATGGATCTTCAGCGCGATAAAAAAACCGTATGGGATGGTGTTCGGAATTTTCAGGCTCGCAACCACTTAAAAGCTATGAAAAAAGGCGACTGGGCTTTTATTTACCACAGTATGGATGATAAAGCTGTGGTAGGAATTGCCGAGATTTCCCGTGAAGGGTTTCCCGATCCCAAAGACAAAGATTGGATCGCAGTGGAACTGGTGCCCAAAAAGGCATTGAAAAAACCGGTGACGATGGCATCGGTAAAAGCTCATCCGCAGTTAAAAAATATGGTGTTGGTAAAAAACTCCCGTCTTTCGGTTCAGCCTGTCACCAAAGAGGAATTTGATTTAGTACTTTGGATGAGCGAGTCATGAGGTATTTCCTGTTTATTTTTTGCCTTTGGGTGGGAGTACCGGGCTATAGTCAGTTAACGCAGCTTCAACGGTATGAATACGAAGTAAAATCTTCCGATAACGACTTTACCGTCATTCCGATGAAAGAATCCGGAATAGCGATGGTTCGCGATCTGGAAGAATATGAAGGCAACAAGAAACTATGGGAAGTGATTATTCTGGATACCGCTTTTCAGGAACAATGGAATACCAAGCTGCCAATGGAAAACAGGCTGAATCTGATCGGATACGAAGCCACTTCCGGAAACCTCTTTCTGTTGTTTCGAACGGGTGAAACCGACAACAGCGAATTGTCATTGGTACAAATGAATCCGGGGCGGAAATCAGTGGAACGATACACTGTCAAGCAAGAAGTAAATTTCCGGATCAGTCACTTTAGCATGGCCAATGAACATGCTCTTTTCGGAGGATATATTATGAACGAACCAACCATCTTGATTTATTCTCTTAACGCCCGACAATTGAAGGTGGTCCCCGGATTTTTCAGAAATGATATGCAGTTAATGGATCTGCGGGTCAACCTGAACAATACTTTTAACGCGGTTTTGATAGAGCGCAAAAGTCACCAGCGCACCAAAAAATTGATAGTAAAAACATTTGATGAATCGGGAACCTTGTTGCTGGAAGATATGACGGAGATAGACGAAGATCATACCGCCCTGGCAGCTATCAGCAGCCAGTTGAAACGAGATGAGCTAATCATTGTAGGTACCTGGGGAGTCAGTAACATGAGACAGGCCTTTGGATATTTTGTCTTCCGGGTTGATCCGTTTCATGATGAACCGATTCGCTTCTATGATTTTGCCGAACTCGATCATTTTCTAAACTATGAGAAACCCAAACGTGTCGATCGGATAAAAACGAATGCCAAAAACAGACGCGCCAGGGGCAAACTTCCCGAGTTTAAAGTTCATTTAAACCTGATCGCATTGGAAGAGTATAGCGATGGATTTATTTTACAATCGGAAGTTTATATACCCTCGAGCACCATAAACCAAAATTGGAATAATTTTAATTCACCGTGGTACAATCCGTATGCATTCTACCCCGGCTTTTATTCTCCGGGTTCATTTAATCGCCCGTACAGCTATCCCTATAATTACAATAGCGCAAACCCTGTCAATACCGTGGACGATTCCAGGGTACTTTCGTCCTCGCTCGTGTTGTTTTCCCCTGAAGGAAGTATCAAATCGGATTATCAGATGACATTAAACGCGAAGATCCCGGAACTCAAGCCTTTATCGGCTTTTCACTATACCCCGCAAGGAGCAACGGTGTTCTATAAAAAAGAAAAAGAGTTGATGCTAAATATCTTCCAACCGGATGGAGCGGTTACTCATCAGGACACTCTTGAATTGAAAAGAAACCTTCCGACAGATCTCGTCCGTTCCGAAAGTAAAAATGATCAGCTGTCTCATTGGTTTGGATCTCATTACTTCATCCGCGGTTATCAGACCATACGCGATAATACCCGGACCGATGACCGAACACGGGAGGTCTTTTATCTGATTAAAATTAGAACAGAGTAGACGTTAAAATGTGTGACCAACGGTCAATTTTGCTACCTTTGCACCACGGTTATGCAAAAAAAGCTCATCCTGGATTCAAAACTGTTGGATATCACGCTTGACCGTCTTTGCCAACAACTTGTAGAAAAACATTCACTTTTTGAAAATTCGGTGATTTTAGGGCTACAGCCCAGAGGCATTCATCTGGCAAATTTGATTCATGCCAAACTTGAGAAGCTGACCAAAAAGAAAATTCCCCTCGGCTATCTGGACGCAACTTTCCACCGCGATGATTTCAGAAGAAGGGATACGCCTGCGCAGGCCAGTGAAACAAGAATTCACTTTCCGATCGAAAACAAAAACGTTATCCTGATTGATGACGTCCTGTTTACTGGACGCACCGTGCGAGCCGCTTTGGATGCCATGATCGCCTTCGGTCGACCGGATTCGGTGGAGCTGCTGGTATTGGTGGATCGGAAAAACACAAGAGATTTGCCCATCGAAGCCGACTATGTTGGTCGGTTTGTTAATACACTGGAGTCTCAACGGGTATTGGTGGAATTGGAAGCTCAAGGCCATAAACAAAATAAAATCTGGTTGATAAATAAGGACTAATGCTATGACCAAACTCAGTCAACGTCACTTGCTCGGCATCAAAGACATTACCCGCCAGGACATTGAACTGATTTTTCAAACGGCCAAAAATTTCAAAGAAGTTATCAATCGACCCATCAAAAAAGTACCTTCGTTGCGGGATGTAACGATTGCCAATGCTTTTTTTGAAAACAGTACCCGCACCCGTCTGTCCTTTGAATTGGCTGAAAAGCGTCTTTCAGCAGATACCTTAAATTTTTCTGCCTCCACCAGCTCGGTCAAGAAAGGAGAAACCTTGTTGGATACGATTAACAACATATTGGCCATGAAGGTAGATATGATTGTTATGCGTCATGCCAGTCCGGGGGCACCCCATTTTCTGGCACGGCATATCAAGGCAAATATTGTGAATGCCGGAGACGGTACCCACGAACACCCGACACAGGCCCTTCTGGATGGATTCTCTATCCATGAGCGTCTGGGCGAAGTCGGTGGAAAAAAAGTGGCGATCATTGGTGATATCTTACATTCGAGGGTAGCTCTTTCCAATATTTTTGCGCTCAAAAAACTGGGAGCCGAGGTAATGGTCTGCGGCCCGCCTACCCTCCTTCCCCGATACATCGCCTCGTTGGGAGTCCGGGTTGAAACAGATGTAAAGAAGGCACTATCCTGGTGCGATGTGGCTAATGTACTTCGCATTCAATTAGAACGGCAACAGATTAAATATTTCCCCTCCCTGCGAGAGTATACGCTGTACTTTGGCATCACCAAAAAAATGCTTGATGTCTTAAAAAAACCCATCGTGCTGATGCACCCAGGACCCATTAACCGGGGTGTGGAACTGAGCAGTGATGCTGCTGATTCACATCATTCGGTCATTTTGGATCAGGTAGAAAACGGAGTAGCCGTGCGGATGGCCGTTCTTTACTTGCTGGCCGGAGCCAATTAACAGCGACCTTAACGTCAGCTCCGAAATAATCTAGAGGTGCTTTATCGCCATTCTCACCATTCATCAAAAAAAATCTAACCTCTCACGGGAATAGCTAATCTTTTGACGGAGTAGCTGTTTTCAATCAAAAGTATCGCTAATATTGAACACAAAATATCAGAACCGCATTTAGTTTACACCTGGCGGTGTAATGCTACGCTATGAATCAACCTGCTAAACATACTACCGAAAAACCAAGGATTGGAATTACCATTGGAGATTTGAATGGCATTGGCCCGGAAGTCATCATCAAAGCACTCGGTGACGCCAGACTTCTAAGTCTTATTACTCCAGTCATCTACGGTTCGACACGTGTGCTTTCTTTTTATCGAAAAAGCATGAACCTGGAAGAGTTCAATTACAGTCAGGTCAAGCAAAAGGGGCAATTCTTTCCCAAAGCCGTAAATGTGGTCAATTGCTGGGAAGAGGTGATTGAACTCACACCCGGTCAACCATCACGCCAGACGGGTAAGGCTGCCCTTCTTGCCTTGCAAAGGGGCGTGGAAGAAATCAAAGAAGGATGGATCGATGCACTGGTAACAGCACCCATCGATAAGAACACAATTCATGGAGACGATTTTCCATATCGAGGGCACACGGAATACCTGACCCAAGAATTCAAAGCCATGGAAAGCCTGATGCTTATGGCGGGGCAATTGCTGAAAGTGGGATTGGTGACGGAACATGTTCCTTTAAAAGAAGTGGGATCCTTGTTAACCCGCGAACGGATTGAACTAAAAATCCGATTGCTGGAACTTTCCCTGAAAAAAGACTTTGGGTTGTCCAAACCTCGCATCGCAGTACTCGGATTAAATCCTCATGCCGGTGATGATGGATTATTGGGAGATGAAGAAAAAACCGTTATTAAGCCGGTGATTGAGGAACTGAGAAACAAAGGCAAGTTGATTTTTGGTCCTTTTCCGGCCGATGGCTTTTTTGCTGCCTCTCAATATCAAAAATATGATGCTGTGCTGGCCATGTATCATGACCAGGGTCTGATTGCTTTCAAAACCCTGGACTTTGAAACCGGTGTCAATTTTACGGCCGGATTGCCCATCGTGCGTACCTCGCCAGATCATGGAACCGCGTATGCAATAGCGGGTAAGAATCAGGCTGATGAAAGCTCTTTACGGCAAGCCATCTATCTGGCGGTAGATATCATTAAACACCGGGCGGAACATTCAATAGAAAAATAGCATCGTTTAACGACAGGCTTAGCGGTTCGTCCAGCGAGCGTAAAGACCGTTCATTAAATGAGTAGCTTTGGAAAATCGCATCACGTATTTAAAAGGCGGAAGTATGGACATCGTTACAAAAAAGCAATTAAATGTATTGATTCAGTTGGCAGAAGCCGATAAGCACTTCGCTAAGGTGGAGCGAGATTTCATCATGAAATTGGCCAAAGACCGAAATTACCCGGAGGATCAGGTTTTAGCTCTCATTCGAAATCCCGAACCCATTGATGGGTTGGGGGCTCTCTCTAACGATCAGAAATTCAATTACTTGGTAACGTGTCTGGAATTGGTTTTTGCCGATCAGAAGGTATTTGAAAGTGAACTTATCTTTTGCCGGAGTGTGGCCATTAAACTTGGTTTCCGGAAGAATATAGTCGATTTTTTAGTCGAAAACTTTACGACCAAGCCTCCGGATGAGCTAAAGAAAATTGCGTTTTCAGAGTATTTATAGGGATTTTTGATATTCCACGTACATTCCACCACCAAAAAAGCCTGCCATACGTCCATAATTCGGGCAAAAACTGGTACATTTGCCGTCCTGTTTTAAACCCTGTGGAGTGAAAGCATACCGGATCGATATCTTAGGTCTTTCCTACTCAGAACATTCGTTTGACTTTGAATTGGGTCATTCCTTTTTTCAAGTCTACGGGTCGGAAAGCTTGAACAAAGGTCATTTTCATGCCCAGGTGATTTTAAACAAGAAGGAAACGTTCATTGAGGTTGAATTTAACATAAACGGTCAGGCATCGCTCATGTGCGACAGATCGCTGGAACCTTTTGACTTCCCCATGACTATTCGTAGAAAAATGGTGTTTAAATATGGAGAGGAAGCGCAAGAAGTTGACGAAGAGGTAACTATCATTACTCGTGATCAAGCCAGCCTGGAAGTCGGGCAATTGATGTATGAATACATCTTGTTGGATATTCCCATGAAGCGACTCCACCCCCGTTTTGCTAATGAATCAACTCAGGAAGACTTAACATTGGTCTATAGTTCTGAAACGTCCCCAACGGACGAATCGGATGACATAGACCCTCGATGGGAAAAACTAAAAAAGCTAAAATAGAACTCTAACAATTTAAGGTTATGCCAAATCCGAAACGAAAAACCTCCAAAACCCGCAGGGATAAAAGAAGAACGCATTATAAAGCTGAACCCAAACAGTTTGCCGTATGCCCCACCACAGGCGAGAATCATCTTCCCCACCGCGCCTTCTGGCACGAAGGAAAACTCTATTTCAAGGGTAACATAGTGATGGAAAAAGAAGTGCTGGCTTAAAACAGCATCCATGCAAACTATGAAACAGCCATTTTGTAATATGAAAGGTAGTATCTACCTGTATTAGAAGAGTGCATAGAAATGCCCGGTTGGAATGTCAATCGGGCGTTTTGTTTTTAGTTCGCATCCAAAAAATAAAATATGAATAAACTAAGGGCAGCCATAACGGCCGTGGGAGGATACGTTCCCGATTACGTTCTGACCAACAAAGAATTGGAAACCATGGTAGAAACCACCGATGAGTGGATTACCTCCCGCACCGGAATAAAAGAACGCAGAATCCTTAAAGGCGAACACAAAGGCGTATCCATTATGGGCATCGAGGCTGTAAAGGATATGTTGGCCAAGTCTGGAACAGATCCCAAAGAGATTGATTTACTCATCTTCGCTACCATTACTCCCGATATGACTTTTCCGGCTACCTCCAATGTGGTAGCCACTGCCATTGGAGCGGTGAATGCTTTTAGCTATGACATGGGGGCTGCCTGCTCCGGTTTTCTATACGCAGTAGCTACGGGCGCCAGCTTTATTCAATCCGGAGTCTATAAAAAAGTAGTGGTGATCGGAGGTGATAAGATGTCATCTATTTTGGATTATACGGATCGCACCACCTGCATTATTTTTGGCGATGGGGCTGGTTGTGTTCTGCTGGAGCCTACCCTGGAAGAAGAAGGAGTGATGGATTACATTCTTCGCAGCGATGGTTCCGGAGAATCCTATTTACACATGAAAGCCGGGGGAAGCCGGATACCGGCCTCTCATGAGAGTGTTGATAAACGACAGCATTATGTCTATCAGGAGGGATCGGCCGTTTTCAAGTTTGCTGTTACCAATATGGCCGATGTGGCCGCTCAGGTAGCCGAACGAAATAAACTGACCGCTGATTCCATTACCTGGTTGGTGCCACATCAGGCGAATAAACGCATTATTGATGCTACCGCCAACCGCGTAGGTATTACCGAAAACAAGGTCATGATGAACATCGAACGCTATGGTAACACCACCGCAGGTACGTTGCCTTTGTTACTTTGGGATTATGAAAAAGATTTAAAAAAAGGTGATAATTTGATTCTGGCCGCCTTTGGAGGCGGTTTTACATGGGGCGCCATGTACGTTAAATGGGCCTATGACGGCTCAAAAGTAAAACACTGATAACCTTAAAATTAAGTACATTTCGATTCAATTTTTCTATGGCAACCATTTCAGATTTAAGTAAAGGAAACTACATCCGCTACAACGGAGAAGTTGTACAAGTAGAAGAACTTCATCATCGCACACCTGGCAATTTGCGTGCCTTTTATCAATTAAAAATGCGCAGTGTGCGAACAGGGAAGATTATTGAAAACAGATTTCGTCCCGGTGATTCTGCTGATTTGCTTCGGGTGGAAACAAAAGAATATCAATACCTCTATGCCGATGGTGATAGTCTGGTTGTTATGGATAATGATTCCTTCGAACAGGTGTATATTGATAAGGCTCTTTTAGGCGACAGTGTAAATTACATCAAAGAGGGTGTTACCTTGCTGATTGCCTTTGAAAACGGTACAAATCCGATCACCGCTGAACCTCCTCAGCATGTGGTGGTTAACGTAACTTATACCGAGCCCGGACTTCAGGGTGATACAGCTACCCGTACACTTAAACCGGCTACCATTGAAACCGGAGCTGAAATAAGAGTTCCTTTATTTGTCAATACCGGTGATAACATCAAAATAAAAGCTCAGACCGGTGAGTATGTAGAACGTGTGAAAGATTAAATCCATGGCCACAAAAAAAACGATTGAAAAGTCGGCTAAAAAGCCGACAGTTACTTTTTCAAAAGATACTTCAACCCCAACTGAAATGAAAACTACAGAAATCAGAGATCTTATCGATTTCATTGCCCACTCAGGCTTGAATGAAGTGAATGTGGAAACCAAAGAGCTAAAATTGCATGTTAAGCGTGAGCCTGATCAAAAAGTTTTAAAAGCCGCTGCTCCGGTAGTAGCACCGCCTGTTGCCATCCCTACGCCTCCACCTGCAACCACGGTCGTAGCGCCTCCAGTCTCCCCCAAAGCTGAAAAACCTGCTGCATCTACTACCACTGTGGAGATAAAATCTCCCATGATCGGCACATTCTATCGCTCTGCCAATCCTGACTCACCCGCATTTGTTTCAGTGGGTGATAAAGTAACCAAAGGTCAAACCGTATGTATCATCGAAGCCATGAAACTCTTTAATGAAATAGAGGCGGAAGTTTCCGGAACAATCATAAAGGCCATGGTGGAAAATTCATCTCCGGTGGAGTACGATCAGGTTCTTTTTGTGGTGGAACCTGATTAGTTTCAACCGCTACTTAATAATTTCAAAATTGATCGTGTTCGTTTCGATCTGAATTTTCAACTATTGAATTGAATGTATGTTTAAAAAGATATTAATAGCCAATCGTGGTGAAATTGCCCTGCGTGTTATCCGCACGTGCAAGGAGATGGACATTAAAACCGTAGCCGTTTACAGCACAGCCGATCGCGAGAGTTTACATGTTCGCTTTGCCGATGAAGCAGTCTGCATAGGCGATGCTCCCAGTAAAGATTCCTATCTGAATATTCCAAGAATTATTTCAGCTGCTGAAATTACCAATGCCGATGCGATTCATCCGGGATATGGTTTTTTATCCGAGAGGGCTGAATTTTCAGCGATCTGTCAGGAGTATGGCATTAAGTTTATTGGACCCACCCCTGCGATGATTGAGGCGATGGGTGACAAATCCACTGCCAAGGACACTATGAAAAAAGCCGGGGTACCCACCATCCCTGGTTCGGACGGCCTTCTATCTTCCATCGAAGAAGGAATGGAGATCGCCAAAAAAATTAAATATCCGGTGATTGTCAAAGCGACAGCCGGTGGTGGTGGAAAGGGCATGCGCATCATCAACGATGAATCGGAGTTTAAAAAAGCCTGGGATGATGCCAAGCGGGAAGCCGGTGCTGCCTTTGGTAATGACGGGCTGTATCTTGAAAAATTTGTGGAAGAACCCCGTCACATCGAAATACAAGTGGTCGGTGATCAATACGGGAAAGTCTGTCATTTATCCGAGCGCGATTGTTCCATTCAACGCAGACATCAAAAACTGGTAGAAGAAACCCCCTCCCCTATCGTCAGTCAGGAACTTCGTGAGCGCATGGGTGAGGCGGCTATCAAAGGAGCTAAGGCCATTAACTATGAAGGGGCTGGTACAATCGAATTTCTGGTAGACAAACATGGGGATTTCTATTTCATGGAGATGAACACACGGATACAAGTGGAGCATCCCATCACTGAAGAAGTAACAAGCTACGACCTCATCAAAGAGCAAATCAAAGTAGCAGCCGGGGTGCCGATTTCCGGTAAAAATTATTTCCCAAATTTATACTCGATGGAATGTCGCATCAATGCAGAAGATCCGGCTAATGGGTTCCGCCCGTCACCCGGTAAGATTCTTCATTTGCACAAACCTGGAGGGCATGGCGTGCGTGTTGACAGTCATGTGTATGCTGGCTACACGATACCTCCCAATTATGATTCCATGATTGGCAAATTGATCGTTACCGGTCAATCACGTGAAGAAGTGATCACCCGGATGAAGCGAGCACTAAGCGAGTTTGTGATTGAAGGGGTTAAAACCACCATCCCGTTTCATTTAAAATTGATGGATAATCCTATTTTCCGGTCGGGTAAGTTCACCACTAAATTTCTGGAAACTTCCTTCGATTTCTCGGAATTAAAGTAAGTAATTGGAACCACTGGATGTTCCCTATCGGAGTACTCAAAAAAAGCAGACCGTTGGTGTTTTACAGTTCAGACTTGTACAGAAGTTTCCTGTTAGCGAAATCGTATAATGTCAATCTTCTAAGATTATAATAGGCCGTCCAAAACGAACGTAAGGCCTGGATATAACCGCGTTTGGCGTCATCCTTTTCGGTGAGCGCAATATTTAGATTGGTAATATCAATTTTGCCAATCAGGTATCGATTTTGAGCTACCTTATACCGTTCCTGAGCAACCTGATCGGATTTTCTGGTAATCTCCAACTGCAACCGGAGCAGTTCAAATTGTCTGACTTGCGTGATGATTTCCTGTTCAAAATTTACTTCCTCCTGCGTGATGATGTAATCGTTGAGTTTTTTATTGGCAATAGCCGTACGCATCATAGCCTTGTTACGACCCCAATCGATCACCGGAAGACTAAAGGTAATATTAGCCTGCTGCTGCCTTTGTGGGTCGTTGTACAATTCGCTGGTGTTCGGTGCGGTGTTATTCAGTCCATAGGAAGCTATCAGAGATGTCTGAAATCTACTGGCCTTCGCTTGCGCTACATCCCGTTGGGCTTCCAATCTTCTTCGTTCAAAGGCCAAATAGGCTGCACGATTTTGTTTAGCATATTGAAGAGCTTCTTCCAGGTCAATGGAAAATTGTGGTATGTTTTCTGGAAGTTCCAATGCAATCTGATCACTGTCACTTAGTCCCAGGTAAATTCGCAAAGCAAGGCTGGCATTTTCCAAATCCAATTTTGCCTGCGCCAGATCCTGCCGGGAACGCAACAATTGAAGCTCTACTTGTAAGAGTTTGTCTTGGGAGGTTGTACCAATATTATACCGTCCTTGCTCAATCTTGTAAATGGTATCATTGTTTGACATATTAAAACTGGAAATCTGTTGGCGGGTTTGTGCCTCCAATACGCCAAAGAAACGATCTGCGGCCTCTTGTGAAATAGACTCCATCTGCTCAACAAATTCACGTTTCGATTCTTCATATCGTAAAGGTTCGGTTTGCCGATCCCACCTAAGCTGATTGAATCCAAACAAAGGTTGGTTAAGTTGAACGTTTAACAATGTTCCATTCCAGGATTGAAAATCCCGTTCACGATCATTGAAATAATTAAAATTGGTATTTGCCGAAATTGTGCCTCCCGTCCAGTGGAGTGGTTGTTCCAATCCTAAGTTAGCTGTTGAATTGGTTTGGTTGACCGATTGAAACACAATGGAACCATCCGGCTGCCGGACAGGGATAAAACTCTGGCTATAACTGGGTAAGCCACCATTCAGGCGCAATTGTGGATTGTAGTTTGTTTTGAAACTGCGGTATTGCCAATATCTGTTTTCCTTGCGTGTCTCGGCCTGTTTGGCAAAAGGTGATTGAGCCAATGCCCGTTCAATAACCTCTTCAATGGAAAATGTACGTTGGGCCATCACCGGTAAAAAACCTAGTAATACACCGGCCATGGCGAGTGAAAGTTTATTCATAGCGTAACGAAGTAATGGGATCCTGACTGGCAGCTTTTCGGGCCGGGGCAATACCAAAGATTAGGCCTACGGTGGCGGCCACACCAAACGACAGCAGAATAGAGGAAAAACTAATGATGGTGGGTATGTTCGCGACTGTTGAAACAACAAAAGCCAAAGCAATACCTAAGATAACACCAATCAATCCACCGCTGACACTAATCATCACCGATTCAAAAAGAAACTGTTGCACGACATCACTTTTCCGTGCCCCTAACGATAAACGCAAGCCAATCTCTTTAATCCGCTCCAGCACAGAAGCTAGCATGATATTCATAATGCCAATACCGCCCACCAGTAAAGAAATACCGGCAATAGCTCCCAGCACATAATTAAAAATATTGTTGGTTCGCTGCTGTTGCTTTAATAATAACTCAGGTATTTCAATTTCAAAGTCAACAACTTCGTAATGCTTGCGCGACAGAAGCCGGGAAAGGATTTCAGCGGTGGGTTGCATGAGGGCCGTTTCTTCCACCTGTATCACCAATCGATCCAATTGATGATAGTTCTTGCTTGCTAATTCGTCTTCTTCGCTACCATTTCCATTGGTGATTATCACCATACCTCGGCTGCGCATAGCAGCCATGCGAAGGGCTTCTGAGGTAATGAGGTCGCGATTTTCATATCGAATCAAAACACTTTGCAAGGGTGCATATACATCCATATTAAAATCCCGAATCCCCAGCTTACTGATGCTGTTTTCGGAAACCAGTCTTTCACGAAGTACGCCTACGATGGTTAACCAATGGGGCCCGACCTTAATACTTTTACCGATCGCATTTTCTGTCGGAAAAAAGCGACTCTTGATAGCCGAACCAATGATACATACCGGGGCTCCCATCCGAAGTTGTTCGCTGCTGAAATACAAACCTTCCGCCAATTGGAAATCATAAATATCAAAGTAGGCCGTTTCCACACCCACCAGTTTAGCTGAACGCCTGATTCCATTCCGAATGATATGCGTATTTAAAAGGATTTCCGGACTTATTCTCACCAGTCCGGGAATGGTTTTTTGAATGCTATGAACATCACGTATCGTGAGACCAGGCGAGAATTTCTTTTTATCCTTTTGACCTGATTGATCGTCCAACTTCTCTTCCTTTTGTTCGATGATCGGCTTGATGACTATGTTGTTTACCCCGACCAACTTAATCTGATTCAGAATCTCCTGCTGAGCGCCATTTCCAATCGCCAGCATGGCAATGACTGCCGCTACCCCAAAGATGATCCCCAAAGCGGTCAAGAGCGATCGAACCCGGTTGGCTATGACTGCTTCTATAGCAATAAACAAGTTCGCCAGCAGCCGTTGCGAAAAAAAACGTGAAAGCAATTTCACTGGTTATGGTATTGAGGGTGTGGCTTGAGTCAGGGGTGCCGGTGTGGTTTCCTCTTTCTTCTTCCGTTTACCATTCATTTGCTCCAAGAGTTCCACCTTTTGATCTTCCATATCACTCGGAACAGATAAAAAAATCTTATCCTCCAGTTTCAACCCCGCCAGTATCACCGCATCGTTGGCATTGGTTTCACCAACCATCACCTCTTGCTTAACGGTATTTAATCCATTCTTTTTAAATACGTAGGTGATCGAGTCATGTTGGCTATGCAAACTCTCCAGTGGTATATATAAAGCATTTTCTACTACCTGTGCTATGATCTTATTGCTGGTTGTCATGGATGGACGAAGAGAGGGATCGGTTTTGTCAATTTCGACCAAGACTTCAAAAACTTTCGCATCGGAATTGGGGCGTTGTTCTCCAACGTTTGCCACTTTGATAACAGCTCCTGTTAGCTTCTTATCGGGATAGGCATCCAGTCCCACATCCACTTTTTGGCCTGCTTTCACTTTTCTTACATCTACTTCATTCACATATGTTTTGGATTGCATTTTAGTAAGATCCGGAAGAGTCGCCACCGTTGGTTCCCACATCTGAATCTGTGAGCCCGCTTTAATGGGCTTGCCATCCCAGCCCTTATCGTAGATGACCATACCATCTTCCGGTGCCAGTACACTAAAGGATTCCAGTACTTTGGTCATGCTCTGAAACTCCTCCTGTACCTTCCGAAGTTCCGCAGATACTTCCCGCATTTTTTCATTGTTTTGCTTCTTCTTGATCTTATAGTTTTCCAACGCCTGATCATAGGCACGTTTAGCTTTGTCGCGGTTAATTTCGGCCTGTTTGATGGTGGCCGGAGGCTCAAACTTTGATTGCTCCAGAACAATGGCGCTTTCTTCTACTGCATACTTTAAGTTAATCAGTTCATCTCGGGATTGGCGCAACTGGAGGGTGGTATCCAACTGCGTTTGGTTAAATTTTGAACTGGCTTTATCCAATTCAATCTGTTTGGCTGTGAACTTATTTTGAAATTCAGAACGATCAAGAGTGGCAACCCAATCGCCTTTTTTGACCACGGTGCCTTCGGCAATGATATCCTGAATGGTCACCTGCCAGATTTGAAAATTCCGTAGCGATTGGGGTCCCATGATCTTAACAGAGTTTTTGGCCTCCAACTCACCGGTTGTTTCGATTTCCACCCGAAACTCGCCTTGTTTGACGGTAGCCATGACGGATGCTTTGTCACTGTTTCCTGTGCTGCGAAAGGCCAGATACAAGATCAATAAAAATACAGCCGCCAATCCAATAATAATGATACGCTTCATGGTAGGTTTTTTAGTTTAACCAACAATCAATGATCCCCTTAGAGGTACTTACTTGTTATGTATTGAAAAGGTTACAGCGACAAGAAAAAGAATTAAAAAAGGTGCGGCTTCTCAACCGCACCTGACAAACTACTGATTCTCTCCCTTCTTGAGGGTTACTTTCGCCAATGCAGCCTCTTTGCTCAACTTGCCTGAAGAGTAATCACTCAAAACATCTTGCTTAATGCTTACTTCCAGAGAGGCCGGGATACCGCAACTCTCACAGCGTGTCAGTTTCACGTTAAAAACCAATACTTCATTACTTTTCAGACTGCGAAGCGTTCGTCCATATTCCAAAACATTTTCCTTTAACTCTTTTTCAAAAGCCGGGTACAATTCAGCCACTTTTTTATCACGCTCTGCCTTCTTGATCTCCCGCATATTTACGGTAGGCATATTATATAAACCGTAATCCATTTCATTGCTGGAATAAACCTGGAAGTAATAGATCACACCAAAGTCTTTCAAACGTTCAAAGTAGACATCTTCGTTGGTAAAATACGTCTTTGATAAATCAGGTCTGTATAATCGGCTAAAAATACTGGAAAGTAATTCGAAGTCAGGTTCTACCGTCTCTTGTTTCTCTGAGTTGACGATACGGATTTTAGCGGCTGCCTGTTCACGCGATAATTTTCCCTGTTTAAACTGTGCCATATCAGCCCTGTTAGCTTCTACCAGTAAAAATGATCTTTGATCTCCCCACCCCATGTTGCAACGGCCTTCCTGACGATTGGTTATCGTGATCTTTTCGTTCAATGGAAGTTGTGAGATCAGATCACTATAATCCAGCATATAATCTTTGAGTGACTCTACCAGTTTTGACTGATAACCCATGCGCGCGCTGTCCACATCTACCTCTTTCATCTTCCCGCTGCCGCGTTTAGCTCTCGCATTGATAGTCGTGACGCTCTGAGAATAACTGCCTGGTCGGGCATCGTTTTCATAATAATACGCACCGGGTGGCTCCGGGAAGTTTTGACCGGATATGCTCCAGGTATCGCCCACCCCGCCATTGATGAATAGCATTTGCATATCGCATGGCAAACGAAAAGTCACACCGTATCCGGGTAGGTAGTTGGCGTCTGGTTCAATGGTAAAAAAAGTACGGTTGCCTTGTTGTTTAATCACCGTGCCCAATACGTTTTTAGCGATTTCAAGATCGCGTTCCATCCGCACTTCATCTATTTTCTGTGCCCATGAACTCAAGGTCATCAGCATCGTCATTCCTACACACACAATTATTTTCATGTCTTTTAAATGTTTAATATGCATTTGTCTTGTTCTTGTTTAAATTTCTTCCGCTGGAGATAATACTTGTCAGTATTTGCTCCGTTTCTTGTTTAAATTGATTGGTTGTTGATTCTACTGCCAATATCCGATTTTGGAACAAGGCCAGATCCTGATTCCGTTGTTCGGTCAGATATTTAGAAAAATCCACCAATAAATTTTCCATGTAAGCTTTTTGTTCGGTCGCTGACAACGTCAGATACTCTTTCATCACCCGTTGATTTTCATCTTTTAATCCAGCCACATACGCTTTTATTTGATCTTGTGAAGCATCCGAAGTCATGCGAGCCAGTGCATCAATTCTTTTGGTATTGTCAGCCAGATTCGCCTGAATCGCTTGCGTCAGTTTTTCTTGTCGTTGATTCCAATGCGAGGTCAACATCTCCTGATTTTGATTAACCGATTCTGCAATCATTTGCTGCACCTGATCTGCCGTGAGTCCTGATGGCACTTTTTCATTTTCCACCTTGACAGGTGTCCCAAAGGCCACTCTTAGTTCTTGCTGATGATACGTGATGTCTATCTGAAGCAAACGTGCGGCCACCAACACCAGCAAAACACCGGCAGCAATTCCCATAGGCATGCGCCAGTACGCAGATTGCCAAAAAGTAGATTTCTGTTCTTCTACAAAAACGGGAGGTGCAATCACTTCCTGATCCTGTGCAGCGCTCATCACCTGACGCAGCGACTGGAATTGACGGATGCTGGCTTGTTCGTCCGGATGATTTAATAAGTACGTTTCTACTTTTCTCTTTTCATCTTCTCCCAGCTCGCCATACAGGTAAGCCATCAAGACTGCTTCATCTGGTTTATAGCTCATATCCAATACTCTCTTTAGTGATATTCATTTTCTCCAAAATTCCTTTCAGTGCTTCCAACCCATAATACATTCGCGACTTTACCGTGTTCTCTGAAATGTTTAAGACCTCTGCAATCTCCCGAAACTTTAGCCCTTCATATTCCTTCATGATCACTACCTCTTTTTGTTCTACACTCAACTCCTGCAGGCACCGGTGAAGTAATTCTGATAACTCATGCTGCCGCAATTGCCTTTCGGGATTATCCTGACGGTGGTGCGACTGCTCCCAGGCAAAATGACGGCTTTGTCCGGGTTCCAAATCGCTTAATGAAACCGACCGATATGTTTTGTTCTTTCTAACCTCTTCCCGGCAGCAATTCACGGCAATCGTATATAACCATGACTTAAACCTTCCAACGTCTTGCAATGACCCGATATGTTTATGCATACTGATAAACGCTTTCTGCGAAGCCTCCATAGCCAGATCATGATCAAAAAAGAACTTGTAGCAGAAGTTATAAATCCGCTTGTACCATAACTGAACCAGGCGTCCCTGGGCATTCTTGTCTCCCTCACGGGCCCGTAAAATGAGGGCATCAGAATGCATCATAGCGATGTCAAGTAGAGTTTCTGCCACAGAATCGGTCGGTTTTTAATGATTTCCCTTGGGTTACAGTATAAAGATGGGAGATTGTTGGAAAAAGTTTTAATCTGACCACACAAAATCAAGACGATCTGAAGCGTCCCAATCCATGGGAAGGCTATCTTTGTGGTCCATGAGAAGAATAATTTCGGTGCTGATCCGCTTTGTTCCACGAAAGTACCTTCAACGGGTAAGCGGAGTCGGACTAAAAATAGTAGGTTTTTTTTTAACGGGACGCCAGGTGGAATGCCCTGTTTGTGGACATCGCTACCGAAAATTTTTACCTTATGGTAGAATTCATCCACGACCAAACGCCTTATGCCCGAATTGCCTGAGCCTGGAGCGGCACCGACTCATCTGGCTTTATCTCCGGGATCAGACCGATTTCTTTATCCGCCCGCAACATGTTTTACACATTGCGCCTGAGTCTTGCTTTATTAAAACATTCGAAAAAACCCATGGAGAAAAGTATATCACTGCTGACATCGAATCTCCATTGGCTAAAGTAAAAATGGATATTCATCAGATTCCGTTTGAGGAGGAAACCTTTGATGTGGTGCTATGCAACCATGTGTTAGAACATGTAGCCGATGATATTCAAGCCATGAAAGAAATTCATCGGGTGTTGAAGCCCGGAGGTTATGCCATTCTGCAAGTGCCTTTTTTCCATCCCATACCGGACGTGACATACGAAGACAACACGATAGCCAATCCGCGGGCTCGTGAAAAAGCCTTTGGACAAGATGACCACGTGAGAAAATTTGGAAAAGATTATGTAGCCCGATTAGAGCGTGCCGGGCTCCGGGCCGAAGCAAATACCTTTGGAGCTACGTTAGGCAAATCAAAGTCATTCTACTTTGGGATAGAACCAAAAGAGATTTTATACGTGGGCCGAAAATAGATCAGGCCGTATGATAGTACGGCCTGATAGACTGATGAATCTGAAGTTGAAAACTATTTCCCTAGCTTATCCAACACATCCATCACTTCCTGAACATGCTTACGACTGGTTTCGAGAAGCGCTTTTTCTTCTCCATTCAGATCCAGCTCAATTACTTTTTCAATACCATTTTTTCCTAAAACCACAGGCACACCCAGATAGCAATTTTTAATTCCATATTCTCCATCTAACTGCATGCAAACCGGTAAGACTCTGCGCTGATTTTTCACGATTGCCTCCACCATTTGAGCAGCGGCTGAACCAGGGGCATACCAGGCTGACGTTCCCATCAGTTTTACCAACTCTCCTCCACCTACTTTTGTTCGCTCAATGATGGCATTCAATTTATCTTTGGCGATCAGTTCTGTCACAGGGATTCCGCCCACGGTTGTGTAGCGTGGCAAAGGAACCATGGTATCACCGTGGCCACCTAGCAGCATGGCCTGAATATCTTTGGGTGAAACGTCCAAAGCCTCCGCCAGAAAAGCACGGTAACGAGCTGTATCCAGAATACCAGCCATCCCCATTACTTTGGTCCGGGGCAATTGGGAAGTAATGTGGGCCTGATACGTCATTACATCCAACGGATTGGAAACTACGATGATAATGGCTTTGGGCGAATGTTTGACGATATTTTCTGTAACGGATTTTACAATTCCTGCATTGGTTCCAATCAAATCATCGCGGGTCATTCCAGGCTTGCGGGGTAAGCCGGAAGTGATGACCACGATCTCAGAACCTGCCGTTTTTGTATAATCATTGGTAGATCCGATGGTTCGGGTATCATATAAATCAATGGGCGCCTTCTGCCAGATGTCTAATGCCTTGCCTTCGGCAAAACCCTCACGGATGTCCACCAATACGAGTTCATTGGCAATTTCCTTGTAGGCTAATACATCGGCACAAGTAGCTCCCACATTTCCGGCTCCTACCACAGTAATTTTCATATGCTAGATAAGTTAAATGATTTTCCGGGCGCAAATGTATGTATCACTATTTCAAAAACGAAGGCGAATGATAAGTTTTACTTGAGCGTCAGCAAAAATACTTCTCGGGTGTGAGGGTGCACTTTAAAACGGTCGTCCAGCCGATAACCCACTACCCAAATAACCGAACCATTCTGCTCAATCACCGTCACCTTTTCCTTGTCTCCCAAAGGTATTTTCAAATCAATCAGAAAATCGCTTATTTTTTTCCGACCACTCATTCCCAGGGGGACAAAGTAGTCTCCCGGCTTCCAGGCTCGCCACACCCATGGAAATGAAACGAGATCAGAATCCACCTGAATGGAAAATGGTGTATTGACAAGCGCCTGCAAGGCTGATTTTTCGATTGTTAGATGTTGCCCCCCGCGATTGAACCACCCGGCTCGGTCAATCATCAATGATTCCGGAGTCTCTCCTTTTGGGGAAACAAGAAGTTCTTCCCGGTCAATCACCAGCCGATGGGAATCCGACAAAAAGTACTTACCAGACTGACCATTTGAAGCGGTTAAAATACGTTCAGTTTGATCGCGATTAAAGCCATCCGGATGAATGGTACGATACAAAAAAGATGATGCTCCAACTTCCTTTAATCCCTTTTTGGATATCCGTTTTTTGTTGGTTTCAACCGTGACAAAGGTACGCTGCCAACTGGTTAATGACGTTTCCATCACCTCAAAATCACGAATTAAAAAAGAGGCTTGTTTGACCCAGGATTTCTCTAATTCGGGGTTGATTTTTTTTAGTTGAGGAATAACCTGGTGACGAATCAGGTTTCGTTGATAATCATTGGTCTGGTTACTGGCATCTTCCCGCCATTCGAGTGATCTGTTTTTAGCAAAATCCTCTATCTCGGTTCGAGTCGCAAAAAGCAAGGGGCGAATAATTTTTCCCCGGCTGGCAGGGATTCCCATCCAAGCTTCCAGAGACGATCCTCTTGCCCAGTTGAGAAGAACTGTTTCGATACTATCGTTGATATGATGCGCAGTTACTACAAAATCATAGCCATTGTTCAAACGAATGCTTTCAAACCACTCATACCGGATTTTCCGGGCAGCCATTTGGATGGACAAACCTTGAGAGGTGGCATAATTATTGGTCTCTACACGGGTGCTAAAAAAGGGAATCTTCCGTTTGGCCGCCCATGACTTTACAAAATCTTCATCGACATCTGAGTCGCTTCCACGAAGTTGAAAGTTTACGTGCGCCACACCAAAAACTTGGTGGGTATCTGCCATCAACTCGGCCAATACCATGGAATCAATACCGCCACTTACTGCCACCAGATATTTACTTCCAGCCGGACTTAGTGTGCGCAGATTTGAAACAAATGAATCCATCATGACAAGGTCAAAGGTAGGCAAGACCCTTCACACAGTACCTGATTAATCTTACTTTTGCAGCCATCCATGCGGTTACCATTCATCTTTCTGGCCCTTCTCCTTTCGGTTGGCGCCTTTGGCCAAAAGAAAGTAAAGCTCAAAAAGGCAGACAATCTTTTTGGAAGCATGAAGAATGGGGAACGTTTTGACAGGCTTCTGGGGAATGTAGTTCTGCAACAAAACAAGACTACCATTTACTGCGATTCCGCCCATTTTTTTAAGACCCAAAACCGGGTAGAGGCCTTTGGCCGGATTCGGATCACCGAAGGTGACTCGGTCAATTGTACCGCCAACGGACTTTCTTATGATGGAAATTCAAAGGTTGCCTATCTGCGCAAAAATGTGGTGTTTACCAAGCTTGGATTAGCTACACTCTATACCGATTTTCTCGACTATGACCGGGTAAAAAATGAAGCTCGGTATTTCAATGGAGGGAAACTGGTAGATAGCACCAATACGCTGACCAGTAAAAAAGGGTATTACTTCCTTCCAACCAATCTGGCCTCCTTTAAAACCGATGTGGTCGGGGTCAATCCGGATTACACCCTGACATCGGATACCTTGCAGTATAATTCCAAAACCAAAATCATTTACTTCAGAGACAGCACTGTCTTAAAGGATAAAGACGGTCAAACAGCCGTCTATCAAAATGGATTCTACAACACCACCTTGAAGACGTCCAACCTCAACAACGGTGAAATAGAGACTCCCAATAACCGAATGAAGGGTGACAAGTACTATCTGGATGACATTCGAAAATACTACCGGGCTCAGGGCCGTGTAGCCATGACATCTAAAGAAGACAACATGACTGTTTTTGGAGATGATGGTTTTTATGATCGGAAAAAAGGGATCAGCAAGGTTTATGGGAACGCATACGTGGCGAAAGTAGCCGATGATGGAGACACCCTTTTCTTATCAGCCGATACATTGGTATCCATCGAAAGCGTTGATCCTAAAAAGAAGAGACTACTGGCTTATAACCACGTCAGGATTTTTAAACGGGACCTGCAGGGGAGTGCCGATTCATTGGCATACATGGCCGCTGACAGCGTCCTGCATATGTACAAAAATCCCATTTTGTGGGCCAATGAAAATCAACTGACCGCTGATTCGATCCGAATGCTCATGAAAAATAAGGCCATCAACCGAATATACCTGGTCGCCAACGCATTTGTTATTCAGGAAGACTCTCTTCAAAACTACAACCAAATCAAAGGACGGAAAATGACTGCCTACTTTGAAAAAAGTGTTATTGATCACGTGATTGTGCAGGGAAATGGCGAGAGCATTTATTTTGCCACGCAGGAGGAAAAAATAACAGAAAAAGATACCGTCAAAACCATCACGGTTACAACTGCCCTCAATAAGATCATCTGCAGCAACATGCGCATCAATTTCAGGCAGGGCAAAGTGAACAACATCAGTTTTTACATCAAACCTGACGCCCAACTTATCCCACCCAATGAGTGGAAACCGGAAGATCAACGGCTCCGTGGATTTGCGTGGAGAAGCCTGGAGCGTCCTTTGAGGAAGGATGTGGTCAAAATCAGACCGCCAACGAGAAATAGCGACAAATAGTACATCCTGACGAATTTATTTTTGATAACCGGTGGCATATTTCTGCCAAATGCTTACCTTTCTCTTGATTTAATCTGACTCATGAAAATTCGGGCATTTGTTATCATGATATGCTCACTTTCTGTCCTGGCTTCCCGAGGCCAGTCTTTGGAGTTTGTTGAAAGCCAGCCAACCGCAATACAGGCTTCATTTGCCGAAAGAGTCCGGATTCCTCTAATCATTAGAAATACGGGAGACAAGGCACAGGTATTTACCATCCGCCTGGCCAGTGAACTGGGTTCCACCCAAAAAGGATACTTCTGTCTGGATAAAAATTGCGTGGAACAGATTAATGGCGAATTTACCAAACGATTGGAACCGGGAGAAGCACTGAAAGATGCTGCCTACATACTCGAAACGGGGATACTAGCAGCTCAGGCACAGCTCAGATTTGAAGCCCAGGCACGGGGGATAGATCCGGTGGAATATTCACTTTTAGTGAGTGTGGAAGAACGGAAATCACGATTTATCTTCCAGACCAAAGATGTCAGTATTTATGATGTCTATCCAAACCCCATAATCGATGTCGGTTTTATTGAATACAAGCTTGCCCATGATCAGGTAAAAGCACGGCTCATGGTTCATAACATTTTGGGCACCCGGCTGGGCGAATATGATCTTGTCTATGGCGAAAACAGGGTCAAAGTGACCACGGATGAACTTTCTACGGGTGTTTATTTCTATACCCTCTACATCGATAATCAGGGGGTTGTCACCCGCAAGATGTTGGTACGCAAGTAATCCGAGCAAAATTGCTATTTCTGACCGTTCCCGTATATTTGCAGGCTTAATCGGTTCGTTGTACTGCACAATGGCCGCACTAGGCATACGAAACAAGAAAATGGTTCTAAAAAGAGGCTTTTTTGCAATATCTCTGGCGTTTTTAATGCTCATGGGATGCAGCAAATTCAGAAGAATTGAAAAAAGTGAGGATTGGCGAGTAAAGTTCGAGGCCGGGCTAAACTACTATGCCAAAAAAGACTACTACCGCGCAGCGATCTTGTTTGAACAAGTACAGCCGATCGTACGTGGATTGCCCGAAGGTGAAAAAGTAGAATTCTACCTGGCCTATTGTCAGTACTATGAAAAAACATATCTGCTGGCCTCTAACCAGTTTAAGATTTTTTATGAAACCTATGGCCGCAGTTCATTGGCCGAGGAAGCCGTTTTTATGTATGCTTATTCATTGTATGCTTCCTCTCCGGATTCCAACCTAGACCAGCAAAACAGCATCGATGCCATGGCTGCCATGCAGAATTTCCTCAACCGGTACCCGGAAAGTAAATTCCGAGATAAGGCGGTTGCTGTCATTGACGAAAGTCAGGTGAAACTGGAAAAAAAAGGATTTGAAAATGCTAAGCAATATCTGAAACTTAGATACTATCAGGCGGCCGTTTTGGCGTTTGACAATTTCAAAAAGAACTTCCCTGACTCCAAGTATCTGGAGGAAGCCGCTTTTTTGAAGGTTCAATCGCAATTTTTTCTGGCCGAGAATAGCCTGCCGACCAAGCAATATGAACGGTACGTTTCAACCTTAACCTATTACCAGGAACTTTTAGACAATTTTCCCAATAGTTTGCTTCTGAAGGATTCACAACGCTACTATACATTAAGTCAAGCTCAAATCAATAAATTAAAACCTAAAAACTAATAGATCATGAACGCCACCGGACAACCCTCCATCATCACGAGAGATGTTGATAAAATTGCAGCCCCCACCGGAAACATCTACGAATCGGTAGTTGTCATTTCCAAGCGTGCCCGTCAGATTGCTTCCAATCTGAAAGAAGAATTAAACAACAAACTGGCTGAGTTTGCCACGACTGTTGACAATCTGGAAGAGGTATTTGAAAATCGTGAGCAAATTGAAATTTCACGCTATTACGAGCGCATGCCTAAGCCTACATCCACTGCCATCGAAGAGTTTCTGGATGGCAAATTGATGTATCGCAGACGGGGAGATGCGGTAGAGACAGCTGAGTAAATCAAACGGACATGACGCTTGCCGGCAAAAAAATTCTGTTAGGTGTAAGCGGAAGCATCGCTGCCTATAAATCAGCCGTGTTAGTGCGTTTGTTAGTCAAAGAAGGGGCCGAAGTAAAAGTTGTGATGACTGCTTCGGCTTCTCAGTTTATTACCCCCCTGACGTTAAGCACCCTTTCCAGAAATCCGGTATTGATGGAGTTTGTGAAAGGAAATACCGGTGAATGGAATAATCATGTGGAACTCGGACTCTGGGCCGATGTCATGGTCATTGCCCCGGCCAGTGCCCACACCTTGGGAAAGATGGCTCACGGCTTGTGTGACAATCTGTTGTTGGCAACATATCTGTCAGCCCGGTGCCCGGTGTTTTTTGCTCCCGCCATGGATCTGGATATGCTTCAACATGCTTCTACCTTGCACAACATTGCCAGATTGAAAAGTTTCGGCCATCGGCAAATAGATCCCGGCTATGGCGAGTTAGCCAGCGGATTGACCGGTTCGGGAAGAATGGCCGAGCCCGAAGACATTGTGGCCATTCTTTCCAATCATTTTACGCATCAACAACAGCTCAAGGGAAAAAAGGCTTTGGTTACAGCTGGCCCCACGTACGAGGCCATTGATCCGGTTCGGTTCATCGGAAACAGCTCTACCGGTAAAATGGGATTTGCCATAGCCGAAACATTGGCTAATTATGGTGCCACGGTTCAACTCATTGCTGGCCCTACTTCTCAAACGATTCATCACCCGCAGGTAACCGTCACTTCTGTTACCTCTGCCCAGCAAATGTATGACGCTTGTGTTCAGTACTTTCCTACCAGTGATATTGCTGTACTCTCCGCTGCCGTGGCAGATTATCGCCCGATAACAATAGCCGATCAAAAAATCAAAAAGAAAGATCATGAGCTTACCCTGGAGCTCACCAAAACAACTGACATTGCAGCGGAACTGGGAAAACGGAAAAAACACACCCAGGTAGTGGTCGGTTTTGCCCTGGAAACCGAAAATGAGAGAGCCAATGCCGAAAAAAAACTGACCGGAAAAAATTTCGACCTGATTGTTCTAAACTCACTAAACGATGCAGGAGCTGGATTCGGGCATGATACCAATAAAGTAACCATTCTGGATCGGAAACAACGGGTTTTAGAAATTAATTTGAAATCAAAAAAAGAAGTAGCCGTAGATATCGTTGAGTCTATAATCAGCTATTCACATGCGTAATCTTCTACTTGTTTTTTTTCTTTTTTTCAGCATTACCCTCATAGGCCAGGAACTCAATTGTAAAGTGACGGTCAATGGAGACCGTGTACCCAGCTCTGACCGAACGGTTTTAAGAGATATGGAACGAGCCTTTGCCAATTTTATCAATACCCGCAAATGGACCAATGACACCTACCAGACTCATGAAAAAATTAACTGCAGCCTTTTTATCAACATCAGTGAAATGCCTTCTATTGGCAACTTTCAGGCAAGTGTTCAGGTAGCCGCGGCACGTCCCATTTATAACTCCAATTATGAGAGCGTCTTACTTAATTTCGCAGATCGCGACTGGGATTTCGAATATGTAGAGTCGCTCCCGTTAGAATACAATGACAATACTTACATCAGCAACCTCACCTCCATGCTGGCTTTTTATGCTTATGTAATTCTGGGGATGGATTATGACTCATTTAGTCCCATGGGTGGGAATCCGTATTTTCAAAAAGCCCTCATTGTGGTCACCAATGCTCAACAAGCAGGCCGGGCAGGCTGGCAGGCATTGGGTAGTAACCGCAACCGGTACTCGCTCATTGAAGCCTTAAACAATCCCCAAATGGCTGAAATGCGAAAAGGAATGTATACCTATCATCGCCTGGCTATGGATAACTTTGAAAAAACTCCTGATCAAAGCCGTGATCAGGTTTTAGAAGTACTTCGTTCGGTGCAAAAAGCCTGGAGAATTAACCCTAACTCTATTCTGGTGATCTCATTCTTTGACACCAAATCAAACGAATTGGTTAATATTTTTTCGGAAGGGAATATTCAGGTTAGACGCGAGGCGTACGATATCCTGAGTGCAGTAGACCCCAAGCGAGATATTTATCGAAAAATCATTTCTAACTGACGCAGTCTCCTTCCGGGTTTGTAATTTTCGGAACCCATGCTGACCCATCTGACCATTAAAAACTACGCGTTGATTGAGCATCTGGAACTTGATTTCTCCAGGAATCTGAATGTCATTACAGGCGAGACAGGTGCCGGAAAGTCAATTCTGTTGGGGGCCATCGGACTATTGTTAGGTAATCGAGCCGACAGTAAAGTGCTCTGGAATGCGGAAGAGAAATGTGTAGCAGAAGCCACCTTTGAAATCGGTAATTATCATTTACAATCGTTTTTTGAGGAGGCGGAACTGGACTATGCCGATCAGACCATGATTCGAAGAGAAGTCAGTGCGAATGGGAAAAGTCGTGCTTTTGTCAACGACACACCCGTGACACTGGACATCATGAAACAACTGGGAAGCCGGCTGATGGACATTCACTCGCAGCACGAAACACTTAACCTGGGTGATCGTGATTTTCAGTTACGGTTGATTGATACCTTTGCCGGCAACGGACGCGTGAAAGAAGTTTATCAGCAACAATGGAAGACTACCTCTCAACTTCGTAAACAATTTGAGCAACTCCAGGCGGAAGCCACGGCTATCCGGGAAGAAGCAGACTTTGTTAAATTTCAGTTGGATGAACTTACCAAAGCCGGATTAAAAGAAACGGAACAAGAAGAACTTGAATCACAGGTCTCTGTTTTGGAACATGCCGGTGATATTAAGTCCCGATTTTTAATGATCGAATCGCTGCTCTCGGAGGGTGAGTTTACGATCGACAAATCCCTCCATGAAGTACGGAGTCAGCTGCAGGCCATCGCATCATTTGTTCCTTCGTATAAAACACTTTTCGAGAGGGTTGACAGTATCCGAATTGAATTGAATGATATCCGCCAGGAAATAGACCGTGAAAGCGAAGCCATTGAAGTCAATCCGGATCAGCTTCAAAAACTACAGGATCGGCTCAGTTTGATCTATCACCTTCAACAAAAACATCGTAAAAAGACCATTGCTGAACTTTTGGAAATCCAGCGGGCACTGGAGGAAAAAGCTACTAAGTCCACTCATCTGGATGATGAATTAGCTTCCTTGGAAAGGCAGATAGTGGAAGCCGAGCGCTTGCTGATGGAAAAAGCTACTCTTCTTAGCCAGTCACGAAGCAAAGTACTGGCGGGTCTATGCAAAAAATTAGCCGAGTTGGCCTCTGATCTGGGAATGCCCGATGCTCTCTTAAAAAGCGAAATGGCTTCGGTTGTACCGGGGCCTTCCGGCATAGACTTGATCGATCTCCTGTTTAGCGCAAACAAGGGGATTGCTCCTAAACCTTTGCAGCAAGTGGCCAGTGGTGGTGAGTTTTCACGCTTGATGTTTTGTGTCAAATATGTTCTGGCTGAAAAAATGTCGTTGCCAACGCTTTTGCTGGATGAAATTGATAATGGTATTTCGGGAGAGGTAGCTATCCAAATGGCCCGACTCATGCAAACCATGGCTCAGCAACATCAATTAATTGTCATTACCCACTTGCCACAAATTGCCGCCAAAGGTCATTCGCACTATTTCGTATTTAAGGAAACGATTGCAAAAAAGACTGTCAGCAAGATACGATTACTGAATCCGGAGCAGAGAATTGAAGAAATAGCCAAAATGATTGCTGGAGAAAATCCTTCCACCCGAGCTCTTGCGAGCGCTCGTGAACTCATGAATGCCTGAATCAAATGACCTTAGCTATACCTGACTGGCAATCAATACCAACAAGGTAAAAATAGCGAGAGCAATCATTAAGCCAGTAGAAATGACGACCACTAAATCCCTTCGGATAGGATCGATGTGTAGATCAGGAATCAGATTTTTTACAATTAGTTTCATACGCCAACTTTAGAATAGTAAAATAAACATATTCTGTTTCAAAAAGTTCGGCTATTAAAATTCCGATGTGTTTGATGTAGTATTTACAATTGAATTCTCTTTTTTGACTTCGTTCATCACTTGTAAAGAATTTTAATAAATTCCTCCTAATCTTGAAGTTACGTCAAACAAAAGAGTCTGCTGCATATAGCTGATGTGTGTAAGAATATTTTCTAGATTTTCTTTTTCCGCCTAAAATCGCTTTTCCCTCCTGATTTTGATATAAGCGCAATTTCCCCGATGACCATCTGTGACGAAAGGGCTTTGCACATATCAAAAACGGTTAAGGCTGCTATGCTGGCAGCGGTCAGTGCCTCCATTTCTACCCCCGTCTTTCCCGTGGTAACCACTTTGGTATAAATATGAGCCGTTTCTCCAATCAATGTTATGCGCACATCGCAGTCCTCGATTGCCAGTGGATGACAAAACGGAATCAACTCACTTGTCTTTTTAGCACCCATGACTCCGGCCAGCACAGCCGTCTGAAAAACCGGCCCTTTTTTAGTTAAGATCTCCTGGCCTGCCAGGTGAGAAACAATTTCACTCCCCAACCAGACTTCGGCCGAGGCCTCTGCCACCCTTTTGGTAATCATTTTATCCGAAACATTGACCATCCGGGGATTACCCGAAGCATCAACATGTGTTATTTTTTTTGACCGGGACGTATTCATGGATACTTGGATTAATTTGTAGGTTTACTTCAAAAGTAAATCATTTGATGATTCCTGTTTCAGAAGCTACCCGACTCATTTCATCTAAACTTTACCGACCGGCCACACAAACATTACCTCTTTCCATGGCTTGTGGACATGTTTTGGCAGAATCCATCACGGCTGACCGGGATATTCCGCCATATGATCGGGTTACGATGGATGGCATCGCCATTCAAAGTGAATCGTTTCGCCAAGGTAAGCGTACCTTTTTGATTCAAGGAATTCAGGCGGCCGGAACTGCCGGCACCTTACTAAACAATGATGAAAACTGTATAGAAGTCATGACGGGTGCGGTTTTGCCTACCGGTGCTGATTGTGTCATTCGTTATGAGGATTTGGAAATAGACACAGTAAACAGTAAGGCAACCATTTTGATTGATCGGTTGGAGGATGGTCAAAACGTCCATGCAAAGGGAACAAATGCACAGTCTGGTAATACATTAATTCACCCAGGAACGCGCCTGGGATCGTCAGAAATAGCTGTGCTGGCATCCGTGGGCAAGTGGGAAGTAACTGTATTTACCCCGCCCAGGGTAGTGATCGTTGGTACAGGTGATGAATTGATTCCGGTTTCTTCCAGTCCAAAACCCTGGCAAATCAGACAATCCAACAGTTATGCCCTTCAAGGAGCCTTACAACAAATAAACATACCTTCTACCCATCATCATTTACCAGATGATCAGGCAAAATTAACTCATGCCATTCCCGGGCTATTAGAACATGCTGATATTCTGATTTTATCCGGTGGCGTATCCAAAGGTAAATTTGACTTTATACCCTCCGTTTTGGTGCAGGCGGGTATTCAGGAAATTTTTCATGAGGTCGCACAAAAACCAGGAAAGCCTCTGTGGTTTGGCCGATCGGATAGCAAAACCGTCTTTGCCCTTCCGGGGAATCCTGTGTCTACCCTGGTTTGTTATTACAAATATGTTCAGCCTTGGATTCTCCAAAGCCTAGGCACCAAGATTTCTCCAGCGTACGCGATTCTGAAAGAGGAAATCAAGTTTAAGCCGCCACTCACCTACTTTGTTCCGGTAAAAATTAATGAAACTAAGGAAAATCGATATGCTTCGCCCCTACCCGGCACGGGCTCGGGTGATTATGTCAACCTATTGGCCGCTGATGGCTGTTTGGAATTACCATCTTCCCCATCCTCTTTTTCTTCAGGCGAGTCTTATGAGTTCATCAGTTTCCGATAGAATAAAATTTCAGAATCGCTCCTCCACCCCTAACCCAAAAAGTGCAAAGTCATATTTAACCGGATCCTGAGGATCAAATTTTTTAAGGTTGTTGGTCAATTCTAAGGCGGATGACCACCCCAACTGTGGGTGAGTGATCAACCCCAGCTTTCGGGCGGTACGTTCCACATGAACATCACAGGGGCATACAAGTTGGGAAGGCTTAATCTTTTTCCATAGGCCAAAATCAACTCCTATCTGATCGTTGCGCACCATCCAGCGTAAAAACATATTGATACGTTTGCAAGCGCTCCGTTTAGCCGGAGTGGAAATTTTGTCCCGGACATGATCCGGAACTTTGTCCAGCGAATAAAAATAGTCCCGAAAGTAAATTAGTGCCTCTTCCACATGGGGAGCATCCGGATGAACAGGGAAAGCAGACTCCAATGTTTCGTGTTGCTGATAATGGAACTGAAAAAACCTTAGAAAATACATCACATCCTCTCCATTAAAGGTGCGATGAACAAATCTTTTTAACCTACGCGCCTCATGTACACTGTGATCACGGACAAACGCATGTGGCATGTTATCCATCATGCTCAACAATTCCAGTGATTTATTGATGACGGTGACCCGATTACCCCAGGCAAAAATGGCCGCTATGAAACCTGCTATTTCAATGTCCGGCTTTTTTTTAAAACGGTGCGGTATTGATACAGGGTCATGTAAGATGAAACCCGGGCGGTTGAATTGCGTTACTTTCGCCTCTAAAAATTCACGAAGTGCCTCCCCCGATAGCCTTTCCACTCCCTACTTATAGTACGTTACTTCTGCTCTGATTTTCTTCTCTGTACCACCTAACCGGTCAAAAGCCGATTGGGAAATCTGGATAACGGTAAGGGCAGCTACACCCGCTGGCAGCGGGCCTGCCACCCGAACAAAAACCTCCTTGTTGGTAGATTCGTTTCTAACCTTCAGAATAGATCCCACCTTGGCCGTTGCATGGTAAGCCAGGTATTTCCGATTTCCGGTTGTCCCCTCCATCAGTTCGGCATAGCCTGATTCACGTACTTCATTATAACCCGAGCCGTTCTCCACCACCCGTTGAGTGACTTCTGTTATGGGCTTAGTCGCAGCAAAAACCGGTTTCACCTCCCCTACCGGAACTTCAGTTGTTATCGAAGCGACCGGCTGGGTTGTTGTTTGAAGAGTGGGTTGAACCACATAAAGCAATTGACCAATCTTCACTTCATTGCCGGATAAGTTATTCCATGACTTTAACTGGTCTATTGAAATGCCATATGTCTTAGCAATAGAAAAGAGAGTTTCCTTGGCTCCCACGGTATGTGATGCTGCTATCGTTTTTAGTTCTGTCTTGGGGATAACAACCGGTTTATTTTGAATGCTTCCCTGAACGATCAATTCTTGTCCTATTTCCAGTGAGTTCTCCGAGAGTGAATTCATTTTTTTAAGTTCGTCAACAGATACGCCATATTTTTTGGCGATGGAATAAAGGGTTTCCTTTGGTTCCACCTTATGAAGGACTGGGGAGGCTTTTGAACCAGCAGATACCTTCTTTTGATAGGGGATTTTTAAAATGGAGCCAACTTCGATACCAGAAGCCGCAGCCGGATTCGCTTCCACCACTTCCAAAACGGTGGCTCCATACCTACGTGAAATACTATATACTGTTTCTTTGGCATCTACCTGATGAATGACGTAGGTTTTTCCATCGATAACTTCCATTCGGAGGGAGTCCGAATCCGTGGTTTCAGCACCCCAAAAGCCAAGCCAACTGATGAATAATATTTTTATCATAACGTCTATTAGTCTTTTATGGAATATACTAACAACTCTTTTCTTTCTCTGACAGTAAAGAGCAAATCATCTGCCACAAAAAATGCGTCACTGCCCATTCCTTTACACAGCATTAACAATTCTTGTTGTATTTCAATGACTCCCTGTTTAACCATCACCAACTGAAGAGCAAAACCGTCCGTTCTTTTTTCATAACAGGCTATTGCAATTATTCCTCCTGTTTCCAGATATTCAATCATCATGGTAGCCAAAATTCCCGTCTCCCGCTTTAAAAATTCAGCCACCATCATGAAGGCTGATGAGCCTTCCTCATATCGCTCAGGCAAAGTTATGAGTTTCCGGGGATGTGAAACAAAGTTGTGACCCCCCGCAGAAGTCCGAACGCCCGCATCCAGCGATAAGTATTCTTGAGACGTTTGATCCGGATTTAAGGTTGATTCGAATTTGCGCAACACTACCAGATTGCTTGTGACATCATCCAGGTGACGCCACCACTCTTTTTTATCCGGCTGGGTAGACCATAGCTTTTCCCTTTTGGCATAGTCCAAAGCCACCCAATGCACCGAGCGAAGGATTTCGTCCCTTCCCTCAACCACCAAAATCGGGTTTACGGGAGCTATCCTCATACTCCAGATCGTGGCGTCAGCCTGCCATCGCCAAACCAAGCGGTTTTTCAATTCAATCGTGCTATTTTTATACAAAATTAGACTTTTGCGTTCATGAACAAGATTAAATATATGGGAGTGGTTTTGCTGCTGCTGGCCGCTTTTCCCGGATTGACTCAAAAAAAGAAGGTCGTGATCATGGAGATCAAATCAGAAATTGATCCGCGAATGACCCGCTATGTTACGCTGGCCCTGGAACATGCCCAGGAAGTACAGGCAGATTACATTATTGTGGATATGGATACCTACGGGGGTGTTTTAACGGATGCCAAAGAGATTGTAGACCAGTTGATGGATGTTGAAAAGCCTTTATGGGTTTTTATCAATTCGGATGCCGCCTCTGCTGGTGCGCTCATCTCCATTGCTTGCGATAGCATTTATATGTCTCCTGGAGCAAGTATTGGCGCGGCTACCGTAGTGGACGGTTCCGGAGAAACTGCACCTGACAAATATCAATCGTATATGCGCTCTATTATGCGCTCCACCGCTGAAGTAAATGGACGTGATCCCAGAATTGCCGAAGCGATGGTGGACGAAAGTATTGAAATTGACAGCATCACCACCGCTGGAAACGTCATTACATTTACTACATCTGAAGCGTTGAAGCATGGATACTGTGAGGCAAAAGTAAACTCGATTGAAGAAATACTGGAACGCAACCACATCGAAAGTTATGAGCTTGATCGGTTTCAATTAGGCGCTGTTGAAAAAATTGTTGCCATCTTTCTCAATCCTTTCATTAGCGGCTTATTGATTCTAGTTATTATCGGAGGGATTTACTTTGAGTTACAGACACCCGGGGTAGGATTTCCTTTGTTTGCCGCCATTACTGCGCTTTTGCTTTACCTGATACCCTATTATTTAAGCGGCATGGCTGAATACTGGGAGATTATCGCGCTGCTGGTTGGGCTGGTGCTGATCATTGTAGAAGTCTTTGTTATTCCAGGATTTGGCGTAACAGGTATTGCTGGCATTGCCTTGACGTTGACTTCGTTGGTGTTGATCATGCTCAATAATGACTTTTTCAATTTCGAATTTGTCCCTCTGGGAGATATCGTTACGGCCATGTTTGCTACGCTGGGTGGAATTACCGGAGGTATCTTGTTATTATTTTTTGGAGGAGCCAGACTCACCAAAACGAAAGCCTTCCGAAACATAGCTTTGATGGATACACAGGAAAAGTCAGAAGGATATTCCGTAGGAAACAGTATTTCTACCTTAATGGGACAAAAAGGAGTTGCTCAAACAGTACTCCGCCCCAGTGGTAAGATTTTTATAGGTCAGCAACTATATGATGCCTCTACACGAGGTGAGTTTATTGATAAAGGAGAAGAAGTGGAGGTAATAGGTGTTGAAGGTGTAACCTTACGAGTCAAAAAAGTAAACTGAGCATAACCGAATGAATATTCTGGGTATCATTCCCGCGCGCTATGCCTCCACGCGCTTTCCAGCCAAACCCCTGGCCCTGATTGAAGGGATATCCATGATTCAACGGGTCTATCAGCAGGCATTAAAATCCCATGCACTCAATCGTGTTATTGTTGCCACCGATCACGATGCCATTTTTACACATGTTAAATCATTTGGAGGGAATGTGATGATGACGGCTGAAACGCACATTTCCGGAACTGATCGATGTTGCGAAGTATTAAATAGTCAATCAGAAATTTTTGATTTTGTTGTGAATATTCAGGGAGATGAGCCTTTTATTGCCCCTGGACAAATCAATCTACTGGCAACAACCTTAACACCCCAAACGGAACTGGCCACACTTATTAAAAAAATTGAGCAGGCTGATACACTAGCAAATCCCAATATAGTGAAGGTAGTGATCGATTCTGGCATGCATGCCCTCTATTTTAGTCGATCCCCTATACCATACATCCGCAATGTCTCTTCGCATTGGCACCAACATCACACTTTTTATAAACACATCGGCATGTACGCCTATCGGACAGATATTCTGCGAAAGATTACGGTATTGGCACCTTCCATTCTGGAAAAAGCAGAATCATTAGAGCAACTTCGTTGGCTTGAGAATGGGTATAAAATAGTTACGGCCATTACCGATTTTGAGACAATGGGCATAGATACCCCGGAAGACCTACGAGAAGCGGAAGTTCTTCTCAGAACGAAGCAACTGTAGGAGTATTCTTTTTTAACCCCAAAACTTCGGTAGCAAAAGCATCTATAGAATGCTGTACGGTTTTAATGTCTTTTGAAACCAGATGAGACCCCAGAACATGTTCCCCGGCCATAGGCACCGGCAAAATCCTTTTCTTCGATAAGGGTGTTGCCAATTGCTCATGCATTGCCAGAATCGCGCTTACCTTTACTTGTTTGTCCTGATGATCTTCATCTAAATAATAGTATAATGTTAACGAGGGGCATTTTATCTTTTGAAAAGTATCCTGATTCATATGATCTTCTAGTAGCTCCTGAAGCTGAACAACGGACTCTACCCGGTACCTATCGTTCCAATATCTTTTTCTAACGGAATCTGTTTGTGCCAGGTTATATTTCCCCACCACCTGATATGTCAATTGCAATCCCCAGGGATTATTGGATAAAAAAGCAAGCGGGTTGTTGATGGCGATATTAGGAGATAAATTGATGAGTGAATGAACAAGTTCCGGATAAGCTGCCGCCAACATTAAGGCCACAGTACCACCGGTGGAAGTGCTCATGATGATCACGCTGTCACCCAGAGTTCTACCGATCATCAAAGCCTCTTTCGCTGATTCCCAAAGTCGGTCACCCGTGAAGAAAAGGAGCTGCTCTGTTGTGTCAATTCCGTGATCAGCCAACCGCGATAGGAAAAGATTACATCCAAATTTGCGGGCAAAATCAGTGTGCACGGGATTCCCTTCTTCCTGACTGGCTGAAAAACCATGGAGGTAGATGACACTGTATGGGGTTTTTTGATGGCTGCTGTCAGCCCATACTATTCGTGCATGATTACCCGGCTTTACAGAATGCTTGCGTTCCTGAGAAGAAACAAATTCCTCTATTTGTTGGATACTTTTCGGAACATCCGGCAACACCTTACTCCAATGCTGTTTGGGTGGTCTCGGCCCACTGATGTACAAAACAAAAAGTGCCAGAAAAAAAACGACAAAAGCAATCCACTTTTTTGACATCCTGCGAATGTACAAAAAGTACTGGCATCTGCTACTAAAACAGCAAACCCCCGGACAACCAGGGGTTCGCTGTTTTTGAAGACCACTTCAACCAATTAGTATGTCAGTGTTTTCAACACACCGCTGGCATCTGTCACTTCGATTTTAAAATTTTTAACTTTCATATTAAAAATCTGCGCAAACTCTCCGTTTACCTCATAGTTTTTGTCGTGCAGAATCTGATTGTTTTCATCCAGAATGCGAACACCTACTGAGTCTGATCCCCTGGAAGCCACCGTTAGCATATACTTACCGTCTTCCTCCATTTTCATGACATGAATAAGTTTTTCTATTCGGTCCTGAGAATGTTTAACGCTTTGTACTTGCTTTCCTGTTTCGTCCACAATGGAGATTTCATACTCGCCATACGGCAATTCTGAAAAATTATAGGGCCGGATAAATCCATCCGTATCATAGATTGTTTCGGTAAAAATCTTTTTACCAGTGTCATTACTGATAGCGACCTCTACCTTTCCCGGACGGGAAGCCTTGTAAAATAATTTGAACTGTTGGCTGCCTTTGGCACGTGTGACTGCAACAGATGAAGCTGCGGTGGGCTCATCTGTACCATTTGCGAACGCAAGTGTACAAAAGAGTACACCTGAAAGAAGTAATGTGATTTTTTTCATAACCTAAACCTTTTGGTACTATGACGGCAGTCCGTGATAAAAAGTTACAAGTGATGAGGTTAATTGATGTTAATTAACTGTGAATAAAGTTAATTAACTCTTTTGTTGCGGTGGATGCAACCTAATTCAAATGGAATACGTCCTTAGCTTTTTCCGCCTGTAGCTGAAGCTGATGCTGGTATCGAAGTCGGGATAGAATAAAAGACTCTTTTTTGTCATTGTCACAAGCCACAAACTTCAAGCGCTCGTCAAAATCAAGATTTAATTCGTTAGCTAGGTCAAAGATCGAAATAGTCTTTGCCTTAAGTTCCAGCTTAACAGGTCTTCCCAAGGTATGGTAGGATTCAAGAAGTTTATGGCTGATCGGCTCAAAAATATCGGTATTCATAAATTGAACGTCTCCACCCGGATACATTTTATCTTTAAAAGTACGGTACAACTTACTCATGGAGAACAGATCAATACACCTGACAATAATATCAGATTCTCCGCCAGCATAGCGCTTGATAATGCTCTCCAGTTTGACCAGGGAACCTATTTGATCTTTATTGCGTACATGATTAAAGTAAATTCCAAAAGTAATGTCTTTAGTCTCGGCATCCTGTAACAACTGCTTGTACCTTGGTTCAAAAATATGAAGGGGTACGAGTTCTCCGGGTAATGGAAAAATCGAAAGCGGAAACATGGGTATCAAAACGGTATCTTTCACGGATTCAATCTAACATGTTAAAACACGGAAGCCATTAAAAGGTTATACGTTGATTAAATAGTGAGGTTTTATGCCATAATTACTCACTAAATGATTCTCTCCCGGTAAAAAGCCAAGATTTATCAAAAAGGAAAAACCGGCAATTTGTCCTCCCAGCCGTTGCACCATCGATGCCGCTGCTTTGGCCGTACCCCCTGTGGCCAGAACATCGTCATGAATAAGTACCCGCATTCCCTTTCGAATGGAATCTTCGTGTATCTCCAGGGTAGCCGTGCCGTATTCCAGAGAATAGTCCTCTGTAATCTTTTTAAAGGGCAATTTGCCAGCCTTGCGAACGGGAATAAAAGGAACATTCAATTCCTGGGCCACCAATGAACCAAATATAAACCCCCTGGCCTCCACAGCCACCAGGGCATCAATGGATTGATGGAGGTATGGAAGTGTTAACGCATTCACTACCTTTTTTCTCATCTCCGGCTGAGCCAATAAGGGTGTGATGTCTTTAAAGACAATTCCAGGTTTTGGAAAATCCGGAATGTCACGAAGAAGCGTCTGAAGAGATTGTTGGATGTCCATGCGCAGATTTAAAGATTCAAACCTATCATTTTGTTACGGACAAAAAAAACATCAATCCCCCAGACTTGGAAGTCAGAATTTTGTCACCTTATCTGTAAAATGATCTCTTGCTTTCCCAGAAATTGGAAATGGTCACCCACCCGCTTTGTTATTAAACTCTTACCCATCGGGGAATCCGGTGAAACAATCAAAAAGGTTTGATCGGATACAATCACTTCACCGATGCTGATGGCAATAAAAAAACGATGCCGTTCCGTCATCACCAGGGCCCCAACATTAGCGTTTGATAAGGCATCCAAATCGGGATTAATTCTGGCTAATCGGTGCTGGAGCTTGGTCGCCTCGCGCAATTGAACGGAAGCATTCTCTTGCGTGAGGTGAAGCATGGCGCGGGAGGTCTCATATTTATCTCCCATCGAACTTTTTTGATCAGTCTGAGCATCTTCGCTGGCCTGGTTTAATACCTCGTGAATATGAGAAATACGTTTTTGCACAAAGTCTGTACAAATGTGTAGCAATGCCTGTTTCAATGCCTTTACTTCACTTTTGCTCATATGAGCCATGGAAGCCTGACACTATTTACGCCAGTTTTTCTTTTTAGTATCAAACCAGTTCCCTTTGCGTGCTTCCCCTTCTCGCTTTCTCGGAGCATCTCTTCTACGACCACCCTTGTCTTCACGAGGTGGCTGCTCACCAGTAACTTCTACACGAACAATCCGCCCTTTGTATTCAAAGCCATGTAAATGCTCGTGAACGTTTTTGGTCAGCGATTTTTCTACTTCAAAGAAAGAATAAGCTCCTTTCACATCAATTTTACCTATATCCTTCCCTTTCAAACCGGTTCGGTCGCAAATAAGAGCCAAAAGTTTTCCTTTATCCAGACCATCCATCTTTCCCAGATTGATAAACAGTCGGTCACCTGTGATAAAACGGTCACCCCACTGATCAGCCGAAGGTTCACCACGATCGGACTTGTTCAGATCAGGAGCGCCTCTGTAATAATCCAACAAATGGTTAAACTCAAGCGAAGTAAATCTTTTAATGATTTCTTCTTTGCTCAGTTCCATCAATTCGCTGTAGACGGCCGGGAGGAAACTCTTTATTTCTTCTTCCACTACATTCACAGCTCGCAATCGTTGTACCAATTGAAGCAATCGCTTTTGACAAACCTCTTCTCCGGTTGGAACATTTTTACGTTCAAATTTTGCCTGCGCTACCTTTTCAATTTGTCGGATGCGGCCTACTTCCCGCTTTGATACAATCGCCAGAGAAATACCTTTTTTTCCCGCACGTGCCGTACGACCGCTTCGGTGCGTATAAAATTCAATCTCATCGGGCAGGTTCATGTGTATCACATGAGTAATGTTACTTACATCAATCCCGCGGGCTGCCACATCGGTGGCTACCAGTAATTGCAATGCTTTACTTTTAAAGGCGCCCATAACCTTATCTCGTTGTTGTTGGGTCAGGTCTCCGTGCAAGGCATCCGCATTGTATCCATCACGCATCAGATTTTCGGCAATGCGTTGTGTATCCAGTTTGGTGCGACAAAAGATCACCCCAAATATTTCCAGGTTAAAATCAACCATGCGTTTGAGTGCCTCGTAACGGAAACGATCATCTACAACCACAAACTGATGTTCGATATTTGCATTGCCTTGGTTCTGCTGACCCAATTGGAGTTCATGCGGGTCAGTCATGTAGGCTTTGGAGATGGCCTTTACTTCCCGGGGCATGGTCGCTGAAAACAACCATACATTTTTGGTTTCCGGGGTTTCCGCCAGGATATGGTCGATATCTTCCTTGAAACCCATGTTAAGCATTTCATCGGCCTCATCTAACACCACAAACTTGATGGTTTGAATCTTCACCACTTTGCGTTCCATCAGATCCATCAGACGACCTGGGGTGGCAACAATGATCTGAGTCCCTCTCCTGATTTTCTTTATCTGTTCTGAAATACTGGCTCCTCCATAGACTGCCACAATATTCAGCGGTTTTACATTTCGGGTAAATTTTTCCAAATCACTGGTAATCTGCACACATAATTCACGTGTTGGCGCCAGCACCAGAGCCTGAGTTGATAGATCTTTAGCATCGCAGAGCTCTACCAGAGGTAAACCAAACGCGGCTGTCTTGCCAGTGCCAGTTTGGGCCAGTGCGACCATGTCGCGGCTACCCTGAAGCAAAAGCGGTATGGCTTTTTCCTGTACGGGCGTTGGGGTTTCGAAACCGAGTCCTTGAATGGTTTCGAGAATGGCGCTGGACAATCCCAACGCTTGAAAAGATGACATTGAAAATAGTATTAAACCGCAAAGATACCGATTAATTACCGGATCAACGCGTACCAAAGATTCGTTGGCAAAATCAACACCACACCTCGGAATTGTGGTTTATATTGCACCCTTTCTTTTTGATCACACTATGAAACTCATTTCGGCAGAGCTACTGACTATTGGAGACGAAATCCTTTTTGGTCAAATTGTTGATACTAATTCACAATGGATGAGTGTAGAGTTAAGTAACGTTGGCATTAAAGTGATTCGAAAGACCACGGTGGGGGATGTAGAATCTGAAATCCTGACGGCCTTGGCGGAGGCCGAAAAGCGTGCGGATGTCATCCTGATTACCGGAGGATTGGGGCCTACCAGTGATGATTTGACCAAACCGTGTCTGGCGCGGTATTTTAATTGTGAGATAAGGATCCATGAAGAGGCACTGGCAGAAGTAACTGCCTTTTTTGAGAGCCGGGGACGGGAACTGACGGAATTAAACAGAATGCAGGCAGCCCTACCTACCGCTTGCGAGAAGATTATCAACCCGATTGGAACTGCTCCTGGTATGTGGTTCGAAAAGGGAGACAAAGTCTTTATGTCGATGCCGGGAGTTCCTCATGAGATGAAACGAATGATGACGGAACGTGTTATTCCCAAACTAAAAGCCAAGTACAAGCTTCCGGTTATTCATCATATGGTCATCCGCACGATTGGATTAGGAGAATCGTTCTTGGCGGAAAAAATTCAAGCATGGGAAAAGGCACTACCAGCACATATCAAATTGGCGTATTTGCCTAGCCTGGGGGAGGTAAAGCTTAGGTTGACAGGCATGGGCGATTCGTTGGCAACTCTTCAACAAGAAACAACTATCCTTGCCGGGCAATTAAAAGATCGCATCGGTCAATTCATCTATGGCTATGGTGATGAACCTCTGGAAATAGTTATCGGGAAGATGCTGCGCACACGGAAATTGACTCTTTCAATGGCTGAAAGTTGTACCGGAGGGTATTTGTCACACCTGATTACGAGTGTTCCAGGCAGCAGCGATTACTTTATCGGCAGCATGGTGCCCTATGCCTACGAGGTAAAAATGCGTCAGTTGGGTGTCAAACCGGAGGTGTTAGAAAAACATGGTGCCGTTAGTGAACCTACCATTATCGAAATGGCCAACATTGTCCGGGCCAAGTTCAATACTGACATTGGCGTTGCCACCAGCGGCATTGCCGGACCGGGCGGAGCGACCTCCGAAAAACCCGTAGGTTTGGTGTGGATAGCTTATTCTGACAAACATCAAACGGTAACCAAGAAGTTGCAACTGTCTACCGACCGGATGATCAACATCCGATTGGCCAGTGCAGCTGTTTTAAATCTGATCCGTCAAAATTTACCCAGAGAGTAGACAAGCAGGCCCCTGTTTTACTAACTAATCCCCCGATCGGACTTGCCATTTCAATCGTTACCGTAAAACGTTACCTTTGCGCCTGTAAATCTTCTTTGTATGGCACAGGTAGAACTTATTATGCCCAAAATGGGCGAAAGCATCATGGAAGCCACCGTTTTGAAATGGCTTAAAAAACCTGGTGATACAATTGAACAGGATGAGAGCGTGCTGGAAGTAGCTACGGATAAAGTAGATACAGAGGTTCCTTCAACTCATGCGGGCACTTTAAAAGAAGTATTGGCCAAAGAAGGTGAGGTTGTTAAGGTGGGCAAAGTTATTGCCATTATCACAACCGATGTTTTGGTTCAAGGCATCACCCCGGAAACACCGGTGGCGCCTATCCTATCGGAAATATCTGTTAAGCATAGCCCCTCCCTGGGTTCGAATGGTCATAGCCAGGAATCGTATAAAAGCAGCAATCGGTTTTATTCTCCTTTGGTCAAAAGCATTGCCAAACAAGAAAGTATTGCTATGGCTGAATTGGAAACCATTACCGGAAGTGGGCTGGAAGGACGTGTGACTAAAAAAGATATCCTTTTGTACGTACAAAACCGCAAGACCGGACCAGTGGCAGTTCGTGTACAGCCCGTTTCAAGCACCCCGCTGGTGCCCGCCTCTATTTCTGCCGGTGATGAAATTATCCAGATGGACCGCATGCGCAAAATCATTGCCGAGCGGATGGTTGACAGTAAGAGAATTTCTCCACATGTGACTTCGTTTGTGGAGGCTGATGTGACCAATATCGTTCTTTGGAGAACTAAAATGAAGGATGACTTTCAGAAAAGAACTGGAGAAGCACTAACCTTTACTCCGTTTTTCATTGAGGCTGTAGCCAAAGCCATCAAGGATTATCCTCTGATTAACGTACAGGTAGATGGCGATCGGATTATCCGAAAAAGAGATATTAATATAGGCATGGCCGTAGCCCTTCCTTCGGGAAACTTGATTGTGCCGGTAATCAAAAATGCAGATCAGTTTAATTTGACAGGGCTATCCAAAATCGTGAATGATCTGGCAAAAAGAGCCAGGGAAAATAAATTGAAACCAGATGAGTTGGCCGGTGGCACATTCACCATTTCAAATGTTGGCACGTTTGGGAATGTGATGGGAACGCCAATCATCATGCAGCCTCAGGTAGCAATTCTAGCCATTGGAGCTATTCAAAAGAAACCTGCCGTCATTGAAACCCCGTCCGGAGATGCGATTGCAATCCGACACAAAATGTTCTTATCACACTCGTATGATCATCGCGTAGTAGATGGTGCCCTCGGGGGAAGTGTGGTGAGAAGAATAGCTGACTATCTGGAAAAATTTGATAGTCAATACAGCATCTAAAAGCCAGAAGAGGTTGTCTCAGGTTGAGCCAGCCTCTTCTGGCTAAACAAACTCCTTACTTTTGAGATGTCAATATAGCGGTGCCCTCCAGCACCTCCACTTTGATCAATGACCCTTTCTTTTTTCCAAGCATGGTCGCTCCCAAGGCGATAGAATAAGTTCCTGCCAAAGCTTCTTTTCCAACAGAAATGGTGGCTGTACTTTCATCCAGTTTGCCTTCCGTTGGATCAAAAGCAACACTGACACCGGCAGGCAGACCTGAAGACAAAACAAAAGAAGCCTTTGCCCTTGAAAATGCTCTGGACTTCAGAAGTTGAACTCTTACTTGTTTAGCCTCTCCAGGCTTCAGGGTAATTGATTGCTCGGAAAGTGTGACAGAAAACTCGGTGCGTGGAACTTCCTGCGCCTGGCTTGCCGCATAGAAACCTGCAAGGAACAATGTGGTGAGGATAATGCTTTTCATATTTTGCTTTTTGTTTCATGAAGAGACGAAAAAAAGCAATCATCAGACACATAAAAATGGAGGGTGTCGGGAAGTGAACAATAATTGTGGTCGATGGAGAAAGGCTGGGGCAAACAGTTACATGCGTGTGGTTAACGGATGTTCAGGAGAGTTCCATCATGCTTCGCCATTGTTGGATGCGGTCAATCACTTCTTTGCCCTTGGGCCGAGAAACCGGGATGGTAACATCAAGATCAGCCATGACTAACTTATAGCCATTGGTATTTCCGATGATGTTTGAAATAGCGTTGATGTTCACAATAAAAGATCGGTGGCACCGGATGGTGAATGAGTTATTAATCTGATTTTCAATACTTTTAAGATTGACCCTCAATAACTTTCGCTCAACTCCATGACCATTTCGCCAAACAATGGTAGAGTAATTATCATCCGCTTCAATGTAAATCAAGTCTGGCAGCGAGAAGCTGAAAGTCTCCGAGGTCTCTGTTTGAAGGGTGGTCATCTGCTTTTCAGGAGGCGATACTTTGGACGGGAATTCTTTCTGCAATCTCAGTGAATCTATTTTTTGTAATTCCTGATTGGCCGCCAGGGCGTTGGCCAGATTCTCACGCAATTGATAATTCCGCAAAAACAACGAAACCAAGGCAATGGTGATAACCCCGGTGGTGGCCACATTGGTGAATGCACGGCTCATGTTTTCCATGACCGTGCATTCCGCGTGAACATAAAATATGTTGATTAAGGTGCTGACAATCCCAATGGATACAAGATGCCAGAGAGTTAACAAAATATACTTTCCAATCGTCCAGCGGGTTGGGTCCAGGGGTTGAGGAAACAATCGCGCTAAAACAATCATGTTGAAAATCAGGATGATAACAGTGACTGTGCCAAAAAGGATGTAATTCTTTTCGCTTTTATAAACGGATAAAAAAAACATGATGAAAAACCCAATCCCCACACATAACCATAGATTTTTACGCTCATCATTCAGGTAAAATGGATATGGCGTCCGCAGCCAACGCAAGATTAAAGAGAATACAGAGTCACCTCCTGGCATACAATCTAAAAGACGTTGAAGAAACGTTACCTAGTCTACCGTGGCCAACAGAAAAACTTATTTGGGGTGAGAAGATGATGTTTTGGGGCGAAATACTAATACCGGATTTCAAGATACCCGGTAATCCGTGGGGAACCATCCCCAGGTAGGATAGAATAGAAGTACGTGCCAGCCGGAACCTTACCTGCATTGCCCACATTTCCTTGGCCCCGAAAAGCAATATCCGCATTATTGTATCCCTTGGCTTCAAATACACGATCTCCCCATCGGTTAAAAATAACAACTTCGTTGTTGGGATAGAACTGGATTCGTTCGATCCGAAAAAATGAATTCAAATCATCCATATCATTGGGGGAAATCCCATTATACACTTGAATGGTTCGGTCATTATTGACCGCTCCAATGGCCAGGTAGCGGTAGGTAATGGCTGAGGCGCTGGTCACCTCCCCGCTTGTCAACGTTCCTGTGCTAGAAGACTGCCCTAAGGAGACAAAACCATTCGGAATGGAATTACTACCCGCAATGGCTGTTTGGCTAACCGGCACATCCAGAAAATCGTCCTGAGCCAGCGGCAAAGTGACAGTAGCGTTGGGGTTGATAACTCCCGTGGACGTAAAGTCATAATAGCGTTTATTTGATATCCTTAACAAGTTAACATCGCCCGTGAGGATATCTCCGGTGTTGAGTTCAGTTAGCTGCAATGTACCGGTAGCCGTGGGATCTGTTATTCCTGTAATGGTTACGGGTAAAAAATCTGCCCCATTCCCTACTGGAAATAGCCAATCTCCGGCACCCAGATGTTCCACCGCACCAACAATATGGGAATTTGCCGATCCTCCGCTAATCGAAGCATCTTGACGAAAAATTATTTTGGCTCCATTGCTGGATCTTAAGATGCTGTTTTGAAGATCCAACTCTTCTTCAATGGTGATATTTGCCAGAAATAATTTTTCACCTGCTCCGCTGATGACCAATCTCCGAAAACTTTGATCATTATGATTAATTGTTTGAGGGAGATTACTGTTAAAGTTGATTTGACCTATTCCTGCATCGTAAGTACCTAAATTTATCCAGGCACCTGAGATACGGAGATCTCCGTTATTTGTTAAATTCCCTTCATTGATCAATCCATCCTGAACTGTCAAAATGGTGTTAGGGGATATAAAAACATTGGCTCCTTTGTTCCGAAATTCCTGAGCAAAGATACTAGTCGAAAAAAGCCCAAAAACCAACAAAAAGGTTAATCTGAACATTTTTTATTGCTTTTTACTATCGAGTAACTGGCTGGAAGGTAAAATGATGGGTTGTGATATTCCCATAGATTCAGGTAAGTTATAAACTGCCGGATATAGGTAACGACCACGCTCATCTCCTTGTTTTTCAACCTCTACCTGTACTCGATTTTTTTCTGCATAAGGGTCTTTGCGGATACCTGTTACCTGCCAGGATACCTTAAGTCCGGGTCTGCCTCCGGCAATCCTAAACTGGTTACCAGATATCTCCTGAGACACATAAACCTGTGCAAATCCACCCACACAAGTAAGTTGATATCTAAAGTCTTTATTAAGTGCCTCAAAATACTCTGGCAACACGACATTAGCTTCACCAGCAGCATCCAACGTTACTACACCATCATAGATGTTTTTCATGTCTGGAGATTCTACGAATGAGTGAAATAAAAACTTGTTCGATGGATCCAGTGGATGATCAATTTTAAATGTACCGGATCCCTTAGAAAGCGCACCCGAAACGGATAAATTACCGGATATATTTGTTGCTCCGGCTATTGTTACACGCCCAGAAAAAGCTCCTGCAAAACCTTCGGCCGTAGATGTTCCAAATATTCCATACCCCAGCCCTGATCCTAAGTACTGTCCAACAGAACCAATCGCCACAGCTCCACTTCCGGCCACTCCTCCTCTTCCCCACAGTCCGATTCCAGTATCCCCGCTACCCCTTACTGCAGCAGAGCCCGAGGAAGAAATCGACTCAATAGTTGGGGTAGTTGAACCCGAATTAATAGAAATGGCTGAAATAGCTGAACCAAGACCTGAGGTCTGCGCAAAAATTGCATTTCCTGTTTCTGTATTATTGGTATATCCGAAAAAACCGGCTCCACCAGTAGCAGTAGAATTCGAGGTTGCGCGAAGCGCAAAGTCCTTACTCGAGTTATTGGTTACAGCAAAATTTGCTACGCCTCCCCCACCTGGGTTGGCTAATTCAAATAAGTTGCCACCGGAGGAAACTGTGGCTGAATACGGCAACGTAAAATCTGCTGTTTCTGCTTGAGGTGTCCAGGCTGATCCATTCCATTTCAGTACCTGATTTGTTAAAGCCCCAGCCTGTAAAATTTTTGAAGGAGAAACATTGGCCACTTTTGCATCGGTCACAGCAAGATTTGCTAAATCATTCGTGGCTATTCCAAGATCTGTAATATCGCCTGTACCTACGGTCCCATCAAGTATTTTGGCCGTGGTTATAGAGCCATCGGCAATATCTGCTGTCGCTATGGTTCCATCCAGAATTTTAACACTGGTCACAGCACCTGTATTAATCGTTGGATTGGGATAGGTACCGGTTAAATCTCCCCCCGCTGCTCCACCTGGAGAAACACCAGTGATGGTGGACGTAGCTACAGAAGTAACACGACCAAAGGCATCAACAGTAACAGAGGGAACGGTTGTCGCATTTCCATACGTGCCCGCAATTACACCCGAGTTTGCTAAAGCAATGGTCCCTGTGGAAGTGATGGTTCCTCCGGAAAGACCAGTTCCAGCTGTAATACTTGTAACTGATCCTGGTAAAAATGCCCATTGAGCTACACCGCCAGAGGTGACTAACACCTGATTCGCAGAACCAATCGACAGTTTCCCCACGGCTATACCATTTGCAATCTTTGCATTGGTTACTCCGCCATCTGCTAAATCGGCTGTGGCTATATCTCCATCCACAATAGTCGCACTGGTAACGACATTATTGGCTAGTGATGGATTGGGATAAGTACCTGCTAAGGCACCTCCGGCTGCTCCTGATGGAGAAACCCCACTAATTGCAGTGGGGGTGACACCGGTTACCCGACCTTGGGCATCTACTGTGAGTACCGGTACTGAACCTGCCGACCCGTAGGTTCCTGCTGTACCCACATTAGAAAGCGCAATGGTTCCTGTCGTGGTTATCGTTCCTCCGGTCAGACCCGTTCCTGCAGTAATACCTGTTACCGTACCACCGGTAGCCGGAGTGGTCCATGTAGGAATTCCGGCCACGGTAGTTAAAACCTGATTATTTGTTCCTGATGTTAATTTATTGACAGCAATACCAGATCCAAGTTTAGCATCGGTTATAGCATTGTTGGCAATATCCACTGTACCAATGGTTCCATCGAGAATCTTCGCAGCGGTGATCGCTCCATCTGCTATGTCAGTTGCGACTATCGCACCATCCAAAATATCCGCACTTGCAATGGTTCCATCCACAATCTTAGCACTGGTAATAACATTGTTGGCAATCGTTGGGTTGGGATAAGTACCTGAGAGCTCCCCTCCGGCAGCACCGGCAGGAGTTACGCCCGAAATGGTAGTGTTTCCGGCTGCGGTTAATCGGCCTTGGGCATCCACGGTAAACGTAGCTACAGAAGTGGAACTTCCATATGCGCCAGCAATAACACCCGAGTCTGTTAATTTTCCACTAGTGATCGTTGCATTGGCAATATCTGTTGCAGTAATGGAGAGGTCTGCAATTTTTGCACTGCTGACAGCATTATCCGCAAGGTCAGCGCCAGCAACGGTACCATCCAAAATATCTGCACTTGCAATAGTTCCGTCCACAATCTTGGCGCTGGTAATAACATTGTTGGCAATCGTTGGGTTGGGATAAGTACCTGATAGCTCCCCTCCGGCAGCGCCAGCGGGTGTAACACCAGAGATAGTTGTATTTCCAGCTGCTGTTAACCGGCCTTGGGCATCTACTGTAAACGTAGCTACAGAGGTTGAACTTCCATATGCACCAGCAATAACACCCGAGTTTGTCAGTTTTCCGCTGGTGATGGTTGCATTAGCAATATCTGTCGCAGTAATGGAGAGATCCGCAATTTTTGCACTATTGACGGCATTGTCAGCAAGGTCTGTTACGACTATTGTACCATCCAAAATATCTGCACTTGCAATGGTTCCATCCACAATTTTAGCACTGTTAATGACATTGTTGGCGATAGTTGGGTTGGGATAAGTGCCAACAAGTTCACCTCCAGCTGCGCCTCCTGGTGAAGTACCAGCCAGGTTAACCGAATTACCACCCGAAATACTCAAGGCTCCTGTTAGCGCTGTGTAACTCAGTGTCTGACTGTCGGTTCCGGTACTATCTTCAATAACCACCCAGGTTGAGCCACTCCAGTAGTAAAATTTATCGGTAGTAACATCAAATACCAGCAATCCTTTCTCTGACGTTCCGAGCGTACTGATGAATCCAGCGGCAGTGCGTTGAGCAGTCGTCATCCGAGGCACCAAAAACCCTTGATTATTCCCAGTAGATACAAGATCCAAAACCGCTTTTGTGTTAGGGGTAGCTGTTCCAATACCAACAGAGTTTTGCGCGCTGACCACCCCGGAAACCATCGCCAAACAATAGACCAGAAGTATAGTGTGCTTCATATTCATTTTCAGGTTTTAAACCATCGGACGAAGTTAATCATAAAATATTAGCCAAGGTGACCAGATGAGGATCTGCAACTAATCAATTAGCCGTATACTTGCAAAAATCCCTGTTTTAGGGGACTCAAAAGACGTAAATGACTGATGTTACACAGCATTCGTAGCATAATTGTCAAACTGATCCCGCTCAAAGGCGGGAGAAGTCGATTATGAGTCTTAAATCTGGTTTCGAGAGCCTCAAGCTGACACACTTTAGTAAATTTGCGTACCATCAGCTAAATAAGCTTCTATGAAATTTGGAACCAAAGCTATACATGCAGGAGTCGAGCCGGATCCCAGCACGGGGGCCATTATGACCCCGATTTATCAGACCAGTACCTATGTTCAGGAAGGTCCTGGACAGCATAAAGGATATGCATATGCGCGAGGTGCAAACCCTACCCGCAACAGTCTCCAAAAAAGCATTGCTGCGCTGGAAAACGGCAAATATGGACTTTGTTTTTCTTCAGGGATGGGAGCTACCGATGCCGTCATCCGACTACTAAGCCCAGGTGACGAAGTCATAACCAGCAACGATCTGTATGGCGGCTCCTACCGGCTTTTCAAACGGGTATATGAGCGATTTGGAATTAATTTCCATTTTTTGGACCTGAGTCAGGCTCAGTCGATCGAAAATCATATTACTCCAAAAACAAAGCTTCTCTGGATCGAAACACCCTCTAATCCTCTGATGCGGATTATTGATATCCAGGCGTGCGTTGAGATCGCCAAACGCCATCGAATAATGGTGGCGGTCGATAATACATTCGCCTCTCCTTATCTGCAAAATCCTTTAGACTTGGGTGCCGATATTGTGATGCATTCAGTTACCAAGTATCTGGGTGGTCACAGCGATGTGATCATGGGCGCCTTAGTAGTAAACGATGATAAACTTCACACGGATCTGGCATTTCTCGCCAATTCCTGCGGTGCAGTACCCGGACCTCAGGATTCTTTTTTGGTACTTCGGGGTATTAAAACCCTTCATTTGCGCATGGAGCGTCATTGCTTCAACGGACGGGAAATTGCCAAATACCTGAAAGGTCATTCCAAGGTAGCACACGTTTATTGGCCCGGTTTTGAAGATCATCCCAATCACGCAGTGGCAAAAAAACAAATGCGTGATTTTGGAGGTATGCTTTCCTTTACGTTAAAAGATGATAGTATTGAAAACGCAACACGTGTGATGAAAAGTGTGCAACTATTCTCATTAGCGGAATCACTTGGGGGTGTTGAATCATTAATCAATCACCCAGCGTCCATGACACATGCCAGTATTCCCAAAGAAGAGCGATTAAAGAACGGGTTGTCCGATTCGCTTATCCGATTAAGTATTGGCGTTGAAGATGTTGAAGACCTTCTGGCCGATCTGAAGCAGGCCATTGGTTAGAAAACTTTATTTCTCTTCCGGATTAACCAGATTCCGGTCAAAGGATTGATTTTGGGCAATCGCCTGACTGATTTTTTTGACAACTTCGTCAAGTTCCTGAGCGGAGAGTTTTAAATGAAGTAACAAGTCTTTTTCATGTTCATCCAGCTTTAAAATCTCGATCAGGTTGATTAACCCCATGAGGCGACTCAAGGGACCCCTCAGCAAATGAGAGTTGATAAAGGCATACTCCGCCAACTGCCGGTTCTGGTTTTCCAGTTCCTGAGTCCGCTCAATCACTCTTTGTTCCAGATTTTGATTTATCCGCTCAATTTCTTTGTGGCTTTTACGAATATTCAATTCATACTCTCTTCTCTGATGTGCTCGGTACGCTAAGGAAATAACATCAGATAAAGCTTGCGCAAACAAGACATCTTCCGGTGACCAATGCCGTTGAACATCCACGCTTTCACAACATAATACTCCGGCTAGTTTTCCGTCAATGAAATAAGGCGTATCCAACATGGAAATAATATGACGAGGACGAAGATATCCATGCTTAAACTCAAATGTTTTAGGGTTTTCTTCGGCATTGTCAGCCGGAATCACCTCTTGCTTTTCCAATGCTTCGAAATATCGGGGAAAATTGTCCAGCAAAAGATTTTCTTCAAGCCGGTGCTGATCTGTCAGGCCGTCATATAGAATTAAACATCTGATGCTCCTCCGATCTGCTTCATATTGCCATATACTTACCCGCTCGGTATTCAGGCTTTGAGCGACCACCTTTGTCAGGTGTCTGGCTGCCATATCAAAATCACCATAATTGATGGCTTTGCTCTTAGAAATATTCAACAGCGTATTCCAATGACGTTCCAACAATTTTGTGCGATCCGTTATTTCCTTCACCCGTTGGGTAAGTAAATTATTCACATGATCGATCAGTGCGTTTTGCTGTACCAACAATCCATTCTGCCGCTGGATAAATTCATTTTGAGTCTGGATTTCATATTTCTGCTGATTCAGCCTTTCATTTTGACTTACTATCTCCTTTCGGTTTGTCAATAAATATTCATTCTGTTCCTTTACTTGTTTGACCAATCCATCTTTTGCCCGATAAAAAAGAAAGGAGAATAAAAAGGCAATCGCCACCAGCCCACTATGAGCCACCAGCGACCGGACATCACCGCCAGGATTTGCGTTGGGTTGTATGTCTTTAAAATAAAAAAAGAAGAAAAGGATAGTACAGGTAGATATTGCTGCCCAGACGCGGGCGGCATTTATCCCGACCAATAAATTCGCCATGATGGGCATGAGGGCCAACCAGGGAAGCACCAGAGAAAACACCCCGCCAGAATAAGCGGTTCCCAATGAAAATCCTGCCCACATAATGGTAATAGCCATATTGGCCATGACATTTAGCGATAGTCGGGTGCGAAACAGGAGTAATGCTAAAAAAATTAAAATACTAAATCCGAAAAAGAAAATCCGCGGAACGTGAAAACCCATCCAGGGGTGTAGCACGCCATATATCGATGAAATAAAAGCCTCGGTTAACGAAAAATTAACTAGTAGCCTCGCTGTTGCCTGATGCTCCGGATCTTTAAATCGAGATAGAAAATATTTGTAAAGAACCTCCATGCGTTACATCTCTTACGAAAGTACATAAGATTGAGGTAGAACAGAAGTGCTTGATGGAATATTTGCTTGTGGGAATATTTACATGAGGGAATGCTTGTGAAGATAGCAGGCAGATACAATTTATATCCTAAAATGGCTTTTAATCTTCTTCAATAAAATTCAAATCTCTGTGGAAGGTCTCTTCTGTAAAATAGAATGCCACCAACGTAATGGAAAGAGTAACTATTCCGGTAACTATTCCGCTCTTAATTAAAGACCAACCCCAACTTTGCTGAAATACACCTAAAAAAAGCATGTTGATCAACGGTAACACCCCGCGAACCATATTTGGAATAGTCGTTGCTGCGGTAGCTCTTAAATTCGTTCCAAACTGCTCGGCTCCCATCGTAACAAATATGGCCCAAAAGCCTGTACTAAAACCTAGCGCCAGACAAACGCCATACATGCTTACATCAGAATCGTTGAATGAACTAAAAAAGAACACCAGCGAAACTATGGACAGAACGTAAAAAAACAAAAGTGCCTTCTTCCGGCTTTTAAAATATTGACTCAACAATCCTACGGCAATATCACCCACGGCAATACCAGCATAAGCAAACATAATGGATCGTCCGGAGTCAATCGTCCGGCTTCCAAACATCGCCTCTCCAAATTTATCGCTTTGATTAACCAATATCCCGATCACATACCAGGTGGGAAGACCAATCAGTATGGCCAACACATACTTTTTAAATCGTTTGACATTGGTAAAAAACATGCGAAAATCGCCCCGAATGGCGCCTGCGCTTTTTACCTGATGAAACATTCCTGATTCCGCCACTTTCACACGAAGAAAAAGTAACATGATCCCCAACCCTCCACCAATTTTATAACACAGTCGCCAGTCATCTGTAAGTTGATATGTGTAATACGCTACTACCGCCCCGCTTAACCCGATCCCTGCAACCAGTGAAGTGCCGACACCCCGCTTGTTTTGCGGTAGTAACTCACTGACTAACGTGATTCCGGCTCCCAATTCTCCTGCTAAACCCAAGCCCGCAATAAAGCGACACCAGGCATATTGATCAACGGTTTGAATAAAACCTGTGATAAAATTGGCTGCCGAATACAGAATAATGGAACCAAAAAGAACCGAGAGTCTTCCGCGTTTATCTCCTAGAATCCCCCAGATAATTCCCCCCAGCAGCAGCCCAAACATCTGCCAATTGATGACTTTGGTACTATCGGCCAACATGCTGGCATCCGTTGCTCCTACGCCTCTCATACTGGGCGCTTTCACGATCGTGAATAGCAACAGATCATAAATATCAACAAAGTACCCCAAAGCAGCTACAATCACAGGCACACTTAACAATGACCTCCAGTTGTCTTTTTGTTCCATCCGGCTAAGATGTGAGATTTGTTACGCACCTGCAACCTGTTTGCTAACGTGGGGAACCTAACCCTTGAGCCTAAACGGATGAAAAGGTAGAAAAAAGTCAATCTGTGCTCTCATAAATCGCTTTTTTACCATCCATCAAAAAGGAAAATGATTCGACAGCTTTTGAGCGTAATCTCGTCATTCAAATCTCTTAATCCGATCCTCACAAATATGAAAAAAACAGGTTTGCTCTTCTTGATCATTCTCCTGGCATTGACAGGACTTCAGGCTCAGAAAAAAGCCTCCGCTCCGGCTAAGGCCACGGTAACTTTTGATGATAAACTATACCATGCGTTGGAATGGCGCAGTATCGGACCCTATCGGGGTGGACGGTCAGCTGCCGTGACTGGGGTAGCTGGCAAACCCAATTTATTCTACTTTGGAAGTACCGGAGGAGGCGTTTGGCGCACTACAGATGCTGGTAATTCATGGGAAAATATTTCAGATGGCTTTTTTGGCAGCTCTATTGGCGCAGTTGCCGTCAGCGAATGGGATAATAATGTGATCTATGTGGGGGGCGGAGAAAAAACCATACGGGGGAATGTTTCCGATGGCACAGGAATGTATAAATCCACGGATGCTGGCAAAACCTGGACATCCATTGGTTTAAAGGATTCCAAACATATCTCCCGCATCCGCATTCATCCGAAAAACCCGGACCTGGTTTATGCTGCGGTATTGGGTGATGTTTTTAAGGCTTCTCAGGAACGTGGAATCTATCGGTCATCCGATGGCGGAAAAACATGGGAACGAAAGCTATTTGCCAATGCAGATGCAGGCGCAGTTGATCTTTGTTTTGATCCCAATAATGCGCGGATTCTATATGCATCCACCTGGCGCATTCGAAGATCTCCCTATAGCCTCGAAAGCGGAGGAGAAGGTTCGTCTTTATGGAAAAGTACAGATGGAGGAGATACCTGGGTGAATATCAGTAAAAATGAAGGACTACCCAAGGGCATCTGGGGAATCTCTGGTGTGGCCGTATCTCCGGTAAACAGCAACCGGGTGTATGCCATCATTGAAAATGAAAACGGAGGTGTTTACCGTTCGGATGACGCTGGCAAAAGCTGGCGTAAAATGAACGATGACCGGAGCCTCAGACAACGAGCCTGGTATTACACTCGCATTTATGCCGATACCAAAGAGGAAGATGTGGTATATGTCCTTAATGTGTCTTATCACCGATCAAAAGATGGAGGCAAAACCTTTCAATCATATAACGCCCCTCATGGAGATCACCACGATCTATGGATTGCTCCGGAAGATAACCAGCGGATGATCATTGCTGATGATGGTGGTGCGCAGGTATCATTCGATGCCGGTGAAAACTGGACTACCTACCACAATCAACCTACGGCTCAATTTTATCGGGTTACCACGGATAATGCCTTTCCTTACCGCATCTATGGCGCTCAGCAAGATAATTCCACACTCCGGGTGGCTCACCGCACAGACGGCTTCTCTATTGGAGAACGTGATTGGGAACCCACGGCCGGTGGGGAAAGTGGTCACATTGCTGTAGACCCTACAAATAATGATGTTGTATTTGGTGGAAGTTATGATGGCTTTTTAACACGGGTCAATCATGCCACTGGGGAAGAGCGAAACATCAACCCCTGGCCGGATAACCCCATGGGACATGGAGCCGAAGGAGCGAAATATCGGTTTCAATGGAACTTTCCTATTTTCTTTTCGCCTCACAATCCTAAAAAGCTGTATGCTGCCTCTCAGCATTTGCACGTATCCTACAATGCCGGAGATTCGTGGGAATTGGCAAGTCCTGATTTGACCCGAAATGATATTTCCAAATTGGGTTCCTCCGGTGGGCCAATCACAAAGGACAATACCAGCGTTGAATATTACTGTACCATTTTTGCTGTCAACGAATCGCCCTACGAAAAAGATCTGATCGTGGCAGGTTCGGATGATGGGTTGCTCCATCTGACTCGCGATGGTGGCAAAAATTGGGAAAAGATAACTCCTTCGGGCATGCCTGAATGGATGATGTTTAACAGCGTTGAATTTGACCCCCATGCCAAAGGAAGCATCTATGTGGCCGGCACCCGTTATAAAATGGGTGACTACGAACCCTATTTGTATAAGTCAAAGGACTATGGAAAAACATGGGTGCGCATCACCGAAGGAATCAAGGCTCCGCACTTTACACGGGTATTGCGGGTGGATCCTAAACGGGCCGGGTTGCTTTATGCTGGCACAGAATACGGTATGTATATCTCTTTTGATGATGGCGCCAGTTGGAAGTCCTTTCAATTGAATCTGCCCATTGTTCCCATTACAGATCTAACCATTAAGAATAACAACCTGATTGCTGCCACCCAAGGCCGCAGTTTTTGGTTGCTGGATGACTTAACTCCTTTACATCAATTAAATAATTCGGTTGCTCAAAGTGATTTCCATCTTTACAAGCCAATGGATAGCTACCGGATGAATGGTGGCGCAGCGGGCTGGAGAGGGGCACCGAAAAATGAAGGAAAAAATCACCCCAATGGGGTGATGATTCACTTCTACTTGAAAGATACTACGAAAGCTCAGGTGGCTCTGGAAATTCTGGAATCAGGTGGTACGCTTATCAAAAAATATTCTACCAAGCCGGACAAAAAAGCGAAAGAAGAGTCCTTGAAGATCAGAGAAGGCATGAACCTCTTCAACTGGAATATGCGTTATGCCGATGCCGAAGGTTTTGATGGACTAATCATGTGGGCTGCGCGTCTGACAGGCCCTAAGGCTGCACCCGGTATCTATAAAGCCCGCCTGACCGTGAATGGTAAATCACAGGAGACGGAATTTGAAATACTCAAAGATCCACGCACGAGCGGCACATTGGCGGATATCCAAGCGCAAGTAGCATTTCAAATGTCGGTGCGCGATAAACTCACCGACACCCATAAGGCAATCAAGAAGATACGAACTGCGCGAGAGCAAATCAATCGGGTAACAGAGCCGATGAAAGGCAAGGAGGACATGAAAGAGGTAAACGATCTGGCCAAATCCATCCTGGAGGATATGAAAAAGATAGAAGAAGCTTTGTATCAAACAAAAAACCGAAGCGGACAAGATCCATTAAATTACCCTGTACGCCTCAATAATAAACTGGCTGCTCTGAGCGGTGAAACGGATGGCTCTGATTATGCGCCTTCGGCACAGGTAAAAGCCGTATACAAGGAAGTCACAGAAAAGATTGATGAACAGTTGCGAGCCTTGGATAGCATCTTCAAGGACCGGGTCCCTAAATTCAATGAAGCGGTTAAACAGAAACAAGTAAGCGCCATCACACTCGAAGCCTTGTAGGCTTTATGATTCCTTAAAAAGGAAAGAGGCTATCTCAGAAGAGGTAGCCTCTCCCTTTATAGGCTATCACAACAGTTGACTTAGTCTGTTCCTTTTACAAGCTGACTAATAGACATTTTCTGCATTTCCACAGAAGAATGAAATTGCAACTGTGAAAAGAAAAAGGCCATTGACATAAACAGAAGTAAAATCAAAAGAATGGAAGAGGATGCTTTCCCAGACATATAAGAAACTACAGACAATCCGAAAAAAAGGAAAGAAAAAGGAAAGAAAAATTATTAAATACGATTTAAATAATACTGTCGGGTATACTTTAAAATACAAAACGGTAAACCCATCCACTTCTACTAGTTCGCCTTCTACGTAAGATCTTAATATCGGGAAGTTTACATTAAACGGAGAGGGTTCAGTATATATATAAATCTATTTGAGACAAAGGTTGCTCTCTTACCTAGTCTCGAAATAACTTCGTCTTTGGACTTTCGTGTACGTAACTCCCATTCATTTATAGGAAACAATTTCATTTTTGCTTCTGCTGAAACAAAAGATAAACGACCGCGCCAATCAAAGGAACAAATAGAATAGCTGCTGTCCAAAGCAATTTCTTTTCAGTATCCTTATCGCTCTTCCATAGATTGACTAGTGTAAGAACGACTAAAACAAGAACCAACAGTCCAATGATACGTGGCATGAGATATTCAATTAATTATTATTTAATATTTTAAACAACTCATCCAGATCGGGGGTCATGATAATTTCTGTCCGTCTGTTTTTTTGTTTATTTTGAGTGTTATCATTTGCAGCCAACGGCAAATACTCTCCTTTTCCTGAGGCTGTAATCTGCTTGGGTGAGACACCAGCCCCTGTAAGAATTTTAGTGATCGCTGTAGCGCGCATCACACTTAAATCCCAGTTGTCTTGCATGTACTGTGATTTTTTAGAGATGGGTACGTTATCGGTATGTCCTTCCACCATGATCTGAATGTCTTTTTGATCTTTAATGGCTTTGGCTAACTGTTGTAATGCGGAAACGCCTTTGGCATCTACTTCAATGCTTCCGGATCCAAAGAGCAATTGCTCTGCCAGGGAAACATACACTTTACCATTTTTGACCTTTACTGTCAAATCATTTTCCTTGAAATTCAAAAGGGCATTCGTGATTTTATTCTTGAGATCCTGAACTGCTTTATCTTTATTGGCCAACACCGTTTCCAACTCCTTGACCTTCTTTTCACGGTCAGCCAAACTCATACTTAATGAGTCATTTTGCTGTTTGGTTCGTTGCAGACTTTCCTGTATAGCAAGCAATTGCTCCCGCTGTTGAGCCACATCCCGATTCAATTTTCCACTATTCGTCAATAGATTTTTGTAGTAGGCGTTTAGCTGATCATATTCGGTGTTTAAATCTTCTAATTTTTTTTGATTCTGGCGATACTCCTGGCCTAAGGTTGTGGTATCTTCCTTCAGTTTTGAAATAGCCTGATTCAAGTCAGTCAATTGTGTATTGGCTTTTTCAAGTTCGCTGGTTCGGTCTGATAAGTCTGCATCCGTTTTAATTTTCTGAGCCAACAGATCATCGTACTTTTTTTTAGTAACAATGCAGGCATTGGTAAAAAACATCAATGCGAAAAAGATTAAAAAATGGAATCGATTCATAGCTTAAAAAATTTCTACAAAGGTACAAAAATTACTACTCAAGTCTTAGGTATTGAATAACCCACACGATTGAAAACTAACTCCTAAAGTCTTACCTTTCATAAAAAAACCTATGGAAGGAATGTTACGTCCCGGTGTATTTAAAGATAAGACTGTCATCATTACCGGTGGCGGAACCGGATTAGGTAAGTCGATGGGGAAGTACTTGTTACAACTGGGTGCAAATTTGGTCATTACCAGCCGTAAACTGGATGTGTTGGAGAAATCTGCCCGGGAATTGGAAAAGGAAACAGGCGGTCACGTACTAGCTGTGGCGTGTGATGTTCGGAAATATGAGGAAATCGAAAACGTGCTCAAGCAAACAGAATCCAGGTTTGGGAAGATTGATGCTGTTCTGAATAATGCGGCTGGCAATTTTATCAGTCCTACAGAGCGTCTATCCCATCGTGCATTTGATATTGTGGTGGATATTGTTTTAAAAGGGACCTATTACACAACATTGGCCGTAGGAAAAAACTGGATCAGCAAAAATCAGCCAGGCATCTTCTTAAACATTGTAACTACCTACGCCTGGACAGGTTCCGGTTATGTGGTGCCATCCGCCTGTGGCAAAGCCGGGGTTTTGGCTCTCACCCGGTCACTAGCAGTGGAATGGGCGAAATACAACATTCGGAGTAATGCCATTGCACCTGGCCCTTTCCCTACGGAAGGTGCATGGAGTCGTTTGCTTCCGGGAGATTTGGTAAAAAAATTTGATCCGGCCCAACGCGTGCCCCTCAAGCGGGTGGGTGAGCATCAGGAACTTGCCAATCTGGCGGCTTACCTCCTATCGGACTATTCGGCCTATATTAATGGCGAGGTCATAACGATTGACGGTGGCGAATGGCTGCGCAACGGTGGAGAATTCAGCCATTTGGAATTAGTGCCTACTGAAGCGTGGGATCAGATCGAGAAAATAAGAAAATGAAATAAAGTTATCAAGATTGATAAATAACAGAAGATTTCATTGCTCCGGCCAAACAATCAAACCACTCTACAAAAACTGTTTTATCCTTGAATAAGGAGGAGTTTGGAAACATCTTTCAAATTTCTACATTGGAAGGGCAAACCTCAAAACAATAAATTTTATGGATTTCAATCAAACTTCTGCACTGGTAGAAGCCAGTATTAAGGGTCTAAATGTGGATCCCGTACTTTGCCGGGGCGAAAAACCGGGTCAATGGGCTCTTACCTATAAAGGAGCTACGGTCTGGATTGACGTGTTCAATTTTGCGGCTACGCCCGACCGTTGGTATTTTCAAGTGATGAGTCCTTTGTTGGCATTGCCTGATAAAAACCGCGAAAATTTTTATATGAATCTTCTGGAGATCAATCATAATTTATTTGGGTCATGGATCAGCAAGAAAGGTGATTGGTTTTATGTGATGATTTTACGTGAAGCTGATGGACTTGACCTGAACGAGGTTAACGCCTGTCTCGACAGAGTAGCCCACTACAGCAGTGATTACAAAGGAAAACTAACGTTTAAGTTTGAAGGTAGCTGGCTTCCGAAAGAAAACCGTTCGGGTTCATCCGGTGATGGTCCTCCCTCGGCTTAAGGAGAGGTAGAATTTATTCATAAAAAAAGGCTCTATCCATGACAGAGCCTTTTTCAATTATGGTACTGATGAATTAATCGCCTCCTGCCCCTACTGCCACTTCATAATTTGTCAGCATCGCTGAAAAATACTCCCGATTCATCCGGGCTATGTTGGTGATCTTAATTCCTTTAGGACACTCCGCTTCACATGCCTTGGTATTGGTACATGCTCCAAACCCTTCGGCATCCATCTGAGCAACCATTTTTTCTGCGCGCTCTTTGCGCTCCGGTTGGCCCTGGGGTAATAAAGCAAACTGCGAAACTTTTGCACTGACAAACAACATGGCCGAGGCGTTTTTACAGGCAGCCACACAGGCTCCACATCCGATGCACTGAGCCGCATCCATTGCTTCATCTGCTATTTTCTTTGGCACGGGTATCTCATTGCCATCGGGTACACCTCCGGTGTTCACCGATACATAGCCTCCTTTTTGCTGAATCCGATCGAAAGCAGTCCGATCAACTACCAGATCTTTAATGACCGGGAAGGCCTTGGCTCTCCAGGGTTCAATGGTGATCGTTTCTCCGTCTTTAAAGGTTCGCATGTGCAATTGACAAGTAGTTGTCTGAAGTGGTCCATGCGGACGTCCATTGATATAAAGGCTACACATGCCACAGATACCTTCCCGGCAATCATGATCAAAAGCTATTGGTTCCTCTCCTTTACGGATAAGGTCATTGTTCAGTACATCGAGCATCTCCAAAAATGACATATCGCTGGACACGTGATCCATTTGGTAAGTCTTAAAGGCACCTTTGGTGCGATTGCTTTTTTGTCTCCAAATCTTTAATGTAATCTTCATAGCAAAGAATTATTTATAGCTCCGTTGCGTTAGTTTAACATTTTCAAACCGTAGTTCTTCTTTATGTAATGCTTCTGGTTGATTTTCTCCTTTATACTCCCAGGCAGCTACATACGCGTATTCATCATCCTTTCTTAGCGCCTCACCATCCGGAGTGGCCGATTCTTCCCGGAAGTGACCTCCACAAGACTCCGCGCGATTAAGCGCGTCATCCACCATCAGTTCGCCAAGTTCGATCAGATCAGCTACTCGGCCAGCTTTCTCCAGTTCAGGATTTAACTCATTGGCTTCTCCTAAGATATTCACATTGGTCCAAAACTCGGTTTTCAGTTCTTGAATTTTCTTTTTGGCCTTTTTAAGACCTGCTTCGCTTCGTGACATTCCACAGTATTCCCACATCGTAAGACCTAATTCGCGATGAAAGTGATCTACCGGTTTAGTTCCCTTGATGCTCATCAAGGTATTAACACGTGAGTTCACCTCCTCCATCGCTTGTTTAAAGGCCGGATGATCGGTACCGATCTTATCGGTCCAACCAATAGTTGCCAGGTAATCGCCTATAGTATAGGGAATAACAAAGTAGCCATCGGCCAGCCCCTGCATCAGCGCACTGGCTCCCAACCGGTTGGCTCCATGGTCTGAGAAATTTGCTTCTCCCAATGCATATAACCCCGGAACAGAAGTCATCAGATTATAGTCTACCCATAGCCCACCCATGGTATAATGAACAGCCGGGAAGATCATCATGGGAACCTCATATGGATTATCGCCTGTGATTTGCTGATACATATCAAACAGGTTTCCATATTTGGATTCAATCAATTTTTTTCCATCGCGCTTAATAGCATCAGCAAAATCCAAAAATACCGCCAAACCGGTTGGTCCTACTCCGCGCCCTTCATCACATACGTATTTCGCATTACGGGAAGCTACATCCCGAGGCACCAGATTACCAAAAGAAGGATACCTTCTCTCCAGAAAATAATCACGATCTTCTTCTTTAATAGATGTGGCATCTTTTGCCTTGAGACCTTTAATAGCTGTTTTGGGTACCCACACGCGTCCATCGTTGCGAAGCGATTCTGACATCAATGTCAATTTCGATTGATGATCTCCGGAAACGGGAATACACGTAGGGTGAATTTGGGTAAAACAGGGGTTGCCAAAAAATGCTCCTTTCTTGTGCGCGCGCCACGCTGCCGTAACATTCGATCCTTTGGCATTGGTGGATAGATAAAAAACATTCCCATACCCTCCTGTACATAATAACACTGCATGGGCACTGTGTGCCTCAATTTTTCCAGTGATCAAATCGCGGGTGATGATGCCCCGTGCTTTACCATCAACTACCACCAAATCCAGCATCTCGGTGCGATTGTACATTTTAACCTTTCCATTGGCAATCTGGCGGTTGAGCGCGCTATAGGCACCTAATAGCAATTGCTGTCCGGTTTGACCACGAGCATAAAAAGTGCGGGAGACCTGCGCTCCTCCAAAAGACCGGTTTGCGAGAGTTCCTCCATATTCGCGGGCGAAAGGCACACCTTGCGCCACACATTGATCTATGATATTCACAGAAACTTCTGCCAGGCGGTATACATTTCCTTCGCGTGCCCGGTAATCTCCCCCTTTGACTGTATCGTAAAAGAGACGGAAGATACTATCTCCGTCATTCTGGTAGTTCTTAGCGGCATTGATTCCCCCCTGAGCGGCTATGCTATGGGCTCTGCGAGGACTGTCCTGAAAACAAAAGGCTTTCACATTGTACCCTAATTCTCCTAATGCAGCTGCAGCCGAAGCTCCTGCTAAGCCTGTGCCCACAACAATGACCTCATACTTTCGCTTGTTAGCCGGATTTACCAGCTTGAGGTTAAACTTATGCTTGGTCCATTTTTCGGCAATGGGGCCTTCGGGAATTTTTGAATCGAGCTTCATGGTAATTCTTAGTATTTCGCCTGATGACTTTTTTTCAACTTAGTTCACTTTTAGGTGTATAACAAAAATTCAGGGTCTTGTTCTGATTTTGTTGAACGCCACCCCTTTTTGTTTAATTCAGATACATCCAAACCGGAATCAATGCAAACAAAGCAGGGACTACAACCGCAAATGTTCTTCCGATAAAATTGATGAGAGCATTGTATTTCAGGTGATTCCATCCCATCGTTTGGAACGCGCTGGAAAAGCCGTGCCATAAATGGAAACCTACTGCTGCCATACAGAATACATAAAGCCCTACATACCACTCCTTGGTGAACCAGTAGGACACCTGACCGTAGATGTTTCGATATTCCTGACCATCATAAACCACCTTCTCCATTTGACCGAAATGCATCTGCGCATAAAAGTCTTTCAGGTGAATGACCAGAAATACCAATATGATGGTACCTAAAATGCCCATATTCCTGGAGGTCCAATGCGAAGACTTGCCGGTGGTTACGGCATATCCCTCTGGCCCACGGGCTTGTCTGTTTTTATACGTCAGAAAGGCTGACATTCCCAGGTGTAAAAGAATAAAAGCAAAATTTCCTTTGGAAACAGTTTGAATGAGTGGGTTAGTACTCATAAACTCGGCATATATATTAAATGCCTGTCCCCCATCGCTTTTTAGTAATTGCAGATTGCCCACCAAATGGACAGCCAGAAAAAGAATTAAAAATAGTCCGGTGAGCGCCATCAAGACCTTGCGGCCAAGGGTGCTGGTGAATAAGTCAATGAACCACTTCATGGTAAGGTTAAAATCAAATGATGGTAAGTTCCAAAAATAGGTTCCAAACGTTTACTAAACAATTCGAAATCCTATTTTGAAAGCATCTAAATTAAAACCGTAAAAAGAGGAAATGGTTTTTAAAACCGGTTTAGCCGGAACCTGAATCTAGAGAAGCGAAAATAAAAAGAGGATAAAAACGATTACCGAAAGCAAAAGCATCAGAAACCATTCACGTTTGATAAAACCAACCACCTTCTCCACCAGCGTTTTCATATTTAATTTTTTCTACTTCATATAATGCCAATAGAAGACCAAAAAGGCAAGTATTTGTAAATAAGCAACTTACATTAAAAATTATAGGTTTTCATCCCAAATTGGGATGTTTTCAATCCCAAAACTGGAACTGGAATACATGTGTTAATCGTTAATTTCACGGCCAACCACTACGTGCTTACATGTATTTGATTTTTGATACTGAAACTACCGGAGTTCCCCATAATAAAACGGCCCCGATTACTGACTTGGACAATTGGCCACGGGTTGTGCAGTTGGCCTGGCAACTACATACAGCCACCGGAAAGCTTTTGTCCCAGCAAAATTTTCTAATCAAACCCGAAGGTTTTGATATTCCCTTTAAAGCTGAACAAATACATGGAATATCAACCAAAAGAGCGCAAGAGGAAGGGGTGCCGTTGACAGATGTACTGTCTCTTTTCGAAAAAGATCTGGCACAAACAAAGATATTGGTGGGCCACAATATTGAATTTGACATCAATATTTTAGGTGCCGAACTGATCCGGCAAGAGCGCTCAACCGAAGTTTTTCTATCCCTTGAAAAAATTGATACAGGTCTTTCATCTGTTGAATTTTGTCAATTGCCTGGAGGGATGGGCGGCAAGCTAAAAATGCCTCGCCTCAGTGAGCTTCATCAAAAGCTGTTTGGTAAAAATTTTGACGATGCGCACGATGCCAGCTATGATGTTGCTGCCACTGCGCGTTCCTTCTTCGGGCTCGTTAAAGAAAAAGTCATTCCTGCAGCCTCCGGTGTATCTCTTGATCAAGTCACCTATGAAGAACCCAATCTGGAAGCCGGCAACTCCACCAAAAAGGAAAAGAGAAAAAAAGGCATCGATACAGGTGCGCAAGAGAACGGTCAGCTAACTGGCGCGCCTTTCGTTCACTTGCATGTTCATAGTCAATACTCGGTTTTACAAGCCACACCCGATGTTCAGGAGCTAATCGCCAAAGCAAAGGCGGAAAATATGAGCGCGGTAGCAATGACTGACTTTGGAAATCTATACGGAGCTTTCAAGTTTGTCAGCGAAGCTTTCAAACATCAGATCAAGCCGATTGTCGGCTGTGAGTTTTTTATTGCAGAAGAGCGTAAGAAGTTAAAATTTACCAAAGACAATCCGGATAAGCGGTTCACGCAGGTTTTGCTCGCCAGAAACAAAGCAGGCTATCAAAACCTGGCCAAGCTCAGCTCACTCGGATTCATGGAGGGGCTGTATGGTATCTATCCACGGATTGATAAAGAGCTAGTCAAACAGTATAGAGAAGGATTGATCGCTACTACCGGTGGATTAGGAAGCGAAGTCCCATATCTGATTCTGCACGTGGGCGAACGTCAAGCCGAGGAAGCTTTTGTCTGGTGGCTTCGGCTATTTGGAGAAGATTTCTATGCCGAATTAAATCGCCATGGGATAGCTGAAGAAGATCGTGTCAATGACACACTTTTGAAGTTCTGCGAAAAACATGGCGTCAAGTATTTTGCCGCCAATGAAACCTATTATGTAGAAAAGGAAGAAGCAAACGCCCATGATGTTTTGCTCTGCATCAAAGAAGGAGAATTTAAGTCCACCCCGATTGGAGAAGGCCGTGGCACCCGATATGGATTGTCTAACACGAATTATTATTTCCGATCTCAGCAAGAGATGAAAGTTCTGTTTCAGGATATGCCCGAGGCCATTGAAACGATCAGTGAAATCGTGAATAAGGTGGAGGCCTACGAACTGAAACGTAACGTACTTCTACCCAAGTTTGAAATTCCCAAAGAATTTAAAACGGAGGATGATTACCTCCGTCACCTGACATATGAAGGAGCTAAACGGAAGTATCCGAAGCTGACGGAAGAGATTAAAGATCGGATCGATTTTGAACTGGAAACGATTAAAAAAACAGGTTATCCTGGTTACTTCCTGATCGTTCAGGACTTTACTTCCAAAGCTCGTGAAATGGGAGTAAGCGTTGGCCCCGGGCGAGGTTCTGCAGCCGGCTCAGCTGTTGCGTTTTGTATTGGCATCACCAACGTAGATCCCATCGCGTACGATTTGCTTTTCGAGCGTTTTCTCAACCCTGATCGTGTATCGTTACCCGATATTGACATTGATTTTGATGATGAAGGCCGTGATAAAGTACTGAGCTATGTCATCGAAAAATATGGCCAAAGCCAGGTAGCCCAGATTATTACCTACGGTACGATGGCAGCCAAATCTTCTATCCGCGATTGCGCGCGAGTCATGGAGTTACCATTGGCCGAAGCCAATAATCTGGCTAAACTGGTACCAGAACGACCTGGGACATCACTGGCCAAAGCCTTTGAGGAGGTGAAGGAACTGGCAGACATCAAAAGAGGCACCGACCTGAAGGCGCAAGTATTAAATCAGGCGGTCATCCTGGAAGGATCGCTGCGCAACACCGGAACTCATGCCTGCGGTGTCATTATCACCCCAGAGGATATGACGCGTCTAATTCCGGTTGCTACGGCCAAAGATTCCAATATGCTTGTCACTCAGTTTGACAATAGTGTCGTGGAAAGTGCGGGAATGCTAAAGATGGACTTTTTGGGGCTCACTACCTTGACTATTCTCAAAACAGCCGTTCGGAATATCAAGCGGAGGCATGGCATAGAGATCGATATTGACCAGATACCGCTAAACGATCTAAAGACATATCAATTGTATCAGCGGGGCGAAACCACCGGCACTTTTCAGTTTGAAAGTGAAGGTATGCAGAACTACCTCCGGCAGCTAAAGCCTGACAAGTTTGAAGATCTGATTGCCATGAATGCCCTCTACCGGCCCGGTCCGATGGAATACATTCCAAACTTTATTTCCCGAAAGCATGGACGAGAACAAATCCGGTATGATTTACCGGAAATGGAAGAGTTTTTGAAGGATACCTATGGGATAACGGTTTATCAGGAGCAGGTGATGTTGCTTTCGCAAAAGCTGGCAAACTTTAGCAAGGGAGATGCCGATGTTTTGCGGAAAGCCATGGGTAAGAAACAAAAGGACGTGCTTGATAAAATGAAGAGCAAATTCATTGAAGGCTGTCAAAAAAACGGGCATGACGAGCGGATTGCAGAAAAAATATGGAAAGACTGGGAGGCTTTTGCTCAATATGCCTTTAACAAATCGCACAGCACTTGTTACTCTCTGGTCGCTTATCACACTGCCTATTTAAAAGCTAATTATCCTGCAGAATACATGGCTGCGGTTTTAACCCACTCACAGAATCACCTGGATAATGTGACATTCTTTATTGATGAATCCCGAAAAATGGGTATTGAAGTGTTGGGGCCGCATGTCAACGAATCGGGTGTGTTTTTTGAAGTTAATAAAGAAGGTAAAATCCGGTTCGGCCTGGGTGCCATTAAAGGAGCCGGAGAAGCGGCTGTGGAGTCCATCATCCAGGAGCGCGAAAGCCACGGTCCATTTAAAACCATTTTTGAATTTGCCAAGCGGGTTAGTAACCGGTCAGTTAATAAAAAAACCCTGGAGTGTTTAGCTTTGTCTGGCGCTTTTGATTGCTTTACGGACTTCCACCGAAGACAGTTTGTGGCTGCTAAAGATGGGGACATCACGCTCACCGAAAAGATCACCCGTTACGCTGCTAAAATCCAGCAGGAAAGTCTGAGCACACAAGCCAGTTTGTTTGGCGGAAGCACCGGCACAGAAATACCGCCACCCAAAGTAGATCCAATTGAGCCCTTTAGTGAAATTGAAAAACTTCATTTTGAAAAAGAAGTAGTGGGTGTTTATATCTCCGGACACCCGTTGGATAACTTTAAGTTTGAAATAACCGCCTTTTGCACAGCACCCATTGCAGTGTTAAACAACATTGAAAATTCAGAAGGAAAGGAGTACAAAGTAGGTGGCATCGTTTCTTCCGTTGAACATCGGATGACCAAAACCGGCCGACCTTTTGGCAAAATGGTGGTGGAAGACTATTCAGGAAAAACAGAATTTACACTTTGGAGTGATGATTATTTAAAGTACAAGTCCTTTTTAATGCCAGGCTTGTTTCTCTTTATTGAAGGTCATGTGATTCGCAAAAGCTGGGGAGAGATGAATCTGGAGTTTAAAATCAGAAACATGGATCTTTTAAATGAGTTAGGTGTAAAAAAAGTGCAAGGACTGGCTCTTCGTTTTTCCATACCTACCCTGACCACAGAGGTCATCGAACAACTTGACAAACTGGTTAAAAAGAATTCTGGCAAGGCTGGGTTGCGCGTATACCTGAAAGGAGAAACGATGCAAAGCGAGGCTCTCGCCCGAACAGCTACCGTTAAACCCAGCAACGAATTGATAACAGGGTTGAAACGCTGGGCTGAGGTAGGTATTATCACGGATAGATCAGAAGTACGATGGTTGACAGATCAGGTTTTAAAGCCAGAAGTTCCTAAAGAAGAAATTGGAACATTTTCGCCTACCTTTGTGTTGGAGCCAGTAGAAATAGATAACTAAACAACCTTAAATCATAAAAAAATGGGAAAAGCAGTAGAATTAACCGATGCCAACTTTGACGAAATTGTGAACAGCGATAAACCCGTACTGGTGGATTTTTGGGCCGAGTGGTGTGGCCCCTGTAAAATGATCGGACCCGTGGTGGAAGAATTGGCTGGTGACTATGAAGGTAAAGCGGTAGTTGCCAAACTAAATGTGGATGAAAATCCACAGACTACGGCAAAATTTGGTGTTCGCTCTATTCCTACGTTATTGGTTTTCAAGAAAGGTCAGATTGTAGATAAGCAGGTCGGTGCTGTACCCAAATCGGTTTTGGCTTCTAAGCTAGAAGCACAAGTTGCTTGATTTAAACTACTAAAGCATAAACAACAAAAAACCCCTTGTCATGCGGGGTTTTTTGTTGTGAACAGTGATGATATTGGCATAGACACTAAATGATTCGTTACTTGCAACCTGGCTAAGCAAACGATCCCATTAATCACTACGCTAATTATTCTATGCGTTTTTCTGATGTAAAAGACAATTACCTGGTATGGGTCCTGGCGCCTTATCTGGTCACAGACGACCCCAACTTGCAGTACTACTATGACTACACGCAGAGTATTGCCGAGTATCAAAAGGTTTTTGATGAACTTAGCTGTGAATGGAAATGGCAAAATGTCACCCTGGATACTATGGAGACGATTATCCAGTCGCTTCGTCAAGATTCTCGTGGCAAAATACCTCTGGTCATTAACCTTTGCGATGGAGATGAGACCAACGCTGTGCCAGGGGTTACCGTTATTGAACTTCTGGAAAAGAACCATCTCATCTATACCGGCTCAGATACTTATTTCTATCGCATCACCACATCCAAGATTCCGATGAAAGAGGTCTTTGATCAGCATCAGGTTCCCACCGCACCCTGGCGTGTTGTTCATACGGAACAGACCAATCCTCAGGCTTTGTTTCAGGAAGTCGGTCCGGAACTGATGGTGAAGCCAGCCATTTCGGGCGGAAGCATGGGACTCACTATCCGAAATGTGGTCTCCACCCCCGATGAATTCCGATCCATCATGGAAGAAATGGAAAAAGGCTATCGGGGATGGAAACTGGATACCGGTGGTCTTTTTGTAGAATCATTTATCCGGGGACGGGAGTTTACAACCCTGGTAGTAGGCTCATCCACATCTCCCGAAAACATCCATGTATACCCGGCAGTAGAGCGGGTGTTTCATTCATCGCTTCCGGAAAAAGAAAAGTTTTTATCATTCGATCGCCTATGGGAAACCTATGATAAAGAAGTTCCTTTGCAAGGTCACTTATATGATTACTTTAAGTGCAGTGATGAACTCAATGAGCGGTTGGAACACATAAGCAGACAAGCTTTTCTGGCGGTCAAAGGCATGGGATATGGCCGGTTAGATATGCGAATGGATCATACCACCCAAAACATTTATGTACTTGAGATCAATGCTCAGTGTGGATTGAGTGAAGATGAAAATTATACTTCTATTGGAGCAATATTGCGATTAGATGAAAAAAGTTTTACATATTTGATCGTTGAAATAATGGAAGATGCTTTGAAGCGTCATCATTCAAACCCAACTTAATGAAGATTTGTGTTCTTCAGCCGGACTATTCGACCACAGATGTCGACTATAAAAATTACGATCCGGCACGCAACCTAAGCCCCTTGCTCCCTCATGATGAGGTTGACCACGTCTTCCTCAACAAACTCACCACGTACAAGCAATTGAAGGAATTAAGTACCCGCGGGTACGATATTTTCGTCAATTTATGCGAAGGATACCTGGAATGGGAGGTGCCTTCGATCGATGTCATCCAGTCGTTAGATCTGTTAAACTTGCCTTATACAGGTCCGAACGCTACCTTATATGATCCGCCTAAGCCTTTGATGAAGTATGTAGCCTATTGCGCAGGCGTGAGAACCCCTGCTTCGGTGGATGTGACATCTTTGGAACAAATAGAAGAGATTTTATCAAAACTGAAATTCCCCATGTTTATCAAGCCTGCCAAGGCAGGTGATAGTCTGGGTATTGACGAACATTCGCGCGTAAGTTGCGAAAGTGAACTTCGTGATAAATTGAGCCAACTCATCCCTGAATATGGGGAGGTGCTGGTAGAAGAATACATAGCCGGAAGGGAGTTTACAGCACTGGTAGCCGCTCATGCCGATGGAAAAGGGGCCCATGTATTTAAACCTATTGAATACATTTTTCCGGAAGGAAGGACATTTAAGACGTATGCTTTAAAGACATCGGAGCTTCATCCGGAATGCAACATCCCTTGCCCGGATGCCGGAATTGAAAAGAAATTAAAATCAGCAACAGAGCAAATTTTCACCGCTTTTGGTGGTGTGGGATATGCTCGATTAGATTTTCGGATGGATGCCAGCGGTGTCCTATACTTTTTGGAAATCAATTTCACATGTTCCGCTTTCTATGAGAACGGTTATGAGGGATCGGCAGACTATATCCTTAACCTGGAACCCCATGGGAAATCAAAGTTTTTAAAAAAGATCATCGCTGAAGGAATTGCCAGACATGAAGCCAAACAGCGCAAATTTGTCGTCAAAGGTAGTTCACTGGCTGGTTACGGCATTTTTGCCACCCGTAAAATTTTTAAAAACGATGTCATTTTCAAAGGAGAAGAGTTAGCTCAGCGAATTGTTTCCAAGCGATTCGTTGATGAAAACTGGAACGAAAAACAGAAATCTGACTTCAAACATTACGCATACCCGATCAGTAAAGAAGTATACATTCTATGGGATTCCAACCCAGTCAATTGGGCTCCTCAAAACCACAGTTGTCATGCCAATACCTTTTATGAAGGTCTGAATGTAGTGGCACTCCGGGATATTCATGAAGGAGAAGAATTGACTTTGGACTATGCCTCATTTATTGACGAGAGTATGGAGCCATTTGCCTGCCAGTGTGGAAGCGAAAATTGCCGGAAAATAGTTTTCGGACGCAAGAATAATTCAATCACAAAAATTGAAGTTGAATCCACCAAAGTGGCTAAATCCCGATATCTGGATGTTACCCCTCGGAAAAAGGTAGCGAGTAAAAAGCGTTAGTGGATCGTTGCCCAGTCGATGGCTGGAGCCAGGTAATTGGGATAAATCATTACGTGTTTCTTCTTTACCTCCTCATAAATTACTTTCCGGAAGACATCCAGATTTTGTTTGGTCGTGGCCGAGATAAAAACAATCTCGTCATATCCTAAACTTCGATAGTACCCTTTGGTATGCTCCATATCGACCGGTTCATCGGTCGATTCTACCAAATCAATTTTATTCAACACCAGAACCACAGGAATACTGCCGGCACCAATATCCACCAAGGTCTTTTTCACAACCTCCATATGGTGAAGGTGATGAGGATGCGCTACGTCCACTACATGAAGTAATAAATCCGATTCTCTCACCTCATCCAAAGTAGATTTAAAGGATTCAATCAAGTGGTGCGGCAACTTGCGAATGAATCCTACGGTATCTGACAGTAAAAAAGGAATATCGCCAATAACCACTTTACGAACGGTGGCATCCACCGTAGCAAAAAGTTTGTCCTCGGCTTTTACATTCGCTTTTGAAATCAGATTCATGATGGTTGACTTCCCGACATTGGTATACCCCACCAAAGAGACCCTCACTGTGTTCTGTCTGGACTTTCGCTGAGTCATTCGTTGTTTGTCAATCTTTTCCAAATCATCTTTCAGCAACGAAATCTGCGATTTAATGATCCGTCTGTCTGTTTCAATTTCCTTCTCTCCGGCCCCACCCCGGGTACCAGTACCCCCCCGTTGTCTTTCCAGGTGAGTCCACATACGGGTCAATCGAGGCAATAAATACTGATTCATGGCCAGTTGCACCTGGGTTTTGGCTTGAGCCGTCTGAGCCCGCATCAGAAAAATATCTAAGATTAATAAGCTGCGGTCATAGACCCGGACTTTTCGTTCCTGATCAGCCGGATTAAATTCTCGCTCCAGATTACGAAGTTGTGAGGGGCTCAAATCGTCATCAAACAAAACGGCCGTAGCACCCCACCGGTGAACAGCCTCTTTGATTTCAGCCAATTTGCCTTTCCCTACGAATGTGCGCACATCCGGATGTTCCAGTTTCTGAATAAATCGCTGCTGAGTGATCACCCCTGCCGTTTCAGCTAAAAAAGCCAGTTCATCCAAAAATTCCTGAGCTTCTTCCAGGGAATTTCTTCCGGTCACCAAGGCAACCAATATGCCGTTCTGTTCTTTCATCACAATGGCGCAAAAATACAGAGGTTTTGTTTACTCATGATTTTACAGAGCAGGTTACTTTTGCTTACCTTTGCGGGATACACCGATGATTTTCCCGAATCATTAGTTGTAAACCTGAACCTTAAACCCGAACCCTTGTAACTGATTGTCAGTCAGTTGCAAATTTTTTTACTCAATGAAAGTCGCAGTTGTGCTGAATACCTCCTGGAATATCTACAATTTCAGGTTGAATTTTATCAAATCCATGCTTGCCGCTGGTCATGAAGTGCATACCATCGCACCTCACGATGATTTTTCACAAAAATTAGAATCCCTAGGTTGCATCCATCACGACATATATATGGACAGTCGGGGAGCCAATCCCATTAAAGATTCCTTGCTGTTTTTTGAACTCCGGACCATCTATAAGAGAGTGCGCCCGGATGTTATCCTGCACTACACCATCAAGCCTAATGTTTATGGAACCCTGGCAGCGGCATCCCTCAAAATCCCTTCTATCAACAACGTTTGTGGCTTAGGAACGGCTTTTCTCAAAAATAATCTGGTATCCAAAATAGCCATATTACTTTATAAAGTTTCTTTCCGATACGCCCGAAAGGTCTTTTTTCAAAATCCGGATGACTTGGATTTCTTTATCAAAAAGAAACTCGTTTCTCCGGAAATTGCAGATCTTTTACCAGGCTCAGGAATCGACTTGAATCATTTTCAACCAGTGCCTTTCAAACGCAACTCTACCTTTACCTTTTTGCTTATCTCAAGATTAATCACGGATAAAGGCATTCTTGAGTACATCGAAGCGATAAAGCAGCTTAAAAAAGAGGGATTGGATGCCCGTTTCCAGCTTTTAGGCCCAAAAGACCCTTTGCATAAGCGAGGTATAAAACTGAAGGTTATTGATGAATGGATCAACTCCGGAACGGTCGAGTATCTCGGTACGACCCAGGACGTTCGACATTTTATCAGCAAAGCCGACTGTATCGTACTTCCTTCGTATCGTGAAGGAACCCCCAGAACATTATTGGAGGCTGCCAGCATCAGTAAACCCATCATCGCCACCAATGTGCCTGGTTGCAAACACGTGGTAGAGCACAATTCCAACGGATTGCTTTGTGAAATGAAGAATGTCAGTGATCTGGCGAAGCAGATGAAACGAATGGCGGGGCTGGATACTGAAACACTTCAATCGATGGGGCAAAACGGTCGAAAAAAGGTTGAAAGAGAATTTGACGAGAAAATAGTTATTGCCAAATACCTGCATACGATCAAAGCCGCCTAACAGCTTCGATTTCTCCGCCAGATACGACTTCTTTTGGTCATTCAAAATTGGTACTTTTGTTAAAGGATCAATTTTACTCAAGCTGGTTTCATGCGTTATTTTTTTCTGATTGTAGCGGGATTATTATTCGTTGGCTGCGCTTCGTATAAACAAAATATCATGCTTCGGGAAACCGATACGTTAAAACCTGAGGTGTTTCAGAAGCAGGCGGGTTCTATCGAAAAAGATTACGTCATACAAAAGAATGATATTCTTAAAGTTGAAGTTTTTTCTAACAAGGGAGAGCGGATTATTGATCCGAATCCGGAGTTGACACAGCAAAATGGAAATAATTCAAATGACCAGTCCCGTCAACGCTTTGAATATTTGGTTGATGAGAACGGGATGGCAAAACTGCCGGTAATCGGTGAAATCCGTCTGGAAGGTTTTACGCTTCGGGAAGCTGAAAAGATCACTCAGAAAGAATACGAACTCTACTTCAAAGAGGCTTTTGTGATCATGGAATTCAGGAACAAAAGGATTGTTTTTTTGGGAGCTACCGGTGGCCAGGTAATTCCTTTAACCAATCAGAATGTTTCCCTGGCGGAAGCAATTGCTCTCGCCAAAGGATTACCTAATGACTCCAAAGCACATACCATAAAAGTAATTCGCGACAATCATGTGTATCAAATTAATTTGAGTACCCTGGAGGGTTTTAAAGCCGGAAATATGATCATGGAGCCAGGTGATATTGTCTATATTGATCCGATTAGAAGACCTTTTTCGGAAGGATTACGTGATAATGCAGCCATTCTAAGCTTATTAGTCAGTATTACCTCTTTAATTGTTATTGTCTCTACAACCAACAACTAACTGATGGAAGAGATATTCCGAAATACGGAGATTCAGTCTCCTGAATCCATTGACACTGAAAAGCTGGTAGCTGTTACTCAAAAATATTTCGTCTGGATTCTGCTGATTTTCATCCTCACGAACCTGACTGCCTATTTATATGTCCGGTATACCAAACCTTTGTATGAATCTCAATCCGAACTCAAATTGGACATCAAACGTGATGCCTCTGATTTTGGGATCAAACAATTTGTTGATGAACAAAACATCAATCTGATCTCCGGAGAAATAGAACAGATCAAGTCAAAAGTTTTTCTTAATAGATTAATCGACTCTCTGCCGCTATCCGTAAGTTACTTCAGCATTGGCAAAGTACTGCGAGAGGAGGTCTACCGTGTTTCGCCAATATCTATTACATATCAAAATAACAATCCCGCCTATTTTGACATTCCCATATACTTTGAAAATGTAAATGATCAGGAATTCGAATTGCTTTTCCCCGGTGAAGACAAACCCGTGAAAGGTCTATATAATGAACCCTTCCGTCATAATAACCTCACGTTAACCTTGTCTAAAACACGATTCTTTTCGTCAGACGACAATAACGAGTACTACTTCGTTATGAACCATCGAAATACGCTATTGAACTATCTGGTGACAAATCTTTCAGTAGAGCCTATGAATCTTACTGCTAACACGATCAAAATCTCCTTTCGCGACTTTAATCTGTTTAAAGCTTTTGAGATTGTTAACAAGATAGATTCCACCTACATATCTTATAGCAATGAACAAAAGAATCTTGCCAATAAACAAAAAATTGAATGGTTGAATAATGAGTTGATTCAGGTAGAGGAAAAAATGGAAGGCTTTGAAGATTATTTTGAAACTTTTACCCTACAAAACCGAAGCAACAATCTCGAGCAGGATCTTCGGAAAACGGTGGAAATGATTAATCGGATTGACTCCCAAAGATTCGAAGTGAATACCAAAATAAATCGAGTTAATACGATTATCAGTGACTTGACTGCGGATGATCTAGGGCTTTCCATCAGGCCATATACTTTTTTGCCCGACTATTTAAACCGTAAACTAGAAGAACTTCAACGGGTAATCCAGCAACGCAAAAAATTATCACTGGCTTACAATGAAAATACGTTCGCCTCTAAACAGATGGAGCAACAATCCAGCCAGTTAAGGGAACAGGTATTTAGTCAACTCAATGAACTAAAAAGGAACTGGATGATGGCGATGACGGATCTTGGTAAACAAAAGGATCAGTTGGAGAGAAAATTTGCTGGCTTGCCTGATAAAAACACTCAGTTTTCTAAAAATCAAAGATTTTATAAACTATATGAAGAGTTTTACTTAGCTATGATGCAATCCAAAGCGGAATTCGAGATCGCGCAGGCCGGAAGTACTTCTGACTTTAAAATTCTCGCTTCGGCCACCCTTCCTTCATCACCTATATCGCCTAAGAAGTACTTGGTTTATGGGATTGGTGTTGTTGCAGGTATTGTCATTAACTTTTTCTTTATCGGCCTGGTGTATGTTTTAACAAACCGCATTACAGGCATCAATCAAATAGAGCGGTCCACTCGAACCCCGGTCCTGGGAACGATTCCTTTTTCCTCGCATTCCAGTAAAAGTTTGTACGTAAAAGATCATCCCAAGTCGATGGTGAGTGAGTCAATACGGACCTTGAGAACCAACCTGGATTTTTTCACCTCTGGTCAATCCAAAAAGATCATTACCATTTCTTCTACCATTTCGGGTGAAGGAAAATCATTTTTAGCGATGAATCTCAGCGCTGTTTTGGCAATGTCAAAAAAGAAAGTAGTCTTGCTGGATTTGGATATGCGCAAATCCAAAAATGATTCATTCTTCAATACACCTGATGACTCCAGAGGCATGAGTACTATTCTCATCCAAAAACATTCCTGGCGGGACTGTGTTGTTCCAACAGAAGTCGAAAATCTTGACTTTATTCCAGCCGGTCCACATCCTCCTAATCCTTCTGAACTTTTGATGAACGGAGATTTTAGTGACTTGATTGCTGAATTAAAACCTGAGTATGATTTTATTGTGATGGACACCCCACCTGTTGGACTAGTCACAGATGGAATGATGGCCATGAAAAATTCGGACATTTCCATCTTTGTTGTACGGGCCAATTATTCCAAGTATGAATTTCTGAGAAATCTGAAGAGACTGAGTTCCATTCACAAACTTACTAATCTGGCTATTGTTCTGAATGCAGTTCCTTCCAATAAAAAAGGATATGGTTACGGTTACTATGAGGATGTTCCTACCCCAGGGAAAAATTGGAAAAAACTGATCAATCGCTGACGTGTTTCGCTTTTTACGGTCATCGAAAAATCCAATCATATCGATTAAAGTCGATCTACACTCCCACTTACTGCCAGGCATAGACGATGGCGCACGTTCCTGGGACGAATCTATTCTGTTAATCGAGGCGTTGAAGGAAATAGGCTTTACGCACGCCATTACTACACCGCATATCAGGCCAGATCATTATCCCAATACGCCAGAAGTGATCTTGGCACAAAAAAAACAACTTCAGCTACTGCTGGTAGAAAAGAAAATTAACTTTAAGATTGAAGCTGCTGCTGAATATTATCTTGATGAAACCCTCATGAGTCAAATGAATGGCAGCACCTCCTTTCTAACCTTTGGGAGAAATCATCTACTCTTTGAACTCAATCATCTTCAAGAGCCCTTCTTTCTAAAAGACTTTATTTTTAAGGCCTCCATTCAGGGCTATAAATTAGTACTGGCTCATCCGGAAAGATATCAATATATGGATGAATCCCGTTTGGAAGATTTGCGGGACAGGGGCGTATTATTCCAAATCAATACGCTCTCTCTGGGAGGAATGTATGGCAAACCGATTCAACGGATAGCTGAGCGCTTGATAGATCGGCAATGGATTGATTGGATCGGAACTGATTGTCATCACGTGGAAAATCTACCTTGGTTAAAAAAAGCCATCTCCAACCGACATTATTCCAAAGCCTTATCCTTACCACTTCTAAATTACAATCATACATGGTAGTTGTTACAGGCGCCAACGGTTTGTTGGGAAGATTTATCTGTCAGCAGTTACTATCCAACAACATATCTGTTGTTGGAATTAAACGAAAGGAAAGCAACATCCCAGAGGAATTGACGCCTCTCGCCTGGAAAAATGCTGACGTCCTTGAACCCTTGGACTTGCAAGAAGCCTTTCAAGGGGCAACAACTGTTATTCACACAGCGGCTTTGGTATCATTTAATCCACGTCACTCCAAAAAACTATACGAGACCAACGTTCGCGGAACCCGAAATGTAGTCAATGCTTGCTTGCGCAATCAGGTATCGCACCTCATTCATGTGAGTTCCGTAGCTGCTCTTGGCCGGATAAAAGGAAAAGTTATACTGGATGAAACATGTAAATGGACAGAGGATTCGATGGAATCTGATTACGGTCAATCCAAACATCTGGCTGAGCTGGAAGCTTATCGGGGGTATGCAGAGGGGCTTAACACAAGCATCATCAATCCATCTATGATATTGGCTCCGTTGACAGATGGTCGCAGCAGTGCCCAACTTTTAGACTATGTCTGGTCCGGTAATAAATTTTATACTACAGGAACCATTAACTACGTGGACGTAAGAGACGTGGTCGATTGTATTTTAAAATTATATAAAAACCCTCACCCAGGAGAACGTTTTATTCTGAGTGCTGGTCATACCACATATCAGAAAATGTTCACTGAAATTGCTATCCGCTTTGGTACCCAAGCGCCTTCTATCCTGGTTCCACACTGGGCAGCATCTTTGGCTGGGTGGATAGAAGAATTAAAAGCAGGTGTATTGAAGCGGGAACCGCTGGTGAGTCGTCAATCGGCCAGGTTGGCAAAGGAAAACTTCCAGTTTAACAACAAAAAAGCTGTGAATCAGATGGGTATAAAATTTAAGGATTTGTCAGAAACACTTGATTGGGCCTGTGGCGCATATCGTGATGGAGTTATTCCAAAAAATCGAAAATCACAATAGTTTTTGGATCAAAAAAATATATGAACTTTAACTCTGAAATTTAGATAGATTTGCTGGCAACTAATCAAAATTGCCTAATTTAGGCAAACCCTTTAGCCCATGGCGCACGAATTCAGAAAACGAGAGGAAGAGGAGGAGATTATCAAGCGTTATGAAGAAAGCCTCAAAAAAAACCTTGGAGCCTTTTTTGATATTGATGAGTATGAAATAATCATCGATCATTATCTCGGAAAAAGTAAGCATAAAAAGGCGTTGGCAGCGGTGACCACTGCCATGGATCAATACCCCTTTTCGACAGATCTGATGACGCTAAAGGCTCAGATATTTACCAATATGGGGCAGTATGCCGACTCGTTGGAAATTCTGGAACAGGCGCGAAACCTTCAACCAACAGATCTAGAAATTTTTCTTTCCATAGGATCCATACATTCTCTTCAGGGCAAGCACACAGAAGCCATCATCATTTATGAAGAAGCTCTTCAGCTAAGTGAAGAGGATCATGATGAGATATACTACAACATCGGGCTTGCCTATCAAAGCATGGAGAATTATGAACAGGCCATTGAGTCGTATAAACGATCCATCGAAATTAACTTATCTCATGAGGGTTCCTTGTATGAACTGGCTTTTTGTTTGGATGTGGTTGGACAATTGGAAGGAAGTTTGGCTTACTATAAGAAATTTATAGATGAAGATCCCTACTCGTCTGCCGCCTGGTATAATTTAGGAATTGTTTGTAATAAGCTTGAACGGTTTGCCGAGGCTGTTGAGGCGTATGACTTTGCGCTTGCTATTGATGATAATTTTGCTTCCGCTCATTTCAATAAAGGCAATTCATTTATGAATTTAAGCCAATACACTCAGGCGTTGGATGAATTTAAGCAGACGATTGATATTGAAGGTCCAAGCCCAGAAGTATATTGTTGTATGGGTGCTGCCTATGAAAATCTTGAGCAATATGACCTGGGTATAAAATATTTTCAAAAAGCTACCAAACTCGATCCGATGTACGATGAAGCCTGGTTTGGAGCGGGCAATTGTTTAGAAAAACAAGAAAAGTGGTACCAGGCGCTCCATTTTTTTAATCGCGCTGTGAAACTAAATAGTCAAAACGCTGAATATTGGAAAGCAGCCGCCCATGCTGAATTTAAAATTGGAAACACCATAAGTAGCATGAGTGCCTATGAAGAAGCCAGTAACCTTCAGCCGGACGATAAAGAAACGTGGCTGAACTGGTCTTTTATCTATTTTGAACAAGGGGAACACCAAAAAGCCATCGATGTTTTGACCCAAGGCATGGATGAACTCCCGGATGACTCAGAGTTGTTTTACCGAATGACGGTTTATTTGATTGAAGCCGGCCAATTTAAAGAAGCTCTGAACTATCTGGAAAATGCCTTAATTTTGAACTTTGAGGGTCATACCGTTCTTTTCGACTTCTTTCCAAAAGCGGAAACCCAAAAGGCTCTGTACCGAATTATTGAACAGTTTAGAAAAGACAATCAACAATGAATTATTCGTTAAAAAATTTACCTGAGCGTACTACGAAGCCCAGGCAGATGGGTTTTACCATGGCCATGGATAAAGGGCTGAGCGTAAGAGAAGCCGAAGATTTTGTAAGCAACTGTGCGGATCATGTTGACATTATTAAGCTCGGATGGGCAACTTCTTTTGTTACTCCCAAACTGAAGGAAAAACTTAAAGTCTACAAAGACGCTGGTATTCCATGCTACCTTGGAGGAACCCTGTTCGAAGCATTTATCATCCGGGATCAATTTGATGACTACCGGAAGGTGTTAGATAAATTTGATTTACAGTTTGCCGAGGTGTCAGATGGATCAATCGACCTTGATCACGATAAAAAATGCGATTATATCGCCAAACTTTCTGAACAAGTAACGGTACTCAGTGAAGTGGGTTCCAAGGACGCTGATAAAATCATCCCCCCTTATATGTGGATCGATTTGATGCAAAAAGAGTTAGATGCCGGTGCCTGGAAAGTGATTGGCGAAGCCCGCGAGAGTGGAAACGTGGGGTTGTTTCGATCAACTGGTGAAGTTAGATCTGGTCTGGTACAGGAAATCTTAACCAAAATACCCTTCGAAAAAATCATTTGGGAAGCGCCTCAAAAAGCACAACAGGTTTGGTTTATCAAACTACTCGGTGCAAATGTGAATCTGGGCAACATAGCCCCACATGAAGTTATCCCGTTGGAAACCATTCGGTTAGGCTTACGGGGAGATACCTTTCTTCACTTTCTTGGTTTGGAACGTAAGAAAGACAATTCTGCACCTCCATTTCACGCTGATTGAATCATTTTGAGAACCCCAAAGGAATATCTATTACTTTATCTGAAGGGCGTCAGCATGGGAGGCGCTGATGTAATCCCGGGTGTATCCGGTGGTACCATCGCATTTGTTACGGGTATTTATGATGAATTACTTAATTCCATCAAGTCTGTAGACATCGCCTCTATCCGTTTATTGCTAAAATTGAAAATCCGAGAATTTTGGGGTAAAATCAATGGTAATTTCTTGATAGTTCTACTTGCCGGGTTGGTCACCGCCTGGATTACATTGGCCAAGTTAATGTTGTACTTGCTAAAAAATTATCAAATCCCTACCTGGTCATTTTTCTTTGGTCTGATTGTCATTTCAGCTCTTCTCGTGCTAAGGGAAGTAAAAAAATGGAAATTCAGCTCAATCTTCTTAATGGGCCTGGGGATGGTGATAGCGTATGCCCTTACTCTGCTTGCTCCCACCACAACTCCCAACTCGCTTATATTTGTCTTTCTGGCTGGCGCCATCGCTATATGTGCGATGATTCTACCGGGAATCTCTGGAGCATTCATACTTCTTCTTCTGGGCAAGTATGAATTTATTATGACGGAAGTATTTGTACATTACAACGTAGCCGTGTTTTTGACATTTTCTGCCGGATGTCTAACCGGATTGCTAGGTTTCTCACACGTGCTTACGTGGGTGTTTAAAAATTACCATGATCTTGCGGTTTCTATTCTGGCCGGTTTTATGATAGGATTCTTGAATAAAATCTGGCCCTGGCGCCAGGTTCTGCAGTATTATACAAATAGCAAAGGAGAACAGACGGTTGCGTTTGATAAGAGTATCTGGCCTGGAGAATTTATGGAAGTTACCGGTCAAAATCCACAGATCTTGCAAGCTATTCTTTTTGCAGCCCTTGGAATTCTGTTGGTAGTCGGGTTAGAAAAGTTAGCATCTTCTTTAAAAACAAAATGATTATTCATGGAAAAAAAATTTGGCTTAATCGGCTCAGCAGTCAGTCATTCGTTCTCCAAGTCATACTTTGACGAGAAATTTTTCCGAGAAGGGCTTCGCGACTATCATTATGAACTATACCCGCTTGTCACTATCGATGAGCTAAAAAAGTTATTGAGCGATCATCCCGAACTTTGTGGATTGAATGTAACGATTCCCTATAAAGAAAAAGTACTCTCGTACTTGACTGAAATCGACCCTGATGCCAAAAAGATCGGAGCTGTTAACGTAATCCGTATCAGAGATGGAAAATTAAAAGGTTATAATACTGACAGTGATGCGTTTCTGGAAACAATTACTAAATGGGTTCCGCAAGAGCAGGCGATCTCTGCTTTAGTGTTAGGAACGGGCGGATCATCTAAGGCAGTCCGGCAAGCTTTGACAAAAATTAATATAGACTTTAAAACTGTCTCCCGAGATCTAAAAACAGGTGATCTCACCTATGAAGAATTAAATAAAAAACCAGCACTTCTGACTGAACATAAGCTGATTATTAATACTACTCCTCTTGGAATGAATCCAGACACTAAGTCCTTTCCTTCCATTCCCTATGAGCTTTTAACAGCAGAGCATTTTGTTTATGATTTGATTTATAATCCCGCTCGAACACAGTTTCTGCAAAAAGCTGAAATGCGCAATGCCACCATTAAAAATGGATTGGAGATGCTTCACATTCAGGCTGAAAAAGCATGGGCCATTTGGAATAACTAAATTCATCGGGTAAACCAGGTATTCTCATATGTAAATCAAGTTTGACTCGGATAATCGTAAAGGCGGTGAACATATCCTTCATCGCTTTTTTTATTTCATAGAAGTATCACTAATTTTCGACAACAAGAATTGTATGGCCTTTTCACTGATCAGCGAATATGAACCAGCAGGCGACCAACCGAAGGCTATAGATCAATTGGTTAATGGATTAAATGCCGGAGAAGCTCACCAAACACTTTTAGGCGTTACAGGGTCTGGGAAAACTTTTACAATTGCCAATGTCATTACGCAAGTAAATAAGCCCACACTTGTGTTAAGTCATAATAAAACGCTGGCGGCTCAACTCTACGGTGAATTCAAACAATTTTTCCCTGAAAATGCGGTAGAGTATTTTATCTCTTATTACGACTATTATCAACCAGAAGCCTACATTCCCACATCCAATCTTTATATTGAAAAAGACTTATCTATCAATGAAGAAATAGAAAAATTGAGGCTCAGTGCCACTTCCGCTTTACTTTCGGGAAGAAGGGATGTCATTGTGATTGCATCTGTATCATGCATCTATGGTATTGGCAATCCGGAGGAGTTTGGTAAAAACAGAATTCAGTTAAAGGTAGGTGAATCCATCCCCCGAAATCGTTTATTGTTTTCGCTGGTCGACATTCTCTATAGCCGGACGGAGGCTGAATTTAAACGAGGCACTTTTCGGGTAAAAGGAGATACCGTAGATGTATTTTTGGCATACGCAGATTACGCCTTACGAATATATTTTTATGGCGATGAGATTGAAGCAATTCACATCATCGATCCCCAGACAGGAAAAAAACTTTCAGAAGAAAAAATTGGAATGATCTTTCCTGCTAACTTGTTTGTCACCGGTAAAGATTCGCTGCATCAGGCTATCCATGAAATACAGGATGATATGGTTCTACAAGTGCAGATGTTTGAACAGGAAAAAAAACATCTGGAGGCCAAACGTTTAAAAGAACGAACAGAGTTTGACCTTGAAATGATGAGAGAATTGGGATATTGCAGCGGAATCGAGAATTATTCACGCTATTTCGATCGTAGGCGTCCCGGGGCCAGACCGTTTTGTCTGTTGGACTATTTTCCGGACGATTACCTGATGATCATTGATGAAAGTCATGTGACGTTACCTCAGGTACGGGCCATGTGGGGAGGGGATCGTTCTCGAAAAGTAAACCTCGTAGACTACGGTTTTCGGTTGCCATCTGCTTTGGACAATCGCCCACTGACTTTCAATGAATTTGAATCAATCCTAAATACTGTCATTTATGTAAGTGCCACTCCTGCCGAATATGAATTACGAAAATCAGAGGGGGTAGTTATTGAACAGATCATTCGGCCCACCGGTCTATTGGATCCTCAAATCGATGTTCGGCCCAGCAAGAATCAAATTGATGACCTTCTGGAGGAAATCGATGAGCGTGTAAAGAAAAAGGAACGGGTGCTCATTACTACGTTAACCAAACGAATGGCGGAAGAGCTGACTAAATTTCTGGAAAGGGCTTCGGTTAAATGCCGATACATTCACAGTGAAGTAGAGACACTTGATCGGGTAGAAATTCTACGGGAATTGCGCTTAGGTATTTTTGATGTGCTGGTGGGAGTAAATCTTTTACGCGAGGGACTGGATTTACCTGAAGTATCGTTGGTAGCCATTCTGGATGCCGATAAAGAAGGGTTTCTGAGAAATCAACGATCATTAATACAAACCATTGGACGGGCCGCCCGTAATTCAAACGGGCGTGTAATCATGTATGCTGATCACACTACCGAAAGTATGCAGCAAGCAATTGATGAGACTAATCGAAGGAGAAAAGTACAACAGGATTACAATAAAGAACATGGAATTACACCGCTAACCGTTCTTAAATCAACCGGGGAAATCTTCAAACAAACAAAGGTGGCTGACTCTAAAAAAACACAGAAGCGGTATTATGTGGAGCCGGAAGAAAGTTCATTGGCGGCCGATCCGGTGGTATCATATTTAAGCAAGGATGAATTACAAAAAATGGCTGATCGTACCCGAAAAGCAATGGAAAAGGCAGCAAAAGAACTGGAATTCATGGAGGCCGCTAAGCTTAGGGATGAACTATTGGCTATTCAAAAATTGATTAGTGAGAAATAACTATTTACCAATCACCATTTGTTTTTTAGGGTTATTCGAATCAATACGAAACTAATGAGTGTCAGAACAGCTCCCAGTAACATTGCCACTCCGGGAAAATAAAGAGGTGTTTCGGGACTTACGAAGCACAAATTAGAATAATTTAGAAATTTCAGCTATCGAAATCTGAGCAGAGGTGACCGATTTTGAACAATTTTAACTGATACGAAACGAGCATAATTAAAATTACGTCTTAATTCATGCAACCTAGTCCTGTCATCTCCTGTCATTAACATAAAAAAAGCATGAAATCTCAACGTCTGTTATTAGTCATTTTGGCTATCACCACCGCTGGTTTGGTACAAGCTCAAAAAAGAGAAAACCGAAATCTCCGTGATTTTACTAAGGTTAGCTTTGGATTCCCTGGAAAATGCTATGTAACTCAGGGAAAAGAGTTTAAAGTAGAACTGGAAGGCGACCCAGATGTATTAGAAAAAGTTAAAACCAAAGTAGAGGATGGTAGGCTTACAATCAGTAACCTGGAGAAATGGAGCTGGAGTTGGGGATCAGATGATAGAATTGTGGCCTATGTCACTCTTCCTCAAATTGAAGGGCTCTCTGTTAGTGGGTCAGGAGATTTAATTACTGAATCAACTATTACATCTAGTGGGCTTGATTTAAGGGTGAGCGGTTCCGGGAATATGGATGCGAAAATAAATGTTACCGGAGATTTAAATGCGGATGTTTCTGGTTCCGGTGATCTGGAAGTGACAGGTACATGTCAAGGGTTTCATAGTGATGTGAGTGGTTCAGGAAACGTAAAGTCAACTGTCATGATCAATGGCAACGCCTCATTTGGTGTTTCGGGATCTGGTAATATCCGGGCAGCCGGAAGTGCCCCTGAAGTAAAAATTTCTATCAGTGGCTCGGGTAAGGTAATGGCCTCCGATCTGGAAGCCACGCGGTGTAACGTCCGTATTTCCGGCTCGGGTGATGTTGAAATAGGTGTAAAGGAAGATTTAGATGTGAGAATTTCCGGAAGTGGAAGTGTACGCTACAGAGGTAATCCTGATAAAGTTAATAGTCATGCGGCTGGAAGCGGAAGTGTCAGGAAGCTATAGAAAGATCATCAACTATTTCTCCTGCGAGTGATGTTCTACTTCACTCGTTTTTTTTTGGATGAGCGATCAAACCATGAACTATTAACGCCTGTGCAGTCACATAGGTAAGCATAATCTGGACACCTGACCACGGTAAAGGGTTAATAAATTTGTTGACGGCTATCAGAGAGTCAGAAATCATAAAAAGTAACGCGCCTATAAAAACAAACCAAAAACTTTGACTGGTCGTCTTACCATCTCTAAAAATGGACACCAGCACCATGGTCGTCAGTAGGATGGCGTACAGTAGCACAGGTATTTTCATCTCTTGAAGGTAGGGGAACAAATAGACTATTAATCCCATGCCAGCTATGCATACCGGTAATGACAACGATAAAATCACTTTTCGTGTTTTTGTTGGTTTTATCCACTGATGAGTCCGGTATCCCAGGATATACAGAAAATGTGCCAGTAAAAATGAACTAAGGCCTAGTATAAAAAAAAGGGGGTTGTTCTGCATCAACAAAAAAACATCCCCTATCCAGCAAAACAGTAATCCACCCATAATAAGTTTCGATGGTTTCTCATTTGAATGGAAATAAAACAGGGTCAGCAAAGGCATCAGGAAAGCTTTCGACAATCCCGCTATCATCGATTGCTCAATCGCCAACATGACTAGGTGTAGGAGTGAAGTCAGGCCAAACAAAAGCCAATACAACCGTTTCATGCTTGTTGTAATTTTTGTTTCCGGGAGCGAATTAAAAAGGCAAAAGCCACCAGACACAAAGAGCTGCAGATAGCAAACACTAAAAACAATCGGGTGATATCATTGCCAAAAAGCCAACCTGAAACTAATGCTCCGATTCCGATCCCGAACTCCATGAAAATATACAGAGAGGCTACTCCCCTTCCCTTTCGCTGGGGGTCACTGAGATCGGTTGCCCATGCTAGTAAGGTGGGCGAAGTAGAACCTTGGGCCAATCCATACAAAACAATTCCTATGATCAGGTGAATTTTAGTTGATGCGGTACCCACGACTAACATGGAAATTAAAGCTAATGCGGTGGAGATACGAAGAATAGTTACTCGTCCATATTTATCTGAAGCACGGCCTGCGATCAGTCGGACGAATAATGATGCAATTGTAAAATACATAAATAATACACCTGTGTTTTCAAAATTCAAGTGCTTGCCATAATCCGGAATAACGGTGTATACAGCGCCATATGAAAATGCACAAAGCGCCATCACCAGGCACGGAGCCAGTACTCTTGGTTCAAATAAATCAGATTTTTCGACTGCCAGATGCCGGAAAGTAAACCGGGTATGATCTGTGGCCGTTTCACGCAATCGAAACAGGATGATTACGGATAACAATGCACAGAATGAAGAACAATAGAACATGATGTCCAGTGAAAAAAGTTGGGCAATCCAACCTCCCAAGGCCGGACCACTGGCCATTCCCAAGGTTCCGGCTGTGCCCAGGTATCCCATTGCCTCGCCTCGTCTTTCTGGTGGGACTATGTCTGCCAGATAGGCTGTTTGCCCGGTAGGTGTAAACCCTGTTGAAAAACCATGAACCAATCGCAACAGAAAAAATCCAGACAGAGAAGTAAGCAGAGGATAAAACAGGCTGCACACTAAACAAACTACAGAACCAGCCATGATGACGGGTACCCGTCCGATGCGATCAGCCAATTTTCCACTAAAGGGTCGTGAAATCATAGCTGTTAAGGTGAACAATGCGATGATCAAGCCTTTGAAATCCTTCCCTCCCAATTGCTCTAAATAGCCAGGAAGCTCGGGCAAAATCATGTTAAAGCTGGAAAAGAAAAGAAGTGAACTTAAACACAATAGCCAAAAAGGAAGTGTATAAATATTCTGATGATTCGAAGATGAGCCCATCAATTACTATCATTGCTTTTCTCTTGCGCACTCAGCAGAAAAGCCTTCATAAATTCATCTACATCACCATCCAAGACATTCTGCGCATCGGTTCTTTCTACTCCGGTACGAGCATCTTTCACCAATTTATAAGGATGCAATACATAGTTTCGAATTTGCGAGCCAAAATCAATCTTCATTTTACTGGCCTCAATCTTATCGCGTTCCAGGTTTCGCTTATCCATTTCCAACTGATACAACCGGGACTTTAACATTTGAAGTGCTTTTTCCCGGTTAGCATGTTGCGATCGCTCAACCTGACACACCACTACGATTCCCGTGGGCTTATGCGTGAGTTGAACTTTTGTTTCTACTTTATTGACATTCTGTCCTCCAGCTCCTCCCGAACGAGACGTTTGAAATTCCAGATCCGCTGGATTGATCTCGATCTTAATACTATCATCCACTTCTGGATAAACGAAGACAGATGCAAACGAGGTATGCCTTCGACCGTTGCTGTCAAATGGTGATATTCTTACCAACCGATGTACGCCAATTTCTGATTTCAGCTTCCCATAGGCAAACGGACCGTCTATTTCCAAAGTGGCTGATTTGATACCCGCTACTTCTCCGGCTTGATAGTCGACCTGACGAACGGCATACCCATTTTTCTCACCCCACATGATATACATCCGGTTAAGCATATCCGCCCAGTCCTGACTTTCTGTACCTCCTGCGCCTGGGTTTATCTCAATCATGGCACTCAGCTGATCTTCTTCCTGGCTGAGCATTTTCTTGAATTCGAGTTCCTCCACCGATTGAAGCGCCTTTCGGTACTCCTTCTCAACTTCTTCCGCACCCACTTCACCCGCTTGTTGAAATTCCGTCAACACTTCCAGGTCATCCGTCAGTTTGGTCACTTGCTCAAAAGCGTCTGTCCAAACTTTTTTTGTGCGCAATTGTTTGAGGAGATTTTCAGCCTGTTTGGGATTATTCCAGAAATCAGCCTGTTGGGTAATTCGTTCTTCGTCTTGTACCTCTACGATTTTGCGATCGTAGTCAAAGATACCCCCTCAAGGCACTTACTCGGCCCTTCAACTCTTTGAGTTGATCAATAGTCATAATTATAAAATTTCGCCAAAGATAGTGAAATTAACGCTGGTAAAGAGGATCTCCCAGTTTTACCATCAACAGTTTATAGGGGTAGCGAAGTTTTTGAGATTTTTTTCGAATGAGCATCATGGGAAGACCTACGCCTACACTAATCAAAGAAACCGTAGAAATATCCTGATCCAGATTCAGCCCATTACCCTGAATTAATTGATTGACCTGATCGATGGCAAACAAACCGCCTCCGCCCACCGTCAGCATGCCTCCGATTTTATTTATGACACTTGGCTCTGAGACATACAGGCGCTCAATCTTGATGAACGGAATCGTGTCCTGATGAAGAACCACAGCGTATTCCAATATATTATTCACATAGGACCGTGTAATGTTATCATCACCTTTCATTTTGAGCCGGATGGTTTCACCCGGCTGATACACGTGAATGATTTTACCTCGCTTCAAAAGCAAAAGTTGTTTTTGGGAGCAGGCCTGGAAACAGCCACCCACGCAAATCATCAACGCCAAAACAAAACGCATGGCCGAAGATAGTCACACGGAAGGCTAGATTTTTACCACCCAGCCAAATTCATCTGCTTTTTGGCCTCGTTTGATCAAATCCAATTCCGCATACACCTGATTTGAAAATTTGCGTGAAGCAACCGGAGGCAGGAGATAGTCTTTATCCTGATGGCCAATGAGTTCGATAGGTGCAATCGTGGCGGCTGTACCGGCTCCGAAAGCTTCCTGAACGCGTCCTTCCTCCAGCGCTTTTACCAACTCAGTTACCGAAATCTTACGCTCCTCTACCTTCATCCCCCAATGACGAGCCAGGGTAAGGACGCTGTCGCGAGTAATACCTGCCAATATAGAGTCACTCAAAGCAGGAGTGACCAAAACATCATCTATCACAAACATGACATTCATCGTACCTGATTCTTCAATGTACTCATGGTGCTTTCCATCCGTCCAAATTAGCTGATGGTACCCCTTGTCCTGAGCAAGTTTAGCCGGATAAATAGCTCCACCATAGTTGCCCCCGGCTTTGGCAAACCCTGTGCCTCCGGCCACTGCCCGGGTGTAATGGGTTTCTATTTTGACTTTGACCGGTGTGGAATAATACGGACCCACCGGGCAATTGATAATCATGAACGTAAAGTCCTGCGATGGGCGAATACCAATATACTCGTCTGCCGAAAACATAAAGGGACGAATGTAAAGAGATCCCCCCGGTACTTTCGGTACCCACTTGCGATCAAGGTTGACCAGTGTTGTCAGGGCTTCCATAAAAACATCTTCCGGCAACCTAGGCATGCACATTCGTTCCGCGGAAATATTCAGTCGCTGTAGATTCGACAAAGGCCGGAATAGCAGAATTTCGTTTTCGGGCCCGGCAAAACCTTTCATTCCTTCAAAAATGGATTGACCGTAATGCAATGCCGGAGTGGCAGGGCTTATCGACACTTTTCCATAAGGAACAATACGGAGATTTCTCCACTCTCCCTCCCGAAAATCAGCCAGAAACATATGGTCAGCAAACTCTTTCCCAAATTGAACCTTGCTAAAATCTACTTCTCCGAGACGGGAGTTTTTTACTGACTGAATGCTGATGGCGCTAGTTTCGATCATTTTACAAACATTTTGACTGCAAGATAAAGTTATAGGAAACTATCACCTAACAATTGTTAGTAAAATTATAAATGATTAATTATCAGTCACTTAATTTTAATTATGTTGTTTAGTTATTCATTTTTTAAGACTTCTGCCGGATTAGCCTTAGCTACCTTTAATGTCTGCGAACCAATCATTATTACAGCAATCAGCATGACTCCAATCACGGCAACTACTCCTTCCAGTAACCCGAGTGGCGCATGATTGGTAATTTTAGGTAACATGACTTGCTCGAAGAAGAAATACGTAAGGGGCAAAGCGATCAAAGCAGCCATGCCAAGCAACATAAAAAAGCCACGGCCTAGCAAATAAACCAATCCACTCTCAGTGGCACCCATTACTTTGCGAATGCTGATTTCTTTCAAACGTGTTTCTGTAGTAAAGACCACCATCCCCAATAACCCTAATGAAGCAATGCAAACAGCAAGAAACGCGATGGCTCCTGCTAACTTCATGCTGGCTGATAACCCTTTGAATGATTCCTCGATTTCATCATCATAAAATTTTGCATTAAATGAATGAACCGTATCCAATTTTTTCCATATGGCTTCAATTTTAGCATAGGCGGCAGGAAGATCATTAGAAAGCAATTTCACATTCAGATATTGAGTATCTTCTTTAGAATATCGAAAAATTGTTTCCTTTCCTGTTTCATTGTTGGCGCGACCATATTGAAAGTTTTTCATCACTCCAACAATACGCAGGTCTTTACCCGCTACCCTTAACATCTCCCCAATAGAGAGGTTGGGGTCTTTTGGAAGATTGAATCGTTTCAACACCTGCTCGTTCACAATTACTTCACTTTCAACCGCTGAATCGGATAGAGCCGTAAAATTTTTGCCCGCTACTAAATGATGGTCGTGTAGAGGAATGTAATTTTCATCTACTACATTAAAGGCAACAGAAAGCGAATCTTCCGGATTGTTCGGATTTTTAACAGGGACACCCCAATAGCTACCTACGCTTGTAATCATCCCCGATTGGGATATTCCTTTTACTTCTGGTAGTTCATTCAGCTCTTTTAGGAGTATCTCAGCCTTATTTCCCTGGAGCTGTATATTCAAAATATTTTCTGTGGTAAATCCCAAATCAAAATTCATATAATGTTTATACTGCTTGTACATAATTAGCGTAGCGGTTATCAGCATGAGTGAAATACTATACTGAAATACAATCAATACCTTTCGAAGCGTTAGCTTTTTAAACACCTTAGAGTTGCTGGAGCTTTTCAATACCTGTACTGCGTTGATGCGCGAAAAGAAAAGAGCTGGAAAAAATCCAGCCACTATACCAATAAAGGTGGCAAAGGCAAGGCAGCAAACGACTAGTAATGGTGACACGTTCAATGTCAATAGTTCTTGTAGGCTCGGTTCTATGCTCTTAAAATGAGGGCGCAACAAAATAAAGATGATAAATGCCGCTACCAAGGCAGAGAGTGAAATGATAATTGCTTCCACTACGAACTGCCCAATCACATGACTACGCAATGCACCAATCACTTTTCGGACACCAATTTCGCGCGACCGTCTCAACGAACGCGCCACGGATAAATTAGTATAATTAAAACAAGCAGATAATATAACAACAAAAGCAAGCCCTGTTAAAACCCATAACAACGTGCTACCCATAGTTGGTCCGATTTGGTTTCCTAAACTCTCACCTGACATAATCTCGTCCATCGGCTGTAATTTCAATGTAATGGTTGTATTTTTTACAGACGGGTTTTCTCTGGCACATAGGTTATCTAAGTTGGTTTGAAAAAGATCGGGGTCAAATTGTTCAGGCATTTTCAGGTAGACATAGGTATTCCACATATTATCCCAGGCTAATTCATCTGTGTTGTCATTTTCGGTGATGTCTCGAGTAGAAATAGAGCAAAGCATTTCAAATTTCATGTGCGAGGTAGTTGGCACATCTTTCATAACACCAGTAATCGTATAAGCCTTGTCATTATTTAGGATGATGCTTTTACCCATGGGTTCTTCATCGCCAAACATTTTATGAGCAGCCTTCTCCGTTAACACCACCGAATAAGGCTCTTTCAAAGCTGTGAGGGGATTGCCCTTCAGCAAAGGAAAAGTAAACACACTAAACATCGATTCGTTTGCCCAAAGCCCATGGAATGGGATGGTTTTTTCTCCGAAGGTCATATCGCCCCCTAACCCTTTTCGCAAGATCGCTACTTCTTCCGGCACCGTAAAAGTTTCTTTGATAGCCTTGGCCGCCCGCAAAGAAGTAGTGGCCATAAAATTTCTGTCTTTGTTTTCAAGGTATTGATAATGGCTATTAATTCGATAAATGCGTGAATGATTCACATGAAATTTGTCATAGGAATACGTGTCTAGTAATACGCTGATCAGTAGCAATCCAACAGACATACTAATAGCCAAACCTATAATATTGATGGCCGAAAATAATTTATTGCGCACAATGCTGCGCCCCGAGGTCTTGATGTAACTGCCGATCATAACATAGCTGATTAATAGGTTGACGAATTGCGGTTGACGAATGGTATATGGCCTGAAAAATTTTAAAACATCAAAAATGTAAATCCATCTCGCCTTTGTTAGTCCTTTGGATTTTACGTTACGTTCAAAGTACTCATGGAGATCACCTTGCAGGTCTTCCAATATGGCGGGTTTGCAATACCACGTGAGGAAGCGAGTAGCCCAGGACGGTGGTGATATTTTTTTCTGGTCTTGCATGCAATTGATTCATCCGTAGTCAAGTAGCCAACAGGAAACACAATGCCCAATTCATTTTGGCTGCTGACATTTACATTCCCTTCAAGGACAATGCTGGAATAATGCTCCAATACTGATCACGCAGTTCTTTTGACTTTAATAAAGCCGCCTTCCCCGCATTGGTTACCGCATAATATCTCTTTCTTTTTCCACCCCGTGTGTTGGTAGCTTCACCCAAACGACTTTTGGCAAGGCCTTTTTCTTCTAACCGATTAAGCACAGAATGCACCACACCTAGTTTTACCGAACGCTTTGTTTTTTTCTCCAAATCATCACAAATAGCCACACTATAAGCATCGTTCACCATTGCTGCAATAGTTAACAACACGAGTTCTTCAAACTCGCCCAGATTTGTTCCCTTCATATCCAATTATTAATTACGTAAATGTATGTAAAATAGTTACAAACTCAAATCCTGATGTTTCAGGGAATAATTTACATTCTTGGTTTCCAGGGAGTTTCAGGCACGCCTAGTTCTGCCGTCATCTTCCGACAGAGGACAAAAATATAATCCGATAGACGGTTCAGGTATTGAATCACTAACGGATCCACGGCTTCGGCTGCTGCTAAAGCGATCACCAGGCGTTCTGCTCTGCGGCAAACGGTTCGAGTTACATGACCAAAAGAAATGGCGGGATGGCCTCCGGGCAACACAAAAAAACGCATGGGTTCAAGGGCTTCGTCCATCGAATCCATTTTTGATTCTAAAAAAGTAACATCACTCAACGAAAGTGTGGGAACCTTCACCTTAGAATTACCGGGTTCTGTAGCTAAAATCGATCCGATGGTAAACAATCGATCCTGGATTTCGACTAACTCTTCTTGTCTTTTTTGGTTCACTTCCTGATCGCGCAAAACGCCCAACCACGAATTCAGCTCGTCCACCGTACCATACGTATCGATCCGCAAATTTGCTTTCGACACACGGTTTCCTCCAAACAAAGAGGTAGTACCCTGGTCGCCTGTCTTGGTATAAATTTTCATGGCTTCGTTCAGCACAATTAACAATCAGATGTGCCTGGCAACAAAGATAGTCAGGGATTTTCAGACCCGTTCTTAGTGAAAAGAGAAATTCAATGCTATGCCATTACGGGTCTTCGCGAGATCTCCGTATTCGGCTTATCCCATTCGATCAGACCATCTCGCAACCGAATGATCCGGTGAGAATAGCGGGCGATGTCTTCTTCGTGGGTCACCATGATGATCGTATTTCCTTTGTCATGAAGCTGCTGAAACAACTCCATGATATCATAAGATGTTTTGGAATCAAGGTTTCCGGTGGGTTCATCGGCCAGAATAATGGAGGGATTGTTTACCAACGCTCTCGCAATGGCTACCCGTTGTCTTTGACCTCCCGACAATTCATTGGGCTTGTGGTGATGTCGATTGGCTAAATCGACACTTTCCAGTGCTTTCATGGCCATTTCATCGCGCTCTTCTTTACCATAGCCTGCATAAATAAGCGGCAAAGCCACATTCTCAAGAGCTGATGCCCGGGGCAATAAATTAAATGTCTGGAACACAAAACCTATTTCCTTATTGCGCACCTCGGCTAACTCGTTTTCGGTCATTTCGCTCACCATTTGCCCATTTAAGATGTAGGTTCCGCTATTGGGAGTATCCAGGCAACCAATAATGTTCATCAGCGTAGACTTGCCAGAGCCGGAAGGCCCCATAAAGGCAACATATTCACCTTTATCAATGGAAATAGACACGTCCTGGAGCGCGTTAACGATGTTATCTCCCATTTTATACATCCGGGCAAGATGCTTGGTTTCAATGATTTTGGTCATAACCGGGCCGTTTTTACGAATATACTTGCTTCAACTTGATTACGATGGCAAAGTTTCAAAAATGGTTGAATTTCTTCCGGATTTTTATTTTTCAGGCGCTGTAACAAAATCCAATACTAATCGGATAATGCCATCGTCCTTCAATATCCGGTTGTGCCCCAACCCTGTGGTTTCGATCATTTTTACTTCCGGATATGCCTTGACCAAAGCCCGCGGTTGGTCTATGGTGACGTCCTTGTCTTCTGTATCATGAATCAATAGAACCTGTGCAGAAGCCGGAAGCCGGCCCGCAAAATACATGGCGGTAAATTCATGAAACGGTCGGTCAAACGTTCTCTGAATGTAATCTTTAAAAGCCAGTTTGGTTCCTTCCGAGCCTCCGATAACAGCCAGATAGGAATCAATAATCTTATCCGCTTGGGTGGGGCTGGCAATATTAACAATCCGTGTTACTGGCAGCCCATTCATTACACTCATCAACGCTACTCCCCCTCCAAACGAATGAGACACCAGGGCCACCGGCAGCCCTTCTTTCGCAGCAATGGCTTGTATTACCGCTTCGAACGATAACAGATTGGCTCGCTTTCCTGAGCTTTTGCCATGAGCGGGGCCGTCAAAAGCAATGACCCGATAGCCCGCCTCTATGACGGGGTCTATAAACTTTCGAAACTGCGTTCCGCGTCCAGCCCAGCCATGCGTAAACAGCAGGTAGGGAGTAGCTGAACCCCAACTATAAACGTGAATCGTTTCTTCTGATACAGAGAGCTGATATTGATAAGAACGGGCGGCTGCTTCCTGTTCTTTTTCAGTAGGCTGATAGCGAAGCGGAGTGAAGAAAATTTTTATAAAATACCGATGAGCCAGTGAAGGCATCCAGTATTCTAGTTTTGGAAAAATCCAACGCACCCATCGAATGACCAGGGGAATCTTTACCCGCTTCTTATTCATCTGTTAATAACTGCTTTTTACGATGTGTGAAGAGTAAAATCAAATGTCTGGGTTTGGTGATCAAATGTTTGCAGATCATAAACTCGTTCGGAGAAAGAAACCTTATTCATCTTGTCTATCCGGATAACGGTAGAGCAGCGAGTACCATAATTGGGTGTCTTGATAAACATGGCTGACAATGCCCGCTCTCGTTCCAAACCAATACCAGTATCTGGCAGTTGTTGATCGGAGGCGCGGTTCTCGTTACGGAGGAACTGAAACAGGTCGTTATCCGAAAAAGGTCTGGAGATGATCTTCTCAAATTCATGCTTGCCATTTTTAACCTTTGGCCAGGGAGTGTCGAGCAAATGATTACTTAATCCATAAACACCTGGCAAAAGACGGGAAACTCCTTCGCGGTAGTTGCTAAAGTAGAATAAGTCATCCACTGTGCCCACCACTAAGTTGAAACCGTTAAAGTGGTGAGCACGGGCTTGAAGTTGATTAAGATATACTTCAGGGGCCATTTCACCTTTCAAAAAATTGGAAACCAGGTGCCCACGCGAAGGCGCTTTTGGATCAATGTTTTTCGGATCACGATAGTTGGTAATCAAAGCCAAGCGGCCGTTGCGATGAATCCCAAGCCATGTACCACAGCCGTTAACCGCGTCACAGGCTTCGAGGTCTTTTCCTGCCAATATGCCATTACTTTCCTGCCAAAAGGAAGCGGCTTGTGTTTCTCGAGCGTGGAATTCATCTCGGTTAGCCGCGATGATCAAAGGATAATCAGGATGGTGCCGGATGGCAAAAAAGATCAGACACATATTACATGGTGTAAAACGTGACGAAGAACAGGATCATTCGATACACTTGCCACGAATAAAAAACAATGTATCCCAGAAAGAGTCCTTTTAAAACACTTATCCACCACGCATGTTGATAAAAACTGCGTTGCGCCCGAATCCAGAAGTACATGAAAATCAGTGTTCCAATGTAAGAATATACATTTTCTGACAGTAATATCGACCAATTAACCCCAAATAAAGAATCAGCCAGGCGAATGATCAAATTAAAAATGTTAGGAAGAATAAAGCAGTAAATCAGGATTTGAAATGCATGAAATTCAAAAGAGATCTGAAGATGATCAAAATAAAAATTCTTCCTGGAAAAATTGACAATAGAAAGTGGCAGCGTAAAAATAAACACCAGCAGGATCAACAGGAGTTTTGCTAAATTGGTTGAATGTGCATTGTACTGTTTTGTAAATACATCGATATCAATATTATTCCCTTTGATATGTTCGTTGACTAACTCCTGGATAATAGGACTATAACTTTGTTGATGATATTGGCTATAAAGAGATGAATTGAATGTATCAAACACCGGGAACAGAAAATAAAAGAAATTAGCCACAAAGAAAAGCCCAATGAGTCGCATGTACGGAACCTGAATTCCTGCACGTATCTGCGCTGACAGTTCTCCTGGATGAGAAAGAATTAATTTAAAACTCCTCCAGAATTTTCCATCCATGAAGGTTAAGGCATTGAGGATGCTCTCGGCCAATTTTCCAAAAGCCCGATCCGTTCGATCAATTACTTTCTCACCACATTGACTACAAAACCGTCCTTGAAAAACGTGGCCACAATTTTTGCATGTGCGTTCCTGATGGTAGTCAAACAAATCTGGTTTTTTACGAAAGAGGGAAATAGCCATCGATAAAATTAATCAAAAAGTTCAAGTTGAGAGGGCAACAACTGAAAAGACCTTCGGTGATAGGGAGTAATGCCCTGTCGCACAATCCCATCGCGGTGGCCTGGGGTGGGATATCCTTTGTTACTCTCCCAGCCATAGCCCGGAAAATCCTCTGCCAATCTTTCCATGATTGTATCGCGCTCGGTCTTTGCCAGAATGGAGGCAGCAGCAATGGATAGAAACCGTGCATCTCCTTTAACAATGCATTGATGGGGTATGTGCCGATAGGCATTAAACCGATTCCCATCGATGAGCAACAATTGAGGTATTTTCTTTAACTGATCGATGGCCCTGTGCATCGCGAGAAATGAAGCATTAAGGATGTTGACCCTATCTATTTCATCGGACGCGACACTGGCAATGGCCCAGGCTTCCGCATCGCGTTCAATATCTTGTCGCAATAGCCTTCGTTCATCGGAAGTTAGCTGTTTGGAATCGTTTAGTCCTTTGTGTTTATATTTCTTAGGAAGAATAACTGCAGCCGCTACCACCGGCCCTGCCAAACATCCTCTCCCTGCCTCATCACATCCAGCCTCAATTTGATCTTTGGTAAAAGATGATTTTAACATATGCTACTTCGAACCAAAGTAATAGATGACAGCTATTACGAGGATCACGGCAATGACCGTGAGTGTAATCTTGGCCGCACTGTAGGGACGATCACCACTCACTTTTCCGGTATGGGCGTTAATCAGAAATTGAAAGAGTTTGCCATTGTAGCGATAGGCGCTTATCCAGACAGGCAAAAGAATATGCTTGAATGTAGGATCCTGATAGACCGTATTGGTAAAGTGAATCATTTGACGGTTGCCGCCAATATCCCTTCGGATGGTCGATTCGATCACAGGGTCCATCCGGGTTTTGGCTTGCACATATCCCTCTTTCACATCCACAGAATAGTTTTCAGTTCTAAACCCGCTTAAATATTTATCATTGTAAGAAGCCAGCTGCTGTAAATCCCACGGTTCTAACGAGCGTAGCTTGTCTTGTTTGAGGGAATGGGTAGCCTCTATCAATAAATCGTCAAACGAATTCGAGACATTGCCGGAAGCTGAATACCAACGGGTTTTTGTTACCTGTCGTGTACGCGTTACATGGTTCCCATTTTCTACGGTGGTATATGATTCATTGACGGTATAGTCTTCTCCTCGCTGTCCGGTGTAGCTGGTTTGAGTTTTACAATCAAATGTCCAATAAGGTAAATACATACCCGCCAATCGATCTGCCCGATCGGCATAGTGCTTCAAACTGGATGGTGCAAACCACAATGACTTCAGCCACTGCCCAAAATTCTGACGGGCCATCTTCTCATCTATGCCAAAAGGGAGTACATATTGTGGTCGATGCACCTGAGAGGTAGTCCCACTTTTAACTACCAACGGAGAGGCACAAAACGGACATTTGTCCGAACTGGTTTTCGGATCGAAAGTGGAAATCGCATGACAGTGGTCACATTTGACCATCGTGACTTCCATCCGTTCCTCCGCATCAACATGATTTGCGAGAAATTCATCCAGATTGATTTCCTGGACTTCGCCCGATACTTCCGGTTGCTCAATTTCGTTTTGAGCACCGCAGTATTCACACACCAAATGACGGGTGCCGGGTTTAAATTTTAAAAGAGCTCCACAACTTTGGCAGGCCAACTCGTTGTTGACCGCACGGGTAGCTTCCACAAAAGAACTCATGACTCCGGAAAATTATTTGGGAAGAGGTGGCGGCATGGAACTAAAAAGCGAATTTAATTCACTTACCTCTCCGGCCTTTAACCAACCCGTCATACCCTGCTTCCAAACCAGTGATTCTCGGGTAAAACTACCCTGCGTACTCATCCCTTGCAAAACAGCCAATGTATAAGGCCCTTGCTGCTGTCCATTCACCGCGACAAAATAGGATGATCCGCCAGGCACGGGAGGAGGCTGCTGGTTATTGTTGTTGTTTTGCTGATTTTGATTAAACATTTGACCCATTTGCTGAGCCATGGCGAAACCCATGCCCATTCCAATACCTTCGCTGGCATTTCCACTCGGGTTCTTAGCAGCCGCTTCCATGGCGTTAGCAGCCTGGAACTGCGCGTATTGATTAAGGTTACCGATAATCCCCATGCTGCTTCTTTTGTCAAGCGCTTGTTCCACTTCAGGGGGTAAAGAGACGTTCTCCACCAAAAATTTAGTTACCTCCAAACCATATTCACCAAATTCAGGGTTGATTTTGCCGGCAATAAACTTTGACAGTTCATCGTAGTTGGCAGCCAAATCCAGGATAGGAATTTTGCTTTCACCGATGGCATCAGTAAAGCGGGTGACCACCAGGTTTCGTAATTGTTCGGAAACTTCCTCTACGGTAAAGTGTGATTGTGTACCAGCAATTTCTTTGATAAACTTTCCGGCATCAATAATTTTAATGGCATACGTGCCAAAAGCCCGAAGTCGCACGGGGCCAAACTCAGCATCGCGTAACATGATCGGATTTTTAGTACCCCACTTATTATCAACAAACTGTTTTGTATTAACAAAATAAACATCGACTTTAAAGGGACTATTGAATCCATATTTCCATCCCATGATGGTCGTCAGGATGGGCATGTTTTGAGTTTCCAGTTTATATCGACCCGGTTGATAAACATCTGCTATTTTGCCTTCATTTACCAAAACGGCCACCTGACTTTCGCGAACAGTCAGTTGAGCGCCATTTTTAATTTCGTTTTGAAAGCGTGGAAACTTCCACACCATGGTGTTAGCAGTGTCATCGGACCACTCAATAATGTCTAATAATTCATTCTTCAAACGATCAAAAATTCCCATAGTTAAAAAGGGTTAACGGGTGAATGGATTTCAACTTAAAGGATCGAAAATAGGGAGAAAAAAAGGGCAGAACAAACGCGCTTTTAGGGTGCTTTTGCGCCTTGCCCCACACGCCACGTCACAGGCGATTCCACCTCGCCCATGGTCCAATAAATGACCCTATTTTGACGGATAATATACATCTGTGGAACTCCACCCGATCCTCCAAGTACAGGCCTGAGAAGTTGCCAATCAGGGATGGTCGTGATCGAGAAATTTGGTTCGAACATTTGTTCAAATGTGCTCCGCTGTTCTTCCGTCCCAATGCCAAAAGCCAGAACCTTATCCACGGTTCGCGTTCGCAAAAAAGACTTTATGTTTTCTGTTGCATTCCAACAGTGGCTGCATTGATAAGAAAACAAAAAAACCAAGTAAGTCGAATCTTCATGCGTCTTAACCAGAAGATTCAACGGGGTGAGACTGACTTCCTGACCTACCCAGGGGGACTCGCCCCGAAACAAGTGACGTGGGGATGTTAGACCAGCACCCATTGCCGATGCTGATGTAAGTACTAAAACAAGACAATACTTCCATAAGGCCGATTCATGCGACAAAGGATATCTAAAACACAAAACAGCCAATGCCATTAAACTGAAATTACGAATAAAAGAAATCAGTGGTGAGGTTTTAAATATCTCTAAAGCTCCAAAACAACCGCAATCTTCTACCCCGTTGACGAAGTAATTATAGGCAAAAGCACCTGTAAAGACTGTTAACAACACCATGGCACCTGCCGAAGAATAGCGTGGATAGATATGAAATGCTAACGCCAGACCGATGGCCACTTCCACCGGTGGAATAATCAATGCTGCTATGCCTGCCCAGATAGATTTACCAAGCAGGGATTGAACCAACGTAATAAATGAAGATATCTCTATTGCCTTCCCTAAACCGGAGGCAATAAAGAAAAAACCCAATACGTATAACATCCATGATTTTTTAACGAAATATGTCAGCCCGCTCTCTTTTGCCATAAAAAATATGTAGGTTGTCCTCGGTAAACTTAGCACATTCAAACATGTTATCCCCTACGATACCGGATGAAAATCCCTGGAAAAAATTAAGTGAACTAACCATTTATGATAATCGCTGGATTCGATTGGATGAGCATCAGGTAGTAACTCCCGGGGGAAAGTCTGGAATCTATGGAAAAGTTCATTTTAAAAATAAAGCCATTGGAATCATTCCTTTGGATGGGCATGGAAACACCTGGTTGGTAGGACAATGGCGTTATACCATTGATCAATGGAGTTGGGAAATTCCTGAGGGAGGAGGAGATGTTAACACCGATCCGCTACTCTCGGCTCAGCGTGAACTGCAGGAAGAAACCGGGTTAACTGCTAACCAATGGAGAATGATTCAGCGAACATACTTATCTAACTCCGTCTCTGATGAAGAAGGGTTCATTTTTTTAGCCGAGGACCTCACCGAAGGAAAAGACTCGCGTGAAGATACCGAAGCCGATATGAAAATCTGGAAACTCCCTTTTACTGATGCCTATCAAATGGTTCTGGAAGGTAAAATCACCGACAGCCTGAGTGTGATGGGTATTCTTAAACTGCATCAATTACTCGCCAATCGTTTGTAGACGGACCTGAATTTTAAAGATGCTTGCCCGCTACTCCTCCGAAATTAAAACCAGTCTCATGCTGGCTTACCCGGTCATGCTCAGTCAACTAGGACATGTACTGATGGGATTTACGGATAATGTAATGGTGGGTCATCTGAATGCTACTTCGTTGGCAGCCTCCGGACTTGCGAATGTTGCCTTCAACGTGCTGCTGCTCTTTGGCATTGGAGTCTCTTATGCCATCACCCCCTTGGTGGCAGCTGCCGATGGATCAAAAGATCTGCAGTCCATTAGCGATGTACTTAAGCATGGACTGGTCATCAATGTGGTTAATGCCATGGTGCTCATTGTTCTGGTATCGTTGGCTCAGCATCTTCTTTATTATTTAGGCCAACCCGAAGAAGTCATTCAATTGTCTATTCCCTACCTGAATATCATCACCTGGTCGCTCCTTCCTACTTTGATCTTTCAAACCTTTCGTCAATTTTCAGAAGGATTGTCCCATACCCTGGTGCCGATGGTAGCTGTGCTGGCAGCTAATGTCCTGAACATTTTTTTGAACTACGTACTGATCTATGGCCATTTCGGGGTGGAGGGGATGGGTTTAATCGGTGCAGGATACGCCACCTTGTTATCAAGAATATTCATGGCCTTGTCGCTGGGACTTTATATTTATCTGGCTCCACTATTTAAAGATTATCGCAGCGGCTTCTTGATCCGAAACTACTCCTTCAGTTTATTTAAAAAAATGTTGGGCATCGGACTCCCGGCTGGGCTTCAGTTTATTTTTGAAGTGGCCGCCTTTGACTTTTCGTTAGTCATGATGGGATGGCTTGGCACACAATCCCTGGCAGCCCACCAGATAGCGATTAATCTCGCCACCATCAGTTACATGACCATTTCAGGCATCGCAGCTGCAGCCACCATCCGGGTGAGTTATTTTTACGGAAAAGGAGATGTACCACGCATGCGCCATGCGGTGAAAGTGCTCATTGGTCTGGCCATCATTTTTATGAGTGCTTGTGCTGCCCTCTTTATCCTCGGGCGAAACTGGCTTCCGCACTTGTATGTAACGGATGTGGAGGTCTTGACTTTAGCCGGGCCTCTTCTAGTAATCGCGGGAATTTTTCAGTTATCGGATGGAATACAGGTGGTAAGTATTGCTGCCTTACGAGGCTTGCGCGATGTCACTGTTCCTTCGCTTTTTATCTTCATTTCCTATTGGGTCATCGGTCTGCCATTGGGCTACATGCTGGCATTTGGTCTGGATATGGGAGCCATCGGTATTTGGTCTGGTTTGTGTATTGGACTCACGCTCACCGCCCTGGCCACAATCCTTCGCTTGCACAATTTTGTTCGTAAATTGCCCGTGGAAAGTTCCTTTCCAGTAAACTAAAATTAGATTCTGTAGTATGAAAAAAAATACTCGTTTATCATTTTTTATCATCGCGTTACTGGCGGTTTCTCTGACAGTCACCATCCTTGGTTTTCAAGGATGCAGCGAAGAGGAAGAAACCTGCAACGGTTGCAACCCACAAAGTCCCTATTCCAAACCAGGTAATAATCAGTGCTTCGCCACCAAGGCATCTTGTGAACAACAATTGGGGCCGGGGTGTGTGGTCTGTTACTAATCTCACAGCCGATGAGAATCCGACTGAAAACGCTAATTTGAAAAATCCAAACCTAACCTGCCCATGACCGCCAAGGCTGTACGAGAATCTCAAACGACCATTACTGAATTGATGATTCCTTCCTATGCCAATTTTGGGGGAAAAATCCACGGAGGCATACTACTTTCTTTGATGGATAAAGTGGCGTATGTATGCGCCAGTAAACATGCCGGAAGTTATTGTGTTACTGTTTCCGTTGACCGCGTTGAATTTTTGCAGCCCGTAGAAGTAGGCGAGTTGGTCTCCCTTCATGCTTCGGTCAATTATGTAGGTCGCACTTCGTTGATGGTCGGCATACGGGTGGAAGCCCATGATGTCAAGAGTCACCTGACCAAACATACAAACTCTTCCTTTTTTACCATGGTGGCCAAAGATGAAAATAATACACCGACCGAAGTACCGGCTTTGATTCTTGAAACCCATGATGATGTCAAGCGTTTTCTGGAAGCCATGCACGTGCGTAAAATTAAATCAGCTATGAAAGAGCAGATGAATGATGCCAAATCAACCCTGGATGTATCTCATGCTGCAGAAATCCTGAAAAATGAAAGATGCATCATTGCTTATCGTAAATCCTAATCTATTAAAATACCTATCTCCCATGAAAATGTTTGTTACCTGCCTTTTAATAATCTTTGCCGTCAGCACTTACGCTCAATATCCGGCTATTCTATCTCAACGCGAGCAGGCAAAAGTAGTGGATGAACTTCTCGAAGACCGGCTACGCAACGTCTTGCCGGATCTCATGCGCAGAGAAGGCATTGACATGTGGGTGATTATCTCCCGTGAATACAACGAAGACCCGGTTATTCGGACATTATTACCCGCCACCTGGTTTGCTGCCCGCAGAACCACCATGTTATTAGTTTTTGATCGAGGATCTGATAAGGGTTTGGAATACCTGGCTGTGTCCCGATACGATGTAGGTAAAATGTTTTTGCGTGCGTGGGATCCTGATTCCAACCCGGACCAGTGGGCACAACTTGGAAAACTGATTACAGATCGAAATCCAAAAAAAATTGGCATCAATAAAGCTCCGCACTATGGTCATGCCGATGGGCTTACCAGCAATGACTATGATAATCTGATTCGGGTTCTTCCCAAAAGTCAACAAGCAAAGGTGGTGTCTGCTCAAAATCTGGCTGTGGGTTGGTTGGAAACACGGACTGACCGCGAAATGGTTATCTATCAGCAGATTTGCCGGATCGCTCACGACATTATCCAGGAGGGATTTTCGGATAAAGTGATTCAGCCGGGAATAACCACGACCGAAGATGTCGTGTGGTGGTATCGCGAAAAAATCAAACAGCTAAAACTGGATACCTGGTTCCAACCATCGGTATCTGTCCAGCGAAACGAACCAGAGGCGATCACTGCCAAACGCCCCCAACCCTTAGTCATCGTGCCCGGTGATTTATTGCATGTGGATTTTGGTATTACTTATCTTCGTTTAAACACCGATACTCAGCAACATGCCTATGTTTTACGGGCCGGTGAAACCCGTGCTCCTGATTATCTCAACGAAGCTTTCCAAAAAGGAAACAGGCTTCAGGATATTCTTGTTTCACATTTCAAAAACGGAGCTACGGGAAATGAAATATTGAAAGCCACCCGGACTCAGGCGTTGGCCGAAGGAATTACACCCTCGATTTATACACATCCGATCGGATTTCATGGACACGCAGCTGGTACCACGATTGGCATGTGGGATATGCAGGGAGGCGTACCCTATACCGGAGATTATCCCATGCACCCATCGACTGCTTATTCCATTGAACTAAATTGTACGGTGAATATTCCTGCCTGGAAAAAAGATATTCGTATCCAACTGGAAGAAGACGGCTTCTTTACGGGAACCGGATTCTATTATATTGACGGTCGTCAAAAAGAAATCATTCTGATTCCTAAAACAGACAACATCAATAAACAGTAACTAAGCATCAGCTAAATGAAGTGGATTCGGGTAGCGCATACGGGTTATGGGCTGGTCATTTTTAGCATTCTCTTTTTTCTTGCCTTTCCCTTTCTGCTCATACCCATTTTCTTCCCCCAAAAATTCAGACTGGTAGGCATCATCAATCGATGGTGGGCTCGCACGCTCTTTTTCTTTTTATTCATCCGTTGTGAGGTGGTGTTTTCCAAAAAAATAGATAGAAAAACCACGTACATATTTTGCCCGAATCATTTTTCCTATCTGGATATCCCTACCCTTGGATTAAATCCTGCGAACGCCATTTTTGTCGGAAAAAATGACATGGAAAAGATTCCTTTGTTTGGATTTATGTACCGGAAACTCCACATAACTGTCAATCGCTCCAGCATAAAAAGCAGAGGTGTTACGTTGATGCGATCGCTGGAGGCTTTAGAGGCCCGCAAAAGTCTGGTTATTTACCCGGAGGGCGGGATTATTAGTTCTAAGCCTCCTCACATGAGCGAATTTAAAGACGGTGCCTTCCGGGCAGCCATTGAAAAGAAAACAGCCATTGTGCCTGTCACTATTCCACACAACTGGAAACGGCTACCGGATGTCCCCTGGCCTGTACTTCACGCGGGTCGCGTCAAAATCATTTTTCATGATCCAATCGAGTCTACATCCTATACAATTGAAGACATGGCAGCGCTAAAGAGTAAAGTTTTCAATGTTATTCAGGAGGAGTTAAAAAAGCACTATCCTTCGTACTTCCCATGAACTTCCGATGGCTTGTTTGTGTTCATCCTTTCGGTATAAATTGTGCACTTTTGCTTAATTAAAATTGTGTTTCATGAGATTATTTGTTTTTCTGATGGGCTGGCTTGTTTTGATAGGCTGTCAGCCGAAACCGGAATTGAAGACCGGGCAATGGAGAGGGATCATCCAGCTTCAGGAGCAAGAGTTGCCTTTTGGTCTAACGATTGAAAAAAAGGGGCAGGTTTATACAGCCTATCTCCAAAACGCAGATGAATCAATTCTATTGGACGAAATTGATGTGAATGGAGACTCTGTAAAATTTAATCTTCACATATTTGACGCTACCCTGCACGCGCAGATATCGGATCAATCGCTGACGGGAATGTTTGTTAAAAACTATGATCCCGCTGGGAGTCTGCCCTTTCGTGCCTCTTATGGTGAAACGCATCGTTTTGTAAAAGACGACTCCGCCAAGGTTAATTTTTCAGGAACCTATGCCATCACTTTTCATGATTCTGATACCAGCTATTATCCAGCTGTTGCACTCATCCAACAGGAAGGAAACAACGTTATTGGCACGTTCCTGACTCCTACCGGAGATTACCGATATCTGGAGGGAAATGTAATCGATGAGGAGTTGAGGCTAAGCACTTTTGATGGAAATCATGCGTTTGTTTTTACGGCCATAAAATCAGGTGACTCCATCCGAGGTCATTTCTATTCCGGCAAAACCGTACATGAAACATGGGAAGGCGTCAGCAATCAAACCGCCACACTTCCTTCCGAAGAAAGTTTGACGTTTTTAAAGCCAGGGTTTGACCGATTGGATTTTTCCTTTCCCGACTTACAGGGTAGGAAGATTTCTTCCTCAGATGAACGCTTCCAAAACAAAGTAACCATCTTGCAAATATTTGGTACCTGGTGTCCCAACTGTATGGACGAAACAAAATTTCTGGCTCCCTGGTATGAACAAAACAAAGACCGCGGGGTACAAATACTGGGGTTAGCGTATGAACGCAAAGATGATTTTAATTATGCCCGTGAGCGGGTGGAGAAAATGAAAACCAAGCTACAGGTAGGGTACGATTTTGTCATTGCCGGTGTCAATGATAAGAAAAAGGCTTCGGAATCATTACCCGCCTTAAATCGGGTATTGGCTTTTCCTACCACCATTTTTATCGGGAAAGACGGAAAGGTAAAACATATCCATACCGGTTTTTCAGGACCGGGCACCGGAGTGTACTATGAACGTTTTAAAGAGCGGTTTAATCAAATCGTGAATGAGCTGCTGGCCGAACCAGATTCTCAATAATCCAAAGTGAAGATGAAATGAAACGGGTAGTCGTTGGTCTTTCCGGGGGTGTCGATTCCAGTGTCACGGCATACTTATTGAAACAACAAGGGTATGAAGTGATTGGTATGTTTATGAAAAACTGGCACGATGATTCTGTTACCATCAGTAACGAATGCCCATGGCTGGATGATAGTAACGATGCCATGATTGTGGCCCAACAGTTAGGGATTCCTTTTCAGGCCATTGATCTCAGTGCAGAATACAAAGAGCGAATTGTAGATTACATGTTTGCCGAATATCAGGCCGGACGAACTCCCAATCCAGATATACTTTGTAATCGTGAAATCAAATTTGACATTTTTTTACAGACAGCCCTAAAACTAGGGGCCGACTATGTCGCTACAGGTCACTATGCCCGAAAAGATGAAATCCAAATCAATGGTGTAACCGTCTATCGGCTTCTGTCAGGAAAAGACCCCAACAAAGATCAATCTTACTTTCTTTGCCAGCTTACCCAAGATCAGCTATCCAGGGCACTCTTCCCCATCGGAGAACTACTAAAACCAGAAGTACGCGAAATCGCCAAACAGGCCGGCCTAAGTACGGCAGAAAAGAAAGACTCGCAAGGGTTGTGTTTTATTGGTAAAGTACACCTGCCTGATTTTTTGCAACAGCGGCTGGCATCAAAGAAAGGAGAAGTTATTGAAATAAAACCTGATGCTCCTGTCTTTTCGGATCGTACATCTATGGAAGATTTATCAGCGCTGACAGCCCCTTATTTATTTGACCGCACGCTAGGCAGCGTTATTGGGGAGCATTCAGGAGCACATTTTTACACCATTGGTCAACGAAGAGGATTACATATTGGTGGTTTTGCCGAAGCCTTGTTTGTGATTGGAACGGATACGAGGAAAAATATCATCTATACCGGCATGGGAGAACATCATCCAGGTTTGTATCGGAAAGGATTATTTATTCCCCAAAAAGATGTTCATTGGGTTCGGGAGGATAGACGTCTTTCTACCGGAGAATCCAAGGAATATCTCGCCAGAATCCGCTACCGACAACCTTTGGAAAAGTGTACCCTTCACCAAAGAGAAGATGGTTTGTATATCGTTTTTGATCAGGCTCAACGCGGGGTTACTCCTGGCCAGTTTACAGCCTGGTATGCAGAAGAGGAATTGATTGGGTCGGGAGTAATCAACTAAGCTTCTTTAAAGCCGCTGACTCCACCGGAGACAATAAATTTCATGGCAACAGCTCCGCTAATTTCCAAGGGTTTCACATTATCCCTGGATACCACGAAGTGATCACCGGCAAATGCATAGGATTGAGGAAAATACACCACCACCATATCTGTTAGCTTCAATTCGCTTAAATCGGATTGGGTGATAAACCCTATCCGATGAATGGTGTTCTCCTTGTTAATGGTGACCAGCACCGGTTTATCAAACTTGCGTTTTTCTCCGACAAATGCACCCATCAAGTCTTTGATAGACGAATAGATGAGTTTGACGAAGGGGATGCGATTCACCAATTGATCAAACCAACCCGAGAACACATTGAATGCGTAATGCGTGGTGAGATATCCAAAAAGTGTGATCACCGAAAAAATAATCAGAAACCCAACCCCGGGATACGGTAACTCAATACGGGTATCCAACCATCGGAATGCCTGAATAATAAAATAGATGGTGGCAACTAATGGAACGATGAAAAGTGTTCCATTAAAAAAGTAGCGGACAATCTTACCAAACAAAGGCTTCATATCTTAAAGTTTAATTGCAAAAATAAAAAAGGCTTCCTTTCATCAGGGAAGCCTTTGTATTGACGAATGATGATGTCTACAAGGAGAAACCCAAAAAACTCAAGAATCCAAGCGACATCAGACCAACCAATATAAATGTAATTCCCAATCCACGAAGGGGCGCAGGCACATTGGAGTACTTCATTTTCTCGCGAACACCGGCCAGCGCCACGATGGCCAACATCCAGCCAATACCCGATGACACCCCATAAACGGTGGCTTGCGCCAGATTAAACGGAGGATTCTTACCTACCATGAAAAGCGCCCCGCCCAAAATAGAACAATTCACCGCGATCAAAGGAAGGAAAATACCCAGCGTACCGTACAAAGCGGGGGAAAATTTTTCCACGGCCATTTCCGTCAATTGAACGATCGCAGCAATCACCGCGATAAATACAATGAACTGCAAAAAGCCAAGATCAATATCATTAAAGTCAGCTCCTAACCACGCCAGCGCACCAGGGTTGAGAACATACTCCTGGATGAGCCAGTTCAGCGGAACGGTGACTCCCAACACAAAGATTACGGCCATCCCTAATCCAAAAGCGGTTTTCACTTTTTTGGAAATGGCAAGAAATGAACACATGCCTAAGAAGTAGGCAAAAATCATATTGTCGATAAAGATCGAACGAATACCCAGGTTAATTAAATCCATACGTCCAAGTTCGTTTAGTGTGCTTCGCGATAACCGTTGATGGATCGCTGAATCCAAATAATAATACCCACAATAATACACGCTCCGGCAGGCAACAACATCAATCCGTTACCTTGATACTTAATCCCCATCGCTTCAAATACTTTAAAACCGAACAACGCGCCACCACCTAATAACTCACGGAAAAAGGCAACTAAGAGAAGTATCAAACCATACCCCAGGCCATTCCCGATACCATCCAGTAAAGATGGCCACGGCTTATTGCCCATGGCATAGGCTTCCAGACGCCCCATGACAATACAGTTGGTAATGATCAACCCAACAAATACGGAAAGTTGTTTCCAGATATCATAGACATAGGCCTTTAATAGCTGATCCACCAAAATCACCCATAAAGAGACTACTGCCAATTGTACAATAATCCTGATCCGGCTGGGGATGGTGTTGCGCATAAGAGATATAATCAGGTTTGAACTGGCAGTAACTACCAAAAGCGCCAAAGCCATGACAAAGGCAGGCTTCATTTGTGTGGTGACGGCCAGAGCTGAGCAAATGCCTAATACTTGTACTGTAATAGGATTGTCAGAATCCAGTGGATTACTCAACAACTTTCTGTTCTTCTTGGAAAATAAAGGCTCTGCCTTCTTTTCCACTTTGACCAACTCTGCTACTTCACTCATAAGCTTGCTTGTTGATTAGTTGACTTTCCTGCTTTTAAATATTCGAGATAACAATTGAAGTATTCTTTCAGCATATTATTTACGCCCTTCGCTGTGAGGGTGGCTCCCGACATCCCATCCACCTTATGAGGATCATTGGCATAATCAAGACCTTCGCCCTTTTGCATCACAACAGAGATCAGCTCAGATCCTTCAAATAACTTTTTACCCTTATACCTATCCTGAATTTCCGCTGAAGATATCCGTGCACCCAAACCTGGAGTTTCACCTACGTGCGCATAATTAACTCCTTTAATTGTATTAAAGTCGCCTTCCAAAGCGACATAGCCAGAAATGGTATTCCAAAGACCAAAACCAAATACAGGCAATACCGCATTTTCAACTTTACTTGAATCAGAGTCGCTCAAAAACTCATACACAGGCAACAAGCGCTCTTTGGGGCTTTTCCGATACTCTGAGCCAATATTTACTTCCGTTGCTTTTTTATTGACTTTTTTACCATCACTATCCAAAACTATCTCACGAATTCTCTTTGAATAAATTTGGTTAACATCAGATCCCTCTTCCAGGGTCATCACCGTGGAGAGGATATTGGTTTTTCGTTCCAACTCTACGTTAGCATCCTGTGCAGGCTTAAGTACCTGAGAAGCAAAAGCAAGCAAACCACCGCACACAATGGTGAGGATGGCAGCATAAAAAACAATGTAACCGTTAGACTGTCGCACGTTGTAATCTTCGTTTTTTGTTGGCACCTACTACAAAATAATCGATCAGCGGAGCAAATACGTTCATGAACAATATTGCCAGCATGATTCCTTCCGGATAAGCCGGATTAAACACCCTGATCAGAACGGTAAACACTCCGATCAAAATTCCATAAAACCATTTTCCTGTTTCGGTCTGAGAAGCTGTGACGGGATCGGTCGCCATAAATACTGCCCCAAAGGCAAGACCACCGATGACCAAATGATAATGAGCCGGCATATGCATAAAGGCATTTCCTCCGGGGATCAAATTCAGAAGCAAGCCCATGGCGTAAGCCCCACCAAAAACTCCTGCAATGATCCGCCAGGAACCAACACCTGTCACAATCAATATGAAGGCACCAATCAAACACATCAGGGTTGATGTTTCACCGATGCAGCCTGGCTGGGTACCCAGAAATAAAGACGAGAAACTATATATTCCATCTGCTCCCCAGGACGAGCCAAACTGGTTGAATTGGGTCACCACATCTGCCTTGGTTTCGATGGCTGAGGCAGCTACGGCTAGCGGGGTGGCCCCCGAATAGCCTGCTACTACCGCTGTTTTATCCGGAATATATGTCCATACTTCACCAGAAATGTCTGTTGGGTAGGCAAAGTATAAGAAAGCACGCGCGGTTAAAGCAATATTCACCACGTTCATACCTGTACCGCCAAACGCTTCTTTCCCAATGATCACTGCAAAAGCGGTGGCCACGGCTACCTGCCAGAGTGGTATGTCTGCAGGCATCACCAGAGGTATCAACATACCTGTGACAAGATATCCCTCATTTACCGGGTGTTTTCTCAAGATGGAAAACACAAATTCAATACCCAACCCCACGCCATAAGACACCACCACGATGGGCAGCGTTTTAAATGCCCCTATCAAGAATTTATCCATAAATGTGGCTGATGCGCCTACCGCCAGGTAATGCTGGTGACCTACATTCCACATTCCAAAGATCAAACAAGGAATCATGGCGATGATCACCGTCATCATTAGCCGCTTCAAATCAACCGCATCGCGGATCTGCGCCCCTTTTTTGCCTGCGGTAGTACTGGGGGCAAACAAAAATGTTTCCAGGGCTTCAAAGGCATAGTAGTACTTTTCCAGCTTGCCGCCCTTCTCAAAGTTGTGTTTCGCTTTGTCTAACGATTTGCGTAAAAATTCCATCGGTCAATATCAATTAGCTTTCCTGAATCAAATCTATTCCTTCGCGTAAAATTTCCTGCACGTTGTGTTTGGATACATCCACAAACTCACACAAAGCAAGGTCTTCTTCAACCACTTCATAGATACCCAAAGCTTCCATTTCATCAATATCCTGAGCGAGGATCGATTTTAGAAGGTGGGTGGGCAGAATATCCATCGGTGTCACCGCTTCAAATACTCCTGTTTGTACAAAGGCTCTTGGTTCGCCATGCGTATTTGTATCCACCCGGTATTGTTTATTGGGTGTGAGGAAGTTTAACAAACCAAATGCGCGGCTAAAGCTGGGTTTTTTATCACCGGCAGGTTTGATCCAACCTAAAAACTCGTGATGATCTCCTTCCGGCAGCACGGTCAACTGCAAATCAAAAAAACCTAAATGACCGTCTTTTCCAATATTTTCTCCTGTGAGGGGATTACCGGAAATGACCCGAACATGGTCGTTCGAAAGATTATTTTCCAGGAATTTCTTGACCGAAGCACCAGTGACTGTCTTATAGTATTGTGGAGTTTTTACTTCTGATCCCACCACTGCCACCAGCCGGCTGGCATCATAAACACCGCTTAAAAACAACTTTCCAATCTGAATAACTCCGGCAGGGTTGATGGTCCACACAATATCACCTTTGTTGATCGGGTCAATGTGGTGGATTTGAACACCGACACATCCAATCGGATGCTTGCCGGTGAATTTGTTAACTTCAACTCCTTTTGCCTGCGAGAACGTACCCGGTACTTCACTGGAGGTGTGTACATTGACATGCACGGCACCGGAAGTAAATTTTTTTAGGATTTCAATTCCTGCCTGAAAATTGGCCTCTTGTCCTTTAAACAAGACATTATAATCCGGAGCCAAAGGATGGGTATCAAAAGCAGAAATATGGATGGCCTTGGGTGTTGCCCCCGGATCAGCAATGATTCCAAAGGGTCGTTGCACCAGATTGGGCCAAACCCCGGATTTTACCAATTGTTCTTTGGCTTCTCCTGCATTCATGGTTAGAATTTCGGAAATCGAATACTTGCGAAACGGCAGGTATTCAATTTGACGGTCGGCCAGAATTTTTATCTCGAGCAGTTTTCGTTTTTCTCCTCGTTTGATTTCCACCACTTCTCCGCTCACGGGCGAACCGTACATAACAGATTCGTGGCGTTTGTCGTGAAAAAGAGGGCTTCCGGCCTTGACGGCATCGCCTTCTTTGACCATGACCTTGGGCATATACAATCCCTGAAAATCGGTGGGCTTGATGACGACCGTTTCCGGCATTTCCAGATCTTTAACCGTAGGTGATGCTTTGCCTACTAATTGGATGGTAAAACCTCTTTTTTCGCGTATGAATTTGCCCATAGGAAACTGAAAATAATTGGATTTTTAGGCTGCGGCAAAATTAGTAATTAAATCTGTCCGGCAAAGCCAAACAAAGGCAAACAGTGAATCCAAATGCCCGATTCAAAAGAGTGTTTAAGCCCGGGAAGATTTAGACCTGATTATTTTTGACAAAGCAAACCTGATGACTTCATCCACCTGCTCATCAATGGTAATATGGCTGGTGTCCATCTCAACGGCATCGGAAGCTTTGCGAAGCGGGCTCTCTGCCCGTGTACTGTCTATCCGGTCCCGATTGGTCAGATTTTCAATGATGGTATCCAAATCTACCAGTTCATCCTTTTCCAGCAGTTCTTTTTGCCTGCGAAACGCCCTCACCAGCATGTTTGCGGTGAGGAAAACCTTGACCTCCGCTTCCGGAAACACGACCGTACCAATGTCCCGGCCATCCATCACAATCCCGCGTTCCTTCCCCATTTTCCGTTGAAGTTCCACCATGGCATGGCGCACTTCTTTCAGGGCGCTTACCGGGCTCACATTTTCGGATATCCGCATCTTCCGGATTTTCTTTTCCACCGTCAGGCCATTGAGAAAGGTTTCTGAATCACCTTTGGAATTGACGTGAAATTGAATGTTGATATCACCCAATGCCCGCGTTACTTCTTTCGGATTGGTCAAAGCCACATGCTTATCCAAAAAATGTAGCGTTACGGCCCGGTACATAGCCCCGGAATCAATGTATCGATAGCCCAGAATCCGCGCGACCTCCCTGGCGGTGGTACTTTTTCCGCAAGCCGAATATCCATCAATGGCAATGATCACTTTGCGCATGGTCAACAATCTTTTATCGGGCAAGGTATATCCTTGCCTGGCTTGGGTGGTTTCCGGTGCACTTTTCTCCGATGGTGAGTCGAACAGGCGGTGAGTAATACCATCACAATTAACAAAGTGTATATCGAAAATTTTTTCACGTTGCTCAGGTTGCTAACAAATATGCCTAACAGAGCCCGTTAATCAAAACCTTTTTATGCTAACCGTTCAATTTACTCTGGTAACTCATTTTAAACCCGATTTTCTGTCCCCCACCCAGTTCTTGCGTCTTTTCCAACTTTTGGTGGAGGGTAATAAACTTGACTTGCGGAAACGGTGGTGCCATTAAATCATTTTCGATGGCCATGGTCAGGGCTAACTGGACCAGCGTATTCAATTCCTGATGGGTGATGGATTGTGGCGAAATCTCATTGAATAAAAAACCAAGTCTCCCCTCTCCTTCCACCAGGTAACGCCCTTCGTGGTTGATCAGTAATCGGGCCAGTAAATACCCGGGATCATTCACGCGGTTATATTTAACGGAGTCGGCCATAAAATTATAGATCATAATTTGACCAAAATAACGGTTCACCTCCGAAGCCTGAATATAGGGATTCTTCATGATGACATGTGTTTCTTCAAATGTTACCACATTGGTATGGAGGACAAACACCAACAGATCACCCGCCAGCTTGACGTGAAATTCATGCTCATTAACCTCTTCAAAAACCAACGTTACATCGTCATCGGCCGGATGGGATGTTTTTTTTAACTCATCCATGATTCGTTGGGATTCATCTCGGAGTTGATGAAAGGCCGCGAGTAATTTTTTATACGTTATTTGTTTGGCGGTAGATTTACTTTCAAGCAGTTGCCGGATGTGTACCAATGAATCTTGTGTGGTCATGGAAAGTGTGTTATATTCGGAAGCGGAATCTGATTCCCAAAATAATCAATTAATATGGAGCAAAAAGAAAAAGGCCAATCGGAGCAGTTTTTCAGCGATTTTGGTCGTAAAATGGATCAATTTTTAGGGGAGGTAAAGGATGCTGGCACTCGGGTAGAGGCTGATTTGAAATCAAAATTTGAGGAATTGAAAGTCGCAGCCGAAAAAGTAAAGGAAGTAACCGAAGATAAAGAACGCTGGAAAGAAGTAGAGAATGGCTTAAAAAAAGCCGGAACAGAACTGGAAAAAGTGTTTATCACAGTCTTTAAGAAAAAATAGAATTGATGTAAGGGCCAGGCATTTGATTTAACAATATACCTGACCCTTTTTCACATCATCTTTCTAGACTTTCACGGTCTTCCATTTTCCCCGCTTGAAAATGATGATGGCGGCAATGGCCATCAATGTTTCTGCCAACACAATGGCAAAAAATATACCGCGGGGTCCAAATTCAAAATGAATCGCCATCAGATACGCAAATGGAATCTGGAAAACCCAGAACCCGAAGATGTTTAAAACGGTAGGGGTGTAGGTATCTCCGGCTCCATTCAGAGAGTTGGCCATGACCATTCCATATCCATAAAATACGTAGCCAGCACTCACGTAACGAAGGGCTTGTACTCCGGAAGCCAACACCACCGGATCATCTGTGAAGATCTCAATGATCCAAGGCGCAAAAATCAACAGGATAATGGTGCAACCAAGCATAACAAACGAGTTGTAAAAGGCCGTTTGCCAAACAGATTTTTCTGCCCGTTCTGGCTGCTGAGCCCCCAGGTTTTGTCCCACCAGGGTTGCTGCTGCGTTGGATAATCCCCAGGAAGGCAACAGCGTAAAAATAAATACCCGGATAGCAATGGTATACCCGGCCGCTACTTCATCTCCAAAACGTGACATGAGGCTTAACAAAAAAATCCAACTGGCAGAACCAATCAGAAATTGAAAAATACTACCAGATGCAATCTTCAAAACATTGCCGATGATTTTCACATCTACCACCAGCGCATTCCAGGCTAATTTGACCAGCGATTTTCCGTTGAACAAAAAATACAACTGATACAAAACGCCTACGCCCCTACCCGCATTGGTGGCAATGGCGGCCCCCTCTACCCCCATGGCCGGTATCGGTCCCCATCCAAAAATAAAGATCGGGTCAAGAATCATATTGAGGATATTGGCGATTAATAGCGCCCGCATGGCAATGGCCGCATTCCCGGCCCCCCGAAAGATGGCATTGATCACAAAAAGCAAAGTGACCGTATAATTACCACCAAACATCCATACCGTATACGAGGCACCTGCCTCAATCACTGCCTCAGAGGCGCCCAATAGCCGAAGCACGTCTTTGTGGTAGAGGATGCCCAGTGTACTTAGCACAGCAGAGATGATTAACGCCAGGTATATTGCCTGCATGGCCGTGATACTCGCTCCCCGTTCGTCTTTCTCACCGATCCTTCGGGCAACAATGGCCGTCACCCCCATACTAAGCCCCATGGCTAAGGAATACAAAATACTCAACACATTTTCAGTAAAGCCTACAGCGGCAATCGCTTTGCTATCCCCCAGCTGGCTAATGAAGAAGATATCAACGATGGCAAAAATTGACTCCATCCCCATCTCCACAATCATGGGAATGGCGAGCAGGAAAATGGCTCGGTTAATACTACCCTCCGTTAAGTTTAATTCTTCCCCGGAGAGTGCTTTTTTTAATAAATCAAAAAATGAGTTAATTCTGGTTAACGCTTTCATTTGAACAGAATAAAATGAATACTTATAAAAGTGTCTGAAAAGACCAAGACAAAATGGTGCGTAACCAATACATCAGCTGCATCCTGCGAAGGCAGGTGTCTTATTTTACAGCTGATAACATGACCATATCCATGGTTCGTATATTTTTTTGTGGAAGCAAAGATGCAAAAAAATCTCGTTTTTAGTGATTAGAGCTAAACAAAAAAGGGCGTTTAGCCCCTTTTTGTTCTGCAATGGTCTATTAAACTGACCGCTACCCGATAGCCACACGCTTAAAGTCAGCTACGGCCAATCCTTTGGTAATACCATCCAGGTACTGAGCCACGGTTTTGGAATTATCCTTTACAAAAGTCTGGTGAACCAATGTATTCTCTTTGAAGAACTTATTGAGTTTGCCTTGTGCAATTTTCTCAACCATGTTCTCTGGTTTGCCTTCTGCCAAAATCTGGGCTTTGGCAATTTCCAATTCCTTTTCAATAACTGACGGATCGACTGATTTTTCATCGACCGATACCGGATTCATAGCGGCTATCTGCATCCCAACGTCTTTACCCGCTTCGGTTACATCTTTGCCATTCACACCCTTCAACGAAACAAGCACACCTAATTTGCTGCCCAAGTGAATATAAGGTACAACCGCTTCACCGGTCATATGCACATAGGAAGTAACTTCCAATTTCTCGCCTATTTTGCCGACCAACTCCGTGATTCGTTCATCCAGGGTAAGTTCACCTGATTTTTCGGCCATCAATGCCTCAACCGTGGCTGGCTTTTTGGCAAAAGCTGTTTCGGCAATCAATTTACCCAGATTCTGAAACTCATCATTTTTGGCAACAAAATCCGTCTCACAGTTAAGCGCAATCATGACTGCTTCTTTATGATCCGATGATGTCTTGACAAAAACACTTCCTTCTTTCGCTTCCTTGCCTGCGCGTGACGCAGATACTTTCTGACCTTTTTTACGAAGGATTTCAATAGCTTTTTCAAAATCGCCTTCCGCTTCCGTCAGGGCCTTTTTACAATCCATCATACCGGCACCGGTCATGGTGCGGAGCTTATTTACATCTTGTGCACTGATCGCTGACATAATTATCTGTGTTAAATTTAATTTCAATTTCTAAGACTCCCATAAAAAACAAACATCGACTGGGTGGCCGATGCTTGTACGTATTTTTCAAATCGGCAATCGTCAATCAGCAGCAGTCGGAAGCTGTCAATCGCATTTGCCCATTGACTTATTGCTCTACTACTTCGTCTACTTTTCTTTTTTCTTCTTCTTCCTTCTTCTGGCCCGCATCCTCTTTGTCTTTCTTGCGCTCCATCAATCCTTCTTCGATATTTTTGCCTACATATTTCAGGATCAAAGAAATAGACTTAAAGGCATCGTCATTGGCAGGAATCGGGAAATCAATATTGGAAGGATCAGAGTTGGTATCCACCATAGCAAAGACAGGGATGTTCAGCTTCTGAGCTTCTGCCACGGCAATATGCTCGCGTTTTACGTCAATAATAAAAAGCGCAGCCGGCAGACGATTTAAATCAGAGATACCACCCAATTGCTTTTGCAACTTGGTTTTTTCACGGGTCATCATCAACCTTTCCTTTTTAGTCAGGTTTTCATATGACTCATCTTTCATCATCTTTTCGATCTGTGCCAGTTTCTTTAATGACTTACGGATCGTGGCAAAATTGGTCAGCATACCTCCCAACCAGCGTTCCGTTACGAACGGCATGTTCAGTCGGGCCGACTCTTCGCTCACGATATCTTTTGCCTGCTTTTTGGTGGCAACAAACATGATTTTACGACCGCTGCGCACAATGTTCTTTAGCGCATAGGTAGCCTCCTCCAAACATTTGATGGTTTTATTCAGGTCAATAATATGAATACCATTGTTTTCCATAAAGATGTACTCGGCCATCTTGGGATTCCACTTGCGGGTAAGGTGTCCAAAATGAACACCGGCATCCATTAATTCTTGTGTTGTGATTTTATCTGCCATGAGATTGTAATGCTTGGGATAATCAATTAACGCTTGCTGAACTGGAATCTTCTCCGTGCTTTTCTTCTACCTGGCTTTTTCCGTTCTACCATGCGGCTGTCACGTGTCAACAAACCTTCTTTTCTCAAAGCAGGTTTGGTTTCGGCATTGGCATTAACCACGGCCCGGGCAATACCCAGCCGAATCGCTTCGGCCTGACCTTTGTTTCCGCCACCTTCTACGTTCACTGTTACATCATAATTACCTTCCAGTTTTGCCAGCGTGAGCGCCTGCTTCACGATGGTTTGATGGATTTCTGACTTGAAGAAGTCATTCAGTTCGCGCTCGTTTACTTTGATCAGGCCTTTACCAGGCTTCATATACACGCGTGCGATGGAGGTTTTTCTACGACCTATGGTATTGATCACTTCCATATCAGAACTTTATTACTTTGGGTTGTTGTGCTTCGTGAGGATGTTGTGAACCGGCATAAACATGCAAGCTGCGGAATAACTGACGGCCCATGGTGTTTTTAGGTAACATACCACGTACGGCATGTTCTACTAAACGCGCAGGGTTTTTGGAGCGGATCATCGAAGGGCTTAATTCCCGCTGACCTCCCGGGTATCCTGAGTAGGTAAAAATGACACGGTCATTCCACTTTTTACCAGTCATCTTTACCTTTTCGGCATTGATAACAATCACATGGTCACCCATGTCGGTATTTGGTGTATAGCTCGTTTTGTTTTTGCCACGGATAATTTTGGCAACCTGGCTGGCCACACGGCCAAGCACTTGATTTTCGGCATCTACGACAACCCAGCCCTTTTCAGCTGATACCTTGTTGGCATTGGTTGTCTTATAACTATTGTGATCCACTTTTTTTTATTTAAAACTCAATAAAACACACTACCCCCTCAAAAAGGGACACAAAAGTAGGTTCAAGAAACTGATTATGCAAGCCAAAGCCAGATTTTACCTTTTATGAGCCGACAATTGACGAATCAGGGCTGAAAAGTCTTTGGGATAGGGAGCCTCAAAATGTACTTTTTGACCATCCAAAGCCATAAATTCAAGTGAAAACGCGTGCAAAGCCATTCGTTTGATCAGCGGCTGCTCTTCAGTTGTTTTTTTCAGGTAAAAATCCCTTTTGACGGCAGAAACAAAGAACGGCTTCCCTCCATACGTCTCATCCCCGGTGATGGGTGCCTTGACCCACGCCAGGTGGACCCGAATCTGATGCATACGCCCTGTTACAGGTTTGCACTCAATGAGGGTATGCGCTTTAAATACCTTTAATGTATTAAAAATGGTCAGGGCCGGCTTCCCTTCGCGGGCAATCTTCACAAGACCATCATTTTGCTTTAACAGCGGGAGATTTACTTCCCGGTTCTCCAACCGATGAATGCCATCCGACACCGCATGATAAATCTTATGGACGGTTCTTCCTTCAAACTGCATACTCAGATGCCGATAGGCTGCCGGATTTTTAGCGATCGCCAGAACACCCGAGGTATCTTTATCCAGCCGATGACAGACTTGGGCATCGGAATGATGATCTTTGGCCAAAACCAGGACGTTGACTTTTTCAACCCGATCTTCCAGAGTAGATAAAAAAGGAGGTTTGTTCACGATAAGGTAATCCTCATCTTCATGCAGTAAAATATCTTGTATGGAGTCAGGAGTTTTCAATTTATATACCCGCTTCAATTTGAAAACGCCACAACCAGCTATCCAGATCGGCTGCCGTGTCATTCATCCATGAACGTAGTTCATAGGTAAATTCCGTTTGGAGTTTTACCCGGTGACCCCTCAGATATTTATTCAACCCCAATGTGAATTGTTGAACCTGAGGTTCTAATGTGCGTATGGAAGGGCCGGGGCGCACACGTGAATATCGGTTGACATACTCACAATCTTTCCGGAACAGATAGCTAGCCTGATAATTTTCGCCATGCCCGTCATACACATAACGCACATTGGTGTCATCATCGGGGTCCGTAGTGATCGGGTTAGTTACCATTCGATTGAGAAATTCGGAGGAAAAGGCAAATCCACGGTACTTTAGCAGAAAGTCGGCCATAAATGTTTCGATGTCACGCGACTGAAACAAAAACTTACCTAATTGTCCACCGGTTCGGATGGCGTTCTCATTATTCGACCACGTCAAACCCACGGATACTTTTGGTTTAGGCTCGCGACTCAAATCTCCCTCAAAATAATCCCCGGAGTTTTGAAATTGTCCCAGTGGCAGAAGTTCTACTCGGCCGGTGTAGGCGAGTCCTCGCTGAGCGGTATTAAAATTCCGGCCATCCCCGCTGCTCACAGAGCCCCGTAGGACAAAATGAAATCCTGAGATTTGATTCCGGTAATAGCTTTGAATGCCAAAGTCGCGATCGACATTAAAAATGGAATTAACGATCGATCGATCCGGTAATTGCAAATCGCCCGAGGACACGACCCGTTGCCGGTTGCCGGGTAACTTGGTTTGTCCAATCCCTAAGGCAAAGTGTTCATTGAAGTTGTAAATCAGCATGGCATCCCTTATCAGGTTAGGAAATCCTGTATCCTCAAAGTCTATGTCCCCCCTCGAAAACGAAAGCTGCAGAACATAAGCTAGTTTGGCATTGTATAGATATCCATCAAAGCGCAACCGAAGTCTGCGGACACGGGCCTCTACCTCATTGACGGTCAGATCCGTTCCGCTCACCGTATTAAACCCAAAACGATTTTGCATCCGAAACCGGATATTCAATGTGAAAGCACTGTCAGGAGAAGTAATGCCTATGCCTTTACCCCAGGTAAAATATGGCACCTGAAAGTCCAGTAGTTTCTCCGGTGATTGCTGCCCCTTGGCTGAGAATGTGCTTCCCACACATATGAAAATGACAAGAAGTATCTTGAGTTGATCTATCATAGATCAGACAGTGTTCGGAAAATAAAGAACAAAGTGCCTGAAAGAATAATGACAACAGGCAACGTCAGCACCCATGCCAGTAGAATATTCTTAACGGTGCCCGATTGAAGGTTTCGCAGTCCTTTACTGGCGACCATACTTCCGGCAATACCCGATGACAGTACCTGGGTAGTGCTGACGGGCCATCCAAAATTAGTAGCTGCACCGATGGTAGCTGCGGCCACCATTTCGGCACTGGCGCCCTGAGCATAGGTTAAGTGTTCTTTTCCTATTTTCTCCCCGATGGTTCTGACGATTCGCTTCCATCCGATCATGGTTCCAAGCCCCAGTGAAAGGGCTATGATCAATACGACCCACGTAGGTGAGTAGTCCGTTATCCCCCTTACCTTCTTAATGTTGTCTTTGAGAAGTTTACGATCGGCCGTACTTAAACTCAGTTCTTCTTTTCCAGTGAGTGTTTTGATGTTCCGGTCAATGATCAAAATGTCTTTCCGGATTAAAAACCTTTCGGTTGCCGGAATTTTTTCTACCGAGCCGACCTGTGTTTCTTCCTTGATCTTCTCACTCAAGACTACAGTTTGCGCCCAGAGTATGCTGTCCGGGGCAGAGAGCGGAGCGGGGTTAATTGACTTTACGATTGACTCTACCCGGGATATGGGTTCCGCTAAGCTGGAAGGGCTGATGGAACTGTTTAAGGCAAAATAGGATGGCACAATGCCAATAAGAATTAACATGATTAGCCCCACTCCTTTTTGACCATCGTTGCTTCCGTGCGAATAGCTCACACTGGTGCATGTGAGTATCAAGATGGTCCGAATCCAAAGAGGAGGGGCTGAATTTTTCTTAGGTTCTTTAAAAAGACTGTCTCCATAACTTGTTTTTCGGGTTACCATACGCAAGACAAACATCAGGATAATCGTAAGTGAAAACCCAAGCAATGGTGAAATGAGAAGGGAAAGACCGATTTTTTTGGCTTGTCCCCAATCTACGGCTGCTTCTGTCACCCCCGGAAGTAAAGAGTAGGCTATACCCACCCCGAGGATGGAACCAATCAGGGTGTGTGAACTGGAGCACGGAATTCCCAGATACCATGTCAATAAATTCCAGAAAATTGCACTGATTAATAGGGCCAACACCATCGAAAGACTATGGGCCAGGTTCTGATCCACCAAAGATTCTACGGGCAAGAGATTAATGATGCCAATCGCCACACCAATCCCTCCGGCAAACACGCCTATGAAATTCCAAATACCCGACCAAACGACAGCTACCCAGGGTTTGAGGGAGTTGGTGTAAATAACCGTGGCCACGGCATTGGCCGTATCATGAAATCCATTAACAAATTCAAATCCGCAGGCGGCCACCAGGCAGATGATGAGTAGAATAGAATACGAAAGGTCAAGTTCAAACATACGGTACTATTGGGTGGCAAAAGTAGATGAAGAAATTGTTACTCTTGCTATGCCAATGTTAGGGAATAAAATTATACTTCTTTCGCTTTGATTTTCAGCAATTTAAAACTGAAAACTGAACCTTCACCCATCGTGCTCTCTACCTCAGCCTGAGTGCCATGCCCTTCCAGAATATGTTTTACGATAGCCAATCCAAGCCCCGTTCCGCCTTTCCCCCGGCTGCGGCTTTTATCCACCCGATAGAATCGCTCGAAAATACGGCTGATGTGTTGAGGCGGAATTCCTTCACCTGTATCGCGAACCTCTGTGGTGATACTTTTTTTACCAACATCAAAAGTGATGGATACTTCACCACCTTCGGGTGTATAATTGATAGCATTGCTGAGAAGATTCGTAACCACTTGTGTGATGCGTTGCCAGTCGGCATGCACCTGAAGTTTGCCGTGATGTGGGCTGAGTTTTAAGGTGATTTTCTTTTTGGCTGCTTGCTCTTCAAACTGATCCATCACTTCCTCACATAGTTTTCCCAAGTCGATGGTCTCAAAGTGCATTTTTATATCTCCCGTTTCGATCTGTGAAAGCGTGAGTAAATCTTGCACCAGGGCGTCCAATCCATCCAGGCTTTTAGCTGCTTTTTTCAAAAATTTGGTGCGCACATTTTTGTCGTTCATAGCGCCATCCAGCAGGGTATGCACAAAACCCTGAGCCGCAAAAATGGGGGTCTTTAGCTCATGGGATACATCGGCTATAAATTCTTTGCGAAAGGCCTCCAGTTTTCGGAGTTCATCTATTTCTTTTTGCTTCAGACTGGCAAATGAATAAATCTCTTCATTGATTTTCTGAAGGGGATTTAAGGCTCCGGATTTGGATTTTGTTAACCCTGACAACTCCTTCTTACGAAGTTTGCCCAGCATCCGGTAGATTTTATTGATCTCCCGGAAGATTAAAAATTCAAGGATGACAAAAACCAATAAGTAGGAGGAGGAAAAACTGATAATGCCAGCCACCACCAGTGCCGCTGTTTGTACATTTTCTACTAATGATAGAAACAGGGTAGTCACCAATGAAATCGAGAGCGCCAGCAGCAACGCCAGCGTACGGGCACTATAAACCATGAGGCAATTTAGCTGAGATTGAACTTATATCCCACACCTTTCACGGTGGTGATATAGTCCTCTCCTATCTTTTCACGGACTTTGCGAATATGAACGTCCACCGTTCGGGCCAGAACGTAGACATCTGAACCCCAGATGTTCTGTAATAAATCATCTCTGCTAAAGACCTTGTTGGGGTTCTGAGCCAGGAAAAACAATAATTCAAATTCCTTTTTCGGCAAGCTTATCTCGCGACCATTTAATTTAATGGTGTAGCTGGTGCGGTCAATCGTCAGTTCACCAATTTTAATCTGGGTGCTGGTGGTTTTCTTTTTGGAATCCCGTCTGAAAAGCGCGCTGATGCGGCTCATCAAAGCCCGGGGTTTAATGGGTTTAGTGATGTAATCATCGGCACCCACATCAAATGCAGCTACTTCCGAGTATTCTTCGGATCGGGCTGTTAAAAAAACGATAAACGTGTTTTGAAGTTCTGGCATGGCGCGCAACAGGCGACAGGCCTCTACTCCATCCATGCGGGGCATCATAATATCCAGCAATACCAGATCCGGATGAAACTTTCGGGCGATCTCAACACCTACCGAACCATCGATCGCTGTTTTTACATCATACCCCTGTTTTTCCAGATTGTAGCGAAGCAACTCAAGAATGGGTTCTTCATCATCCACCACCAGTACTTTCTGCTGCGGTTTTGTTGCCATGCGTGTCAGATCCAATTTTGGTTCGAAAGTAGAGACAAGTTAAGTCAATTAAAAACCAGTGTTATCAACTTAACAATTACTTAATCAGTGGCCAGACGTTAGCGATAAACGTCTTTTCGGTTGCCATTACGCCTTACCCACACTAAATTGATAGGATTGTCAATCAATTCCAAACTTCAATTTGCAATCGTCTATATAGGCTTTCAAATCTCCGCTAAAGCGGTGTGCAAAAGCATACGCCAGCGTATCCTGCCTGGACTGATACGTACGGAATGACATAAAATAGGTATTGTTGGGAAGTTGATTGCGAAACCGCTTACTGGACTTAGGTGGATAGTGAAGTGAGAGGGTATCAATGGTCTCCACTATTCTCCTGATAAAATCCTCTTTCTGGTTCTTTTTTTCATCGTGGCTCATCGTCTCGTGAAACGTCTTATACAAACTGTCTAACTTCGAAGCCCCCCGAAGCATGTGATGACTAAATTTCCGATAGTCTTCATTTTCATAAACATATCGGACGTACTCCTCCGATCGAACTCCGTACCGCGCTTTTAAAAAATAATAGCCGGCCGTATCCCCAATAAAGGTGGCCAGGTTTTCATTAAACTCCGCATCATCTTTTACCCAGATAGTCGCGTGAACCATTTCATGAATGATGAGATTGGCCAGATCACCTTCCCTGCGCTGAAGCATATTACTCAGAATGGGATCATTGAACCAACCTAAGGTAGACCAACCGCCAGGGTTGCGAATGCTCGCATCATAGCCTTCCTTTTCTAACATCGATCGCTCATCAACCGCTTTTTCTTTGGAGAAAAAACCTTTGTAGGGCACCGCTCCCACCACCGGAAACTTCCAGAGTTTAGGTTGTAAGGCAAAAGGCTCACAGGCAGTCACTACCCATAAAAGTTCTTCGCCTTTCTGATCATACACTTTCTGATAATTTTTTGTATCGCGCAGACCAAGAGAATCAATTGCAAACTGACGAACAGCTTTCACCAGCAAAAGCTTCTGTTTTAATGAATCGGGATATGTTGGATCGGTTAGCAGCACCTCAACAGGTTTGGCCTGCCATACAATTTTTAATTGTCCGATTCCCTGCATCACCCCGTAAACTACCAGCGACCAGTTGCCCATCAGCAGAAAAGCCAGAAGCGTTACGACCGCCAACCCGATTTTTCGCTTTCTGCTCATGGATGATTTATTTTTTGCTTTGTTAAAGCACAAATTAAACTGAATAACGGTTAACCCTTACCATCAAAACGTTTAGAAGTCATTTAAGGGGTTCAAAAGTCACTTGAACAGCAGCTTTTCTCCGGTTCTTTGTTGGGGAATGAGGTATGAAACATTAATTTCGGCTCCGTTTCTGCAATTTAATGGGCCCAAATGGATTTGATTCATGGAAGCCCCCCCGGCAGCACGTCAACCCAGTAAATAACAATTACTATGAGCGATAATAAAGAAAAAATGAAAGCACTCCAGATGACCATTGATAAGCTGGAGAAAACCTATGGAAAGGGAGCGGTCATGAAGTTAAGTGATGAAAAAATTATTGACATCCCGGCTATTTCCACCGGCTCCCTTGGACTAGACATTGCCCTGGGCATTGGAGGTATCCCCAGAGGCCGAGTTATTGAAATCTATGGCCCGGAATCATCCGGTAAAACCACGCTGACCATGCACTGCATTGCAGAGGCCCAAAAGAAAGGCGGCATGGCTGCTTTTATTGATGCTGAGCATGCCTTTGACAAAACGTATGCAGAAAAACTCGGAATTGACACTGAAAATCTTTTGATCTCTCAACCTGATAATGGAGAACAAGCATTGGAAATTGCTGAGCATTTGATTCGCTCCGGTGCGATTGACATCATTGTTATTGACTCCGTAGCGGCACTGGTACCGAAGAGTGAACTGGAAGGTGAAATGGGCGAAAGCAAAATGGGTCTGCAAGCCCGTTTGATGTCGCAGGCTTTACGAAAACTCACCGGAACGATCAGCAAAACCGGATGCTCCTGTATCTTCATTAATCAGCTTCGCGAAAAGATTGGTATCATGTTCGGGAATCCCGAAACCACCACCGGTGGTAATGCCTTAAAGTTTTATGCGTCTGTCCGCCTGGATATCCGAAGAATCGGGCAAATCAAAGAAGATGCCGACAACATTACCGGTAACCGGGTCAAAGTAAAAGTGGTGAAAAATAAAGTGGCCCCTCCTTTTAAGGTGGTGGAATTTGACATCATGTACGGACGAGGTATTTCCAAATCCGGGGAAATTGTAGATCTGGGAGTAGAGCTAAATGTCATCCAAAAATCAGGATCATGGTTTTCATATAGCGGTAACAAACTGGGTCAGGGACGCGACTCGGTCAAACAACTCATTGAGGACAATCCGGAATTGATGGATGATCTGGAGAAAAGAATCAAAGAAAAAATTCAGAGCGGAGCTTCTGTTAAAGAAGAAAAAGAGTAAGGCATAGAAGCAAGACTTAATTCTAAGGAGGATTCAAGGGATACTTGAATCCTCTTTTTATGTTGACCGAATAGCCGCCACAGGATCCATCCTGGCGGCCAGGGCAGCTGGAATAATACCTGCCACCAATCCAATAATGGATGATACCCCCAATCCGAGGACGATGTTTCCAATAGAAAGGATAACATCCAGGCTGCCAAAAGGAATGAGGGTGATCAGATACACCAGAAAAAGACCGGATAGTCCACCAATCAAACTCAGGAAAATGGATTCAAATAGAAATTGAAACAGGATAAAGTAATTTTTGGCTCCCAACGATTTCTGCAAACCAATAATACTGGTCCGCTCTTTGACCGAAACAAACATAATGTTTGCAATTCCAAAACCGCCCACCAGCATAGAGAATCCTCCGATCACCCATCCGGCTATGCTCAACACATCAAATACACCGCTGATGGCTTTGGCGATGGCTTCTGGCCGGTTGAGGGCAAAAGAATCTTTTTGACTTGGTTTTAGTCCCCTGCGCACCCGTAAAAATCCACGCGCCTCATTTTCCAGTTGTACTAATCCAATATCATTTGGTTGACCTTTCAACCCAATGATAGAACCGAGTTCATACCATCGGCCCGTGCCCGTTTGGTAGAGTTTGCGAAAGGACTGGTAGGGAATGAAGCAGGAATAATCTTTACTTGTATTTCCGACAAAACTTTCACCCTCTCTCTTAACAATACCTACCACTTTAAAACGAAGATTTCTAATTTTTACAAATTCCCCGAGCGCATTTCCGTTTGGAAAGAGAGCTTCCGCCACTTCATAGCCAACCACTACTACATTTCTTCCGCCTTCTACTTCGTCATTGGTCAGATACCGACCACCTTCAAATTCAAATTCACTTAATTTCTCGTAATCAGAAGAAACTCCCATTAACGCAATGTTATTGATGCTGCTGCTATTTCTTTTCACAGAAACCGAGCCTGCAGTCGCGAAAATAGAAACAGCAGATCCTTCCTTCATGTTGGCTTTCAAAAACCGATACTCACTATAGGTTGGGTTCGGTCGTTTCAAAAATTCCTTCCACCAATCGCGGCCTCCACCACCACCTCCGCCATCCCACGGAAATTTTCCAACATAAATGACATCGCTACCCAAAAAATTGAAGCTTTCCCGGATGCTCTTTTCCAGTGAATCGACAAAGGTGAGAACGCCAATAATGGAAAAAATACCAATGGTGACCCCCAAAAGTGAAAGAATAGTACGCAAAAGGTTTGATTTGAGTGCGTTCCAGGCAAAACTGAAACTTTCCAGAATAAGTCGAAAAACAAGCATCAGGCTGTTAAACGCAGGGTTAACCGTATAAGGTTGCGAATTTACGGTGTTCTGTTCGTTTTTCTTTATCGATGGTTAGATTATCTGCCCGGGCGGGCAATTCGAAAGCACGATCGGGTTGCTTTTCAGGTTGGTTTACTTATTTTTGCACCCTCAATTTTTAACCGTTCTTCCGGAAACCCGTAAGTTGCCTATGAAGTTATCAGAATTTAAATTCGACCTCCCCAACGGCTTAATCGCCTCCTATCCTGCTGAAAATCGTGACGAAGCCCGAATGATGGTCATTCATCGTGCCAGCGGGAAAATCGAACACAAAACATTCAAAGACATTGTCAATTATTTTGGCGATGGGGACGTTATGGTGGCCAACGATACCATGGTTTTTCCTGCCCGCCTCTACGGACGGAAGGAAAAAACCGGGGCTAAAATAGAAGTGTTTTTGTTGCGTGAGTTAAATGCAGAAATGCATTTATGGGATGTTTTGGTTGACCCGGCCCGTAAGATACGGGTAGGTAACAAGCTTTATTTTGGCGATGGCGATCTGGTGGCCGAGGTGATTGACAACACCACTTCCCGCGGACGGACCATCCGCTTTCTTTTTGATGGCGACAGTGAAGCATTTACAAAAACCATTGAAACCCTGGGCGAGACTCCACTTCCCAAGTATATCAAACGAAAAGTTGAGGCGGCTGATAAAGATCGTTTTCAAACCATATTTGCCACTAAAAAGGGAGCTGTCTCTGCGCCAACCGCGGGCATGCACTTTACCAAACAGTTGATGAAACGCCTGCAAATCAAAGGTGTTGAATTTACCAATGTAACCCTGCATATCGGGTTGGGTACTTTCCGTCCGGTGGATGTGGAGGATCTGACCAAGCACAAGATGGATTCAGAAAATTTTATTGTGGGACCTGATGCCGTAAAAGTGGTCAATCAAGCACTTGAAAATAAGAATAGAGTGTGTGCCATTGGAACCACCACCATGCGTTCATTAGAAACTGCCGTGAGTGCCACCAACCGATTAAAAGAAAAAGAAGGCTGGACAGATAAGTTCATTTTTCCACCGTATGATTTTAAGATTTGCAATGCCATGGTTACTAACTTTCACCAGCCCGAGTCTACCCTGTTGATGATGGCGTGTGCCTTCGGTGGATTTGACCTGGTGATGAAAGCTTATGAAACCGCCAAAAAAGAAAAGTACAAATTTCTGACGTACGGTGATGCCATGCTGATTATCTGATCACCATTTTGACCCATGAAAAACCCGGCCATTGACGACCGGGTTTTTTTATTTGGATTTGATCAGGTAAAGAAATAGAGCAATGCCTGCCGGATAGACAAGCAGATAATGCCAGGATGGTCTGACAAAACCAACAAAAACAGCTAGAGGAAGGATCAGAAGAATAGCTCCAGCCAACAGGATAACACTTTTATGCGGAGTATCTGTTTTTCCTATCTGGATTAACCGGTAAAGCAAGAATGTAAAAATGCCTACACTAAAGGCAAGCAGCAACACACGAATAATGGCCATGGGGCAAAAATAGTATTTTCTGTTTTCCTACCTTTGGCAGATGGATCGAGAGAGTATTATTGGTAAGCTACAAGCAAACAAAGCCATTCTTCAAAAGAAATATCCGCTGGCCTCCGTGGCACTTTTTGGCTCTTTTGCGAGAGGTGAACAGTCAAAAGAAAGTGATATTGATATTTTGGTAGAACTAAATGGGCCTATGGGTATTGAGTTTGTAGATCTTTTGATTGATTTGGAGCAGATTTTTGGCGGTCACAAAGTAGATCTTGTAAGTAAGAGTGGAGTCAAACCTCGCTATTGGCCTTTTATTCAAAAGGATTTGATTTATGTCTGAAAGGGATGTCAAGCCACTTTTTGCTGATATGCTTGAGGCAATTGATTCTATTGAGGAGTTAACCAAAAATCATTCCCTTATTTCATTGTTCATGAATACGAGAAGGTAGATTATGAAATCGTTTGACATACTATTAAGGACTACCTTCCACCTCTTTGAAAAACAAATTATTACTATCATAAGTAAAAACGAGTGACTGAATACGCCCTCATTGTTGCCGGTGGAAAAGGTACACGCATCAAGAGCGCGGTACCCAAGCAATTTCTCCCTTTGCTGGGCAAGCCTATTTTACTTCATACGTTAGAGGCCTTTCACCGGTATTCGCCTCATGTCAGGATCATCCTGGTCCTTCCGGAAGATGATTTTCCCCGGTGGCATGAACTTGTCCTTCAACATGGATATAATGAATCAATCACCCTGCAGCGGGGTGGCGACACCAGATTTCAGTCTGTCCGAAACGGACTCGCCAAAATTGAGGGTGACGGACTGGTGGCCATACACGATGGTGTGAGACCACTGGTGAGTGAGGACATTATCGGAGCTTCTTTCCGTCTGGCAGCCGTACATCAATCGGCTGTGGCAGCCGTCAGATTAAAAGAATCCATTCGAATGACCGATCAGGACAACACAAAAGCCATGGATCGCTCCCGCTTTCGTCTGATCCAAACGCCTCAGACATTTCAAGTCCATCTGATCAAACAAGCCTATGAAGGAAAGGAGGACGCAAGCCTGACGGACGATGCCAGTGTGGCCGAACGGGCTGGCCATGTCATTTCTTTGTTTGAGGGCAGTTATGAAAACATCAAGATCACCACGCCTGAAGATCTGGTAATTGCAGAAGCTTTGCTAAATGCGAAAGGGAAGAGTTAAGGCGCTAAATGGCTGAGCGATCGGCCTCACTTGGATGTAAATGAAAAAGCCCCACATATGCGAGGCTTCATTCAAATTCTCAGATCAGGTATTTAATTAATATTCATCTTCGTTGAAGAAAAAGTCTTCTTTGGTCGGATAGTCAGGCCAGATTTCTTCAATACTTTCATACGGCTGCCCATCGTCTTCCAGTTCCTGAAGGTTTTCCACCACTTCCAACGGAGCGCCCGAGCGGATTGAAAAGTCAATCAACTCATCTTTTGTTGCTGGCCAGGGCGCATCTTCCAGATACGATGCCAATTCAAGTGTCCAATACATAGTTACGTTCCCTCCGTTAAATTTCCCGCAAAAATAGAATTAATTAACCCATTGTCAATAGGCAAAGTTCCATCAGCCGAAAACAGGAAAAGTAACCGTAAAACCAGTCAAAAAAAGGCATATTTGCAGGCAAAATCCGATTTCTATGGCTGACGAAAAGATCATTTTCTCGATGGCAGGTGTCAACAAGATTTACCCGCCCCAAAAACAAGTCTTAAAAAATATTTATCTCTCATTTTTTTATGGAGCCAAAATTGGCGTTTTGGGGTTAAATGGATCGGGTAAGTCCTCCCTCCTTCGCATCATTGCCGGCATAGATAAGGAGTTTCAAGGCGAGGTAGTCTCGGATTTAAGTTTCACTGTGGGGCTGCTGGAGCAGGAACCCGAGCTTGATAAGACGAAAACGGTCAAAGAAATTGTAGAAGAGGGTGTCGCGCCTGTGGTGAAATTACTTCGGGAGTTTGAAGCCATCAATGAAAAATTTGCCGATCCTGCCGTCATGGAAGATCCTGACGCCATGGATAAACTCATCACCAAACAAGGTGAAATCCAGGAAAAGCTGGATGCCGCCAATGCCTGGGAGCTGGATAACAAACTTGATCGTGCGATGGATGCCCTACGCTGTCCTCCATCCGATGCTTCTGTAGAGTATTTGAGCGGAGGCGAGAAAAGACGTGTGGCATTGTGTCGGCTCTTGCTTCAAGAGCCAGATGTTTTGTTGTTGGATGAACCAACCAACCATCTGGATGCCGAATCGGTATATTGGCTTGAACAACATTTAAAGCAATACAAGGGAACTGTGATAGCCGTCACCCACGACCGTTACTTTTTAGATAACGTGGCCGGATGGATACTCGAACTGGATCGCGGAGAAGGAATTCCCTGGAAAGGAAATTATTCCAGTTGGCTTGATCAAAAACAAAAACGGTTAGCGCAGGAAGAAAAAACAGAAAGCAAACGCCAGAAGGCGCTGGAGCGGGAACTCGAATGGGTTCGAATGAATCCCAAAGGCAGACAGGCCAAAGGAAAAGCGCGACTGGGAGCCTATGAAAAACTCCTGGGGGCTGAGGTCAAGGAGAGAGAAGAAAAATTGGAATTGTTTATTCCACCGGGGCCAAGGTTAGGAAACGTGGTGATTGAAGCCAATGGGGTAGCCAAGGCCTATGGTGATAAATTGCTATACGAAAATCTCTCCTTCTCACTTCCTCCGGCCGGTATTGTTGGCATTATCGGACCCAACGGTGCCGGTAAGACCACCTTATTCAAAATGATTACAGGCACGGAAAAACCGGATGCCGGATCTTTTAAAGTGGGTGAAACCGTTAAGATTGCTTATGTGGATCAGGAGCATGATGACCTAAAACCGGAGGAGACTGTTTTTCAAGCCATCACCGGAGGTAATGATCTGATCATGATTGGCGGAAAAGAGATCAATTCGCGTGCGTACGTGAGTAAGTTTAACTTCAGCGGCACCGATCAACAAAAGAAAGTAAAAGAACTTTCGGGTGGTATGCGCAACCGCGCGCATCTGGCCATTGCTCTCAAACAAGGAGGCAATCTATTGCTTCTGGATGAACCTACGAACGACCTCGATGTAAATACCCTCCGATCGTTGGAAGAGGCCCTGGAAAACTTTGCCGGCTGCGCGGTCATTATCTCTCACGACCGGTGGTTTTTAGACCGGGTGTGCACCCACATTCTTGCTTTTGAAGGAGATTCACAGGTATTTTGGTTTGAAGGAAGTTTTAGTGAATACGAAGAAAACAAACGCAAACGGTTAGGCGATGAACAACCTCACCGGATCAAGTATAAGAAACTTGTTAAATAGACTGAAGTATCAAGTCACCAGACATAAGAATTGATCAATCGTATGTCTGGTGTCTAACATCTTGCTACTGATGAAAGCATTCTACACCATCCTCCTGCTTGTTCTCAGCAACACCTTCATGACCTTCGCCTGGTACGGCCACCTGAAGTTTAAGGACATGGCATGGAGTAAGAATCTTGGCTTGGTGGCAATTATTGTAATCAGTTGGGGTATTGCCTTTTTTGAATACGTCTTACAAGTGCCAGCCAACCGAATTGGCTTCAAAGAAAATGGTGGACCATTTTCGTTAATGGAGTTGAAAGTAATGCAGGAAGTAATTACGCTGGTCGTCTTTGTTGTTTTTTCGCTGGTCTTTTTTAAGACCGAATCATTTCGGATAAATCATCTGATCGGATTTATCTTTCTGGTGCTGGCCGTGTATTTTATTTTTAAGAAATGAAAAAGATCGATTTGGCCAGGTATATTGAATGGATTCAAAATGGGAGATCATTTTCAGAGGTCAGAAAAGACTTGCTTATCCAAGGTTTCACAGATGATGAGGCTACCTCCATCATCAAACATCTGGATGATAGCGTTCTGGAAGCGCAACCATCTGGTCACAAAAGCAACTTAAAGATAGTGGCCGTTATTATGATCTTTATTGGAGTGACTGCAACCATGATCAGCTTTCTGGCACTGGAACACACAGTCATCATTCCATCGGGTCTTTTAGCTACCGGAACAGCAACCTGGCTCGCGGTAGGAAGAAAAAATACAGCATTTCACACCTATCGTTTGCGAAGAAGAAGGTATTTTAGAAAATAGATCTACCTTATCTCCTCCCCTGGCTTGGTTTTCCAGCGTTCATGCATCCAAACCCATTGATCCGGAAATTCGCGAATCACTGATTCAATAAAGCGGGTATAATTTTGAGTGTTGATAATCAGATCATCTTCTTCGTTGCCCGTCTCCACCAACTCAATCTCTGGTAAAATGTGCATATGTTGCAAGCCATCTTCACCCAGATAAATATAGGTGGGCACAATAGCTGCCTTGGTTTTTAAAGCCAGCACGGCTGCTCCTACAGGCGTAGCTGCTTTCATCCCAAAAAAATCGATAAACCTGCTCTTCACTTTGGTATCCTGATCGATCAGGATAGCGACTGTACCCCCGGAGAGCAAGGCTTTGATTAACCGCAGTGTTTCTTTACCCCGTTCAATAGCCACCGCACCGTACGCATTCCGGTATTCCCAAAGTAATTCGTTGAGGCGTTCATCCTTTAAGCCGGTGCCGATGATGTTGGGTTTGAGCCCCCGGAGTGCCATGTTGGTTACCTGTAAATCAAATGCCCCTAAATGACACGTCAGAAAAATAACTCCTTTTCCTTTGGCGAAGGCTTTATGATAATTTTCCATCCCCTCGGTGATCAAGAACTTTTCAAGATCTGAAAGGTTCTTCACTTGGATGGATCGAAGGATATCCCCGGCATTTTTGCCCAGCATAATAAACATGCGTTTACTTAAAGCCAGAATTTCGCTTGGAGACTTCTCATTACCAAAAGCCAGACCCAGGTGAAGTTGTGCCCGCTCACGCGATTGGTGGGCAAAGGTATAAGCAATCTTTCCCAACCAACCACAAAAAGTCAGCCACCAGGCGCGCGGCATCAGGTTAGATATAAAAATGAGGGAGCGCACCAGGTAATATACTGCGCTATACTTGACTCGTTTTTTTAAAGGTTTTTCATCGGCCATTCGGGCAAAGATAAGGGATTGATTAATTTTAGAGTGATGAAACAATTATTCCTGATCCGTCATGCGAAGTCCAGTTGGGACGATCCTACCCTTCGTGATTTTGATCGCCCGTTAAACAGCCGGGGAATCCGTGATGCTCCCCGGATGGGCAAGCGCCTGAAAGAGAGAAGTATCTTTCCGGATCTGATGATCACCAGCCCTGCCGTCCGAACGCTCGAGACATGTCGGATCATAGCCACGATTTTGGGATATGATATCCAAAAGATCCAGACGGACCAGCGCCTCTACCATGCCGATGAAAACCAGATATTACAGGTTGTCCGAAATATCAGAGACTTCAAAGACAGCGAGGAAGTGGTATTACTGTTTGGTCACAATCCGGGTTTGACCGATTTTGCCAATAGTCTTTTTACACAAACAATCGACAACATCCCCACGTGCGGTTTTGTGGCGGGTCAAGTACTGGTGAATAGCTGGGCCGAAACAGAGATGGGTGATGGGAAATGGGAAATTTTTGACTTTCCTAAAAGCAAAAGAGAATGATCTACCGCAGGAGATCCACCGCGCGTTTTTTCAAAAAGCCAAATTCCCGGAAACGGTAGCCGAACAAAACTTTAAAAACCGAAGTTGAATTGGAGTACCGCACATCTTCGATGCGCAGGTTACGGGATTGAACACTAAATCCCAGCCCACCAAAAAAACGATCACTGTTGTATCCAATGCCTAATCGCACGAGTGAATAGCTATTGATCGATACACTATTTACTTCCTTTCCATCCGGGTGACGAATGAACATCCAGTTATGTGCCGGGCCAAAGCCCACGGTTCCATTGAAGAAAAAATTCTGATAAACATAGCTGTAGGAGTATCCGGGGGCCAAACCTAAAGTTGTGTAGCGCATACTCACCAATTCTGAGGATGGGTCAGTGGATTCAAAAAAGGAAGAGTCACCAGAGATGCGAAACGAATTAACCGTTCCAATCACCATCCACGAGCCGCCTCGCTTGAGTTGATGTTCGGAGAAATTATAAGCTGATCGCAATGAGAATTTCTGACGATTAAAGACATAAAATCCGGACATTCCAAAATTAGTAGCTTTGATATCGGCTCGTTGAGGAAAAATTCCATTGACAGCCGCAGCAGAATTGTCCAGATAAAAACCATTGTATCGCTGCCAATAGGCATCTGCACCCCAGAACTTTCCAATCGCATTTAGCTGTACATCCCGCACACGTGTGGAGCCAAATTTTTCCACACTGGATGGCTCTTCCGGAACGGAAAACGTGATTTCCGCAAGAACCTCAAAAAGATATAAACCCACACCCAAACTTGTGCGGGAATTAGGTCTGTACCGGATGGCATCATTGGTTTTGATGTTTCGGGCATCGAAACCCAGGCTGCGACTTTTGATCACCGCCCACAAACTAAAATGATCGGGGTATCTTTTAATATACAGCGATCTCAGGGAATCGTGACTATTGGGTTCCTTCCGGAGGGAGTCTGATTGCGACCACCCACCGGTTGAAAAAAAAACAAGAAACAGAAAGGAGAGAATTTTGTACATCAAAGAATGTATTCGCTCAGATCTTTACTCTTCACCAGGCTTTGCAGTTTTTCTCGTACCAGAGTTCGGGTAATAACCAGATGAGCTTTCCCATCCATCCGATCAGGTGCATCATACAAAAACTGATTAAGCAGTTTACTCATCACGGTATGCAACCTGCGGGCACCGATATTCTCCACTTCGGTATTAATGATAAAAGCAGTTTCCGCAATTTCTTCAATGGCATCTTCCGAAAATTCGATCGTTACTCCTTCCGATTGAAACAATGCGTCATATTGTTTGGTGAGTGCGTTTTTGGGCTCCTTTAAAATCTGAATAAAGTCCTGCCGGGTAAGATTATCTAATTCCACTCGAATGGGAAAGCGGCCCTGAAGTTCGGGTATCAGATCGGAAGGCTTGGAAATATGAAAAGCGCCAGCCGCAACAAAGAGAATATGATCTGTTTTGATGATCCCGTATTTGGTATTCACGGTGCTCCCCTCCACAATGGGTAACAAGTCGCGCTGCACACCCTCTCTGCTGACATCTGGTCCCCCACCATTTTTTCGTGAACCAGAGGCAATTTTATCAATCTCATCAATAAAAATAATGCCTGCGTCCTCTGCCCTTCGAATGGCTTCCTCTTTTACTTCATCCATATCGATCAATCGTGCCGCCTCTTCTTCCAGAAGCAGTCTTCGGGCTTCCGCCACGCTGACTTTCCGTTTGCGGGGTTTTTTAGGCATCATCCCGCTGAGCATTTCCTGAAGATTGATCATGGAGGCCTCGTCCATCATACCGGCTCCAATCATCCCCACACCAGGGTTTCCTCCTTGCTTGATCTGGATTTCAATTTTTCGATCTTCCAGTTCACCTTTCCTTATTTTCTCCCGAAAGTGATTGCGGGTTCGCTCATTGAGTTCTTCGTCTGACGCAGGGGTTTCATGATCATCCGTGGTCGGAAAACCGATCGGTCTACTAGAGCTCGCCTTTAAAGGTGGGATCAGTGCATCTAAAATTATCTCCTCCACACTGGCCGCTGCCTTTTCTTTTACTTCTTCTTTTTTCCGAGACTTCACCATGTTCACCGATTGCTCAACCAAATCTCGAACCATGCTTTCCACATCTCGTCCCACATACCCTACTTCGGTAAACTTAGAGGCTTCCACTTTAACAAAAGGAGCTTCCGCTATTCGGGCAAGTCTTCGGGCAATCTCCGTTTTTCCCACTCCCGTAGCTCCAATCATCAAGATGTTGTTGGGTACAATTTCCGCCTGCATCTCCGCAGGCGCATGCATTCTTCTCCAGCGGTTGCGCAAAGCGATAGCGACATTTCGTTTGGCCTCATGCTGACCGATAATGTATTTATCCAGTTCGTCAACGATTTGCTGAGGTGTTAAGAAAGAAGATGGGATCATGATTCAAATAAATTTACCGAAGGAAAAAAGTGGTTCGTACATATTGGGGATTGGGTATTAGGTATTAGGTATTAGGTATTAGGTATTAGGTATTAGGTATTAGGTATTAGGTATT
>CAYTNM010000001.1:982755-1114500 GCA_964439205.1 uncultured Ohtaekwangia sp.
AGGGGGTTAGGAAGAGGTTAGTCCGTTTTAGATTCCGATACAGACAGCCTTAAAGCATTCTTGACCTTCTCTTTCATAAGAGCCAGACCCAGCACCTGATCGACCGTATCCACATAATGAAACACCAGTCCTTTTAGATATGTTTTTTCTATTTCGGCAATGTCACGTTTGTTTTTACTGCTGAGTACAATTTCCTTGATACCCCCTCGCTTGGCTGCCAGGATTTTCTCTTTAATGCCCCCCACCGGCAATACTTTCCCACGCAGGGTAATCTCGCCCGTCATGGCTAGTTTCGCTTTTACTTTTCGTTGGGTAAAGATCGATGCCAGAGAGGTAAGCATCGTTATCCCGGCAGAAGGTCCGTCTTTCGGTACCGCTCCGGCCGGCACATGAATATGCAAATCATATTGTTGAAACACCCGGTGATCAATCCCCAATGATTCCGCATTAGACTTGAGATACGAAAGTGCTGCCATGGCAGACTCTTTCATCACTTCGCCCAATTGCCCTGAAATGGTAAGTGTCCCCTTTCCTTTACTGATGCTTGACTCCACAAAAAGAATATCACCGCCTACCTGCGTCCACGCGAGACCTGTCACAACACCGGCCTGCTCATTGCCCTGGTAGAGTTCTTCATCATACATCTCCGCTCCCAGCACTTTAGTCACATATTCCGGAGTGATCAGAGAAACAGCTTCCTCTTCCATCGCTATCGCTTTGGCCACGCTTCGCACCACTGCTCCGATTTTACGTTCGAGTGTGCGTACGCCAGATTCGCGGGTATAACTTTCAATTATTTTTAAGATCGCTTCCTTACCAAATTTTATTGAATTGAGTTTCAATCCATGTTCCTTAATCTGCTTGGGAACCAAATGCTTAATACTAATCTGTAGTTTTTCTTCCACCGTGTAGCCACTTAGTTCAATGATCTCCATTCGATCGCGGAGTGCAGGTTGGATGGCATCCAGAGAATTAGCCGTAGCGATGAACAGTACTTTCGACAAGTCATATTCCACCTCCAGATAGTTATCCATGAAGGTACTGTTTTGCTCAGGATCCAAAACCTCCAGCAAAGCTGAGGAAGGATCTCCCCGAAAATCGGTGCGAATCTTGTCTACTTCGTCTAAAATAAAAACAGGATTTCCGGATTTGGATTTTTTTATGTTTTGCAACACTTTTCCCGACATCGCTCCAATGTAGGTCTTCCGATGTCCGCGTATTTCGGCTTCATCGTGTACTCCTCCCAACGACATTCGTACGTAGGCCCGTTGAAGAGACTTGGCAATGGATTTTCCAAGCGAAGTCTTTCCTACCCCCGGTGGTCCATATAAACAAAGAATTGGCCCTTTCATGTCCTGCTTCAGTTTAAGAACCGCCAGATATTCAAGTATCCGGTTCTTCACTTTTTCCAGTCCGTAATGATCCTGATTTAATATTTTTTCCGCTCGCTTCAGATCAAAATCGTCTTGCGTATACTCCCCCCACGGCAATTCCAGCATAAACTCGGCATAATTCATGGACACCGGAAACTCAGCCGATTGGGGATTTACCCGTTGAAGTTTATCCAGTTCTTTTTGAAAATGTTCCGCTGCCTGTTTGCTCCATTTTTTCTGCTCACCTCGTTTGCGAAGTTTTTCAATCTCTTTGTCGGGTCCGTCATATCCTAATTCATCCTGCAGGACTTTGATCTGCTGTCGCAGAAAATAATCGCGTTGCTGTTGATCGATATCTGTGTGGACCTTTTTTTGAATTTCATGTTTGATTTCCAGCATTTGAATCTCGCGCAGCATATACTGAAGCAAAAGTGTGCCTCGCTCAGGGATGCTATTGGTTTCGAGAATTTTTTGCTTGTCGGCCACCTCCACATTGAGGTTAGACGAAAGGAAGTGTATCAAAAAGGCCGTGCTTTGAATATTATCCAACGCTACCTGGGCTTCCTGTGGTATTTCCGGATTGAGTTTTAGGATTTTACTGGCAGCATCTTTCAGCGACTGAACCAGCGCTTTTACTTCCTTGCTCTCCAGATCGATCACCGGCTCTGATATCAAATCAACACTGGCGGTCAGGAAGGGTTCTTCCTGCAGGGTTTGCCGGAGTGAAAAACGATTCTTCCCCTGGATAATAATGGTTGTGTTTCCATCCGGCAGGACCAACATTTTAATGATCTTGGCTACGGTTCCGAAACGATGAATGTCATCAATACCTGGTTCTTCCGCTTGTTTATTTTTTTGAGCCACCACGCCAATGATCCGGCTTCCCTGGTATGCTTTCTTTATCAAGCGAATAGATTTTTGCCGTGTTACTGTAATGGGGATAACGACTCCGGGAAAAAGTACCGTGTTTTTGATGGGAAGTATTGAAAGTTCATCGGGTACTTCCCCCGGTTTCAAGTCAGGTTCCTGTTCAGGATTGATGAGCTGAATTAATTCCTCTGAATCTTCCTGCGCCAAAGCGCTGATGGGTGGTGATTTAAACATCATGGAATGCCAATTTGACACAAAAAAGCCGTGTCCGCAATAAAAACGTTAGTAACGGCATTATAGTCAATAGAAATGCCAAGAAATCCCAACCTTTGCAAAAACGTGATAATTTATCCACATTCACGGATGCACGCACACAGGCATACTCCCATGAACTCCGTTTTTATTCGTCTTTTCAGTGTTTTTATTGTCATTCTTTGTTTTCTATGCCTTCCGGCTATGGCCCAAAAAAAGAAGCTGAAAAACGGGGGTGTCATCCAGTTAAATGATTCTCTGAAATCATACGGTCAGTCTGACATCTTCAGTTTTCCGAATCTTCATCGCATCCAATTCTATTCTGACGGTTCGGCCCTGGCCAAAATCAAAGCGCAGGAAGCTGCCCGCGAGGAGGCTCAGTTATACAAATCACTTCGCGCGTTTGTCAAAAATTTTGGGATCGAAAATTTCAATAGAAACCTGGCGATGATCTGGCAATTGGCCAGGCTATCAGAAAAGCATGGGCCTACGGGCGAGTCCATTTTACTTTACCGATTAGCGCTTAAGCATCATCTCCAAGGCATGGACACACATGCCTTATTTGGTCATTATGACTCTCTGGAGACTGACAAAAAAAAGTATTACGTTCCTCTGGACTACTACTATGAATTAGTCGATTTCCGGAAAGAGATAGATACGCTACGACCCCCTCATGCTGTGCTGGTAAACATGGGCAGAGATATCAACTCCCCATCGGAAGATTACGGACCTTCCATGGGTCATGTCGACTACTTGCTGCTTTTTACAAGCAAGCGAAACAAACAGGGAATCCAGGGTGGCTACGATGAGGATCTATTTTACAGCGTAAAAGTAGACGGGCACTGGACCGAAGCCAAAGCCTTTGATAACATCAACAGCTCTTTTAACGAAGGTTCAGCCTGTTTGAGTTCCGATGGAAAGACGCTGATTTTTTCCCGATGTAACGCACCCGAATCGCTTGGAAATTGTGACTTATACATCAGCAAAAAGAAGCGCGATGATACCTGGGGAGAGCCTAAAAACCTGGGCAAGTCAATCAACAGCACCAGTTGGGATTCTCACCCTTCACTGACTCCTTCCGGGGATACTTTGTTTTTTTCATCCAATCGCGTGGGCGGGTTTGGCTTATCGGATATTTACTATGCATTGAAAGACAGAAAGGGAAATTGGAGTCGCGTGCTGAATGCGGGACCGGTGATCAATACACGTAAAAATGAGGTAAGCCCATTTTTTCATCACGCTCAAAGTGTATTGTATTTCAGTTCCGATGGGCACCCGCTCAACTTTGGTGATTTTGATATCTACAAAACCGCACGGACAAACTTCGGTTTTGAAGAACCCAAGAATATCGGGCCGCTCGTAAACGGTCAGGCCAGTGAATACTATTTTACCATTGATTCTCAATCGCACGACTTGTACTACGCGCGTTCGGAACCGGATGACCCAAAAAATCTCGATCTTTTTTCATTTCCTGTACCCATGGAAGCACAACCACTGGCCGTAGCATCACTGAAAGGAAAAATTACCTTGAGCGGCAGTGGGGGTAAACCCGCGGCAGGCATTGTTTCGGTTATTGATTTGGATAAAGGAGTAGAAATAGCGCCCCGTTTTCTCCGCGAAGACGGTACTTATAATTTTTCTCTTATCAACAAACGAAATTATCTACTCATCATTCAGGGCGATGATTTCTTCCGTATCGAAGAAGTGTTTTTCATGAATGGTGACATCGAAATTAATAAAGAAACGGATCCCATCGAAAGTAAAATTGCCTTTCAGTCACTTGAATTTGAAAACGGTAAAGCGGACATACTTTCTACCATGCATGCCGACTTAGCTAAGTTGGGTAATTTCTTACTTGACCATCCGCAGGTAAAACTGCGGATCAGCGGGCATACTGATTCACAGGGCCGTGAAGAGGTAAACCTAAGGTTATCGCAGGCCCGCGCAGATGCCATCAAGGCTTACCTGCATCAGGAATATAAAATTGCCGATGAGCGCGTCACGGCCATTGGTTATGGTAGCTCGAAACCTGCCGCACAGGAAGAAACAGATGACCACCGTCAGTTAAACAGACGTGTGGAGTTTGAGATTTTTAAGGATTGATCCCCTTCCGCTTATACAGAACGCTGGATCGTAAATTCCACTAATTTCGACAGAGAGGTCCGGTAGTTTGATTCCGGAAACTGAAGAAGAATGTCAATGGCTCCCTGATGATATTGATTCATGATTTTCTGGGCATACTCAATACCTCCGGAATTCTTAACAAACTCAATGACGTATTTGACATCTTTTGGATTTTTTTCGGCCCCACGGACAGCCGACATCACCTTTCGTTTTTCCCACCAGCCAGTCTTACTTAGCGAGTGGATTAATGGCAGGGTCATTTTCTTTTCTTTAATATCGATGCCTATCGGCTTACCGATCTGATCTTCCCCATAATCAAATAAATCGTCTTTGATTTGAAACGCCATACCCACTTTTTCTCCAAACGAACGCATCCATTCGACCTGATTCTTCTCAGCCCCGGCTGAGCTCGCTCCTACGGCACAACAGGAGGCAATTAAGGATGCTGTCTTCTGCCGGATCACTTCGTAGTACACCTCTTCATTGATATCCAGGTGACGTGCTTTCTCCATTTGCAACAATTCTCCCTCACTCATCTCACGCACAGCATGCGTAACGATCGACAATAAATCAAAATCTTTATTCTCTACGGAGAGAATCAATCCTCGCGAAAGCAAAAAATCACCTACCAAAACAGCAATCTTATTTTTCCACAAAGCATTGACGGAAAAAAAACCCCTCCGGTAATTGGAGTTGTCGACCACATCATCATGGACGAGGGTGGCCGTATGCAGTAATTCGATCAGAGAGGCTCCGCGGTAGGTCGATTCGTTGATTGTTCCGCTGGTGCCCGCACTCAAAAAAACAAATAAGGGTCGCATTTGCTTCCCCTTCCGTTTCACTATATAACCCATGATTTTATCCAGCAGCATAACCTTGGTTTTCATGGAGCCTCTGAACTTCTGCTCAAAGGCAACCATCTCCTGCGCCACCGGGGCTTTAATATCATCGAGCCGTAACGACATATCCTGCAATATTAGCTAAAAGTGGTTCTATTTCGCTTGTAATGGAGGGATAAAACAAGGAATATCTCTCCGATGAAGTGTTTGTTTTGCCAAACTTCGTTCCTAACTTTCCCCCTCTATGAATTTTATCGACCGTCACTGGGAGCATGTTGTTTTTATTCTGGAAGTGCTCGTAGTCACTTTTATTCTCACCCGTATTCTGCGGCTTATTCTGGGGCGGTTTTTACGAATGGCTACCCGCAAACTTAAGGTAGACCCTACCCGATACAATTTCTTTAAAAATGCTGTAGACTTTATTTTTTACCTGATCGCGTTGATCGTCATCTTCCGGTCCATTCCTTCGCTGCGTGCGTATGGAACGACACTTCTGACCGGTGCCGGAGTATTGGCCGCCATTGTTGGGTTTGCCTCTCAGTCGGCCTTTTCAAATATCATCAGTGGAATTTTTCTGGTGATTTTCAGACCCTTTAGTGTAGGCGATCGGATTCGTGTCGGACAATTATATACCGGTGACGTGGAAGACATTACGCTTCGTCATACCGTCATCAAAGATTTTGAGAACAGAAGGGTGGTGATCCCCAACAGTGTGATCAGCAATGATACCATCGTTAACTCTACCATTGTCGATGAGAAGATGACCATGTTTGTTGAATTTACGATTTCGTTTGATTCCAATCTGACACAAGCCATGAAAATCATGCGGGAGGTAAGTGAGGCTCACCCACAGTGTATTGACAACCGAACCCCCGAAGAAATGGATAAAGGGGACACTGTGGTGATGGTGCGAACCATTAACGTACTGGATCTAGGTATCCAATTACGTGCGTGGGTATGGGCCCTGAACCCTACCACAGGTTTTGAGATGAAATGCGATCTGATTCAGCAAATAAAAGAACGCTTTGATCAGGAAGGTATTCAGGTGGCATTCCCCATGCGGGCTTTGGTCTACAAAAATCAACCTGAGTAAATGACACGCAGAAAGAAAGCGCCCCCGGTGCAAGCCGATGCACGACCCAGTGAAAAAAATGTATTGCTGGAGTTGATCCAGTATGATGACAAAGAGTATTCCAAACATGCGGATCTGCCGGTGACCGAACTGATCTCGCATTTCAAGCTTAACCATGTTAACTGGATTAATCTGGATGGGTTGAATGATCACACCATCATTCAAAAACTGGGCGATCATTTTTGCTTGCATGCGCTCTTAATCGAAGATATTACCACAGAGCACCAGCCTAAGGCGGAAGAATATGATGACTATTTATTCTTCACCCTGAAAATGTTGTATCGCATTGAAGATAATGCCATCGAATATGAACAAATCAGTTTTGTCCTGGGCAAAGACTACTTACTGTCATTCCAGGAAAAGGACGGTGATTTGTTTGGTGGACTCCGGGAGCGCATCCGGCTGGATCAAGGGCGCATTCGCAAACGTGGGGCCGATTACCTGCTCTACCGACTGGTCGATATTATTGTGGACAATTATTATACGATCCTGGATGCCATTGGTTCACAGATTGAAATTATAGAAGAAGAAATTTATAACGAATCGACTGGTCACGAATTTAAAAAAATACAGGCACTGAAAAAGGAATTGATTTTCTTACGAAAGGCTCTGTACCCGTTGCGCGATGCCCTGAGCAAATTAATCAAAGACGAAAGTGGCTTTATTCAATCCGGCACCTTGCGGTACTATGCCGATGTATACGACCATGTGGTTCATTTGATCGATTCGTTGGATACCTACAAAGACCTCACCTCAAGTTTGATGGACATTCACATCAACACAATGAATACACGGATGAACGAAGTCATGAAAGTACTCACCGTGATTTCCACCATCTTCATGCCATTAACCTTTATTGTAGGGGTCTATGGGATGAACTTCACGAACATGCCTGAAATACCCATGCGCTATGGCTATTTTGTGGTCTGGGGCGTGATGCTTACCATCGCCTTTACGATGATCAGCTATTTCCGATACAAAAAGTGGTTTTAGGAGTTCTTATCCAAATCTACCAATTGTACTTCTACTAATTCGGGCAGATTACGGATCATCTTGGTTATTTTGATCTTGTAGCGGTCTAGGATCATTTCATCTCCTTCCTGCGCATTGGCATACTGATTAGTGATTACTCCGGCCAGCGTATCAAAATCATCCGAGTCAGCAAAAGGCACCGGGAGATTTTTATTTATATCGTGCAAGGAAGAACGCGCCTGGATCTGATATCGGTGAGTGCCGATGGATAGAACAATTTGCTGTTCCTGATCATGCTCATCCTGAATCTCCCCCACCAGTTCTTCCAGAATATCTTCAAATGTCACGATGCCGATAACGCCACCGTATTCACTGATCACCACCGCCATCTGCATTTTCTTTTTCTGCATTTCCCGCAGCAACTTATCAATCGGCTTGGTTTCGGGTATGAAGTATGCCGGCCGTAAAATATCACGCAAGGTGCGGGTACCATCTCCTGAAAAGTGTACACTCATGATATCCTTGGTGTGAGCAATCCCGACAATTTCATCCAGAGAAATATCATACACCGGATAGCGGGAATATCCTTCATGAAACACAATTTTAGCCGCATCTGCCATTGAGGTGTTGGCATTCATCCCCGTAATTTTCTCACGGGGAACCATGACCTGACGCACAATGCGATTGTCAAAATCAAACACATTTTGAATCAGTTCACGCTCCGATGCCTCAATAGCCCCACCTTCTTCGCTTTCAGCGATGATCAACTTCAACTCTTCTTCCGAATGTACCTCCGTTTCACTCATTGGTTTGATTCCAAACATCTTTAAGATGAGATTTGCAAATCCATTGAGCAACCAGATAAATGGACGGAAGACAAAAAAGAAAACCCGCAGCGGCAATGAGATAGCCATAGACGTGGACGTGGGATATCGGATGGCTATGGACTTGGGGGCCAGTTCACCAAAGACAATGTGCAAGATGGTGAGTACCGCAAATGCCACCGGGAGGGCAATACTATGAGCCGTGGCGGGACTCAGTTCAAAACCTAAAGCCGACATCAAGTTTAAAATCATACGGGAGACCACATCCTCCCCCACCCACCCCAGTCCCAGACTGGCCAACGTAATTCCCAACTGAGTGGCTGCCAAAAAGCCATCCAGATTATCAATGATAATCTCCGCTGATTTTTTGGCCATCCCGGTTTTCTGAAGGGCTATTTGAGAGGATCGGACTTTTACGATAGCAAACTCGGCTGCCACAAAAAAACCGTTCAAAAAGACCAGAAAAAGGGTAATTACTACGTCTAATGCCATAAATGAACGGTAAAGATAAGTATTCCTGAGGGATTGGACTGAAATGATTGATCTGAGTAAGTTTTTGCGGTACGCATGTACTAAAAATCCAAAAATTGAACCTACTTTCGGGTTACCAAAAACCTAATTGTATGTTATCCTATTTCTTCGAAGGTCTGGCTTTTCAATTTATTGACCTTCTCATCGGTTTTACCATCCTGATCAAAGGAGCTGATTTTTTAGTGAATGGCTCGTCTTCTATTGCCAAGAAAAACGGAATTTCCAACCTGGCTATTGGTTTAACCGTGGTGGCTTTTGGTACGTCTATGCCGGAACTGATTGTGAGTCTTTTGTCTGCAGTCAATGGTAAAAGTGATGCTTCTTTTGGGAATGTGATTGGTAGCAACAATTTTAATTTACTGTTCATTTTAGGAGTGGCTGGACTCATCTATCCGCTGGTAGTTCAGCGAAATACTGTGAAGTATGAAGTGCCACTGTCGCTATTAGCAGCCATACTCCTTTTTGTCTTAGTGAATGACCAAATGCTATGGGGCAGTACAGAAAATGGCATCACACGATTAGACAGTGTCATCTTGTTGGTATTTTTTGGTGGGTTTCTCGTTTACATCTACCGGACCATGAAAAATACCACAGACCTGGGAGAAGGGGAAGAAATAAAGATTTATGGTACAGGGCTGGCCATCGGTATGGTTGTGTTAGGATTAGCCATGCTGATTGGAGGCGGAACGACTGTCGTGAACAGTGCTACCAGCATTGCTCATCATTTTGGATTGAGTGAAAAGCTCATAGGATTAACCATTCTCGCAGCCGGAACATCATTGCCGGAATTGGCTACTTCAGCCGTTGCTGCCTATCGAAAAAATACGGATATAGCGATTGGCAATGTGGTGGGCTCTAATATTTTCAATATATTTTTCATTCTGGGAATTACCGGGTTTATTAATCCCATGCCCTATAACATCGCTTTGAACTTTGATATTATGGTAATTATCGGTGCTACCGTAGTGCTTATGATATTTATGTTTACACTGAATACCCGAAAGTTGGATCGGTGGGAAGCTTTTATGCTGCTGGCTTCGTACATTGCCTACACGATTTATCTGATCGGTATTGATGCAGGTGCCTGATGCAGGCCATTCATTCTTAACAACTGACTGTAATTCAATCCAAGGTGGCCTTATCTGCCAGAATTGCTTGCCGGAGTGGCAGCAGGATAGGGTGACTTATATCCTTTCTCAAATTCGGCCCAGGCGTTTTGTCCTTTCTTAAAATGGTTATCTGCAAAGAAGACCAGAAACTTATGGAACTCATCTGCCTTGCGGTAGCCAGGAATCGGATAAACAGCTTTATAATCCTCATCCATAAATACTACCGTTGGATAACTCATTTGTTTGTTAAGCAAGGCTACGGCCAATTGGTGGCTTCCCTTATTGCCATAGGGAACAAACTTATAGGTGGTCCCGTTGAAGACTACATCGGCCGTTTGCTCTGCATCAAACTTCACCGGATAAAATTTTTCGTTTAGCAATTTAGCCACCGTGGGCTCCGAGAACGTGTTTTTGTCCATGACTTTGCACCAACCGCACCAATCAGTATATACATCTATGAATATTTTTCGCTTTTCGGTTTTGTTCAGTTCTACTGCCTGCTCAAACGTCAGCCATTTGACTTCCTGAGCCCGGGAGACCGATGATCCGACCAACAGCCATGCTACTAAGGCGGATAAAACCAACTGGATCTGTAACTTTTTCATAGAATATCAGACAAAGGTAATAAAGTGTTTATAAATGAATTTACATGTACGTAACCCATTGGTTTACAACAATCTTATTACCTAACAAATATTTTGCCGAATAACCGTAAATTCAGTCACTTTTTGATGGAATTTTACAAACCGATGGAGTCAAAAAAGGCCATTCCGGATAAAAATCGCACCCAATTGTTCATTCTTTTGGCGGGCGTGGTCGTGGCCATTATTGTTGCGGTGGTTCTCATCTATGTTTCCGAACTCAACGATTTGCTGGCCGAAAAATTAAATTTACCTCCGGCTTTGAGTAAGCTCGCGGAAGCGTATGAGACAGTTGCCAGGGTCGTGGAGTTTATTACAAATTTGTTGCCTCAGCGGTAAGCATAATAATGCAATACCTTTTCAAGCGCTAATTGAAGAGCGCGATTGATCGGATAAAACTCACGTGTCAGATCGAAATCGATGGCGTGTAACTGCATATAATATTGATTCATCACCGGCACCTCCCATCCTTGCTGAACAGCTACTTGCGCCTGGTGGTAAGACGCGCTTTGTTCTGTCTTGATGATCGCACAGGTCACCAACTCTTTTTCCTGATACTTGTTCGTGCGGGCCGAGTACCCGAAAAGCCGGCAGATCAAACCCCGATGTGGATACTGGGAACAAAGTCCGGCCGCAGCGCTGGTTGGGTTTAAAATCAGACAAACGGAATCTTTGGATTGACGTAATTTTTCCAGCCAATTTTCCGCCTGTTGTTGATGATAGACATGATACGCGAATGGAAGAAATTCAAGAATCGTTGCTTCAATGTCAGGCTTAAAACAGCACTTCCCGCAGCCCCATCGGCAATGCAAAGTGGTTTTATCCTGAAATTGTTGGATAGAGGCATCAAGCGACTCAAAAACTTTTTCAACGGCCTGTACCTGAGTCACCATCCAATCCATGTGGCTAAGTTGGGAATAAAAAACATATGTGGCGTTACGTGTTTCCAAAAAAAAAGAGGCTACCCTTTTGAGGCAGCCTCTGCTATGTTTCTGTGGATCTATTCATCCCTACCGTTTGACAACAAACGTCAATACGGGGCGCTTGGCATGCGAAACCACTTCTTCTGCCACGCTGCCCGCCAGGACATGGGCAAATCCGGTGCGACCGTGGGTAGCCATGGCAATCAGATCGGCATCGATGTAATCGGCAAAACGGATGATGCCTTCTTCAATGCTTAAATCGTTAAACACGTTGATGGTATAATTTTTCAATCCCAGTTTCTTGGCAAACTTTTCCATGAAATCTTTGACCACGGTGTCGCGTTGGAAATCGCCAGGCGTGTTGATGCGCACCAGATGCACCGTTGAGCTGTAAATCTGCTGGGTACGTTTCACAATGCGGGAAAAAACTTCTTCGTCTTTGCCCATAGAAGAGGCATACACAATATTTTTAAAGTTTGTAGTGGCTGGTTTTTTATTTACCACCAGCACAGGTGCTTTGGATGTCCGGACTACTTTTTCAGTATTTGAACCGATCAGCATTTCCTCCAGCTTGGTATGGCCCGAGGTGCCCATGACAATCAAATCTACTTTATGGTCAGTAATGATGTCTTTGATGTTGTGAAATGCGCTTCCCAGTTTTAGCTCACCGGAAACGGTGATATCTGAGTACTTCGGATCCTTGACCACTTTCTCCAGTTGCTTTTTAGACTTTTCGATAAGCTTTAACATGAAGAGTTTTTCTTCTCCGGAAATACCCGAAGAAATCTGGCCATCGGTATTAAAATTCAAATCCTCTACTTCTTCGATGACATGTAACAGAATAACTTCTGCACCAGATTTTCTGGCAACGTCTGCTGCGGTATCCAGTGCGATGACAGCAGTTTTGGAAAAATCAATCGGAACAAGAATGCGTTTCATGGAATTAGTGATTTATTGATTGCTAAAAGTAATGAATTCAGGCTATTTAAAAAATGATGGGTTGGCAGATTGAAATGGGCAGGTGTCCGCTGGAAACGCCAAAAAAATAACTCGTCTGAAAAAAGACTCTTGCCAGCAAAAGCAGACCGCAAATAAACAGGGAGACAGTCATCCATGACCGGGAGGATATATGCCAGCGATTTTTCACGAGTTTTAACAGCCAGCCGCTGCCCATCATGGCCGGTCCGGTGCCCAGCCCAAAAATGACCATTAACCCAAAGCCGGTGGTCATGCTTCCAGTGCCGAGTGTGTTCAGTAAGGCCGCATAGGTGAGGCCGCAGGGAAGCAGGCCATTGAGCATTCCGAGGATCCATACCGATGATTTACTTTTTCTGGGTAGCCACTTGGAAAAAGCAGACTTAAGATAACCTACTCCTGAAACAACCCGGGCTCCTACCCCCGGAATGCGTATGGGAATGGTAAATCCAATGGCCAGAAGTAACACCGATACACCTGCTATCCATGAAAACAAAAACTGAAACCTGGGCAAATCTAAAAAACCGCCTACGCCTGACAGAAAAGCCCCTAAAATCCCATAAGTAGTGATCCGGCCCGCATGGTATAGCCCCAAGGCCCCTCTCCAGGCATGTGCCGAAGCTACCGTGGCAGCCAGGGGGCTACACATGCCCACACAATGCACACTGCCTGCCAAACCCATGATCAATGCTGTTATCCACATCTACTTATAGAACAAATGAACGTTCAATCTGATACTCTTTTCCTTCGGCCGACCAGCTTAACTTCAAACGATACAGTCCCGGCTCCCAACGCGTCATCTCAAAATGCTGGTGGATATTCGTGTCTAATTCAAATTGATAATCTAATCGAATATCGGAAGGTCGCTGAATCTGCAAGGATCCTCCTGCCACCGGTGAGGCAAATTGTACCTCTACCTTTCCCTGATGGAGTTGAATTTCCGGTGGTTCTGCCAAAAGGTTGGCTCGTTGCTGATTCGACTGTTGTTGATTGAACTTAAGTTCATCCTGATAATACTGCGTGGACACGAGACTAACGTCTTCGCGTACGCATACAAATACCAGTGTGCCTATAAATGCTGCAAAACTGATAAATGCTACAAAAATCCATTTTCCCGGGTTCATCCTTAAGGGGTTGGTTGTATTTTAATAGGGCCTATAAAACGCGCTTTGATCTGATCAATCTTTCGGTCGCCTTCATATACGCTCATGTGAATGATGGTTCGGGTGGTGGTTAATTGATCCTCTGGAATCTGAATCAAAAAGTTTCTCTTAATCATGGCTTCTTTGGGAACATTCAAGGCCTGTTCGCCAATCCGGGTGATGGTTGCCTGAGCCGGTGATTCGATGCGTATGTCCAGTACTTTGTTCTCAAAGGTTTTGTTCAGAAATTCGATTGCATAGACATTGGCAATTTTTCCATCATCGGTGCGGGTATACAATGTTCCAGGCATTTTCAGAACGGTGGTGTCTACATCAGAACGGGTGACGATAAAATAGGATAACAGACCTAACAAAACAGTTAACATAACAGCATAGCTGATCACCCGAACATTGATGATTTTGGTTTCCCCCTTCTCAATAGCAGCCGGTGATGAGTAGCGAATTAATCCGGTCGGTTTATTGACTTTGAGCATCACATCGTCACACGCATCAATACAGGCCGTACAATTCACACACTCCAACTGAGTTCCGTTCCGGATGTCAATTCCAGTAGGACAAACATGAACGCATAATTTGCAGTCAATACAGTCTCCCCGCTTTTCTTCCACCGGACTTGGTTGCTGCTTTTTCAATTTACCGCGAGGTTCACCCCGAACCCAATCATAGGCTACCATGATGGAATTTTTAATCAGCAACACCCCCTGAAGCCGTCCGTAGGGACACACTACGATGCACGCTTGTTCCCGAAACCAGGCAAACACTCCGTAGAAAATTCCGGTAAAGGCCACCAGACCGATGAAACCTGCCCCATGGTTAGTAGGAGGCTGCGTGATGATTTCCCTCACTTGATCTAGTCCTATCAGATAGGCCATGGCTACGTGGGCAATCAGTATCGAGATGGCTACAAAAATCAATTGTTTTCCTCCTTTCTTGATTACTTTGGAAGCCGTCCACGGAGCCAGACTTAGTTTTCGTTGTTCATTGGCATCGCCTTCGATCCAATATTCGATTTTGCGAAACACCATTTCCATAAAGAGTGTTTGCGGACAGGCCCATCCGCACCACAGCCGACCAAACACTACGGTGAACAGGATGATGAAAACAAAAAAAGTAATCAGTGTCAGCGCCAAAAGAAAAAAATCCTGAGGCCAGAAAACCTGTCCAAACAGTATAAACTTCCGTTCAAAAATGTTCAATAGAAAAAACGGTTTGCCGTTCCATTGTAAAAAGGGTCCTACAAAAAAAATGGTCAGCAATATCACCGTGACTACGATCCGTCTATGATGATAGTGACCAGCAGGTTTTTTGGGATAAATCCAAACACGTTTCCCCTCCTTATCTACGGTGGCAATAGAATCACGAAATTCCTCATCAAACTGATATAATGAATCGGTAGTATTCATTTTATCGTATAAGAGACGCTTGAATATTTAATGTGTCGATGACCGTAGAGTCTGCCGGAGGGTATAGATTCCCCTGGGGTGCCTTGGGTTTGGCAGGTGTGGTACCCTGTAACGACAGGATATAACTGGAAACACTCTGGATGTTTTGTGGACTCAGCACTTGTCCCCAGGCCACCATGTTGGTCCCCTGAACTCCGTTTTTGACAACAGTGAAAACATTCTGAATAGATCCGCCATGAATCCAATATTTGTCGGTCAGGTTCGGGCCAATATCCCCACCCCCATCAGCCAAATGGCAACTGGCACAATTGGAAGTATAAAGCTCTTTTCCTTCTGCCAAGGCTGCTGCATCCGTCAATTGCGTCACTGTGGTTTCATCTACTGGATTACTGGCCCGAAACAATTTGATTTGTTCTTCTGCCTGAACGACCTCAGCCTGATATTCTTTTTCAGACGAGGGTAACGAAAAGGAAATATGATAGACCACCAGATACACTACTGAAAAGGCAATCGTTCCATAGAATAACCATTTCCACCAGGGAGGCAGGTGATTATCCAATTCACGAATCCCATCATAGTTATGATCCAGCAGAATATCTTTTTCCTTCTCCACCGGTACAAAGTCGTTAGCCGATTGCCAAAATCTGCTCCAAAAAGATGGAGCCGGTTGATATACTTCGCCCCGTTCAGCGGCCAGACGTTTGGCTTCTAATTCGGCCATAACGTTAATCACTTTAAGCATGACCGCGGCTACCATCAAAACCGTGAGAGCTACTACAAACAAAAAGCCCGTCAGAATGTAAAACTGAATCATGGGATCGTTGTACCAAAGCTGTGCAGAAGCCTCGGTGGTTTGTGCCTGGGTAGCAACGGGCACCACAACACTTAAAAAAAGCATGACCTTCTTCATACAATTTCAGAGTTTAATACATCAGAATGATTAGAATCTTGCAAAGGTTGCTCGCTCATCTTCTTGATAAATTTTTGATCGGCAGTAAATACATACCAGAGCAGCAGCAGGAAGAAAAGAAAGAAAATGACAAACGATATGATCGGCCAGATGGCGATGTTATCAATGGATTGTAAGATGCTCTTATACATGGTGGGTATAATTATTGGTTTTCGGCTACTTCTTTAACTTTCACATCCATTCCGAGGCGTTGCAAATAGGCGATCAACGCCACGATTTCTGCCTCCGGAATTGTTTCAAGCTCTTCTTTCTTCAAGCGGGCCACAATTTCATTTGCTTGTTTTTCCAAATCGCTGACGGCTTGAGATTCATATCCGTCCGGATAAGGAACACCCACCGTGCGGAGTGCCTGAATTTTGCCGGCTGTTTCATTTTTATCGATGGTTTGTTCATACAGCCAGGGGTAAGCGGGCATGATTGATCCGTTGGATACATCCCCGGGAGCATACATGTGACGATAGTGCCAACTATCAGCATACTTGCCTCCCAACCTCTGTAAATCAGGCCCTGTGCGCTTGGAGCCCCACAGGAAAGGATGATCGTACACATATTCGCCAGACTTAGAATATTGACCATCTTTCGGGTCATAACGTTGTACTTCGCTGCGGAAAGGACGCACCATTTGGGAATGGCAACCCACACATCCCTCGCGAATGTAGATGTCGCGTCCATGAAGTTCCAGAGGAGTGTAAGGCTTCACCGAAGCAATGGTGGGAACGTTGGACTTAATCAAAAACGTAGGCACCAGTTCAATGATCCCACCGATCAGGATGGCAACAAATGCAAGAACTGTAAACAACACGGGCTTACTCTCCAACACACGGTGCCAATATCCTCCGGTAGCGTGCGATACTTTCATCAGCGGAGCCACGTTTGCTTCCTCATTGACAATCAACTTACCCTGATTGGCCGTTTTGATCAGGTTGTAAGCCATGATGAATACGCCTGCCAGGTAGAGCAGACCCCCTACCGCACGAAGCATGTAAAAAGGCATGATGCGGGTAGACGTTTCCAGAAAGTTCTGATAGGCCAAAAAACCATCGGGATTAAATTGTTTCCACATCAGGCTTTGCATGACACCCGCTACGTACATCGGCAGTGCATAAAAGATGATTCCCAATGTCCCCAGCCAAAAGTGTGCGTTGGCCAAACGGGGTGAATACAGGGATGTGCCCCACATGCGGGGAACAAGCCAATAAAACATTCCAAAGATGAGGAACCCATTCCAGCCCAAACCACCCACATGCACGTGAGCTACAATCCAATCTGTAAAGTGAGCAATGGCGTTTACATTTTTAAGCGAAAGCAGAGGGCCTTCCAGGGTAGCCATACCATAGGCTGTCACGGCCACCACCATGAATTTCAAGACTGCATCTTCGCGCACCCGATCCCAGGCGCCACGCAGGGTCAACAGTCCGTTGAGCATGCCTCCCCAACTGGGAGCAATCAGCATAATAGAAAAGACAACCCCCAGCGACTGAGCCCAGTCAGGCAGGGATGTATAAAGAAGGTGGTGAGGGCCGGCCCAGATATAAATGAAAATCAATGACCAGAAGTGAATGATGGAAAGACGATAGGAATAAACAGGTCTGTTTGCTGCCTTGGGCAAGAAATAGTACATGATTCCCAAAAAGGGTGTGGTAAGAAAAAAGGCCACGGCATTATGACCGTACCACCATTGCACCAGCGCGTCCTGCACCCCCGCATACCAGGAATAACTCTTAAAGAGTGTTACGGGAATTTCAAAGGAGTTAACAACATGCAACACCGCTACTGTCACAAACGTGGCGATATAAAACCAGATCGCCACATACATGTGTTGCTCCCGCCTGCGCAAAATGGTGCCAATCATATTCCAACCAAAAACTACCCACACCAGCGTAATCGCAATATCAATGGGCCACTCCAGTTCTGCGTATTCCTTGCTGGTGGTTATTCCCAGTGGTAGTGTGATGGCAGCCGCCACAATGATCAGTTGCCAGCCCCAAAAGTGAATCCAACTGAGGGCATCACTGAACATCCGCGTTTTCAGCAAGCGTTGCATGGAGTAATACACGCCTGCAAACATGGCATTTCCCACAAAGGCAAAAATGACGGCATTCGTGTGCAGGGGTCGGATCCGCCCAAAGGTGGTATACTGCAAATCAAAATTGAACAAGGGATAAAAAAGCTGGATGGCCGCAAGCAACCCAACCGTCATGCCGACAATGCCAAAAATGACTGTGGCAATGATAAAGGCCTTTACGACCTTGTTGTCATAGTAGATTTTTTCGAGTTCCATAGGAGGCTCTGGTCTTTAGTTTTTTGATGCGATAAAAGTACCGCCAGGCCTAAACACCGATTATGATACCCAACAGGCGAAAAGATGATTTTTGTCAGGAATTATTACCTCTTCATTTTGGAGCGGTATTCGCCTTTCGGAAACCGCTCTGAATAGCGGTTTCGGATGGACTCCTTGACTTTTAACCGGCCCGTGGTGTCACACGCTTTCCATAGATGGTAATAGTGCCGTTCGTCATCCGGATTAAAATAGGCCGGGCGATTCAGAAAATAGAATAACACATCGGCCAACTCCAGTGAGGACGTGGAGCGTAGAAAACTATTTACCATTCGCAAGGCATCGCAATACCCCGTGGTTTTGTTAAAGAAAAAAATGCGTGTCCCCGGGTTCTTTTTTAATTCGATGGCCAGCGACAAAACATTTGCCACATAAGAAATCAAAAATCTATTCCGGGGGTGTGTCTGTAGTAAGTCGAGCGCCAGATAAAGACAAACATCTAACATCCGCAAATCATAGGCAGCGCGTACGCTTTCAAACGCAGCCATGCTAGCAATCAAAGATATCTTCTGGGGGTCGGAAAACCGGGGTGACGCATTCTGATTAGGCAGGTGTCGGGTGAAGGAGTAGAAAGCAGCGGTGCGTTCGGTCAGAGCGGGATGTGTCCGCAAGGAGTCTGAATTAAAAAAAAGAGTACCTCCTTCCTGATCCTGAATTTTCAATGTGCCTTTCAGCCACTCAGGTTGAATCGGATATTTATCAGTATTCAGAGGAGCAAAAATTTCAACTGAGCTAGTGGAGTCTCGGCAATACGAAAGATTCAACAGCCGCAAAGCCTCATCCCCGGCAGAGAGGTGGAGGGAGGCCCGATGCATATAGATCACTGCCAATGAATCCGCTTCCAATTCCTTTTTTTGGCTTAGCCGTGCAGCATCATAATAGGAATCCCGTAGGTCTTCCAATTCCTCGGTTGGCTCAGGTAAGGAAAGTAGTTCCTGTAGCGCCTGTTTCAGCGTAACTTCATTTGCCTGTTGTTTCTCCTGATGAATGCGCCACATCAGATGACTTTTTTGGTGATGGGCCATTTCATGAGCCAGAACAAAAGCCAGTTGATGTTCATGCGTCATCCGGCTTAAAAACCCGAGGGTTACGCCAATGGTCCCATCTCCGAGACAGATCGCGTTTGCTTCGGGCGAATTGAGTACCACCATTATTGGCCTACGGCCTCTGAAGTTGTTATGAGCCATTAACTGATCTGCCACTTCATTTAAAAATAACTGAAGCGTATCGCTCCAGATAAATCCGCGTTTGTCAATGGCGCTGATAATCCGATCCAGGTGCTTTTGATATTCGGTTTTAACCAACGGACGTACCTGGGAAGGCATGGATTTTAATTCATCTGCATAGCTTTCCCTGAACCGGTCTTTCCATTCTCCGGAATTTTCTGGTTTTCGTATGAGCGGATGAAAGTCATACTCCTGGGCCTGGCAGGCACTTAGCGATGCGAAAAAAAAGCCTATGATCAGGTGTAGACGCATCACGTGATCAAAAAAAAGAGATAATCAAGTACCACCCCATGATGCCGCAGCAAACCAATTTTAACAGTGTGCCTGCCACAAATCCCAGAAACGACCCAAGAGCCGCCCGAAAAGCCTGCTGCGAACTTTGATTAGCCATGAGTTCGCCAATAAAAGCTCCGATAAATGGCCCCAGAATAATTCCGAGCGGTCCGGCAAAAAAACCAATCACTAAACCGATCGTACTGCCCCACACTCCATATTTTGTTCCACCAAATTTTTTTGTTCCATAGATGGGTATGACGTAGTCAATGGCTGTGATGACGATGGTGATGCCCAAAAGAATCACCAAAAAAGTGGTCGAAAAAGGGGTAGGTTCACGGAGTTGTTGAATCAATAATCCAATAAAAGCAAGAGGTGGTCCAGGTAAAACAGGCAGAAAACAGCCCACCATACCCACTAACCACAAAAGGACACCTAACACCATCCATAAAATGTCTATCGATAATTCCATAAAATCATGAAAACGGTTGGGTCACGTTCTTTATTTAAAAGTTAAACTTAAAAAAAGTCAGCCATACATACGGCTGGCGAAAAGATAAAAACGTTCACCAGATATTCTCGTATCTTTCGCATTCATTAAGTAAAAGGTATAACTACCCAAAACCATAAACTCACTTCTATGAAAAAGGTGCTTTTCATTCTGTTTCTCGTAGGTGCCCAACAGGGATACGCCCAGTTAATTAAAACACAATTAATTTTAAAAGTCGTGGATGAATTAGGTAATCCTGTGGCAGAAGCCTCGGTAAAGTTATATGAAACAGAGGCTGATTATGCTAAAGAAGTCAACACCGCCTTTGAAGGTACCACCGATGCCAAAGGTGTGGTTCAGTTTAAAAAAATGAAGGCCATCCAATATTATTTAATCGTTCGGAAAGATGACAAAGACAATATGGGAGGTGGAGAAAAAGTCGGGCCACTGGAAGAAAACAAATTCAATAAGGCTACGGTAGTCATCCAATAGTTCTGGTCAGACTATTCACATAATGTTTATTTTATCTGAAGGCCTCTCCCACTACGATGGGCTTCCGGAGGAACGTGCGTTTCTTCAGAAATGTCTCACGCTGCTCCAGCATCCACAGGCATTTGAACGAACACATCTTCCCGGACATTTTACGGGATCAGCCTGGATTGCCAACCCGGATCGGTCAAAAGTTTTATTGGTTCACCATGCCAAACTAAATCAGTGGATGCAGCCGGGTGGGCATGCAGATGGAGAGGCAGATTTGTATCAGGTGGCCTTACGTGAGGCCTTGGAAGAAACCGGGGCCACACCACTGGTGAGCGAGCCTGTCATCTTTGATCTGGATATACACACCATCCCCGCCCGGAAAGATTTTCCGCAACACGAGCATTATGATGTTAGATTTTTGCTGATAGCAGATGATCAAGTACCCGTCAGGGTCAGTCATGAATCGCATGATGTTCGTTGGGTGTCTTTAGCCGAACTGGAAACCTACACCCAGAGTCGCTCCGTGGTTCGAATGAAAGAAAAATTACTTCGAGCTAATTAACAAAATGGCAAAGGCAATGACCACCATCCAGAAGCTGTAACCCGACAGCGATGGAATAATAACTGTCTGCGTGGCCATCAGCACAGCCAGCAACACCAGTAGGATGGCTACGACCTTCAAAACATTTCGGGTTTTATTACTCATGATGCCTGATTAAATGATGGTACCATTGAAACACTTAGTGATGATGTCCATGCGGACCATGTACATGGCCGTGAGATACTTCTTCGGCTGAGGCCTCCCGTATATCGATCACCTCCACATCAAACAACAAGGTGACGCCTGCCAACGGATGATTCGCATCTACCGTGATCGTATCCAGGCCTACGTGCGACACTGTAACTACTCCACCCTGATTGGTGGAAAATTGCATACCTTCCTTTACCTCCTGATCTCCAAAGGCGCTGCGAGGTACTTTTTGAATCAAGGTATCGTCTTTCTGTCCATACCCTTTTTCGGGGTTAATGTTCAGTTTCAGTTTTTCACCCTTTGTTTTTCCGTCCAGTCCTTCTTCCATTCCCATGATCAGATTGCCGGCACCGTGTAAATAGTGTAAAGGATCACGACCGTCACTGGTATCCAGCACTTTGCCTTCCAGGTTTCGTAATGTGTAATGAATGGAAACAACCTTGTTTTTGGAGATTTGCATAAAAAATATCTGACAGGACAATAATTTTATCAAAACTAAAACTTTTATGAGGAATTCCGATTGATCCGATCTATTTCAAGCTATTTTCCCTTCGGTTTTGCTAAGGATCCCGGCTCCTTCCCTGTTTCAGGACTGACATTTTGGGGTTACCTTTGCCATCCCTTGTCAGAACAAGTGGACCAATTGATTCAACACCATGTTTGATAGTTTAAGTCTCAAGCTCGAAAAAGCCTTTCAAACCCTGAAAGGCCAATCAAAAATCACCGAAATTAACGTAGCCTCCACCATCAAGGAGATCCGCAAAGCACTGATTGATGCCGATGTTAATTATAAAGTAGCCAAAGAGGTTACAGACGACATTAAGGAGAAAGCCATGGGGCAAAATGTGCTGACGTCCATTTCTCCTGGACAACTCCTGACCAAAATCACCAGTGATGAGCTGACGGCACTCATGGGTGGGCAGAGTGAAGATATCTCGCTGACGGGCAATCCCAGCATTATTCTGATTGCCGGTTTGCAAGGTTCTGGTAAAACCACTTTCTCGGGAAAATTGGCCAACTATCTGAAACGCCAGGGCCGGGAAGTCTTGTTAGCCGCCTGCGATATCTATCGCCCTGCGGCTATGGATCAATTGAAAGTATTGGGACAGCAGATCGGGGTGGAAGTCTATACCGAGCCCGAGACAAAAAACGCTCTGAAAATTGCCAAAGCTGCCATTGATCATGCCAAAAAAATGAATGCCCGCGTGGTCATCATCGATACGGCTGGTCGACTGGCCGTGGATGAAGAAATGATGAATGAGATTGCAGGGCTAAAAGAAGCCCTTCAACCTTCCGAAACCTTGTTTGTCGTTGACTCAATGACGGGGCAGGATGCCGTTAATACAGCCAAAGCTTTTAATGAGCGGTTGAATTTTAACGGGGTGGTCTTAACCAAAATGGACGGAGATACCCGCGGGGGAGCAGCCCTTTCCATACGCAGGGTAGTGGAAAAACCGATTAAGTTTATCAGCTCGGGTGAAAAGATGGAGGCCATTGACCGCTTCTATCCTGACCGGATGGCCAGTCGAATCCTGGGTATGGGTGACGTGGTCAGTCTGGTGGAAAAGGCTCAGCAAACATTTGATGAAGAGGAAGCGCGCAGGCTGAGCGCTAAAATGCGCAAAAACCAATTTGATTTTAACGACTTTCTGACCCAACTGGAACAAATCAAAAAGATGGGGAACATGAAGGATCTGTTGGGAATGATCCCCGGTATGGGAAAAGCTTTAAAAGGAGTTGATATCGATGACAATTCCTTTAAACCGGTGGAAGCGATTATCCGCTCCATGACCATTCACGAACGCGAAAATCCGGAAGTCATTAATAGCAGTCGTAAAAACCGGATAGCCAAAGGAAGTGGTACCTCGGTGCAGCAAGTCAATCAGTTGCTCAAGCAATTTGAAGACATGCGTAAGTTAATGAAGACGATGAACAAGATGGGGGGCGGCAAGCGGGCCTTGAACGCCATCAATCCGTTTGGAAAATAGGCATGTACTTCTCTGCCTGACACCCGGACTGATGATCTTTTGAAATTCATCTTAAATTTTTATTACTTCGTACCGTTATTTAACACAAATCGATAACGTTATGGCAAAAGGAGAAGACAAACGCAAAGAGACCAAGAAGGCTCCGAAGAAAACGCTGAAAGAAAAGAGAGCCGAAAAGCGTGCGAAGAAAGGAAACTAAAATCGAACACGCGTCTCGTCAAAAAGCCATCCATAAAAGTTATGGATGGCTTTTTTTATGACACATATCTGGCTATTATGCTTTCTGGTAGACAGAAGCAAATTGCTGAGCAAAATCTTCCAGTTTTACTTTTCCCAGGGCAGGACGATTTTTCCAATAGCTTGCCTGCATGGCTCCTTCGCGCAGCGCGATTCCCAACTGTGTATACCCTTTTGCGATAGGTTCCGCTAATCCTGCTTGCAACATGCCTTGAAGCGATTGATCGTCCGGGAATTGCACCCACGGAATACCCGGTTTACCAATGGCATCTCCCAGGACTTTGGCAATTTCGTTGGGATGGCGTTCGTCACTTCCAATATACTCTACCGAAAAGCCTTTAAAGTCAAGTTTGCTTAAATGATTGGAGGCTACTTCAGCAATATCAGAGGTATCTGTCAAAACCAGTTTCTCATCCGTACCACCAAAGTTAGATCCCATGATATTCATGTTCTTTATAAGCGGAATCATGCTAAATAAATTATAATAGAAATAAGAAGGACGAAGCACTTTAACATGCACATCTTTCAGCTTCTCCAACCTTTCTTCTGCATAGCCAAGGCCATCTACGGGGCCTGCTCCTTTGCGCATATGAGCCCCTATACTACTTAACAGCACAACAAACTTGACTTTTCCCGCTTGAACAGCCTGCACAAAAATATCGGCTACCTTTTGCTGGTATTCATACCATCCTCCCTGGGGAGACCAATTGGGAGGAATCATAAGGTAAACGGCATCAGCACCCTCAAAGGCACGGGACACAAAGGATGCATCTTCTACCGAACCGACCGCAGCCTCTGCACCTAATGCTTCAATGTCCTTTACCCGGTCAGTGGAACTTGTAATGACGGTCACCTGATGGTTTTTTGCCACTAATTGCTGGACAATCGGTTTACTAATGTGGCCAATAGAGCCTGTAATAACATATTTCATACGTTTAAAAATTGGTTAGCAGGCTCATAACACAGGACGATGAAAAAAGATTCACAAACAGAAGCTTGGATTGTTGAACGGTCACGCATTTGAAAAATCACCAGCTTAACATCTGGTTAACAAAAAATAAATCAGCCTCCGCCTAAACCTGCTACCGATTAACCCGTTAAACGGTTTAGTTACAGATTATTTGATAAAACATGAAAATGCTCCGAACCAATACCGGAGCATTTTTTGTTATTTGCCAACAAAACCAATGTTTACACACATGAAAAAATTAATTTACCTATTCGCTATCGTTTCCACGGTGGCCGTAGTCGTTCCTGCACAAGCGCAAGAGAAACCCTCCAGCCCAAAAGAAACCGTGAAGGGCACGGTTAATGGCGCCAATGTTGAAATCGTTTATTGCAGACCATCTGCCCGTGGAAGAAAAATGATCGGTGGCAATGAGCCCTTTGGCCAGGTATGGCGAACAGGCGCCAATGAAGCAACTACGATTGAGTTTGACAAAGACGTGCTGTTAGAAGGCAAAGACCTTCCTAAAGGAAAGTATGAATTGTTTACTATCCCCGGGGAAAGCGAATGGACCATCATCATTCAGAAATATGGCAAACAATGGGGTGCTTATAAGTATAAAGAATCCAATGATGTTCTTCGGGTCAAGGTAAAATCTGACAAAACCAGTGCTTTTGTCGAGACCTTTACCATCGCCACCGATGCGAAGGGGGTAAACTTAAGTTGGGAAAATACAGCTGTCGCTTTTAGCGTTAAGAGCAAATAAGCTTTTCAAAAAGGTAAAGATTTCAAGCCCCGTAATGGGGCTTTTTTATTTATTGCCAAAAGATATTACTTTTAAGATGTCTGACACATCCATGGCTGATCCGGGCACTGTATATAAAATACTGGGACGAAATGACCGGGTAGATTTGCCTAAACTGGGCATTTTCGATATTCACGCCAAAGTAGATACCGGTGCCTATAACTGCAGCCTGCATTGCTCGCGGGCAGAGGTAGTCGATGGAAAACTCGAATTCGTTTTATTGGATGAAGAACATCCGGAATTTACCGGAATGAAATTTGTCTTTAAGAAGTATAAACAACGCGAAATCAAAAACTCGTTTGGCGAGGCAGAACTTCGGTATGTGATTAAAACAACCATCCGTATCCATGACCGCCTAATCCGGGCTGAATTTTCGTTAAGCAACCGCGGAAATCTGAAATTTCCCATCCTCCTGGGGCGTAAAATTTTGCGCGATCGCTTTTTGATTGATGTGACTAAAAAAGATTTATCTTTCACCAGCAAATACCAATCCCGGTAAACCCGTTTAATCCTGTCTGTTATGAATATTGCCATCCTTTCACGCGATGCCAAGTTGTATTCCACCAAACGATTAAAAGAAGCCGGTGAAAAGCGCGGCCACAAAGTGGAGATCATCGACCACATGAAATGTGTCCTGCTCATCGAAAAGAAAAACCCGATGGTGTGGTACAATGGTCGCAGGCTGGATTACTTTGATGCCGTGATTCCCCGCATTGGCGCTTCCGTCACGTTTTACGGGGCAGCCGTAGTGCGCCAGTTTGAAATGATGAAAGTATTTACCGCTGTCGAATCGCAGGCGTTAATTCGTTCACGCGATAAATTGAGAAGCCTGCAGATCTTATCACGGGCCGGATTAGGCCTGCCCAAAACTATTTTTATGGATTACTCTAAAGACACGGAAGGAGTGATCGAAGCCGTGGGAGGTGCACCGGTGGTAATCAAATTACTGGAAGGCACACAAGGATTAGGGGTAGTCTTGGCGGAAAACAAAAAGGCAGCTCAATCCGTGATTGAAGCTTTCCATGGTGTGAAGGCACGCATCATTGTACAAGAGTTTATCAAAGAAGCCAAAGGCGCTGACATCCGCGCCTTTGTGGTCAACGATGAAGTGGTGGGGGCCATGCGCAGACAAGCCACCCGTGAAGGTGAATTTCGTTCAAACCTTCACCGCGGTGGTGTGGCTACCTTGGTGAAACTTTCCAAGCAGGAAAAAAATACTGCCATCGTAGCCGCCAAAAAAATGGGCTTGGGAGTAGCTGGTGTAGACATGCTCATCTCCAAACGAGGTCCGCTGATCATTGAAGTAAACTCTTCTCCCGGGTTGGAGGGAATTGAGGGGGCCACCAAAGTAGATATTGCCGGAAAAATCTATCAATACATTGAAAAAAATGCAGGCAAACACATGATTCAAAAAGATAAGATCAATGCCTAATACTCTTTTTGCTTTCTGAATCATCCCTTCATGTTTGATGATCTTTTAATTCCGCCAACAACCGTATGAAAGATATTGTTATTGCCGAACATCACGTCCGACCGGGAGAGTTTAAAGAAATCAACATCAACATTGCCCGGCTCCCATCACGCACGCAGATTGATACACCCATTTATGTATACCGGGGACTGGAAGATGGCCCCACTCTGGCCCTCACAGCTGGAATGCATGGAGATGAAATCAATGGGATGGAAATCGTGCGGAGAATAATTGATTCTGGTTTGCACCATGTGAAACGTGGAACATTGGTATGTATGCCCGTCATCAATGTCTATGGTTTTCTGAACTATTCACGCGAAGTTCCGGATGGAAAAGATATCAACCGCTCGTTTCCAGGAACCAAAAGCGGTTCACTTGCCTCGCGCGTGGCCTATCATATGACGCATGACATCATTCCCTATATTGACTATGGAGTAGACTTCCATACGGGGGGGGCGATGCGTACCAATTATCCACAAGTAAGATGCGTGATGGCCGAAGCAAAAAATGTAGAGTTGGCGCATGCCTTTGCGGCACCCTTTACGATTGACGCTCCCTTCCGACCGCACTCCCTGCGACAAACCGCAGCTAAAAAAGGAAAGAACATTATTGTCTATGAAGGAGGCGAGAGCATCCGGTTTGATCAATATGCCATCGAAGAAGGGATTAACGGCACCTTACGGTTGATGAAACATCTCAAAATGATTGATTGGGCACCCGAACCAAAAGAAGAAAACCGGATAATCTGGAACAGCAGTTGGGCGCGTGCCCGTACCGCAGGACTCTTTCAGCCTACCATTAAATGTGGTGACCACATCGAAAAAAATCAATTGGTGGGCACGCTCACCGATCCGTTTGGCGAGTTTAAGGAAAAAGTCAAATCACCTTCCTCCGGCTACGTGGTAGGACTTAACAACAATCCGGTGGTGAACGCAGGAGACGCGTTGCTCCACATTGGCATGGACAATCTGTGCAAGATCGGAGGCGGAGGTGAGGAATGACATTTGTATCTGAAAGCCATTTCAAAAGAAGGATTTCCGTTAGGCTGAGCTTATCGAAGTCTTGGCTATCTTGTTCTGATACTCATTCGGAAATTACTTGTTCTTTGGCTATCAAAAAGTTACTTTGTTGATACTTTATGAGTTCCGGTTCTGATTTAGTAGGCTTTTCTGTAATTTAGGTTAGTGAAAGTCTAGTTTAAAACATACTTTTTTAACATTGTACGCATGATTTTCTTCGCAAAAATAAGCTTCGAAAACGCATTTCTTTATTTTTTCTCAGCAATCCCACAAGTGTTAGGAACACTAATAGGATTACTAGGTGTTTTTTTACTATTTAAATTTCAATCAATTAATAAATCAATAATTGGATTTGGAGAGCAGGTATTATCTTATCTAGTTACAGAACCGTTTCTTGTAAATATAACCGATAGACAAATTAGACTCTCTAAAAATTGGTTAAAGGGTGGCCTAATTACAAATGATCAAGAAACGGTAGTGAGTCAGGTGTCCGGAATTAACTATAGACTTGAACAACTTAGAACTGAAAAAGACTTTACTGATCACGATGATCTAAATATTAAATCCGAAAGACTTGGAGTACTCCAAAATTTTAAGAACTACGAGCATATACAGTGGGCATGTCTTGAATTTAAATACAATACAACTCAAAGGAGTAAAAGACTTCTAGCTCACTGCATTGGGGTTATAATTATTTCCTTAGCTTTCCTACTTGTTGTCCCAATTCTTTCGAATCATAATATTATTGCACTTTTTGTTTTAGCCATAATTATTCTCCTTTGGTTTGTAAAATGCTTGACTGGTATAATTTGGCTTGTTATTCTGTCATTAGCACACGACTTTAATGGTGAACTCATGCCAAACGAAAACGGTTTCTTTTCGGAAATTAAAGAGGCTTTTAAGAAGAATAAAACTGTCTATAAAAGACAGGAGAGATAAGTTTGTTTGATCTAAGAATTTATACCATAAATATGCCCATATTATTAATCTCTTAGCTGAAGTAAAAAGGCTAAGATTGAATACATACCTTTTGGTATCTTAGTATAATCGTTGGTAACTTTAAAAAACGATTTTATACCTCTAAAATAACCTTAACCGATCTTCTATTGTTTACAATCAAATCCTAGTTGTACCTTGAAAAAAGTTGCCACCCTGATCTTCCCGCATCAACTTTTTGAACAACATCCCTCGTTGGAAAAAAGCAGATCGATTTATCTCATAGAAGAATTTCTTTTTTTTAAGCAATACCGTTTCCATCAACAGAAACTGGTATTTCATCGCGCCAGCATGAAAGCGTATCAGCAGTTTTTAGAAAAAAAAGGATACCAGGTAACCTATGTGGAGGCCAACGAAAAAATAGCCGATATCCGTCACCTCATTCCCTATCTCAAACAAAAAGGGTTTTCAGACATTCACTATGCCGCAGTAACCGACTTCCTGTTAGAGAAAAGAATACGCTTACAGACGACCAGCCTAAAGATACATGTCAGCACGGATGACTCCCCCCTTTTTTTACTGACAGCGAAACAAGTAGATGACTACTTTTCGGGGAAGAAACGATTCTACCAGACTGATTTTTACACGCAGCAACGCAAACAGTTCAACATACTGGTCGATGCCAAATTACAGCCGGCCGGAGGAAAGTGGACATTTGATACCGAAAATCGTTTAAAGTATCCTCCAGGGAAAAAACCACCAGAGGTGAAATTCCCGAAACCAAATGATTTCTGGACAGAAGCGTCAACCTATGTCAAAAAAAGTTTTTCCGATCATTATGGTACTATCAATAGCACTTTTATATATCCGACCACGTTTTCAGAAAGTCGTGCGTGGTTAAAACAGTTTCTGCAAAAACGATTTGCCGAGTTTGGTGAGTATGAAGATGCCTTAGTAATCAACGAAAGCATTTTGCACCATAGCCTGCTCACGCCCATGTTAAACGTGGGCTTGCTCACACCTGATGAGATCGTACACGAAGCGGTCAATTATGCCCGCCAGAACAAAATTCCACTCAACTCCTGCGAGGGTTTTGTTCGCCAAATCCTCGGCTGGCGAGAATTTATTCGAGGCGTCTATAAGGTTAAAGGTACACAAGAACGCACCACTAACTTTTGGAAGTTTAACCGAAAAATCCCTGCCTCATTCTGGGATGGCACTACGGGCATCCCCCCCATTGACAGCACCATTAAAAAAGTGTTGGATACCGGCTATTGCCACCACATCGAGCGCCTAATGGTGCTGGGTAATTTTATGTTGCTTTGTGAATTTGATCCGGATGATGTCTATCAATGGTTTATGGAGCTATTCATCGATTCCTACGACTGGGTGATGGTACCCAACGTATATGGCATGAGTCAGTTTGCAGATGGCGGTTTGATGGCTACCAAACCGTACATCAGCGGCAGCAACTATCTGATGAAAATGAGTAACTATCCTAAAGGCGAATGGCAACCGATCTGGGATGGACTATTCTGGCGTTTCATGCATGTACACCGGGATTTCTGTCTTAAAAATCCACGGCTGGGAATGTTGGTCAAAACATTTGATAAGATGCCTAAAGAAAAACAGCAGGCACATCTTCAGCAGGCGGAAGACTTTCTTAAGAACTTGTAAAATATAAAGTGCTTAAACCTGCGTCAATTGGATTGAAGAGGATTTAAGACGAAAGGATGACCAACCCAGCTCAGAGCCTAAACATAATCGGAATGATCATCTTTTGTTTTACTGGTTGACCTCGTTGCATGCCTGGATTCCAATTGGGACACTCTTTCAGAAGCCGTACCGCTTCTAATTCACATTCTTGATTTGATATAGAACCTCTGTTAAAATGCATTTTTGTAAGTTCATCTGGAGGTACTGCTCGTACCGATTCATCGTCAATAGATCCATCTTTATTAATAATGAACTCAACATAGATATTTCCAGAAATGCCGTTTCTCCTAGCTGTCTTGGGATAGTTTAGATTTTTTGAAACATACTTGTAAAACCCACCCATTCCTCCAGGAAAGTTAGCCGTCTCCTCTACGACATAAAATTTCTCTCCCTCCTTGCTTAGGGTATCAGCTAAGTCTCTTGAAATAGTATCTTGTGCATACAAATTCACTCTGGACAGTATTTATTAAAGCATAAAGGATAAATAAGTTTTTCATTAGATATTGTTAAACACTTATAGTTAGAAAATTACTAAAATTGCACAGCTAAAATTAGCCGTTCCGTGGAGTTCTCTGTCTTTGTTTTACCTAAGAGGATTAACCAGAGTTAGCAAGATTAACTTTACATTGAATGGTTTTAGGATTACTTTTTAACAATCTTTTTTACTAGTATCTTATCGCCAATTATGATGTTTACCAGATAAATCCCGTCCCCCATTGCTGGAGTCTTTATAACTGTCTGAAATTTGATCTCTTTCTTGTCAAACGACTCTTGCAGAACCTGTTTACCTGACATGGAAAAGATCAACACTCTAACTGAACCAAAATTCTGACTTTCGAGCTCTATTGTTATTGCTTCTGAATAAGGGTTAGGGTAGACCGAGAATATGTCATCAATTTTACTTTCGTCCTCAACTTCAGTTATCAGGAATGGATCAGATATTGACCGACAGCCCAATAAATTAAAAATAGCAACTTGAAAGGCACCCAAAGTTCCACCAGTGATGAGCCCAATATAGGGGCCACTTAGCACTAACTCTTGATCTAGATACCATTCGAAATAGTTAATTGGAGATGGGGGAGAAATCAAAGTATCACCCATCAATTTGAGTATTGGTTTCGCAGGGCTTGGCAACACTTTAACTTTTACAGTATCTGAAACAGTACAATAGTTATTCTTTGAGTATGATTTTACTGATACGAAGCCATCACCAGCCTTATTCCAATTGATCAAAATGGATTTACCGGAATCTTTTTGTATAATTCCATTATCTACCGTCCAAAGCGCGTTTTCAACATCTGCTTGATATCTGTCAACATATTGAGTACAAGTCACAGTTACTCCGGCTAGCTTAGGAACTGGTCTCTTATCGACAAGTACTGTTAGAGAGTCTGTAGTCATGCAGCCAAGATTCTTTGGAAATGCATAAACAAATACTTTTTGCAGACCTGTTACCTCCCAATTAACTGTAGTTTGGCGTGTTTTAGGACTTGAAATAGCACTTGATTGAGATGTTTTCCAAAGAAATGAAATACTTAGTGGGTCAATGACCTCGTATTTTTCCGCACCAGAACATACTGTAGGATCACCAATTATTTGTGGCTGTGGCTTTTGATCAACCTCAACAACTAGAGTATTTTTATCGTTGTCGTTATTTTGAATTTTCACATAACCTGTTCCTATCTGATTCCAAGTAACTCTAATCGAGTCAGTTCCTTGACCATAAATCAAAGTTCCCCCGGTAATTTGCCAATTATAGCTTCCAGTTGGTCGAGCCACGTAACTAGCGCTTAAGTCTCTGCATGAACTGGTCGGGCCAGATATTCCAATGACCAAAACACTAACTTCTTCAGAAAAAACAGAGCCTTCGAAAGTTGCATCAATTGACTGCACGCCAATATAATGTTGTCCACCATCTAAACTAGTTGCTTTTGATCTTGTTCCTTTTACCATACCATGTTCAGATACTCTCCTAATTCCCGTTGCTAAATCGGAGTTAGAATTAATTACATCTTGTGATTTGGAAGATGTACCAACGTATGATTGATAGGATAAGCCAGCTGTCACCGTCTCTTTGTCCGATCCGAAGTTCCAATGATAGTAAACAGTGTTGTTAAAAACTGAGTCTACCTGAATTTGATTTGGAGGCTCAGGTCTTGAATTCCTATATTCAACATTATTTCTAAGTAGCTGTGTTTGTACGAAAATATCGAGATCATGATCTCGATCAAAGTCTATCCAATTAGCTGTCCGTGATTCAATATTTGGTAGATTCATATCTACGGGACTTAAATTCCCATTACCATCATTTCTCAGCATAGTTAAATTTTGATCGGAAGTTGATCCACTTTTTGAAGCAATCAAATCAGGAACTCCATTGTTATCAAAATCTCCTATTGCTGCAGTTCCATCGATGTTTGTATAAAAGAGCAAAGTAGTATTCTCAACTTCTGCAAATGAACCTTCAACGTTTCTATAGACTGTATTTGATGGAACCCATTGATCACTAGAAATAAATTTGATTCCAGAAGCAATCACATCCATATCTCCATCATTATCGATATCAACCCAATTTACACTCCCACCAATTCTCCCCATAAAATTACCCTCTGCCATAAAAAATGACCAGTTTCCATTATTCTGTATTACTTTTAAGACTGCACCATTGTTACCTCCCCAACCTGAAAGAGCGATGTCCTGGTCGCCATCACCATCATAATCAGCAATATCTATATTGCCGCTCCCAAAAATTTGAGGCATAGTTTCTTCTATGATCGTAAACGAATTTCCGTCTTGGGACCGATAAAGTTGTACTCCGAAACTTCCCACAACAATAACATCAAGTTTCCCGTCATTATCAAAATCAGCCCATCTGGCTTCTCCATCGAAAGCGCCCTGCAGATTTGCGATTGACAAAGAGGAGAATTTACCTCCAGTATTCGAATATATAACAGTAATTGGTTGTCTGTCTTCCAAATTGGTGCTGGTTGCTCCCATCAATAGAATATCAAAATCACCATCATTATCAAAATCGCCCCAATCGCACGAGCCGAGATAGACACCAGGCAGTTGTACTTCCGTTTTTTCGAACTGCCCGTTTTCATTTCTATAAAGTCTCGTTTTAGGCTGATTATCTTGTAATCCAGAAATAAGTAGATCCATATCCCCATCATTGTCAAAGTCAGCCCAGTCTGAATCCCCATAGCTAAAATGATCAAATATAGACTGAACAGATGAAAATGGATATGCCTCCCCTAGAGTTGTATTAATGTAAGACTTGATTTGTAACCAATTCAAGATCGAGCAAAAATCCAAATCTCCATCCGAGTCTAAATCTGCAATAGTTAGGTGCGTAGGTTCAAAGCCTAACCCATACTGAGAATGAAAATTTTGGACTTCCGTAGATTGAAAATCAGCGTTGCCATTGTTGATTAGAAGGTTAAAACCATTATAGTGAGGTACAACAATATCTATATCATCATCTCCATCAAAATCCCCAGAAGAAATCTTACCATCATATCGACCTACGCTTTGTATCTCTTTCTCAACAAAATTTCCAGGTGAAGTTTGGACGTGTAAATCAACAGAAGTTTCACCTATGCATGCTATGTCATAGTCACCATCCCCATCGTAGTCTCGAACATTGAAGTCAAATACGGGGTTACTTGAAATCAAAAAGGCTGATGAAAATTCTTCATTTACATTTTTGAAATAACTTAATCCCGTATCATCTGATACAAGAATATCCCAATCACCATCGAAATCAAAATCGATTAATCGTAAATCGTAGCCACCTCTATTCAATATTTTTTGCTCAATAAAAGAATTTCCAAGATTATATAAAACTAGGTGCTGAGCCGAATCAGGAGTATTATCGATAAGAACCACATCTAAGAAACCATTAGAATCAAAATCTATGACTTCAAAACTTAATGCCTGAACATTTTCCAACAGGATTTTGGATGTAAACGATTGATTGCCATCATTAAGTAGGAGACGAACGCTCGACCAATCTGAACTTATTATATCTTGATCACCATCAGAATCAAAATCAACTACTTTAACTTCATATGGAATAAATGTCAGCCCCTCAGAAATTGTATGGATATTATATGCGCCTTTACCAATATTTTCAAACCATTTAACGGTATCAGAAGCTAGTACTAGGTCAATATCAGAATCTCTATCCAAGTCGGCCGCAACGATTACTCTAAGATTTTGGTCAGGCTCTATAAAAACCTCGCGATCCAAAAACGCAGGTGGTGTGGCTTGTGACGCTTTAGTTTCAATATGCGACTGAATTGAAATCGGTGAGGTAATTGATTGAGCAGTAATCGATTTTAGCCCTTTCAAAATAGTTATTGTGATTTCTTCACCATATTCAAAGTTAAAAAGTGGTTTGAATTTTAAAACATTGCCTGTAACAGTCGTATTACCTGCTATGAGTCCTCTGAACTTACTGTTGACACGAAGTGAGTTTGCTATATTGCTTATATCTAATTGTTGATTGAATTCAAAAGTAAGCTCAGTGTTTATGCTTATTACTCCGGCTCTTGGAATATTACTCGAAGTCATTATAAGCTGACCAAAACAGAAATTATAGCTTGCAGAAAGAAGTAACGGTATTATTATGTTCTTCACTTTTGGCAATAAATTATATGTAAGCAATTTACTGAAAAACATTTGAAATTAGTACTAATGGTTAACCACGAGGCTGCATATCACCCAATACCACAGCTACTACAAATCGTTATTTTTTGCTTCAGCCTATCCATTAAGGCAGTTTCTATTACAAACAATCATCTTTAACAAACGCTATTCACTTCAAAATCACCACGGTAATCCCGTCTCCGCCCCGCTCCACATGCTCATCGGCCAGAGAGGCCACCATCGCGTTTTTCTTTAGATGCTCGCGAATCACCTTTCGTAACACGCCTTCTCCCTTGCCATGCAAGATCCGCAGTTCGCCATGGGCACTTAACAGGGCATCGTCCAGAAACCGGTCGAGGATGGGAAGGATTTCATCTACCCGTTTACCCCGCACATCCAATGATGGTGAAAACTGACTGTTTCGGTGAATGACATTCAAGGCGGGAGAGGAGGACGCCATCTTTGTTTTCATCTCTCCCTTTCCTACTTTCTCCAACGCGGCCAGCTTGACGGTCGAGTGCAAATCGCCAAACTGTACCTGTGCGGTTTGCCCTTTGATGGCCACTACCCAGCCCATCACTTCCTGACCCGTCATCCGAACCCGGTCGCCCTCTTTGATCGGACCTGCCAGCACGGGCAGGGGCGCAGGTTTGGTGATCTTCACTTTCTCAGTCAGGTCGCGCAGCGACTCGCGCACTTTGCGGGTTTCGTCTTTTTGCGCTTTGTTTTCACGTATGTGGCGAATGGTTTTTTCAATCTCACGATTGGTATTGCGGAGCAGATTGGTCGCTTCTTCTTTGGCTTGATTTAAGATGGTTTTCTTACGCATCTCCAACTCACCAGACAGCGACTTATACCGATCCAGTTGTTCGGTGAGTTCTTTCTCCTGACGCTGCATTTCTTCTGAACGGAGTTGAAGTTGCCGTTTCTCCTCTTCTACTTTTTTTAGCAAGTGTTCCAGTCCAATCAATTCCTGTCCGATAATTTTTTCGGCTTTGGAAAGCGTTTCGTTTTGAAGACCGGTCTTCCGGGCGATCTCCAGCGCAAACGAGCTTCCAGGTTTGCCGATCTGCAATTGAAACAACGGCTCCAGATGCTCCATGTCGAACAACATGGCTCCGTTGCGCAGACCGGGGGTGTTGGAAGCAAATACTTTTAAATTGTAATAATGGGTGGTGACTACTCCCCACACTTTTTTTTCTGCCAACGTAGCCAGAACCGCCTCGGCTATGCCTCCGCCAAAGTTCGGGTCGGTACCTCCGCCCAATTCATCCATCAATACCAACGATTGATCATGGGCATGGTCGATGAAATGTCGCATGTTGCGCAAGTGCGAGCTGTAGGTGCTCAGGTCATTTTCGATGGACTGCTGATCGCCAATGTCCAGCAGGATGGATTGAAAAATGCCCATGATGGAATCCGGATGCATGGGCACCAGCAATCCGCACTGAACCATGTATTGCAGCAATCCTACGGTTTTCAGACATACGGATTTCCCTCCGGCATTGGGTCCGGAGATCACCAGAAATGATTCTTCGGCTGTGAGATCGATGGTCAGGGGAACGATGGATCGGTGATCTTTCTTTAACGAAAGATAGAGTAACGGATGCCGTGCCTGTCGCCACTCCAGTGCGGGACCAGAGGTTATCGTGGGCATGACAGCCTCTAAATCAATGGCCAGTTTTGCTTTTGCCCGGATGGCATCCATGGTGCCTAAAAAGAAAAAGGCCTGCTCTACTTCCGTCAGATGCAAACGCACATGAGTCGTCAACTCGCGAAGGATGCGGATGCTCTCTCTTCGCTCTTCGTGTTGCAAATCGCGAATTTCATTCCCGGCTTCCAGCGCTTCGGCCGGTTCCATAAACACGGTTTGCCCGGTGGCAGATTCATCGAGGATAAACCCGCGAAGTCTGCGTTTGTGTTCGGCTAATACAGGAATGGCAGGTCGTCCATCTCGGATCGTCACGGTGGCGCCTTCCGGCACCCATCCTTCTCCTACCGCCTGCCGAAACAATTGATCGACCAACCTACGTACACGGCCCTCTTCTTCTCTGAGTCGTTTACGGATGCGTTGTAAATCAGGACTGGCCTGATCTTTTAGCTTTCCTTTGTCATCAAACTTTTGAACGAGCGGATTTAAAAACGAAGCGGTTAACAACAGTGGTTGGGCGAGGGCCACCAGCACCGGCCAGGTTTCTTCCCGGTCTTTCAGAAACTTCTGCCACGCCAGGATTGTCTGAAGGGATAGGATCAATTGATGAAAGGCTTCCTCTTCCAAAAAGGAATTTTCAATCGCAGCTGTTTTTAGATGCTCGGACGGATCGATGTAATGCGATTGAGGATAGGCCTCTCCCCGCTCGATCAGTGCTTTAAACTCATCCACCTGTTTTAACGATTGCCTGATAACTTCGCGATGGGTTTGAAAGTGTATTTCGCGAATACGCTCTGCTCCCATCGGGCTCAGGCAGTAAAGGATCATCCGCTGCCGGAGCTGGTCAAATCCAAGACGGGCTTCAAAATCGGCCGGGTAAATCATGGCTGGGATGATGTACTATCCTTCGGATGGTTGATGCGCTGTTCGCGAAGGCTGAGTGAATCAATGACAGCATCAAAAATGATTTCAAACTCTTTGGGGCGGCTCAGATAGTATTTGTACGACTCCAAAAGAGCACTATCGGTTTGTCCGTGTTCTGCCAGCCACTTGCGCTCAAAAGGAATAAAATACTGAATGGCAGAGTCCTGTGGAAAATTGGTATTTCGCACCTGCGCTTCTGCCAGATACATATCAATGAACATCCGGGTCATCTCTTCGGGTGGCAGGATGCCGGCCGGGGGCTTCTCTGACCGGCATGAAACAACGAAGGTCACGCTCGCCATCCAACCCAACATGAATAATATCCGTTTCAAACCAAAGGTCATGGTAATAAAAGACCGTGAAATTACTCATAATTCAGCTATTTTTGCTGTTTAACGAAGCGAGCGGAAGTGAAAGAGCTACTCAGGAAGTTGCGCAGATACGAGATTCAGATACGCAAGGCGATCAACAGCCAGATGCAGGGCGATTTCCGATCCATCTTTAAGGGGTCTGGTCTGGAGTTTGATGACGTGCGGCCTTATCAATATGGCGATGACATCCGAACCATCGACTGGAATGTGTCCGCCAAAGGTCATGGAACGTTTGTTAAAACCTTTCGCGAGGAGAAAGAACAAACCATTTTTTTTATCCTGGATGTCAGCGCGTCACAAAACATTGGCTCGTTGGGAAAAACAAAAGCCGATATCGGAAAAGAAATCTGTGGTGTGCTGGCCTTGTCGGGAGCCAAAGAGAGCAGTCAAATTGGTCTGATCTGCTATTCGGATGAGCGTGAAAAATTTATTAAACCAGCCAAAGGGATGGGGCAGGCCTATGAAATCATTCATGCGCTGGTGCATCTGGTTCCCAGGTCTACCCGCACGAATTTAAAGAAAGCGATCGCGTTTGCGTTAAATGCCATCAGGCGAAGAAGCGTGATCATCATGATCTCTGACTTTATTGATGAAAACTATACGCATGAACTGAAGTCACTGGCTCGCAGACATGATCTGGTGATCATACAGATCAACGACAAACGCGAAACCCAATTACCCAAACTGGGCATTATTCCCGTGCGGGATAACGAAACACAAAAGACCATCTGGGTGAATACATCGGTGGGTGGATTCCGTGACACCATCGCCCAACATCAACTGGAGCGAAAACAACACCTCGCAGATTTTAGTCGCAAACACCAGATTAACTTTATTACCATCGGCACCGATGAAGATTATGTGCCGCGATTGCTCAAATTATTTAAGATCAGAAATAAAACTGTGAAAAGTGCGTAGGTGGGTAGTTAGCGTGGGTATTTGTTTGGGGTCGTGGGTGATGTATGCACAGCCCGCCATGGTCAAGGTATCCGGTCAGTTTGGCAAGGATACCGTCAAGGTGGGCGAACCTGTTTCGTATTATTTATCGGCCCGATATCCGGATACGAAACAAGTGTTATTTCCGGACAGCTCCTTTAATTTTACTCCGTTTGAGATTGTTGAAAAGAGATATTTGGCGACACAAACTCATCAGCATGAAAGTTATGACAGTGTCATTTATCTCTTGCGTACATTTTCGCTGGACAGCGTTCAATCGTTGACGCTACCGGTTTTCGAACTTTTGCCCAACGACTGCACGGCTCATTATTCTTCCGTTGATCAGGTCCGGCTGAAGTTTATCGTACAGTCGTTGCCCGACTCGCTGGCGCCCCGTCAACTTCCTGTAAAGATCACAGCCGATTACTTTCCTATGAAGACAGCCATCAATTATCCGCTGATCGGGTTGATCGCTAGCGTATTGGTGATAATGGGCAGCCTCGCGCTCCTGATCTTTGGTAAGCCTCTGCTGCGGCAATGGGAGGCTAAACGGCTCGCCCGCAAACATCAACAGTTTCTGGAGCAGTTTTCGAAAGCAGAAGAAAAAAATCAACAACAGCCTGTGCCTGAACTGGCCGAAGGAGCCCTGGGCATCTGGAAAAAGTATGTGGAAACTCTTTCGGGTAAACCCTATACCCGGTTGACTACCCGCGAAGTGGTAAAAGCGGAAGGGCATGAAATCCTTCTGAAGTCATTGATGGATTTTGACAGGATGATCTATGGCGGAATTCCCATCACCTCGCCCGAACCTTTTCAGCAGCTAAAGACTTTTGCCGAGCAAGCGTATCTACAAAAAATGGAGTCACTGAAAAATGGATAATATTCCCGCCTGGTCGCCTCAATGGTTTTTTCCTTCCCAATGGAATTCATTTACCTGGGAAAACCCTGCCTTTCTTTACGGACTAGCCGGTGTACCCGTGGTGTGGTTACTGCTTTGGCTTTTACCGCAGTGGTTTAGCCAGAAACTACCAGTAGCGCTGGTGAAAAGTGATTTGAAAACATCACCACTCACCTATCTCAGGTTAGTGCCACCACTTGTGTTTTCTCTGGTGATCGCGTTGGTGTTGGTAGCGTTGGCACGTCCGCAGCGGACCAATGAGCGAGCCGAGCAGTGGACGGAGGGAATTGATATCATGCTGGCGATGGACATATCTCAATCCATGCAGATCGAAGATTTTAAACCAAACCGGCTTACGGCTGCTAAAGAAGTAGCCCGCAAATTTATTGAAGGCCGCATGCAGGATCGAATAGGTATTGTTGTTTTTTCCGGTGATGCGTTTTCGCTCTCTCCCCTCTCGACCGATTATTCGTTGCTATACTCCTATCTGGATGAAATCAATTTTGAAATGATTGAAAGTCGTGGCACCGCCATTGGAAGTGCTATTGCTGTGGTGACCAACCGGATGCGCGAATCGCGTTCCAAATCCAAAGTCTGCATCTTGTTAAGTGATGGCGACAGCAATGCCGGAAACATCGACCCCATCACCGCTGCCGAACTGGCCTCTGCCTATGACATTAAGATCTATACGATCATTATTGGAAAAGAAGGATTAGTGCCTTTTGACAAAGATTTTTTCGGCCGCCCTAACATGATTGAAAATACCGTGGATGAAACCACCATGCGAAAGATTGCCGAAATTGGCAGCGGTGAATTCTTCCGGGCTACGGATAAGCAGGCATTGGAAAATGTGTTTGCCCGAATCAATCAATACGAAAAAGCAGAAATCAAAGAAACCCGTTACAAAAACACTACGGATTATTACCACATCTATTTACAATGGGCTCTGGTTCTTTTTGTACTGTGGCTCTTTCTTAAAAGTACGTTTTTAAGCAATCTGTTGCTGGATTGACTCAACTGAAATCGCACGTTACTTTTTAATCAACTCACTTTCTTTGATCACAGCAGTCCATACACTACTTTCTCCGTTTTCCATTCGGGTCCAGACCGGTGCGATGATGCCTTTATGTGCCGAGATATTATTGTAATCGCCAAAAAATTTATCCGCTGTAGGGACAAAAGGAGATTCACTGATTTTTACTTCGGTAAAATTGGAGCCTCCATCTGTTGAATAAGCCAGATAGACATCTGTTTGATGATCGTCATAGGCCCTGCGGTCATAGTAGACGATGTAGATATTGCCAGTGGTTTGATCCACCGCCATCCACGGGAGAAACTGGTGTTTGCCGGGACCATCTTTATTGATACGCACAGGCGTGGTCCACAAGTCGCCATAATTGGTGGAGCGGCTAAACCAGATGTCCGTGTCATTTTCTCCATTGCGCTGATCTGCCCACACTAAAAATAACGTTCCCTGCATACGCGAAGGGCTGGTATCTACCATCAACACAGGCATACCATTGCAGCGACTTAAGCCGGGGATATTCATGCTCCATCCTCCTTTGTGTTCGGTCACCACCAGGTCGTTTGTCAACCACGTTTTACCTTCATTGAACGAACGGTCAAAGTAGATATACCCACCGTTTGACCAGGCTACATACATCTTGCCATCCAGCGCAATGGCAGGCACGGCACCTTCGGCTGTATCGTCATCATCGATGCAGTTACCGGGATTCTGATTGATCTGAACCGGCCTGGACCATTTCTTCCCACCGGATTGACTAAACAAGATATTGGATTGACAGGCTTTGTCAGCAGATCCGTACTTATCAAACTGCGTCCAGGTGACTGCTATCTGCGATTTGCGCGGATGAACCACTGGCCAGGGTTTATCCTGATCTTTGGGAGGATTCAATCCGATGGTTTTTCCTTCATCCCATGTTTTACCTCCATCTCCGGATTTTTGAACTACGATCCGATCCAGCCACGCATCATTGCTGCGTCCTTGTCCACTGGGATCGGCCAGATGAAAATAGTAGATATTCCCCTTCGAATCGGAGACGAGGGCCGGGTCGCCAAACACTCCTAAAGGAGATTGAAGTTGCGTTTCTTGCCAGGACATACCACCATCCTGGGTATAAATGGCGCGATCGAGCACCACCCCTGCGATGATATTTTCCGGATTACGTTTGTTAATGACGATGCTGGGCTCCACCGGAGAATAACGCATCCCATCCTTGCGGACAGCGATCTGAATATTTTTGATTTGTGCTTCTGCTGAAGCAATGCTGATCAATGATAAGGCAACAACGGCTATTCTTAACATAAATATTAGAGGTGATTTAATCTTTTTAGTTCATTTACCCATGTGACATACCCGGCTGCATTCAGGTGCAGGCCATCATATGTGAATTTGGGATCCAAGCGTCCACTTGAGTTACTCAGGGCCGTGGAGAGATCCACATACGTGTACTTCATCCGCGGGGCGTATAAACTGAGTTGATCGTTTAAAGTTCGGATCGATGATTCCTTGTCAAATTGCTTGGGGAATTTTTCATGTGAAGGATTGATCGGTAAGATTCCCAAAACAAAAATCCGGGTTTGGGGTGAACCCAACCGAACCATCCGCACAGATGACCAGATATTCTCCAGCACATCGCTGATCGGAAAATCTTTCGAAAAGTCATTGACTCCTATGAGAATAAAAAGTTTGGCCGGCTGTCGCATCACAATTTCATCCATCCTTCGCATCATGCCAAAAGTGTTATCTCCGGAGATTCCGCGGTTGATGACGGACGAGTCTTTCAATAACTTTTTCCAGTTACCGCCTTCGGTAATGCTATTGCCTAAAAAGATAATTTTCTCGCGGATGATCGGCTCTTTGCGAAACTGTGCCAATCGGTTCTCATAATGTTCCGGCAAATTGGGAAGGGTATCGTACCCCCGCTTTTGTCCGAGCACCACACCTGCCCAACCAAAAATCACCCACACCATCAATAGCCTTTTCATTTGCGTGTATTATCCAGGGTTGTATTCAATTTTTGATTTCCCACTTCGATGACGGAGGCGCCATATACTTTAATAGTAGACTTAATAAAGTCCTCTTCGTTCGCTTTATAAATATTTTCCACGTACTTCTGCGGGTTGCGGTCCATGTACGGAAACCAGGTGCTGTGAATCTGAATCATGATCCGATGACCTTTCTTAAAGGTATGTAATACATCTTGTAAGGCAAAGTTAACATCGGTGACCTGGTCCGGGATAAAAGGCTCAGGTTTCTCAAAACTATTGCGGAAGCGGCCGCGAAATACTTCATGTCGTACCAATTGCTGATATCCTCCCATAATAATATTGGAGGGGTTATGCTTATACGAAGGGTGATCCTGCGGATATACGTCAATGAGTTTTACGACAAAGTCGGCATCAGTGCCACTCATGGATACTTTTAGCTTAGCTGCAATTTCTCCGGCCAGCGTTATCGGGTCACTTAATGGATCAGTTTGAAAGGTGATCACGTCCGGTCGGTGGGCGGCTTGTCGTTGATCATCTGTCATGAATCTTCGGGGGGTGAACACTAACCCTTCGGTTTGAGATGTATACGGCACGGGTTTAGCAGGATCGCTCACATAGTCAAAGACAGCCTCTGCCTGGGCAGGAGTGTTGACTGACAACTTACCTTTTTGGCCAAAATACAATTTTACCGGGGGGATATCTTTAGGGGGCCACTCGGCAAAACGCTTCCATTCCTTTAGGCCACAGTCAAACATCAACGCTTCCGGCAAATTTGGTTGGCGATTGTCCTTCAGGATGGCATTAAAAAATTCGCGCTCGATCTCCCGTTGGTAAAAAGTAGAAATGCTATCGCCAAAGTAAATGTGATTAACCGCCTGAAAGCCCACTTCCCGGGCCCAGTCACCATGACTCCACGGACCCATCACCAGGGTGTTAAACGCTCCTTTGCTGCTGCTCTCGATTTTCTTATAAATATTCAAAGGACCATAGAGATCTTCTGCATCGTACCAGCCTCCTACGGTCATCACACTGTGCTTCACATTGATCAGATGAGGCAAGAGGTTTCTCTTTTGCCAGAAATCATCGTAGTTGGGATGTTCGATAATCTGATTCCAGAAAAAATTATCCTTGTGATACTTCTCAGTAAAATTTTTGAGGGGCCCTTGCGACAGATTAAAGTCATACCCATCGGCCACTTTGCTTTCGCGGAAGCGAGCCATTTCGCTATTATACCAAGCTTCGGTGGTGGGTTTGTCTTTCTGATAGCCAAACACGGCAAAGGCTGCTATGTAGCTTTGAAGTAACGCTCCGTTATGATGAAAATCGTCAAAGAAAAAATCAGAGATCGGTGCTTGCGGAGAGGAGGCTTTTAAAGCCGGATGCGCATCGGGAATTCCGGCTGCTGTGTAAAATCCGGGATACGAAATCCCCCACTGCCCCACCCGACCGTTGTTGTTGGCTATGTTCTTTAGCAGCCATTCAATGGTATCCCAGGTGTCTGAGGCTTCATCAATAGCTGTTTTATTTTTGGGATTATTCCCCGGAATGTTAGGCGTCATATTATCGAATATGCCTTCTGACATCCAGCGGCCCCGCACATCCTGATACACAAAAATGTATCCTTCGCGCATTAAAAATCTGGATGGCCCCAGATTTCGTCTGTACTTGTCTTTGCCATAGGGGGCAACACTGTAGCAAGTTCGTTGCATCAGGAATGGATACTTGCGGGTTTTATCTTTAGGTACATAAACAGAGGTAAACAGTTTGACACCATCCCGCATGGGTATCTGCACTTCCAATTTTTCATAGTGCTGTTTGATGTAGGTAGAATCAGGTATTTGCGACAAAGCCGAGCCGGCCGAAAGCCAAAACAGAAGAAACATGAACCTATTCATCGGAATTATTAGTTAATTAATGGTACACAAATTTACTAAAGTGCGTCAGGTTGATGCTCTCCAAACCAGATTTTACAGCACTGAATCGATTTTCAAAACTTGCCTCTGACATGCTTGCTACGAATGTGGTGTAACATCCGTTTGTAAGAATCTGAAAATTAAGGTTATTCGACCCCAAAGACAACGATTATTTAACCAGCATCTGAAAAGCGGATATGAATCAAATGTATAGTTTTACTCTTCATGAAACCACCGTTGATCATCAGCCTTTTTCTGATCTGTCTATCGGCTTCCGGACAGCGATCCATGACCATTGCCTTTGGCTCATGCTCGCACCAAAACAATGAAGTCCAGCTTTGGGATGAGATTCTTGCTCAAAAACCTGATCTCTGGATTTGGGGGGGTGACAATATCTACGGTGATTCTCACCACCTGGCTGAACTCCAAAGCAAATATGACAAGCAAAAAAGCCGCGCCAGCTATCAGCGATTACTTAACTCCATCCCCATCACCGGTACCTGGGATGACCATGACTATGGCCAAAACGATGGTGGAAAATTTTACACCCAACGCTATGGCAGCAAAAAACTGGCGGCCACCTTTCTGGGTTTTGGCCCAGATCACGAAGTTTGGACCCATGATGGGCTGTATAACAGTCACAAGCTTGGCAAGGGCAAAAGACACCTGCACATCATTAACCTGGATACGCGCTTTTTTCGCGACACGGTGCAGCGTGCCTATACCTTAGATTCGATCACCCAGGAAAGACGGTACCGCTATGTGGCCGCAGCAGGAGACATCCTGGGAGAAGGTCAATGGCAATGGCTGGACCGGCAACTGAACGAAAGCACCGCATCCATCATCTTTATCAATTCCAGTATCCAAATCATTGCCGAAGAGCATCGGTATGAAAAATGGGCGAATTTTCCAGAAGCTCGCGCACGGTTATTCCAGTTATTGACTAAACATCCTAACAAGCGAGTGATCTTGTTAAGTGGTGACCGTCACATTGCAGAAATCTCTCAAATGTCAGTTTCCGGGCTGCCTTACCCGCTTTATGACTTTACGAGCAGTGGCCTGACACACACCTGGAGTGTGGCCGAACCGGAAGCCAATCGTTATCGGATAGGTGATCTCATCGTTCAAAAGAACTTTGGACTGATCCAAGTGGAATGGACGGGAGAAAAGTGCGAGGTGACCTTTGAAGTCAGGGGAAAAGATGGATCTGTGTTTGCAACCCACCGGGTAAAAATGAATTAAGTCGATTTCATAAACAAAACTTAACATTTCTGGTTTCTGGTATGGTCGTGAACGTTTATTTTCGCGGCCTGTAAACCAAAAAACTATGAAAAACACAAAATCATTCCTGATCGTAGCCCTTTTCGGGTTATTTGCCGTAGCCATAACGAGCTGCGAAGACAAAGCCGCTAAAGAAAAAGCTCGCATAGAAGATTCTATCCGTGTAGCTGATTCTATTGCACAGGTAGCTGCCGAAGAAAAACGCAAAAGCGATTCTATTGCCGCCCTTCCTAAGCCCATTGCTCAGTTTGTCATGGCAACTCCTAACCTGAGCACCCTTTTGGCTGCCCTTCAGGCTGGTGAGTTAGCCGATGCCTTCAATGGTTCTGATGCTTTCACATTGTTTGCTCCTACAAATGATGCTTTTGCTGCCGTTCAATCAACCGTGGATATGTTGTTGAAAGCTGAAAACAAGAGCAAACTTCAGAATGTATTGAAATATCATGCCGTAGCAGGTACGTTCAAGGCTGCTGACTTGAAAGATGGTCAGGAATTGACAACTCTTCAAGGTGAAAAACTGAAAGTTTCCATTAAGGATGGCAAAGTACTGGTAGGTGGTGCCGAAGTAACGAACCCTGATGTTGCCGTGAGCAATGGGGTAGTTCACATGACCAACAAAGTAGTTGTTCCTAAGAAAATGTAATTATTCGTTCTAACGAATAGAGGCCCCGTCATTTGCATGACGGGGCTTTTTGTTTAAGCCGGTGTCAAAGCGTTCGCATCCGAATGCTGGCGGCCTCCAGGCGTTTTTTTTTAGATGATAAAAAATATTGCCATCTTCTCGCCTTAATTTCATTCGTTGCACCGAAAATATACACTTACAGTGGGAATTACCCTGGTCATTGCCAACATGGTAGGGACGGGAGTATTCACTTCATTAGGCTATCAGGTAGGGCCGCTCCCTTCGGGTTTTGCCATTTTAATGCTTTGGGCCGTGGGTGGTTTGATTGCACTCACTGGTGCATTAACGTATGCCGAGATAGCAACAACGCTGAAGCGATCAGGCGGGGAATACTTATACCTCAGCACCATCATTCATCCGGCTCTTGGCTTTGTCGCTGGTTGGATGAGCATGTTGGTGGGTTTTGCAGGTGCTATTTCTGCGGTGGCGTTGGCAATTGGTGAATATTCGTTTGCCTTGATTCCGTTTGATTCAACCATCACAGCTGTTCTGGCCATCCTCATCGTCACTACTATTCACTGGTTTGGTGTCCGCACCGGTGGGATGGCACAAACTATTTTAACAACATTGAAGATAAGCTTGATTCTCTTCTTTTGTATAGCTCCCTTTTTTGTTACCCATACATCACTATCAGGGATTAGCTTTTGGCCACAGGTCAGCGATGTCTCCCTGATAACCAGTGCCGGATTTGCTATTTCATTGGTATACGTTATTTATGCCTATACGGGCTGGAATGCGGCAGCCTATATTGCCGGGAATTTAGAAAACCCGGTAAAAAATCTTCCCCGATCATTGATTGTTGGTACCCTCCTGGTGATTGTGATTTATTTGTTCCTAAACGGAATGTTTTTATACTCGGCTTCCTTTGCAGAACTGGAGGGTCAAAATGACGTGGGCAACGTAGTTGCTTTTAAGCTTTTTGGATCATCTGCCGGAGCCTTGTTTGCTGCTCTTTTTAGCATTGCGTTATTAAGTACGCTCAGCGCCATGACCATAGCCGGACCCCGGGTATTCGAAGCTATGGGTGAGGATTATCCAGCTATGAAATCTTTTGCCCGTAAAAACCAATACGACATGCCCTATCTGGCTATTGTCTCGCAAGGGGGTTGGGCTATCTTTTTGGTTCTGGTAAGTTCTTTCAAAGAAATCATACAATACATTTCGATTAGCCTTTCCATTTTTTCAATGCTAACCGTTCTGAGCATTTTTTTGATTCGTCAGAAATATCCGACCGGTGAAAGACCTTTTAAAGTTCCGCTTTATCCTTTGCCACCCATTATTTTTACCGTTTGCACGTGTTGGATGATTTATTATGTAACCTCAGATGACCCCTGGATCATTTTATATTCTCTTGGCACCATGGTTCCCGGTCTGCTGGTCTATTATTTTGTTCGCCCCAAACCTGTTACCCGTTAGCTTTTATTCGTCTATGAAAAATTTTCTGGTATTCGTTGGTCTGATCTGTTTATGGAGTTGTTCACCACGATCGCAGGAGACTCCTCCTTTGGAAGATACCTTATCTATAGAAGATTCTGTTTTTTACGTGGACTCCTCTTCCTTCCAGATTTCTGAAATACTTCCACTGCCCAAGGACACCGTGCTGGACAATATGGCCCGGTTCATAGGAGGGTTACCACAACTGGACTCAAATTCCTACACCTTGCTCCAGCAGGACAAATATTGGAGAGACTATCAAAAGTCGATGGATGAAAGCTGGGCAAAAATGGATCAAAGCCGGCTGAGCAAAATCAAACAATGGCAAGACTCCGTCTTCTCCGCTACCCATGACCCTTCCTTACCACTCTTTTATCCGTTCTCCGGTCCGGATTTTCTCCATGCTTTTTATCTGTACCCACATGCCTCCGAGTATATTCTTGCTGCATTGGAGCCGGTCACTGAAATACCCCCGTTGGATACGTTGTCTGTCACCGATCGTGATAAATTTCTGGATAGCCTGGGAAACTCGCTTCGCGATATTTTTCAAAAGAGTTATTTCATCACCACACATATGAAAAAGGATTTAAAGATCATCAAAGGAGTGCTTCCTCCTTTGTACTTCTTTATGCAACGGTCAGGTTTTGAACTGGTAAGTCGAGAGTTCATCACGTTAGATAAGGAAGGCATACCGATGCCGGTGGATTTTAACAAACTTCATTGGCAAAAAACACCCGGGGTAAAGTTTGTCATCCGCCATCGTGAAAGTCAAACGGTTAAAACCGTCTATTACTTTAGCATCAGCATTTCTAACCAGGGACTAAAAGAGCGCCCTGAATTTCAGCATTTCATTCACCAACGTGTTCCGTATAACACTTTTGTAAAGTCAGCTTCCTATCTCATGCACCTGTCGACATTCGCGGACATCCGTCAATTGATTTTAGAACAAAGCGCTTCCATTTTTCAGGATGATACCGGCTTGCCCTACCGCTTTGTCAAGAACGATACAAGTTGGCACGTGAGCCTGTATGGAGAGTATACCAAACCTGTCAAGGACTTTGGAGAAGAAAAATTTCAGAAAGATCTAGATTCGGCTTACGGAAACTCTACCCGATTAAAACTACCTTTCTCATTAGGATATCACTGGGGGAGTAACAAACAAAACTACCAGCTATTAAAAAAGAAATTCTAATCAGTAATTTATCTTCCGTTTATGAATTTTAGTCATTCGTGGCCATGGTATGTAGCTGGCCCTCTTATAGGGTTAACCGTGCCTCTGTTATTCTATCTGGGAAACAAACCGCTGGGTATATCCTCCAGTCTTCGACACCTATGTGCTGCCGTACTTCCGGCACGTATTCCCTTTTTTCAATACTCCTGGAAAGCCGAAGCATGGAATTTATATTTCGTATCAGGAATTTTATTGAGTGGGGTCGTTCTTTCATTCATACCCGCTGATCCCATTCTGGTGCATGAACATCTGGTGGCTGAGTTATCGGCTTATGGCATCGTCCCGGAAGGCCAACTCTTACCATCCGAAATTTTTTCGATCGCATCGCTGGGTACACTCCGGGTTTGGATAATCTTAGTGGGAGGAGGATTTCTGGTTGGTTTTGGTACGCGTTACGCTGGCGGTTGCACTTCCGGACATACCATCACCGGGTTAAGCACACTTCAATGGCCCTCCGTGGTAGCCTCCCTGGCATTTATGGTGGGCGGTATTCTAAGCGCTAATTTTCTACTTCCCTTCATCTTACGTTTTTAAATGATGGAAAAATCTCCTATACAACCCCCTGCCTCGATGCATGAAACGCAACGCAAACCTCCTTTTGGGAGGTACATGCTTTTTATGGGAGCTGGGTTTCTTTTCGGATTTGTTCTAATCAAGTCAGAAGTTTTCTCGTGGTATCGCATTCAGGAGATGTTTCGGTTTCAATCGTTCCATATGTTTGGCGTGATTGGTTCAGCTATTTTCACAGGCATGGTTACTACCTGGACTATCCGCAGGTTGAAAGTTAAAACCCGGGAGGGAGAACCGATTGTTATTGCCAGAAAAGAGTATCACACGGGCACGTGGGCGGGAGGCTTACTGTTTGGAACAGGATGGGCGCTGACGGGAGCATGCCCGGGCCCCATCTATGCTCAGATCGGGTTAGGCTTTGGAGCCTCCGTGATTTTGTTGATCAGTGCCCTCTCAGGTACCTTGGTCTATGGCGTTTTGCGTAGCCGGTTGCCTCATTAAAAAAAAACGTATCCTATCATTTGACTTTTCAATTCTAGTCTGAAAGTAACATGTGCTTACTTGTCAGATCGAATAAAAAAAATTTCAAGATAGGTGATGCCCCTATAAGGATTTCTTGTTCTGGTAGCAGAAAACAATTTTTAAATCGGCCAGTGATCATCAAAGGCATGACCTTGCTGAAACTGAATTACCTCCATATCGGTGAGTTGACACTGTCGTAACAAAGAGGTTACTTTTTCCTGATCCAATTCCTGACCAATAATTACCAGTTCATTCAAGCGGTCGCCCCAGGTTTTGTCCCACTTTTTCATGATAAAGTTCTGATTCTCCATGTACGCCTGGCTCTTGGCCCGATCCCGCAACGATACCGAAGCCCACCATCGCCCGTATTTCTCAGCGCGTGTAGAACCTCCGGCCTGGCTCCAGAGCAAAACATCGTTAGGCCGGGAAGCCAACCAGAAGATACCTTTGCTTCGGATAAGATTGGGGGGCCATTGTTGAATGAAATTCCATAGCCGTTGGGGATGAAAAGGTCGGTAATCGCGAAACACAAAGGAACTGATACCATACTCTTCTGTCTCCGGTGTGTGTATATTATTTAGTTCCTTGATCCATCCAGCAGATTGTTGGGCTTGTTCGTAATCAAAGCGTTTGGTGTTCAGTATCTCTTTTGGAGAAATATTACCAAAAGAAGATTCGATGATGCGTGCATCGGGATTGAGTTTTATCAAAATGCCCTTCAGTAATTTCAGTTGTTCAGCTGAAACCAAATCAGTTTTGTTGAGCACGATCACATTGGCAAATTCTATTTGTTCGGTTAACAAATTAACAATGTTACGCTGATCTTCGGCATCGTCCGTCAGGTGTCGATCCAAAAGCGTATCAGCGCTTCCAAAGTCTTTGAAAAAATTAAACGCATCCACCACCGTTACCATCGTATCCAGGCGTGTCAGCTTGGTCAGATCCAGTAACTCTTCTCCCGTAGCAAAACTAAACGTCTGTGCCACCGGTATCGGCTCGGAAATGCCCGTACTTTCAATCAACAAATAATCAAATTTATTCTGTTTGGCCAACACTTCTACTTCGCGAATCAAATCCTCCCGAAGGGTACAGCAAATGCAGCCATTGCTCATCTCCACCAGCTTCTCCTCTGTGCGCGAAAGTTTTACTCCATTCTCCACCAGCCTTGCATCAATGTTCACTTCACTCATATCGTTGACAATGACCGCCACGCGCAACCCTTCACGATTATTAAGCACATTGTTCAACAAGGTCGTTTTACCCGCACCCAAAAAGCCACTGAGCACCGTGACTGGTAATTTTTTCTTCCCTAAAGAAATCATCATTCGTTGGGTTGAATTCGTTTCCGGATGTTCTCCAAACGCGATTGTAATTCTTTCTGAATGGTCAGCATTTCTTCCGCAGTAACGTTGGCCGGAGCTTCATGATCATGATGGTCATGTTCGTCTCCATGATGATGATGTTCTTCGTTGCCTGGCACTTCCACCAGATCACTTTTCCACAATTGGATGGCCGCGTTCCAGGTAGCAACAGAATCTGGTGAAATATGCAAAGAGGTATCTGCCTGTAACTCTTTAATTTTTTCTTCAAGTGATTCTGCCAGCGCTACAGCAGCATTATGAATGGTTGCCGCTTCTTTCATCAGGGGGTCTTCTTTCGGGCCGCCACAGGCAGCCATTAAAAACAAAAAAGCGAGGGCGAAAAGAGGTTTCATTTTTATTGTTTTTAGAGTTTAAGATTAATTCGGATTACCAATCTTTCCTGACGTCACTGCTACTTGATCAGTTCAGCATCTATCAGAATAAAATTTAAGTGACTGACGTCTTTATCGTTTAACTTTAATTTACCCTTGACGGTAATAATTTGATCCGCCCGGAAGCGAGGAGGCTTGTTTAGAAAAACAACCTCTGCCACCGACTCAGGTCCTGCACCTCCACAAAAAAAACAGGCGGCATACGGATACTTGGAAAGGATGAGTGATTTCTCTGGTAAGTCAAAAGGCATGTAATGACCTTTCAAGATAATCTCTTTCCCTTCACGCGAACGGATGGCCGCATCAAAAGAGGGGACCAAAAAATATTCATTGTGTTCTTTGAAAAACTTGGAATGAAACGGAACCCTTGCCAAGGTGTCCCACCCCTCCTCTCCGACTGAATCCTGCACCACCCATCCCCCACCGGACATGCCCAACAAACACCATGTTAAGAATCGGATCATAGTCATAAAAAAGAGCTGGGGTCAATGACCAAGGGCAATACCAAAAGAATCTCCCAAACCTTCAAGCACACCCGCCAGCTCTTATGAAATTTTTGCAACAGTGTTGCAAATATAAAACTCCTTTGGATGAAACCAAACATAAATGAGTTAAACCTTTTTTTGATGACTGGTCTCACAAAAACAGGAGATACATGTATTTTTAGCCATTCAAACCCATTCACGCCTGGTGTCCTTAAAAATAATTCACATGATGAAATTTAACATTCTTCTCGGTGTTGTACTCTCACTGATCAGCGGGCATCTGCTTGCTCAATCCCGTGGTTTTGCCCCCGGTTCAGTTGCCCGACAAACCGAAATCGAAAAACTTTTTCTCTCCTACCCCAGCAGCGAGCGCTTCAAAAATCATCTAACCAACTTAACGCAAGAACCCCACTTGGCCGGTACCCGTGCCAATGAACGGGTTCGTGATTACATGGCAGAAAAAATGCGGCAGGCAGGCCTGGCGGTTGATATTTATCCCTACGATTTATACTTACCCGTAGGCCAGGGCGAGGTGAAGGCTGAGATAGTGTTGCCTAAACGAATCGCCCTCAACAATATGGAAAACATCTATGCGGAGGATCGATTCAGTACCCATCCTGAACTGGGGCCCGGATGGAATGCCTTTTCGGGTTCAGGAGATGTCACGGCTGAAGTAGTATATGCCAATTATGGACGCAAAGAAGACTTTGAAAAACTGGCGGCCTTAAAAATTTCACTCAAAGGAAAAGTAGTCATCGCCCGCTATGGTGGAAATTTCAGGGGCTACAAAGCCAAGTATGCCGAGGCTGCCGGTGCGGCTGCGCTGATCATCTATACCGACCCGGCCGATAATGGATATACCAAAGGGTTGGTTTATCCGGAAGGCCCTCAACCAGATGAAAGCACCATACAACGGGGCTCATTGCTAACGCTGGATTTCACCGGAGATCCCTTAACTCCGTTTGAACCCGCGTTGCCTGCCGATGGAAAAAAGAAAATCGTCCGGAAGAATCCTGCAGAGGTCGCCTTTCACACCATCCCCGTGTTGCCACTGCCTTATGGTTCTGCCAAGGAAATACTTGCCTTGATGAAAGGAAAACCGGTGCCCTCCGGTTGGCAAGGAGGCTTACCCTTTACCTATCGGATAGAAGGTGGAAGCGGGTTAACGGTACGGGTCAAAGTGCAACAGGAAAAAAAGTTACAACGCTGCTATAATGTGGTTGGCACTTTGACGGGAAGCGAATTTCCGGATGAGTGGATCATTGCCGGATGCCATTATGATGCCTGGAATTTTGGAGCCTGTGATCCTAACAGCGGCACCGCTATGCTTCTTTCCTTAGGTGAGTCTCTGGGAAAACTTTCAAAAGCCGGGTATAAACCTAAACGGACTATTAAGATTGCCCATTGGGACGCAGAAGAATTTGGTGTGATCGGTTCCACCGAGTGGGTCGAACAATTCCGGGATGAACTTAACGCCAAGGGTGTCGCCTACTTTAATGCCGATGCTGCGGTCAGCGGAAGAAGTTTTGGAGGTTCCGCCAGCCCAACGATAAAGGAATTACTCCTGGAGGCCACCAAATCGGTTACATACCCCGACTCTGCCAAGACATTGTATAACATGTGGCTATCCGGAAGTCGCAGTGGCAAAGAACCCAACGTGGGTAACCTGGGTGGCGGCTCAGATCACATTGGATTTTATATGCACGTAGGTATCCCATCGTGGAGCGGTGGCACCGGTGGTCCTACACTCTACCACAGCAATAATGATAACCTATCCTTCTACGAACGTTTTGTAGACCCTGGCTTCACCATGGGCCCTATGGTGGAGCAGGTATTTGGTATCATGGGTTTGCGACTGGCCAATGCCGATGCGTTACCTTATCAATTGGCAAGATATGGAAGTGATGTTCGGATGCATTTGGAGAATCTGCAAAAGCAAGCTGACTACGCCAAGGACTTCTCGTTTGAAGCATTGCTGGCCGCTGCGGACGAGTTAAAAGCAGCTGGCGAAGCTGCTGATCAGTCGGTAATAAAATTCTTAGGAAAAAGTGCTGATGCCGCCAACCGAAGAAAAATCAATCAACAATTACTCAAATTAGAGAGAGAATGGATTGATGTAGAGGGAATGCCCTATGGGAATTGGTATCGCTCCCTTTACGCTTCTACTGATCCATACAGTGGATATGCTTCCTGGATGTTACCGGCCTTCCAATATGAGATCAGCCTAAAGTCAACAGCCAATCTAAAAAAATGGGAACAAAAGTATCTGGCTACGATGAAACAACTGACAGGTAAGCTAAAAGCTCTTGGTACTATTGCTGAGTAAGCAGATGGATAATTGAAATAAGAAGCGATGATTTCTCATCGCTTTTTTTGTATCGACATAAAATTTTTGGTCTTGGTTTTGTTGATCTGTACACCTTGTTTCAGATAATAAGCAATCTGTTTTTCATTGATCGCCTCTGCAGAATGGACGATTAGTTTTTTGATGTTTTGGGTGTCACCCGTCAGTAAACCATATTTGTCTTCCATCATAAAACCTTCCACCAGGGCCAGCACTACTTTCTTGAGTTTACGATCAAAGTTGATGTAACAAAGCATTCCGTCCTTGCTATAAAATGGACATCCCCATTTCATTTGTTCCTGCACGCCTTTTACATAGGCAAAAATGACTTCCCGCAGCACTTCGATCGTCAGACGTCTATCCTCCGGCATGTCAAACAAAAAATTATCTACAGCTGGTGAGCGCATGGCTAAAGATAACCATTTAGGATATTTCTATCAGGTCAAAATTGCTTCAGATATGAAATTTTAAATACCCCTTGTGTAGTGGTTTCACGCAAAGCCGATGGTGTCAGTTCGTTGCGTAAGTCCTGACGATTGTCATTCAACACAACAAACAAAAACGAAAGCGGCTGATATTCCCATTGAGCAGACAGCACTGAAATAAATATTTTTGTCATCATACAAAATCCGAAACGCTGTCTGAAAAGAAGGCTTCTCCCCCTGCCGGGGTTCATACTGAACAAAGTCCGTGATGGTCTCTGCCGATTTCCAGGCGTCTTCCTGCAACAGACCATCAATGAGAATTTTGTCATTGGTTCGTGTAACCCGAATTTCGGGAGGCGATGAGGGGGGGTTAAATGTCTCTTGCGCAAACAATGAAATAGAAACCAGGATGATCCCCGGTAGAAGAACCAGGTATTTCATATATCGATTCGCAACAACAAGCGCTTCTCCCCACGGGCGGTCATGCCAGGCGAACGATGAACAATCCCCTTTCCCCGATTCTCGTAAGATGCTTCACCCTTCAAGATGGCTACCTCAAATGGCTGCAAGCGCTGGACAAATGAAAGATCATTCACAATGTCCGCATTGTTGCCTTTGACAAGTTGGTTCCGGTTCACATTTGAATCCGGCACCCATTCGGTTCCGGCTCCAACGTAAGTGCACAGCAGCCGGAAGTCATACCCATCTGTATGGAATTTAGTGCAGGCATCGTCTGCAATGATTTTGAGCAGCACTTTTACATACGATCGACCACTGATAGTCAGGCATTGCCGTAGCAAGACAAGGATATCCTGTCTGAGTAAATTTTTAGCCTGGGTTTCGCCTGCCAGGGGTGCGAAATACTGATAAAGACGATCATCGGCATTTTCTTCTGAAAGATTTTCAGCAAAGGTAGATACCTTTTGCTGGATCATCTGACGGCATAAAATATCTACATCTTCCTGAACGGGCCGTTTCCAATATGTCAGGTTAACGCCTGGTTCTGTAATTCGGGTAAGTGCTGCAACATCCAGGACTTCCAGTTGCCGCTGAATCATTTTACGCGTGAAGAGACTGATCATGGGTTACGCGGTTAATATTTGCTCGGCTGATTGTCGCTGATAGATGATGTAGCTGGCGCTGAGGGTGGTGATAAAAAACACCACAAGGGCCAGCACGTCTGCCGGATAAGTGGAGGGGACATGATCAGGAGTATACCTGTGATTGGGTAATGTGTCGAAATCCGCGGTCTGCATCCATTCGTTGCGAAACATACGTGGCCTAAAGTAAGCCCGCCACTCATCCGCAAAAGAGATCACCTGTCGTCTAAAATCCGAGTAATGCCGGGAAGAGGTACCGCTGAGATCATTCAGGGCATCTTGCATTAAGATGGCAGGAGAAACAAAACGAAAGCGATCTACCCAGGATTGTTGCAAATTCAACTGCCGATCATATTCTTCCAGCACGGGCGTCACAGCATTTTTTACAACTTCAACGGAAGCAAAGTATTCAATCCAGAATTGATAACGGTTTTGCTGGGCCGTGTCTGTTGGCGCTAATTCCGGATGATCACGATAGTATGTTTTTAGTATTTCATTGGCGCGTTTGTCTGCCTCTGCTTCTGCCATCCGGTATTGATGAATCATTTTGATCCGCGAGGGTACCGGATAAAGCGTATTGGCCAGTTGACTAATCACAGCCGGTAGTAACAAAACAACCACGATCCAGATCGAAACCAGTTTCACAGCATTGCTACCCGAGGAAGTCCCGGTTAAATTGACCAAAAAGGCTAAAGCAAACCAGAATAACGTGTACAGCAGAACAATTGACAAAAACAAAGTTGTCCCTGTCGGAAAGCCCATATTCAAAAACACCAACCCTCCAAGAATACCGATGAGGATAACGCCTGCCAGGATAAAAAACCGAATCAGAAATTTTCCCAACAACCAATGAAACAGCGAAACTGGTTGAGCCATTGTCAGCCGGAGAGAACCAGACTCCTTTTCGGATGAAAGAATATGGTAGCTGAAGGCCACCACTAGCAACGGAAGAAGGTAGATGCATACAAACGACAGATCAAACGATCCAAATAATAATTGGACCGGATTGGAAAGTTCGGAGAATCCCAACGTATGTGCCTCTCCATATAGCCGCGGTTTTGCGTAATGGGTGAATAAATCACTCTGTCCGGTAGATATAAATGCCAGGGGTTGGGCATCCATGGCCACAATCCTGCCATGACGTTGTCCATACATGCTTAACATCCTTGGATCTTGTGAATACGTTTTCAAGCCTCGTGCCGCAGAGTCTATTTCCTTTCTTTTGGTTTTTTCGCTCTGAACTACCTCGGCACGTGCGCGCTCAATCGCACCCATGCGCGTTGTTACTTTTTCCTTTCCGTTTCGGATGGCAAACACCGTCAGTACAAGAAAGAGTACAAACAAAAAGGGGATAGTCCGATCACGCATGATCACCTTCCATTCATATGTTAAATTGCGCAGATTCATTTCCTTTGGATTAAATAACGCTCATTCGTTTAACGGTAAAAACCATGGCGATACTGGTCAATAGCAACCACCCTACCAAGGTTAGTATATGTACTCCGTTGAACTTCAAAATGGAAGCGTACGAGAGAGGCTGATAATCAAACTCCGGAACAGAAGACCAAAGTCTTTCATCGGCCAGATAGTCCCATTCGCCTGTCCGCGAATTTTCAACCATATCTCCGTTTAACTTCCCCACCAGGAGCAACCGATACTTTTCTGCCGCATCCGCAAAATCCCAATGGGCATGGTAATCAGTGTGGCAAACACCCATGGATAAAAACCGGGTGGGTAAAAAAGGAGAGATGACTGCCAAACTCTGGTAAACCCGGGTTTGTTGGGCATATGTTTCTTTCAGTTTATGATAGTGTTCAAAATATATTTCGGCTTCATGCTCTTCCCCTTGTTGCATTAAAAAACCGTCCCAATTAAAAGGAAGTTGTTCCACACGATCTACTCCATACTTTTGAAGCGTCTCCGTTTCCAGTTTTTGAGCGGCTGCATTCCAGGGCTCATGTCCGTTGAGGCCGGCCTTTTTATCTTGCGAAATTTCTTGTTCAAATTCCATTTGTGTCGGATATGGATATAATGAATCCGCCATGGCGGAAGAACCTTTGGGCATCACCAGACAGGAAAGCACCCAAACCCCAAGCAATACCACAAAAGCAAGACTTGAACTTCTAACAGAAGCAGATACCAGCAAGGTGATGTTGGTAAAGACTGCATAATACGTCAGATAAACGAGTAGTAATACTGCCAAAGCAGCCCAACTCATCTGTCCGTATTCCGAAAGGTTTGAAAGAAAAATGCCGGCCAGAGTAAACAAAGCCAGCACCACCAGCGCTACCGGGATATACAACGCCAACCATTTGCCGAAGAGTAGCTTCGGGAGTGGTATCCCCTGACTTACCAACAGCCGCAGAGTCCCATGCTCCCGTTCACGGGTAAACGAATTGAATCCGATGAGAATGATAAAAAGCGGAATGATGAAAAGTAAAATAAAATCCGGAGTCAGATCTCCAAAGCGCGACAACGCTGTCTGATCCTGTGCCGCCAGGTACTGCGCATCGCTTCGTTTGTGGGCCTCCAGAAAAATACTCACCCCGGAATACTTATCTACCCCATTATCAATCAACGACAATGGATATTTGGGTTTAAAAGCATGCGTTCCATAGTGCGCGGCCGAGTGTGGATTTTTCTGACCTTGCCCGACCCACTCCTGACGGGAATTGTTTCTCGCCTCCCGGTATTGTTCATTCACCGATTGATAGTATCGCTGACTCACCCAAACCGATAATCCTGTCAACACAACCAAGGTTAGGAGGGCTATCCGAAAACGACCCTCGCGGAGATTTTCCCTGAGCTCTTTGCGAAGAATAGAAAGTATCATCATGATTAATTCATATGTTTCAAATACAGTTTTTCCAAATCAGTATGATTGATCTGGTCAGTTGTCAATTGTTCTACGAGTCGTCCCTCCCGCATAATACCAATGTGAGTGCCGGTTTCTTTAGCTCGGAAAAGATCATGAGTTGCCATCAAGGTGGCGACACCTCTCGTTTGCATCTTTTTTAATAACTCTGAAAATTCATTGCTCGCTTTAGGATCCAGACCGGAAGTTGGTTCATCTAATAACAAAACTTCCGCCTTTTTTGCCAAGGCAATAGCAATTCCAACTTTTTGACGCATCCCTTTCGAATAGGTATGAATGCGATGAGAGTGAGCTTCCGGCTGAAGTCCGGCCTCCGTTAAAAAAGCGGCTCGTTCCACTTCATTGTATTCTTTGCCTGATAATGCAGAAAAATAGTCGAGGTTTTCCAATCCGGTGAGGTTCGGATAGAGCATCAGATTTTCAGGAATATAGGCCAGTCGTTTTTTACTCTCCTGTGGATACTGGGTCACATCCAAGCCAGCCACCGTGGCCTGGCCACCGCTGGGCTGAACGAAATTCAGAAAGAGATTGATCGTGGTGGTTTTCCCGGCCCCGTTGGCGCCCAATAAACAAAAGATTTCACCGGCTTGAACGGTTAGTGTCAATGGATGGAGGGCTACCAAACCATTATACGTTTTGGTTAAATTAGATGCGTGAAGCATGCGTAAGAAAATTAAGTCCCGAAAAGTAAGAGGGAAAACCAATATTTGCAACATTGTTGCATATATGATTTTACGGTTTCGTTGGAAACCCGTTGAACAGTCAAAACTTCCCTTCCTAAGATTACTTAAGCCACCATTTAAATTGCATCAGGTGTGTACCCGCGCCTCCGCATTTCTTATCACTGCTCCAACTATTCATCCGAAACATTAATTTTACATCGATTTTTACTCCAGTCCGTTTCAGAAAAGTTGATCTTGATTAGTCCAGATACTTAACCATGCTACCCCTTGATGCGAAGCCGGCTCCGTTGATTGAAAAAAAGGACTACTACTTTGAAAATGGGTTGATGGTTTTCACCGAGGCCTATCATCGCAAGCGTGGATTCTGTTGTAAAAGCAAGTGCCGCCATTGTCCTTATGGCTATAAAAAATCAAAAAAGTAGGGCATATAGATGTCTATTCCATTTCAGCCTTACATATACTTGCAACCTTGCTGCAAGTATTTCGTTAAAAGTTAGACTATTATAAATTATTTTTTAGACTAATCTAAAAATGATAGCTTTGTGTGTTTATGAAAGAATTTGGATTTTGGGTAGTAGCTGTTTGGTGCATCTGCCTATGTGGTAGTTCTGCCTGGTCACAAACCTCCGGGGATATTGTAGGGAAGATCAGTCAACCTCAAGGCCCGGCCGCCTTCGCCAATGTTACACTTGCTGGCACCACTCTCGGGGCCGTGACAGATGAAAATGGTCGTTTTCGTCTATCCAACATTCCTTTTGGCCGGTATGACCTGACTGTTTCAGCCATCGGATTCAAAACCGTCACCGCCACCTTTCAGCATAACCAACCTGAAACATCCGTAACTCTTTTTCAGGAAGAAGACGTCAGCTCCCTGGACGAAGTAGTCATTACCGGAACCATGAAAGAAGTATCCAAGATGGAGTCACCCATCCCGGTGGAGGTGTATGCTCCATCATTGTTTAAAAAAAATCCGACCCCTAATATTTACGAGGCACTGAACATGGTAAATGGCGTACAACCACAAATGAGTTGTAATGTGTGCAATACGGGCAGTATACAAATTAACGGTCTGGAGGGTCCGTATACGATGATCTTAATTGACGGCATGCCCATTGTCAGCAGCTTGTCTACCGTGTACGGTCTATCTGGAATACCCAACAGCATGGTCAAACGTATTGAGGTGGTCAAGGGACCTGCTTCCACGTTATATGGTTCTGAGGCGGTAGGCGGGTTAATCAATGTAATTACACGCGATCCGTCTCAGGCGTCACGCTGGCAAGTAGATACCTATGGCACCAGCGTAGGAGAATTTAATCTTGATGTATCCGGAGCTTTTAAAATGCGAAGAGCTACTTCCCTTCTTGGCATCAATCACTTCCGCTATAACGAACGAAGAGATATCAATCAGGACAACTTTACGGATGTGACCTTACAAAACCGGATTTCTGTTTTTAATAAGTGGAATTTTCCGGTGTTCTCCGGAAAGATGGCTTCGTTGGCTGGTAGAATTTTTTATGAAGACCGGTGGGGTGGCGAAATCTCATGGGAAAAAAATCTTCGCGGAAGTGATCAGGTATATGGGGAATCGATTTTTACCAACCGATATGAACTTATCGGTACCTCACCTCTGTCAGCCCAGGAAGATTTGTCTTTTGATTTTTCTTATAATTATCATCACCAAAACTCCTACTACGGAACCACCTTTTATCTGGCTAGTCAACATGTAGGATTTGCACAGATTCGATGGAATAAAACCTATGGAAATCACGACCTGCTGATCGGACTTCCTTACCGATACATATTCTATAATGACAACACTCCCGGCACTGCCAATGAAGACGGTACCAATGCATCGGCCATTACTCACTTACCCGGTATTTTTGTTCAGGACGAATGGAAAATCACGGAAGCTTTTACCTTACTGGGAGGCCTCCGCTATGATTATAATAATATTCACGGTTCCATTCTCACCCCACGCATAAGTGCGAAGATAAAGACTTCTGAAAACGGGGTAATTCGATTGACTGGAGGAAGAGGTTTTCGCGTGGTTAATCTTTTTACCGAAGATCATGCCGCCTTGTCCGGTGCTCGGCAGGTGGAGATTGTGAATACTCTAAAACCTGAGAATTCCTGGAACGGAAATCTGAACTTTACCCAAACGCTTTCGTTCTCGTCAGGTTTTGTCAACCTTGATGCGGCTGCCTTTTATACTTACTTCACCAATAAAATTGTTGGGGACTTTCTTACCGATCCCAATAAAATCATTTATGACAACATTGACGGCTATGCGGTCTCCCGTGGCATCACGTTAAATGCGGATGCTTCTTTTGAAAATGGAATTAAAGTTATTGCCGGTGGCACGTGGATGGATGTCTTTCAAGTTGATCAGTCCGGTGAATCCTCTGAAAAAGTACCTCAACTCCTGGCGCCTCGTTTTTCAGGAACAGGATCTGTTTCTTACGAACTGCCAAATCGGAAGTGGATATTTGACCTGACCGCCCGGGTGAATGGCCCCATGTTTATGCCTATTCTTCCCAACGACTTTCGTAATGAAAAATCTCCGTGGGTTCCATTGCTTAACTTACAGATATCGCATCACATACATACCTCCAAAGCTCATTGGGAGATTTATGGTGGTGTCAAAAATCTACTCAACTTCATCCAGCGAAATCCACTGCTTCATCCCGATGATCCGTTTGATCGGGCCGGAGGAAAGTATTTTGATAATGATGGTAATCCACGTCCGGACACCAATCCCAACGGTTATACATTTGATGTCGCTTACAGCTATGCTCCCGTGCAAGGTCTTCGCGGGTTTTTAGGCGTGAGGTATACGTTGCATTAAACTTTGATAAAGTATACTCTTAAATAAATTAAGCCACCTTCTCCAGTGGCTTATCTATCGATGTGGGCCCAGCTGGGCACGATCCAGCGACCCCCTGATTATGAGTCAGGTGCTCTAACCAGCTGAGCTATGGGCCCCTCTATTTGTTCAGGGATTGCAAAATTAATAGTAATCGTCTATTCTAAAAACGGATCACGCTCTTTTCCCGAAACACCACTGGAAATCGTCAAAACTAAAGGTCAGTGACCCATAAACTAAAAAACCTCCGATGTACATCGAAGGTTTTCCAGAGGTCTCGAGCGGATTCGAACCGCTGTAGGAGCTTTTGCAGAGCTCAGCCTAGCCGCTCGGCCACGAGACCCTGATCAGGCATGAAGTCGAAAGATACTAAAGAAAACCGAAGGTAAAGCTACATCCGTTTCTCCGAACCCAACCTCATGCCTGAGTTGAATTATTCAGCCGATGGTTTATTTCCACTCATCTTCTCTTTCAGGGCCGTTAACGCTTCCAGATCTCCCAGGGTTGACTTTTCAGATTCCTGATTGATTTTATCCACGGTTTTACCCTTTGGAGCGGACTTTTTAACAGCAGCTTTAGGAGCAGACTTTTCCTCTTCTTCAGTCGACCAGATAGCTTTATGACTTAACACAATCCTGCGATCGTCTTTGGAGAATTCAAGCACTTTGAAATCCAGGCTTTCGCTGACTTCTACTTTACCACCGTCTTGCTTGGCCAGATTTTTGGCAGCACAGAATCCTTCAATACCATACGGCAATTCAAGGGTAGCTCCTTTATCATTTTTAGTGATCACGGTACACTTATGAAGGGAGCCAACCGTAAAGATTGTTTCAAAGGTATCCCAAGGATTTTCTTCCAGATGCTTATGGCTTAACGCCAGTCTGCGATTGGTGGCATCCAATTCCAATACCTGTACGTCCAGAGAATCTCCGACTTTGGTAAACTCCGAAGGGTGCTTGATTTTCTTCGTCCAGCTTAAATCCGATACGTGAACAAGTCCGTCAATTCCTTCTTCCAGTTCAATAAACAGACCAAAGTTGGTCAGGTTGCGAACAATACCTTTATGGCGGGTACCGATGGCGTACTTGGCCAGAATCTCCTGACGAGTCCAGGGATCTTCTGTCAATTGTTTGATGCCTAACGACATCTTACGCTCATCGCGATCGATGGTTAACACCACGGCTTCCAATTCATCGCCTACTTTGAGGAAATCCTGTGGGTTGCGTAAGTGTTGTGACCAACTCATTTCAGATACGTGAATCAATCCTTCGACACCGGATTGCAATTCCAGGAACGCTCCATAATCGGCCACGTTCACGATCTTGCCTTTTACTTTAGAACCTACGGCCACATCAGCTGCCAGCGCATCCCAAGGATGAGCGGTGAGTTGTTTCATACCGAGAGAGATTCTCTTCTTATCCTCATCAAAATCAAGTACCACAACCTTCACGACCTGATCAAGTTTTAACAACTCTTCCGGATGACTGATGCGACCCCATGAAATATCTGTGATGTGAAGTAAACCATCTACTCCACCTAAGTCGATAAACACACCGAAGTTGGTCATGTTTTTGATCACACCTTCCAACACCTGTCCTTTTTCCAGGTTGGTGAGGATGGCGGCCTTTTGCTGCTCCAGATCTTTTTCGATCAACACTTTGTGCGATACTACTACGTTATCGTTGGTGTAGTTGATTTTCACCACCTTCACTTCGATATTCTTATTGACATAGATATCAAAATCACGGATCGGTTTCACATCAATTTGAGAACCGGGCAAGAAGGCTTCGATGCCAAACACATCCACGATCAAGCCACCTTTGGTTCTGCGCTTGACAAAACCTTCAATGATCTCATCTTTATCCAACGCTTGCTGAACATATTCCCAGCCTTTTACCAACTTGGCCTTTCTGCGCGACAGGATCAATTGACCCATGATGTTTTCACGTTCTTCAATGAACAGATCCACCACATCACCAATTTTCAGATTGGTCATGTCTTTGAATTCTGCCAATGGTACAAGTCCATCCGACTTAAATCCAATATTTAAAATAACATCGCGATCATTGATACCCACCACGGTTCCTTTCACCACTTCGCTTTCGCTAACAGTGGTTACAGTTCCCGAGTATTGTTTGAGCAATGCGTCACGTTCGTTGCTGGTATATCCTTCACCAAATCCTTTGGTATCGTAAGTATCCCAGTTAAAATTGTCGACAGAGACACTGGAAGAGGTAGAGGCTTTACGGGCCGTTACATCGCGGATCATTCGTGAAATGCCTTCTTCTTCTTCCGCTTTTTTGGCAGCTCTGAATTTGGCTAATTCATCACTATCATCTGGCTCTACTGCTTTTACAGCCGGTTTTGAAGGTTTACCTGCTGTTTTGGGGGCTTTAGGTTCCCCTCCTTTTGGTGCTTTTGACATAGAAATAGGCCCTTTTATACATGCAGCAATCGGGCAGAAATTGCTACAACTTTAGTGGTACAAATGGCTGAGAAGCATGCCCAGCCAGCCGTTCACCCGAACGGGGCTGCAAAAATACTACTTTTTCGGTAAGAAAATAGTGTCAGAGAGGTCTATTGTCCCTGAGGGATGTCATCGATTTTCAAGGTGCCAAGCGCATAATTAACTAGCAAACGCTGAAACATAACCGTATAACGGGCATTGGCATAGTCTGAAAGGGCCCTTACATACGCTTGATTGGTAGTCGTTAATTGAATGACATTGGATATTCCCAGTTCAAACCTCTCCTTCTCCATCCGATAGGATAACTCTGCTGCACGCAATTGGGCATCTGACGCCTGATAACTTGTTTTGGCGTCTTTATAGTTTTGGAAAGCTAACAATACATCCGTTTTTACCTGTATTTCCGTTCTAAGGTAGCTTAGCTTCGCATTGTCATATGTGACACGTGCCTGGGCTGTTTGTGTCCGCTGAATCAATCCATTAAATAATGGGATGGTTAATTGAACACCATAATTGACCTGCCGGTTGTCTTTCCGAAACTGATCTTCAAATGATCGATTATCCGGAAAATCAAAAATGAAATTGTATCGAGAGCTAAGCGATGCAAATGCAGAAAGATTAGGAAGGTACCGACCTCTGGCAGAATAAAAGCCAAATTGCGAAGCTTTTGCATTTAAATCTGCCTGTTTTAAATCACTTCGGTTCTGCAGAGCTAGTTTGTTCCAATCCTCCAGATTGACTCCCTCAAACTCAGCTCCGGCCAAATCCCAATTAGGATCTTCCAATTCATACGTTAGAGAAGGATCAATGACTAGTGTTTGGGCTAAAATGGCCAGGTCATTCTTTAATCGATTGGAAGAACGCACCGCCAGGAGTTCAGCGTTCTTCACCTGAAACTCCTGATTGACCATATCTGCTTCTGCCCGGCTGCCCAACTCTACTTGTTCTTTTATTTGATTGTATTGCGCTTTTTGAGTAGATATATTTTCAACATCAATCTTCAGGAGTTGCTGATCCAATAATGCTGTCAAATACTGTGATGCTACGTTGCGAATCACATCTTGTTCGGTTCTGATAACGAATTGATATTGTGCATCGTTTACACTTTTGGATTGCCGGAAGGAGTTTACCTGACTAAAGCCGTTGAACAGCGGGATTGAGGCACTTATGTTACCATTGATGTAATCTGTTTTCCCATTCACTACCTCGCCTATTTGCTGATTAAATGAGTTACCGTCAAAACGACCCGCTGATCCATTTATGGATGCACTGGGAGTCATTTGCAATAAATTCGAGTTTTTACTCATTTCGGTAAACGAAAGCTGATTCCGTTGTTGCTGTAAAAGAATGTTTCTTTTCAAGCCAATTTCAATCGCTTCCCGAAAGGTGAGTTTAACAGGCGTCTGTGCAACTGTTGAAAAAGTCGACAGTACAATAACAGAAAATAGAGTAATATTTTTCATGAGCTAACAATTTCATCCGACTGTATCGTCCCATCCACTACCCGTACGATGCGCTTGCCGCGCTGGGCGTTTTCTTCCGAGTGGGTGACCTGAATAATGGTGATCCCCTCTTCGTTAAGTTTCTGAAAAATATCCATGATCTGTTTTCCCTGATCTGAGTGCAAATTACCAGTCGGCTCATCCGCCAACAATAATTTCGGCTGCCCGACAATGGCCCGGGCGATGCCCACCAACTGCTGCTGGCCTCCGCTTAGTTGCTCCGGAAACAAGTCTTTTTTGGCGACCATATTAAAGCGATCCAGCATTTCAGCTACCATGCTCTTTCGCTGGCTGCCATTGACTCCCTTATATAGCAAAGGTGTTTCAATGTTCTCGTACACCGTCAACTCATCAATCAAGTGGTAGGCCTGAAAAATAAAGCCGATATAATTTTTATGCATATCGCTTTTTTGCTTCTCTTTCATTTTGTGCACCGGTTCATCAAAAAAGTAGTACTCCCCGGCTGATGGTTCGTCCAGCATTCCGATGATGTTCATCAAGGTAGACTTCCCGGCACCACTGGGACCCATTAAGGTTAGAAATTCACCTTGCTGAACTTCCAGATCGATACTTTTTAAGATAAAAGTCCGCTGAAAGCGTGAATCAATGTACTTGTCGATGTTTTGAAGTTTGATCATGAAAAGAAGAGGTTAGGCCCTTCTGACCGCTGGTACAAGCCAACAATGGTGCCAAGGGAATTTTTACCCTATTAGACGTTTATTTTGGGCTTTGGTTGCACGGAAAATGTCCGCAATCGGTAAAAGGTGTCCGATTTTGGGCGGAATTTCAAAGCAGGTTTTAGTCAAGATCTACCATCCTCCATCCTGACTTAAAAAACTACCGGATGCAAGACTACATCCACCCTGCGGTTGAGACGCATTCCCCGATGCGAGTTATTGGAATATACAGGGTTTTCAAACCCCCAGTCTTTAACTGAAATTAACCGCTCGGGTATATCTTTGGATATCAACAAATCAAAAATAACCTGGCTACGCATCTTTGAAAGCCATTGGTTGAATTCTCTCCCTCCGATAGGATCGGTATGGCTGATGAGTTGGATCTCATATTTTTCCAACAGATTGGGGATGGAGTCGAGCCAATCCGAAAGCTCTTTGGCCTGCCATTCATCAATTTCATAGCGACCACCTCCGAAGTAAATGCTTTTCTGAAGTTCCTCGGGTTGTGCCTGCAACGTAAATGACCAAACGAGCGTAGCCAGCAGGAAGGTTGTTTTCATCGGGGGTTAGTTACAGGACGAACAAGGCGTCACCGAACCACGTTTCAATAACCAGCAATCATCGAAAACTGAACAATAGCAAATCTCCATCGCGATGGAGTGACCTTTCAAAGCACTATCCAAAACGTGTAACGCAGAAGGTTCATCAAATTCCAAAAATGGAATTTCTTCACCGGGAGCAATTACCCGAGGCTCGACATTCATATAGTTGTAGTCAATAGGCTTTCCGGCCAGCTTTCGAATCAGGGAATCAATACGATCCAGGCCATCGCGATAAGGCTTACCATCTACCACCACATAACAACTTTTTACAATAGCCGGTCCTACCCCCTTGTTTTCGACCGAAACTTTGAGCCCTTTTTCACCTTGCCCAAAGCTACTTTCCAAATAAGGCCAAACCGTAGCATGCATTTGCCTGCTCATGATACGTGCCTGATAGATATACACAAACATGGTACACAAACCAATGACTACGGCCAGCAAGGCTACGATAAAGTCTGGACGAAGAAAGCGGGATTTTTCCATCAGGTTAAAATTCAGGAGGTATGGGTCTGTTGTTTAATATCGTTTCCATTTTTTCCATCACTTCGGGCGTTAATACCTCCATCGCATCTAATGCCTGAAAATTTTCGGTGAGTTGTGTGGTTTTGGATGCCCCCAGAATGACGGTACTCACGTTCGGGTTTTTCAGACACCAGGCAATGGATAAAACCGGCAGAGATAAACCGAGTTCTTTCGCAAAGGTGGTTAATGCTTTGGCACGTTCAATGTTTTCTCTTTGAAGCGCGGATTCTTTAAGCCAGTCCATCCCCAAAATACTCAGGCGGGTGTCTTCCACAAAGCCTTCGTTATACTTGCCCGTCAGTACGCCACTGGCCAAGGGCGACCAGATGGTGGTGCCCAACCCAACGGTTTTATAAATCTGTGCATACTCCACTTCTACCTTATGGCGCACCAGCATATTGTATTGTGGCTGTTCCATGGTGGGGCCGATGAGGTGATTGGCTTTGGCAACCATATGCGCTTCCATAATTTCTGACGCACTCCATTCACTAGTCCCCCAATACATAATCTTACCTTGCAAAATCAGATTGTGCATGGTCCAAACGGTCTCTTCTATGGGAACCGATTTGTCTGGTCGGTGGCAAAAATAAAGATCCAGATAGCCAAGCTGAAGCCGTTGAAGCGCTTGTTCACATGCTTCGATAATATGCTTTCGGTGAAGGCCGCGTTGGGTCGGTTTGGCATCTTTGCCCAGATATCCAAAAAAGACTTTGCTGGAAACAATGTAGCTATCCCGATCCCATTTTTTCTTTTTCAGGATCTCCCCCATCACCAGTTCTGAACGGCCACGAGCGTAAATTTCAGCATTGTCAAAAAAATTTACTCCGCGTTCGTATGCGATGGACATGAGGTCCTCCGCTACGGATGATTCGATTTGTTTACCAAACGTAAGCCATGAGCCTAACGAAAGAACGCTGACGGGCAACCCTGATTTTCCCAGATTTCGGTATAGCATGTAGATGGATTCAGGATGCTAATATAGCCGCTTCCGGGCAATTCTATTTGCTTAAAAACTAAAGGTAAAAGATAGTTTGGCTACAAAATTTCGGGACTGATCATCCCATTGGTAAGGTCCGTAGCGATAAAATACTCCTCCTCCGAAACCGATATAAGCAACATCCGCATAATTGAACCGGATGACGTTATTAAGCCCCAGGCCAGATTCAAGATATCCTTTTTCAAAACTTCGAGTTTCGACCAAACCATGTCTGCTGCTTTGCTGAAACCGACCAATAGCCATGGCATGACTGATGATCAACTCTGGCTTACTAAAACGTGTGTCAAAAAAAATACTTCCAAAATTCTGCTTAACAAAGATGGCGGCATACTGATCGGCTACAAATTCATTGATCCCCATGGTTTGAAAATAATGATCGACCCAATAATCGGTTTGCCGGGCACCAGGTCCAAAATACAGACGATTAAAAGGAGCAAGGCCTTCTGTCCATCCACCTTTAAGGGTTAGTTGTGTGCGTCCGAGTCTGCGGTGTTTCCATTGATTCATCCACAGGGCATCCAGTTGCGTATAGGCAAAATCATCTGTATCCCATAGGCCTGGTAAAGCTCTTTTAGCTTGAAGCGTGAAGACCGGATATTCAAAGCCCATCAATGCCCTTCTTCCGTTCAAGCTGACTTGCCGTTGATTGCGTGCATAACTCCACTCGCCTTGAATCTCCACTATTTCAAAAGATGAAACGGGTTGAATTTCGGAGAGCAATTCATAGGGATAGAGTGGGTCTAAGGCAAAACGTTTGAGTGTAGAATGAAAATGCCAGTGGGTTGCGAGTTTCAAACCTGTTTTTAGATACATGGCTTCATACCGATCAAAGTTGATGGATACCCAATCACGAAAAGCACGACTGCTGATAACGGGGGTTTCATCAAAAAAGCTCTGGACGCCCGCTTCCCGAAGCGTATTATCATACCCCACTCTCGCATAGAAGTCGCGATCAGGCGCCACGTTAACCTGAAAGAAACCACCATACTTCCATGTTTTGTCCTTAAATCCATAACCTCCATATCCACCCAGCGTAAATCTGCGTGAAAACAAAGGATTCGTTTGAAGTCCCAGGGAAAGTCGGGCACCTTCCCATTTGTTAATGAGCAATAGCTGATTGAGTTTCAAGTCAACTTTACCCAATGGCCAGGCATTACTAAGAGCTCCCTCTGATAATTTATCCATCATCCCAAAGACTTTCATGCTTGATCGGAGAGAATCATAAAGATCATAGGTGTTTGCTTCCAGGCTATCCAGCGGAACAGGGCGATAAGTATCCATCAAACGGTCGCCTTGCGTACGTGCCAGATCTAATGCCGCCCCTTTGAATACAGACCTGGGTATTTCTTCAGGAAACTGAATCTGTCTTAAATAACTTCTGACCTGCAAAGCCATTTTTCTGGAGCCCAGATTAAATTCCAAAAACACCAAATCCGTATTTAACTGGGACGGGAACCAACGACCATCTACACGTTCGTAGTTCTGTTGAACGGCAAAACTGATTTTCATATTCGGGTCAGCGGCCTCGGCTATGATATTTTTGAGAGCATACCCTTTGGTAGCGATGGTGATTTTGCCACGAAGGCCGTTAAAAGAGGTACCTCTCATGGGTTGGTAGGCTACGACAAACAATGTGTCTGAATCCGCGTAAAGCGTATCCATCAACTCAAAATCATATTTGTACTCACTTCCTTTCGATACAGGATTCAGATAATCTTTACCCAGCAGAGTTACCACATCTTCATAAAAACCGAGGGGCTGATAGTCATTGGGCAAGGATGCAAATAAAGGCGACTTAAATCCGGATACTTTGTGTGCTAATAATTTTTCCTGGTGTTTTCCCGGTCGCTGATAGCTTCTTTCCGTCACCGACTCAGAAACAAAAATGCGGTTGCGCTTCAGAAAATCCTCTACCTGCAAATACGAAGAATCTTTGCCACTCAGGGTTTTTCCGGCCTCCTCACGGGCTTGTATCAGCGAGTCGGAATTAAATGGTTTACCTTCGGCTGTCGCCACTAGCTTGGTATAGGACTGATAGGTGAACCCAGGATAGTTTAAAGGTGCATGTAGATTTTTGTTACGTACCAACTGCCGGATCAACCGCCAGGCGGGGTTTTCACCGGCTCTGATTTCCACTTCCCGTAAGTGAGTAATCGCTGCAACCATCCTGATCTTACCGGAAAGTGATTCAAACTCACGAACGGAAAGGCGAATCGGTTTATAGCTGACATGCGTGATGTAAATTACATCTGAATACCCTTCCGGCAAGACAAATTGATACCGGCCATCAATATCGGTAGTTATGCCAGTTTTATGATCGGCCAACGTCACATGAGCAAAAGGCACTGGCACCTGCGTCAAGCTATCTCTGACCACACCGCTAAGAATACGCTGGGCATGGCTGGGAAGTGTTAAAAAAACAAATAAAACAAGGTAGATGGTCAATCTCATGTTTACTATTTTAGCATTGGTATCTGAATTTCTCACCTGATTACACGCATCTGTTTATGAAAAGTTTATGTGGTTTGTTGGTGGTGTCATCTTTAACTGTTTGTTTAACTTCATCTGGCCAAACTACTTTTAAGGATGAACAGTCCATCGCAAAAATTCTCAGAGAAGTTCTAACCAGGCAACAAGATGCGTGGAACCGGGGTGACCTGGAAGCTTTTATGGAAGGGTACTGGAAATCGGATTCGCTTCAGTTTATTGGGTCTTCTATCCGCCATGGTTGGAAAGCTACCCTGGAGGGCTATAAAAAAGGCTATCCTTCCCGAGAGGCAATGGGTACCTTAACCTTTGATATCTGGCAAGTCCGTCCCTTGGATGCCGACACCTGGCTGGTATCCGGAAAATATTCGTTGGCGCGCAAAAGCGACAACCCCCAAGGCCCTTTTACGTTGTTGTTTCAAAAGAAAAACGGGCGATGGGTAATCATTTACGATCACACTTCGTAGCCAGCTACAGGTGAGTTTGAAGAATATTCATCGCTGCCAGTAAAATCAAACTGGCCGTAATCCGTTTAATGATGACAGGGTTCCATTGACGGGCCCCCAGCCTGGCGCCTACCTGACCTCCCACAAACACAGCTATGAGCAAAGGAAAGTTGGTTTGATAGTTCCATAGATTCAACCCGGATTGAAACTGACCAAGCAACCCACTGATGGAATTAACGAAGATGAATACGCTGGCCAAAGCGGCAATGGTGCGGGCGTTTCCCCAATGCAAGAGATGAAGTAGCGGAGCTAAAAAGATGCCACCGCCTATGCTTACCAAGCCTGACAAAAAACCAATACCGCCACCCAGCATCATGTTACGGATCCATGAATCTTTTCCTTCTCGTTCTTCATGGCGGGGTTGAATCCATAAGAACAAACTGGCCGCTAACAACGTCACTCCAAGAATCACAAAAAAAAGCCGATCACTTAACTTCCACCATCCGCCCACATAAGCAGCGGGCACACTGGCCACCAAAAAAGGCCAGAATCGCCTCCATGATAACAACTGCTCACGGTAAAAAATGACGATACTTCCTCCGACAACAATCAGATTACACAAGAGCGCTGTGGGCCGTATGGTTTCGGGCGCGAAAAGAAAAAAAGGTTGCGCCAACAAAGCAAGGTAGCTGCTTCCTCCACCAAAGCCCACGGAGGCGTAAACAACTGCGATGAGAAAAAAGAGAATGACCAGGAGAACAAATTCCATTAACCACCAATCGTTGACATAGACTCCTTGACTGAATTTTTTCTTCGTTTTTCCGCTTCAAAGCCATCTTGCGGGCGCTGCTGAAAAGCCTTTTGCAAGGATGACTCCATTTCCAGATCTGAGCATCCTGCCCGCATCAATTGTTTAATGTTGAGAACACCATCGTCATACAGACAGGTTTTTAATACCCCTTGCGAGGTGATGCGAATGCGATTACAAGACCCGCAAAATGATCGCGTATAGGCTGCGATGATCCCTACATTCCCAATAAATCCTGGAATGGAATAATGATAGGCCGTGGAATGAGGGTCATCCTTGGTCTTTTGCAACGATGGGAAAACAGATCGGATATGATCCAGTATTTTACGATGTGACCACACCAGAAGATTCTGAGCCTGCTTCGATCCATTAAAAGGCATCTCTTCAATAAAGCGGATAGACAGCGGAAGTTTTTCAGTTAACCTGACAAAAGGAATGATATCCTCGCTATTTTTTCCGTCCATAACAACCGCATTTATCTTCACTTCAAAACCTTTTTCCAGTAATAATTGAAGAGTCCGCCAGGTAGACTCAAATTCATCTCTTCGGGTAATTTGATGAAACCGGTCCCGATTCAGGGTGTCCAAGCTGAGGTTGACTGATCGAATACCCAGTCGCATTAATTCATCCAGGTGAGGTGCTGTCAACAGACCATTGGTGGTCAAATGAATAGATTGAATGCCATCAATGTTCCTAATCTTTCTCAGCAACTCCATCATATCAGACCGAACAAAGGGTTCCCCACCGGTGATCCTGATTTTTGAAATACCCATTCTTGCGAGCAGCGCCACCAATCGCGTAATTTCTTCAAAGCTTAAAAGCTCTTTTTTAGGAAGGTAATGAATACCTTCCTCTGGCATACAATAAAAACACCTTAGGTTGCAGCGGTCAGTGACAGCCAACCGCAAATACGTCAGGGGCCGTCCATGATTATCAAATAGCAAAGGTGCATTCATAGGGTAAATTTACACATTCGGTTCTGTTGTCCTCAAAATTTAAGTGTCTATGGAAAGTCAGATGAAATCACCCTACCTTTACTCTATGGAAGTAAAATTGAAAATGTTTGGTGTTGCCCGGGAAATTATGGGCCGACAGGAGCAGGTGTGGTCAACTCAAAAAAAAAGTGTGGGGGAGATTAAAGAAGAGATTTTTGAGCAGTATCCCTCTCTACGCCAATTGAACTCTCTTTTTATAGCCGTGAATCATCGGTACGCACCCGATGAACAAGTGATTACAGAAACAGACGAAGTAGCACTCATCCCTCCGGTCAGTGGTGGTTAATCAAATCACGAAGTCAGCTTTGTATATAAAAACGCATGTATGATTGAATTGACTGATCAGCCCATCGACACACCAAAACTTCTGGCACACGCTACGCATGTCGAAGCTGGTGGTCTGGTCGTTTTTATTGGAAATGTGCGCAACTACAATTCACGTCTCCAAAAGAATGTGAAACGCCTGGAGTACGAAGCCTATGAACCCATGGCAAAAAAAGAGATTGAAAAAATTATTCAACAGGCTCATGAGCGCTGGCCAATCAAAGCGTGGGCCATCAGTCACCGAACGGGCACGTTGTTTCCCGGAGAAGCGGCAGTGGTATTGGCGGTTACTACCCCTCACCGAAAAGAATCGTTTGAAGCATGCCAATACATCATCGACACTCTAAAAGAGCGTGTTCCTATCTGGAAGAAAGAAGTCTTTGAAGATGGTGAGACCTGGGTCTCCGCCCATCCTTAAAAGGATTGTAAGACCCTAGAATGGTAAGTCATCAGAGGAAGTACTCTGATGAAAAGGTTCATCTCCCACGGGTGGTTGTTCATAGTTACTTCCTGAAGAACTGCCCTCCTTTTGTACTTTCCAGGCCCGGGCTTCTGTGAACCATCTGCCGTTATATTCGCGGCTTTCCAGATCAACGGCCACCGTCAGTACCTGACCCGCGGCTACACCAAACTGATCAATCTTATCCCCCCAGATCGACAAACAAACCTTTTTGGGGTATTGGCCCGGGGTTTCCAGAATAAACTCTTGTTTCCGCCACTGACCTTTTTTGCCAGTGCCGGTTTGCATGGGCAGCAACTGCACCACACGTCCTTTTAATTCCATACTCATACTACAATCTTAACGCTTTTCGCGGATTCGTTTAAAAAAATCATTCAAAAGTGCGCGACATTCTTCTTCCCGAACACCTGTAAAAACCTCCGTTTTGGGATGAAGGAGAGGTGTTCGAACCAATCGGTACCCGCGCTGGACATCCGATGCGCCAAAAACCAGCCGCTGCAATTGCACCCAATGTAATCCTCCGGCACACATCACACAGGGCTCCAAAGTGACGTAAAGCGTGCACTCGTCCAGGTATTTTGACCCAAGTGCATGGGCGGCCGAAGTGATGGCCAACATTTCGGCATGAGCCGTAGCATCCGTCAATTGTTCGGTTTGGTTATGCGCCCGGGCAATAATTTTTTTCTGACACACCATTACGGCACCCACCGGCACTTCATTTCGCTCCAGAGCTTTCTTCGCCTCTTTGAGCGCCTCGTTCATAAAATAATCATCAGTATAAATGTCGAGCACCATCAGGATTTAATCTTGATGCTCTTCATCACATCCTCGGAAATAGGTTGCCAATCTGTTTTCATGTCACGGGGGCAACTAAACGTAAAAACCAACGTGCGCTCCGGGCCGAGCAGGTATTGGATATATGTATACTTCATGATGGCCGATTGCTCACCCGTCAGTCCTTTGGTTCCATTCACCCGCGATTCAAACTTAAAGTAGATGAACTTACTTCCGTTAATCTCCTGAATTCCTTCTGCATGCATTTGCACTCGGTCAAACATATTCATCAGGCTGGATTTGAAAAATTTGGCAGCCATTTCATGATTGCTGTCCGGCCATTGGGTCGCAGAAATGTTCACACTAAAGTCAATCAACCGATCATCATTGGTATAAGCTCCCAACGGTGCACGAACGGAAGGAAAACGGAGAGCCAGATCGTCCGGGGTCATGGGTTTAAGCTCTGCCGGCAACGACACGGTGATATTCTCGTTCACCTTCACTTTCACCAGTTTCGATGGGACAACTATCCAAACCCAAGCCATTACAAACGATGCAACTACCTTTATCATGCTTTTTTCTGTTTAATTTCAGACCTATTTCAAACGAAAATACGGATGGACTATTTTAAATTTCAAAAAAATGACGAAACCTTTCTGTCCATCAGCATTTTACATGCCGGGTTTATTAAATTCGCGGCTCAAATTTAAAGGAAATAGCTATGCTCCGGACACATACCTGTGGTGAACTTCGCAAGAGTCATGTCGGTCAAACAGTTACGCTCACCGGATGGGTTCAGCGGCTGCGTGATAAAGGAAGTTTACTTTGGATTGATTTGCGCGACCGCTATGGTATTACCCAGCTGTTTCTGGAAGAGGGTGTTTCCGATGCTAGTTTGTTACCCATTGCCCGGTCGCTCGGACGTGAGTTTGTGTTGAGAGCAACCGGGGTGGTAGCCGAACGACTTTCTAAAAATGATAAGATTACTACCGGTGAGATCGAGATAAAGATTACGGCTTTGGAGGTTCTAAACCCGAGCGCTTTACCGCCTTTTACAATTGAAGATGAAACCGATGGTGGCGATGACCTGCGGATGAAATACCGCTACCTGGATTTGCGGAGAAATCCGGTACGGGAAAGTTTGCAGTTACGTCACCGGATGGCCCAGCAAACACGATTATACCTGGATGCTCAACAGTTTATTGAAGTAGAGACACCTGTCCTCATTAAAAGCACTCCGGAAGGGGCTCGTGATTTTGTTGTTCCTTCACGCATGCATCCGGGAGAGTTTTATGCGCTTCCTCAATCCCCTCAAACGTTCAAGCAACTATTGATGGTATCCGGGTTTGATCGCTACTATCAAATTGTGAAGTGCTTTCGCGATGAGGATTTACGGGCCGACCGGCAACCGGAATTTACACAGATCGATTGTGAAATGGCTTTTGTTACACAAGAAGACATCCTCTCCACGTTTGAAGGGTTGATTCGTCATTTGTTTCAGACGGTTAAAGGCATTGACATTGGTTCTCTTCCCCGGATGAGTTACGCAGATGCGATGAAGTATTACGGTTCGGACAAACCTGATACGCGCTTTGAAATGAAGTTTGTCGAACTCACCGACATGGTCAAAGGTAAGGGTTTTGGTGTCTTTGATTCTGCTGAATTGGTAGTAGGCGTTTGCGCCAAAGGAGCTGCAAGCTATACCCGCAAGCAACTTGATGAACTCACAGATTTTGTCAAACGACCCCAAATCGGAGCCAAGGGCTTGGTATATGCACGCGTAGAGGCCGATGGTTCAGTCAAATCAAGTGTCGATAAATTTTATGCCCCCGATGACTTAAAAAAATGGGTAGAAGCATTTAATGCCAACCCCGGAGATCTGATGCTGATGCTGGCCGGTGAAGTCGATAAAACAAGGAAAGCCCTGAGTGAACTAAGATTACATTTAGGGAATCTGTTGGGCTTACGTGACAAAAATACATTCTCCTGTTTATGGGTATTGGATTTTCCCCTCTTGGAATGGAATGAAGAAAGTCAACGGTATCACGCCATGCATCATCCTTTTACTTCTCCCAAGACTGAAGATCTGGAATTACTAAAAACCAATCCTGGACAGGTGCGGGCTAATGCTTATGATATGGTTGTCAATGGAACAGAGGTAGGTGGTGGATCTATCCGGATACATGACCGCCCTACCCAACAAATGATGTTTACCCAATTAGGATTTACGGAGGCGGAAGCCAAAAAGCAGTTTGGGTTTTTGCTGGATGCCTTTGAATTTGGCGCCCCTCCTCACGGTGGCATTGCTTTTGGGTTTGACCGGTTGTGCTCCCTTTTTGGCGGAGCTGATTCCATTCGTGACTTTATCGCCTTCCCAAAAAATAATGCGGGGCGTGATGTTATGATCGATACTCCGTCTACTATTTCATCCGAACAACTAAAAGAGTTGCACATCGATACGCGTTCCTAGAATATAATTAAGCGATTGACTCAACTGGCCGTTATATTGCTAGGAAGTAATTTGGACAATCGTCAGTTATTGCTTTCGGAAGCAAGAAAGAATCTGGCAACTCGGGGTGAAATAGCACAAACATCTGCCATCTATGAGACCGCTGCCTGGGGTAAAATGGATCAGCCGGCTTTTCTGAATCAGGTGATTACATTAGAAACGAAAGAAGAACCCGAGGAACTGATCACATTTTTTTTGCAGCTAGAAAATAAACTTGGAAGAAAAAGATCCGAACTGTGGGCCGCGCGTACGATTGACATTGACCTACTCTTCTTAGGTAATACCATTTTTCAATCTGAAAAAGTAACCATTCCACATCCAAGAATAACCGACCGAAGATTCACGCTGGTTCCCTTATGTGAAGTACTTCCCTACTTTCAGCATCCGGTTTTGCACAAGACGATGAAAGAACTTCTGATGGATTGCACCGATCCGTTGCCTGTTAAAAAAACTAAGCTGCGCTGATGGCCTCTACAGAAGGACTAATTTTTTTTACTAATCCTTGCAGGACTTTTCCTGGGCCACATTCTACGTAAAGGGTTGCGCCATCCGTTGTCATTTGCTGAACACTTTGAGTCCATCGGACGGGTGCGGTTAACTGGGCTATCAGATTCTGCCGGATCACCGAGATATCGGTTGCCGGTTGAGCATTCACGTTTTGGTAAACCGGACAATGAGGATTGGAAAAATGCGTTTGCTGAATGGCTTTGGCCAATTCTTCACGAGCAGGTTCCATGAGTGGAGAATGAAAAGCACCTCCTACCTGCAACGGCAGTGCGCGCTTGGCCCCAGCGGCTTTTAACTTTTCACAAGCTATTTCCACACCTTTCAAAGAACCAGAGATGACTAGCTGTCCAGGGCAATTATAGTTTGCCGCGACTACGACCTCATCAATAGAAGCACAAATTTGTTCTACGATGTGATCTTCTAAACCTAAAATAGCTGCCATCGTAGATGGATGAAGATCACATGCCTTCTGCATCGCTTCTGCACGCATTGATACCAGTTTGAGGCCATCTTCGAAGGTGAGGGCTCCGTTAGCCACTAATGCTGAAAATTCGCCCAGCGAATGACCTGCCACCATCGAAGGTTTATCATGCTGAGAAAGACCGACAGCCACGCTATGGATAAAAACAGCCGGTTGCGTCACGCGAGTCTGTTTTAATTCCTCCGCAGAACCGGTAAACATCGTCTGGGTGATATCAAATCCAAGTATTTGATTTGCTTGTAGAAATAAAGAACGGACGGATTCGCTTTTCTCGTACAAATCCTTACCCATCCCGGTGAATTGAGCCCCTTGTCCGGGGAAGATAAATGCCTTCATGGTTGATCGCTTTTATTGGCAAACTTACAAAAAGTCAGCCGCAGATTACTCACGTGATTGGCTACTCCACAAGCGTGACTCCGTTATTCAACAAAGCGAGCTTTTAACTCTGGGGTTGGAATCATGCATTCATTCTTTTTGCCAAACCAACGATAGCGATTACGTGCAATCCAGTCATATACGCCATCTCGGATAAACGGAGGTATCACTTTAAAAATATAAAAGAGCGGCCAAAGACCGGAAAGATTTCGGGCTATCTCCAGGGCTGCGCTACTTTTTTGATAGAGCTTACCATTCTTGATCAACAGCACCGTACTCAGTTCACCCGAAGGTAAATGAAAGTACTGCATCTGCTGTTGTCCATAAGCTGATTGGAGTGAAGCAAATTTAAATTTTTGATGTCTGTCCTGACGGATGACAAACAAAACAGAACTGTTGCATAAGTTACAAATGCCGTCAAAAAGAATGACCATAGGTGTTTATCGGATCAAATGCACCCACCCCTTGAACGTCTTGACGGCTTGTGAAGGGTCGACCACATCAAACGTGACGTTCGCGCTATAAAAGTACACACCTGTAGCCAGATCAGTCCCATTGTTGTCTTTACCATTCCAATCTATATAAATGGTATTCTCCCCTCCGGAAGTGTAGGTGTAAGCTTCCTTTCCCCATCGATTGTACACTTTGAATTCAACCTTCACAACAAAGCGAGCGCACTTCTTTGAGAAATCAGGAAGATCTTCAATGATTCCGCAGGACGTGAGTCCACCCTCTCCCACGTTGCGTATACTAAAAGCACTAAAAAGATCATTGCAGCCGTCACCATTGGGGGTAAATACGTTAGGCAGTTCATAATTTGGACAATTATCAAAACACACTTGCTCACTTAGTTCACTTTCATTTCCTCCCCGATCCACGGCAGAAATTTTATAACAATTCGCAAACGAAGCCAGGTTCCGATGGACATAAAATGTGTCTCTGACATTCTCTACCAACAGCGAAAATTCACCCCCAACCCTACTCGCTACATAAATACGATAACTTCGCACATCCGCCCGACAAACAGGATCAGCGGGTCTTCGCCAGGACAAGGTATTGCTAAACACCGTGTTGGTATTATTGCAAGAGGCATTTTCCAAAAACTCCGCACAATCTATACCGGCTGGTTCCAGGGCTATGGCGCAAGGTGGTTCATCATCTGCCGGAATAGCACACGCCCGTTGCGAAAAGTTAAGTAATGGCTCATCAATCCGCGGATTGCCATAGGCACCCCGGGTAAGCACCCGGTAGCAGTATTCCTGAGTTTCCACCAGTTCGGTGTTTTGATACTGACCAGAATCTATATAGACAAACTGATTCAGATTCACATCTACATTATCGATTAATATCATTTGGGCATTGGTCGCATTTTCAGGGCCGCGATAAATTAAATGTCTCTGAAAAGGAGACGTATTAATCGACCAGGGAACTTCCGCAGACCAGGTTAATTGAATGCGTTTAAACTGTGATTTTGTTTCGAGAAATACAGAGGAAGCAGCCACCGAAGTTCCAACCAACACATCGGCTTGAGTTTTGGCGATCACCTTGTAATTGTAAGGAAGTTCTTCTGTATTCAGATTTTGGTCAACAAAAGAAGTATCGTTACCCACGGGTATGGTGGTTTGTCTCACCTCACCACTAAATCCTTCGGCCCGTTGTAATTCATATTTATAAGGCGGTGGAAATTGAGCGGGGTCAGCCTCAAAAGGTCTGGTCCAGCGAACGGTAATCTTTCCTGTGCTGGTGGAAGTTTCATCGACCGTCACATTCGTGATTACCGGAACATCGGCCCGGATGGGGTCGATACAAATCTCTTCAGAAACCAGACTTTCACCTCCTCCGGGAGCCGGAAACACCGCTACCAACCGATAACAATATTGTGCTCCATTCGCAAGTCCTTTCCCGCTATTGGTATCAATAAAATCAGTTGTCCCGATAGGTAACTCTGCTATTTTTTGATATCCCAGAAAAGGAGGCATTCCGGTAATCTGGCAGTCAACCGTATAAGGAAATGAATCTACCCTTCTCCAGACTTGCATTTGCACGGCATTTGAACAGGTATAATTCTGCCAATCCAATACAGCCGAGCGATTGGCCAGGTTAGTATTGGCACTCGTCCAAACCGGCTGGGGGCCTACCACTTTAATATTCCAGGTTTTAAAGTCAACCAGTTTAGCGCCCCGGTTGATGCCCGGATTATCGGTGGCTTTAAACACGATCTGATAGGGTTGATCTTTGATATGCGAACAGACGGTATTCCATGTAAAAGTTCCTCGGACCGGATTGCCGATAGTAGGCTTGTTAAATTGAGAAGGAGGAGCATTTAGAAAATTAAAGGATGCCGGTGATGGGTTAAGAAAAAAGACATTACCAAAAGCTTCAATTTTCACGCTATCCAAATCGGGATCGGTGGCAGTAATGGTTTCGATGATGTTGGTTCCGGCTACCACACACAGATCGGCTGGTACCTGCAATTCAGGGCGTTCATTATCACAATCTTCCACCAGAATCTGCATATCCCGGGTGACATAGCCCGTGTTTACCCACACGCCTCCGATCTGACGCCATTCTCTGATCAGAAACGCAATGTTGTACTCCCCGGGAGCACCCGGGGCATCCCAGGTAATGGTACCATCACTACTATCAATGGAAAACGTAGGGGGGCCAGTTCCTTCTTCGTTGGATTGATTGTACGGCTTTCCCGTGGCTGCATAAAATTCAGCATTGTTAGGATCGCGGTACGCATTCACGACAATATTTTTATCTTGTTTCGGAGTTGTCAACTCATACGACAAACTATCACCATCGATATCAAAGGCCCCCGGATTATGCAACCAGGCCGCTCCGGTGCAAGCTTTGTCAATCGGAGGAACCAATAATCTTGGTGAATTGCTGCAACCCAAGAAAGGATCAATATTGATGACCGTTTCCAGATAGAATGTTGTTTCAACAGAGTTGGCAATATTCAGGATACCCTCATTCCTATTGGCCTCTCTGTAGCTGATGACATATCGTCCATTGCCCGGGTATGTATGGATGGTTTCCTGAGTGGAATACACTACAATCGAAACACCCTGACCTAAATCAGGTCTCGCGGTACCCGGATCCTGCGCAGTTACATGGGGCTTACTTCCATCACCAAAGTCAAGGACACCTCCTCCAAAAATTACGGTCGTTCCGTCCGTATTGGTATACACTGTAATGGTGATGCGAAACGTACGTGAACAATTTAAACGTTCAACGGTAATCTCCCCGGCCCGCAAGTGAGTAGCAAACGAGTCGCTGACGCTGGTTAAACCGGCTAACAGAATCACCCAGAAAAGTCCTAATCGTGTACACATAATCAACTCCTAAAGATACAGAAATGATGGTCATTAACCGTTACATACCTGAAAACGAACCGGGAGTTCAAATATTTAAAAATTCCCGGGTTTTATCTACTTAATTCCGTTGATAACAGATTTCAACAGGCGGGGGTTCGTTACCTTTGCGGATATGCGAATCATCGGTGAAATTCCACACCCTCGTTGCAAAATAACCCTGTTTCATTGGAACAACCGCTACATTATAAAGCTGGAAACCAATCATTTAGAGCAAACCTTTAAGGTTCCGGAGTATGAACTCGGATCGGAGGATGACCTACAAAAAATAGTAAATCCGGACTTTATTGAAGAGGTTCTTCAACGATTTGCCGGCATGGAAGCTCAATGGGAAAAAGCGTTGAATGCGCTTTGATCACGGCAAAACCAATCGCTGAAAAGCCGAAAAAGCCTGAGGACGGTCCCGAAATAATGGCTTCACTTTTCTCCATACGTGTTCAAAAAGTTCAGACTTCCGGTAATTTTCCAGGTCAGTCGCTTGTTGCCAGTGACTGTAGGTGAGGTAGCAAAACGGATGATCTGCGTCTTGCCAAAGTTCAAGATGGCTACACCCGGGGAAATTTCTGATGTGCTGCTGATGCGCGTTGAAAATTTGTAAAAATTCCGTTGCCCCAACTTCCGTAAAGTACATGCGAACCACGCGTATAATCATATCTGGCTATTCTTCAAAAATGATAGAAATGGGACTATCATAAGTTAGCCCAAGCAATTCATGGGCATTCCCCTTGTTAATGCCTATTTCCAGCCATCCCAAGCTATTAAACAACACAAAACAATCTCCCTGATCGGCCTGATGGTAGGCCGCATGAAGTCTTTTAAACCGCTCTCCTCCAAACTGGATCGTAAAATTCTTTCCGGCACTGAGTGTTTGAAAAACATCGCGCGAGATATTGGTGATCAGATTGCCATAGTGATCTACCCGCACCACATGTCCGGAGATCAATCGCTTGTTCGCCTTTATTTGCCGATCGATCATTTTCTTTAATCCTGTCACAGGTTTGCCAAGAGTCGTGATCGCTACTCCGCTGGCTAGTTTTGCGGCAGCTATGGCCAGGATATCTTTTTCCGGAAAAGTGGTGACAATCGACTGAATCGTGTTTAACTGAACTGTTTGCATGGGCTGTCGTTCGCTTACCAAACCCAAAATACCCGAGTCAGGGGTCACAAAAAAATGATCCTCTAACTGGGCAGCTACCCAAATGTCTTCCTTTTGACCAGCCGCGTCCACGCCCACCAAATGCACAGTGCCTTTGGGGAAGTCGCGAAACACAGAACGTAAAACATAGGCCCCTTGCGCCAGATCACACGCCTGAATTTGATGACTAATATCAACCAAGGTCAACCCGGGATTGATTCCCAGAATCTTTGCCTTTATGGCAGCTACATAATAATCGCTTTCACCGCTGTCGGTTAGTAATGTAACGATAGCCATGACAAACAGACAAAGGGTTTAAGATGCTGCAGGGTTTTTGTACTTTTGAACAAACAAAACTAAAAGATTTCAATCACATTCCATTGACAGAACGAACGATTACCCTGGAGGACATTTCACTGCCTGATTTTTTGGGGGTTGAAAACCGAAACATTAATGAACTAGCTTCTGCATTCCCCAAGAGTAAAATCATCTCTCGGGGGAATGAGATTCTGGTACGCGGAGAGGAAATTGACATTCATCAAATCACGGATATACTTTCTTCGCTGATTGATCATTTTCATCAATTCGGACGAATCACACAAGAAAATGTCAAAGGATACATCGGCCAGGAGAAACTTACCTATCTGCCTGACGATGCTCCGGATGGAATCTTGCTTTATGGAACGAAAGGATCACCCATCAAGGCTAAAACGGTCAATCAACAACGCCTGGTCAATTCCGTAAAAGAAAATGATCTGGTTTTTGCCCTTGGCCCTGCTGGTACCGGAAAGACTTACATCTCCGTTGCCTTGGCCGTGCGGGCGCTGAAGAACAAAGTTGTGAAGAAAATCATCATCACCCGCCCAGCTGTGGAGGCCGGGGAAAATCTCGGATTCCTTCCCGGAGATTTAAAAGAAAAAATTGACCCCTATCTGCGCCCGATTTATGATGCTCTTAATGATATGGTGCCCTTTGAGAAATTAAAGTATTATATGGAGCGCGAAGTCATTGAAATAGCTCCCCTCGCCTATATGCGTGGTCGTACACTCAACAACGCTTTTATTTTGCTGGATGAGGCTCAAAATACTACCCCTATGCAAATGAAAATGTTTTTAACTCGTATGGGGCCAGAGTCCAAAATGATCATTACAGGTGATGCATCCCAAATAGATTTACCACCTCGGCAACAATCGGGATTAAAAGAATCTGTTCGAATTCTCAATCAGGTAAAGGGTATTGGGATGGTAGAATTGAATGAAAAAGACGTGGTCCGTCACCGGCTGGTACGAGACATCATTGAAGCCTACGGACTCGCCAGCGATGCGAATCGGGTCGTCTAAGTTCGGCTTCAAAAAACAGAAGCCATTCATCTTTGTGTCAATTCTATTCTTGCCTGACATCCATTTGATCAGCGTTGTTTTCTTGACTATCTTTCTTCATGGTCAGGTGGATACCCTACACAATGGTGCGCGTGGCAATCATCTTTATGGCTGGAATCCTGCTGGCCATTTATCATCCTGATATTCCTGATGCCTACGGATTCTATTCGCTTTGGATTTCAGCAGTACTTTATCCTTTGGTTTATTGGCTCGCTTTTCGAAAACCTGTCTTAAAAATAGGGAGCGGATTGATCGGTTTGATCTTTGTTTTATCAGCCGGTTTTGTGGTCTTACACATACGCACGGAGAGCAGACAGGATGATCATTTCCTGCATATCCAAGATTCCATTCAATCCTATGTGGGAGAGATTGTAAAAAGTCCCGAAGAAAAAAAGAACTCGTGGAAACTCGAAGTTGAGCTAACACGAGTAAAAACCAAACAGGGATGGCAATCGGTCAGCGGTCGATCTTTGGTTTATCTATCCAAAAAAGATTTAAACAGACTACCCGCATTTGGGGAGCAGTGGTTAATCAGAGGAGCCCCGCAATTATTAACACCTCCGGCTAATCCACACGAATTTGATTTTAAACGGTTTCTTTCCTTTCGCAACATTTACCATCAGCATTTTATTCGCTTGGGTGACTTCGCCATTCTAGGTCAGAACACTCACCGGGGCATTCTTTACTATTCCATGATTACCCGGGCCTGGGCCATCCATCAGCTTCACAAACATGTGCATGGCGTACAGGAATTTGCAATTGCGAAAGCGCTTGTCCTGGGCGTCACGGACGGATTAGATAATGAACTTGAAAACGCTTACTCTGCCAGCGGTGCCATGCATGTATTGGCCGTTTCAGGTTTGCATGTAGGCATTATTTATGGCCTGTTACTATTTCTACTAAAGCCACTCCAAAAACGCGCATCCAGCCGATGGGTGATTGCCGCCCTTAGTTTGATTTGTCTTTGGATGTACGCCTTTGTCACAGGGCTATCACCTTCGGTGTTACGGGCAGTAACCATGTTCTCCTTTATGGTCATCGCCCGCCCCATGGGCTGGACAACCAATATTTTTAATACACTGGCAGCTTCAGCTTTTATCCTTCTTCTATACAATCCCTACTTGATAATGTCGGTTGGATTTCAACTATCTTATCTCGCGGTGATGGGTATTATCAGCCTGCAAAGACCCTTGTATAATCTTTGGGCTGCACCCCATGTTTTTCTGGATAAAATCTGGCAAATTACTACCGTATCTATTGCTGCCCAGATCGCCACGTTTGCCCTGGGGCTTTTATATTTTCACCAGTTTCCGGTTTACTTTCTTTTCTCAAATCTGTTTGTTATCCCAGGCTCCTTTGTTATTTTAATAGGAGGCATTCTGGTTCTTTTCACTTCCTTCATTCCTCCGGTGGCTGAGGGCATAGGATGGGTGACAGAATATTCGATTCGGGTGATTAACTGGGGGGTATTTGCCGTGGAAAAGCTACCCTTCAGTCTAATCAATCAGGTACATATCACCACTCTTCAATGTTGGCTGCTCATCGGTATGATTCTCGGGCTGATGTATCTTTTTCTTTATAAAAGATTTACCGGTTTGCTATTTTCCGTTGGCTGCGTGTTTGTTTTTGTTATACTTCAATGGAATCATTTTACCAAACATGTACAGCAAAAAAAATGGATCGTTTACCGGATACCAGGACATACCGTCATGGAATTTATCGATCACGGAAAGTCAAACTTCTTCACCGATTCTCTTTTAGCTAAGGATCATGAACGCATTCGTTTTCATGTTCGCCCAAACCGAATCATGGCTGGCGTTTCGTATGTCAACGAGCAGATTTCTGTACCAGGTAATGAATATGAATTAAACGTATGGAATGGGCTAAAGATTCTTACCCTCCATTCAACGGTACAAAAATTACCAGCCATGCCGGTGGATTATGTGATTGTCACGCATGCCTCTGAGCGAAATCTGGCTTTGGTGCAGGAAAAGTTTCAGCCTCGGATGATCATTCTGGATAGCAGCCACCCGGTTTATCGCGAGAAGAATCTTTTGAGACAGGCAAAAGAACATAACATCCGTATCCATTCTGTTCTGAGCGAAGGAGCCTTCACACAAAGTCTCACATTTTGAAGCCGCCATACACATCGTTACTTTTGTTTGCTTCACCACCCGGTGATAACCCCGAAAGCCATGAAATTGATAACCTACGAAGTGCATGAACGAATTGGCACCATTACCCTTAATCGCCCAGATAAAAGGAACGCGCTGAGTCCATCCCTGGTGATTGAATTGGATCAGGCATTTGATCTGGCAGAACGAGATGAGAATGTCAAAGTCATTATTCTTCAGGCGAATGGCGAAACTTTCTGTGCCGGAGCGGATCTGGCCTATTTGCAAGAGCTTCAGCAATTTTCCTATGAACAAAATCTGGAAGACTCCATGCGGTTAAAAAGTCTGTATGAAAAAATTTTTCGCTTGAAAAAAATAGTCATCGCTCAGATTCAAGGCCATGCTTTAGCCGGTGGTTGTGGCTTGGCAACGGTATGTGATATCGTCTTTTCCGTGCCCGAAGCTAAATTTGGATATACCGAAGTAAAAATTGGATTTATCCCCGCTTTGGTGATGGTGTTTCTTGTTCGGAAGATTGGAGAACAACGAGCTCGTTTTATGCTCCTGAGTGGCGAGCTGATTTCGGCTGAGGCAGCTCAGCAGTATGGTCTTGTTCATCAGTTATGTCCCACAAATGATTTAAAATCTGTCGTACGAGCTTTTGCCGCAAAAATCGCTCGGCAAGCGTCAGCTCAGTCTTTGGAACTAACTAAAAGTCTGCTGGCGCAAATACAGTCACGATCTCTGGAAGATGGATTGGCGTTAGCTGCTTCCGCCAATGCGCATGCCCGCGCCACAGACGATTGTAAAAAGGGAATTGCCGCATTCTTATCCAAGCAGGAACTTACGTGGTAACTGAAACCCCCACCTCCGTCTTACAACATTATTGGGGTTACGATCATTTCCGACAACCCCAACTAGAAATCATTGAGGCTGTCTTAAACGGTAAAGATGTATTAGCTCTTTTACCCACGGGTGGTGGTAAATCTATTTGTTTTCAAGTGCCTGCCCTCTTGAAGGAAGGTGTTTGTCTGGTCATCACTCCACTGATTGCCCTGATGCAGGATCAGGTAAGCCAATTAAAAGAAAGAGGTATTCACGCAGTGGCCATTCATTCCGGCATGACCTATGCACAAATCGATATTGCTCTCGATAACTGCATCTACGGTAAAGTAAAATTTCTATACCTGTCTCCGGAACGGTTGCAAACCGAATTGTTTAGCGCCCGATTAAAACGAATGAAGTTGTCATTGGTAGCAGTGGATGAAGCCCATTGTATTTCCCAATGGGGACATGACTTTCGACCTCCGTATCTTGAAATTTCTATGATCCGGGATACCCATCCTCATGTGCCGATCCTGGCGTTAACAGCCTCCGCAACGAGCGTTGTTCAAAAAGATATCATCCAATCGCTCAAACTTCGTCAGTCAGTTATCTATCAAAAAAGTTTTGCGCGGGAAAATCTTTCATTCTTGATTCGCCAAACGGAAAACAAAGAAAAAAAACTGCTGGAGGCTTTGCAGCGCGTGCCCGGTTCAGCTATCGTCTATGTTCGCTCGCGAAAAACTACCGAGTCTGTTGCAAAGTGGCTGATCCGTCAACATGTATCGGCTACGTATTACCATGCTGGATTAACCTATGCGGAACGATCCCAACGACAGGGGGCCTGGATCACTAATCAATGCCGCGTGATGGTCGCCACCAATGCCTTTGGTATGGGCATCAACAAAGCCGATGTCCGTACGGTTATTCACCTGGACTTGCCTGAAAACCTGGAGTCCTATTATCAGGAAGCAGGTCGGGCAGGCAGGGATGGTAAAAAATCATTTGCCGCTATCGTTTACCATCCTTCTGACATCGACCATCTTCGGTCAAAAGTAGAGATATCTCATCCATCCATGGAGGAATTAAAAAAGATGTATCAGGCGCTTGCCAATTATTTTCAGTTGGCCGAAGGAAGTGGCATGAGTGAAAGTTTTGATTTTGAACTGGAGGAGTTCGCTTCCCGTTTTTCATTGAAGCCGTTACACATCTATCCTGCGCTCAAAAAACTGGAAGAAGAAGGTTTGATTCAATTAAACGAGGGATTTTACAGACCATCTCAAGTACATATCCATGTTGAGCATAAAAAACTCTACGAGTTTCAGGTGGCTCATGCCCGCTTTGACCCTCTGATCAAAGCACTCTTACGGTTGTATGGTGGCGAGTTATTCAGTGATTTCATGATCATCTCTGAATCGCAGGTGGCCCGTGCGTTGAAATGGCGCGTAGAAGAAGTAGGAAGGTTATTGAACGAGCTTCAGCGACTGCAACTATTGGAGTATCTTCCAGCCAATGAGCGTCCCTCCATCACCTATCTCCTTCCCCGACAAGACAGTGCGCACTTGCCCATCCAGGTCAAACGGATGAATGAACGAAGGGAACTTCACTTCAGGCAGATGGAAAAAATGATAGCCTATGTTGAACAACGTCAGCAATGCCGCATGCAATTCATTCAGGAGTACTTTGATGAAGAAACATTCATTACCTGCGGAGTATGCGATGTCTGTGTAGCGCGAAAGAAAAAGGAAAATCTGGAAATTCTGAAGGATTATGAATCTCAGGTTCTTTATTTACTTAAACAAAGAAAATACGCAGTAGAGGAGTTGGAAAAAACAGTGGACCCCAAAGATCGCGAACTGTTTATGGAAGTTATCAGAGATATGGTGGATCAGGGTCAGATCAAATATGATGCGTTCTGGATGCTGTCGCTGACGTGATTCAAGCTAGCTTTTTCTTCTTCTCCAAAGCCAGTAAAACAATCCTAACGCCATGAAAACAAACGGCCAGAGGTTGGTCAATGCCAGAAAAAACCATAGTAGGTTTTTCCAACCGGAAGACAACCCATCAACGAATTTGGAAGCAAAACCAAAATCAGTACCGATCGTTTCATAATACGAAAGATTCAGCGTGCTGAAACTGACTTGATCTGACAGGTATTTTAAACGACCTTCAAAACTCTCAATTTCACTCCGTACGTTGGCAATTTGTGTTTCAATAGATAAAATTTCCTCTACCGACTTTGCCTGCTGTAAAATTTCACGGTAGCGGGTTTCTAACTCCCGTTTCGTCTTTAAACGGGCTTCCACATCAATAAACTCAGCTGTTACATCTTGTACCTGAATATTTTTTGCCTCTACCCGCTTGGCCAGTTTTTCGATATCCGTAACCAATTCATCAAATCTCTCGGCCGGAATGCGCGCAGTGATCGAAAATTGTAACCGGCTGTCATAGCTGTTTTGTGATTCAGCAGAAATGTATCCCTTACCCTTTCCAACCAGTTGAACAATCTGCTCTCTTGCATCTTTTGTATTACTCACCTCGATTGAAAGAGATCCGTCTTTGATCAGCTTACGAACCACCAAGTCCGGTGAAGAAGCCGGGGCGGCAGCGTCTTTAAAACTGGCTTCAGAGGCTATTTCCTCATGTAGCGAAGATTTATCTTCACGGGGCTGGCAACCCAGTAACAGCGACAGCAGTATTCCTACCGGAAAAATTTTATTCATATTCGAATCGACTCTATAACTGCTTAACGAAATCTGAACCAAAAAATTATTCCAATGCCTTCACTCCAGGCAAAACTTTGCCTTCAAAATATTCCAGTAACGCTCCTCCACCAGTGGAGACATAACTTACTTTTTCTTCAAAGCCAAACTGGGCTACGGCCGCGGCACTATCACCACCACCAATTAAAGAAAAAGCACCCTGCTGGGTAGCCCGAACAACCGCCTCTGCTACCGCTTTGGTTCCGCTTTGAAATTTCTCCATTTCAAAAACACCCATCGGTCCGTTCCACAAAATGGTTTTAGAGTTTTCAATCACACGACTGAAAACGCTACTGGCTTGTGGTCCGATGTCAAGCCCCATCCAATCGGCCGGGATAGCCATATTCTGCGAAATAGAAACATTTGCCTGTGGATCAAACTTATCTGCGATCACTGAATCCATCGGCAAATGAAGTTCTACCCCTTTCGTTTTAGCTTTTTGAATTAACTCCTTCGCCAATTCAAGTTTATCTTCCTCCACCAATGACTTGCCCACCTGACCACCCATCGCCTTAAAAAAAGTATAAGACATACCTCCACCGATGATCAGGTGGTTTACCTTGTCCAACAAACGCTCAATCATTAAAATCTTATCTGAAATCTTTGCTCCCCCCATGATGGCTGTGAAAGGCTTCGCGGCATTTTCCAAAACTTTTTTAGCGTTGGTAAGTTCTGCAGCCATGACCATTCCTGCACATTTATCTTTGAAAAATTGCGCCACAATGGTAGTGGATGCATGAGCCCGATGCGCGGTGCCAAAGGCATCATTTACATACACATCTCCATGTTTGGATAGCTTCTCTGCGAAGGCCAGGTCACCCTTTTCTTCTTGTTTATAAAAGCGAAGATTTTCCAGGAGGAGTACCTCCCCTGGTCGGAGGGCGGCCGAGAGTTTATAGGCTTCTTCTCCAACACAATCCGTGGCAAATGTCACCTTCACTCCTAACAGGGACTCGGTGGTTTTAATAGTATGCTTTAGCGAATATTTTTCCTCCGGTCCATCTTTCGGCCTTCCCAGATGAGACATCAGTACGCAACTGCCACCATCGGCAATTATTTTTTTGAGGGTAGGAATCGTAGCCCGGATACGATTGTCATCAGTGACATCAAAATTCTTATCCAAAGGAACGTTAAAATCTACGCGGATTAACGCGCGCTTACCAGCAAATGAAATCTGATCAAGGGTTTTCATGAAAGGGAAATGAATTAAATTTTACCAAAAAACATAATACAAAATAGCAATCGCTGCCAATACCAGACCTGCTCCCAAAGCAAATCCTGCAGACGTGCGGAACATCGTGGCATCTACTTCCAGGGGCTGCTGAGGCTGATGGTGGGGGGTGAGGTAGCTGATGATCACCATCCCTATCACACAAATCAGGAATACAAAACCCATCCGGTCAATAAAAGGAATTTCCATCACGCCAGAAGCGGGATTGATGGCAGCAAACCCGGTGGATTGAAGAAAACTCAAATCCATATAGTCTGGCAATACCTTGAAAACGACCGATGCGATAAATCCACCGATAATGGCAAACAAGGCTGCCGGTGCGGTAGTCTTTTTCCAGAAAAACCCAAGAATAAACATGGCGAAGATCCCCGGAGATACAAATCCTGTATACTCCTGTATAAATTCAAAGCCGCCTTTTTTGTCAATCCCCAGAAATGGCGCTACCGCGATGGCGATCACCATCGCCACCACAACAACCAGCCTGCCCATCCAAACAAGGTTTTTTTCTTTAGCTTCTTTATTGAAGTGTTCCTTGTAGATGTCCAGTGTAAAAATGGTGGATATGCTATTGGCTTTACCCGCCAGGGAGGCCACCACGGCCGCGGTAAGTGCAGCAAAGGAAAGGCCCTTCAGTCCCGAAGGCAGAAGATTAAGCAAAACGGGATAGGCATTATCCTGAACCAACTCACCATCTTTTAACATTTCTGTTTGAAACATCCCATTCTTCCATAACACATAGGCGGCAATACCCGGTAACACCACAATGATCGGCATCACCATCTTCAATCCGGCTGCAAACAATAAGCCTGTCCGGGCAGTATTTAAATCGGCACCCAAAGCCCGCTGGGTGATGTATTGATTACATCCCCAATAATTCAGGTTTACCACCCACATGGCGCCAATCAACACAGATAACCCTGGCAAACTTATGTAATGTTCATTGGTTCGGTCAAAGATCATATCAAAGTGATCCCCTGCCTGACTCATTAACAAGTTTAGTCCATTGACCATTCCTGTTTGACCTGCCTGATCCGACACCAGGTTTAGTGCCAGATAAGTGGTCGCCAGACCACCCAATACTAAAAAGAAAACCTGTATTACATCCGTATAGCCAATCACTTTCATACCGCCCAAGGTGATGACGATGGCAAAGCCTGCCAGAAAGATCATACACAATGTAAAATTCAGTCCTGAAATGGTGCTTACCGCCAGCGCCCCTAAAAAGAGAATGGACGTCAGATTAACCAATACATATAACGACAGCCAGAAAATAGCCATGATCATACTAACCGTACCGTTATACCGCTGCCGCAGAAACTGGGGCATGGTATAAATTTTGTTTTTAAGATAGATCGGCAAGAAGAAAACGGCTACCACGATCAAAGTAGCGGCTGCCATCCATTCATACGCAGCAATGGCCAACCCCATCTTAAACCCATTGCCTGACATCCCAATAAATTGCTCAGCCGAAATATTGGATGCGATCAATGAAGCTCCGATCGCCCACCAGGTAAGCGAACCTTCCGCCAGAAAAAAGTCTTTTGAGTCTAGCTGTTCGCGCTTCTTACGGTTGTAGACCCAGTACCCATATGCTGATACAATGATGAAGTAGGTTAAAAAGACACTATAATCTAACAACGAGAGTTTTTGCATGGCTGTATCAGGTTAGGATTGAGTCCCCGGGGTTATTTGCCGAACTCCCGCAGAGAGCTTGACCGAATAAAAATCAGGTTCTTTTTTGAATTGAGCAAAATATTTACTCCGTACTTTCTCTTTAAAAGCAGATTCTTTTCCCTGGTCAATCAGATTGATGGTGCAACCTCCAAAGCCACCTCCCATCATTCTTGCCCCTAGCACCGCTTTTTGGTCTTCCTCTGCCAGCGAAACCAAAAAATCCGCCTCGGCACAACTGACTTCATATTGCTTGCTCAGCCCCGCATGGGATTCGTAGAGTAAGCGACCCACTTCCTTCAGATTACCCGATGCGATAGCTTGAGAAGTCTTTTGCACCCGCTCCATTTCCTGAATGACATACGCACACCGTTGATAGGTTTCGTCTGACAGTTGATCTTTCGCTTGGGTAAGCATGGCAGAGGTTATGTCACGGAAAGACTTCACCTGAGGGTTCATTTTTTGAACACCCGATAATCCTTCTTCGCAACTGGCCCTGCGCTCATTGTACGCTGAAGAACCCAGCGTGTGTTTGACTTTCGTATCCACCAGCAATAAGCTATACTTCTTCAATGGAAAGGCGAGTGTCTGATGTGTTAATGAACGGCAGTCAAGCATCAAGAGCGAATCTGGCTCCCCAAACAAGCATGCATACTGATCCATCATGCCACAGTTGACACCCGCAAATTCATGTTCTGCATACTGCGCTATTTTTGCCAACTCCAGACGGGAAAGACCGCTCTCAAAAATGGTGTTCAATGCAAAAGCAAATCCACAACTCAAGGCAGCGGAAGATGACATGCCAGCACCGGAAGGGATATCGCCTCCAAAAACCAGATCAAAACCTCGGATAACTTTTCCTCTTCGGGCGAAGGCATCAATCACTCCCATCAGATAGTTGACCCAGGTATCTCCGGCATTTAAGTCATGGATGGAAAAGGAAAGTCCTTCTTCCAGGTCATCAGCAAAAATGTTGCATTTATCAGACTGTCCAGGTGTGATGGCAAATGTAAATGACCGGTTCACGGCTGCCGGCATGACCATCCCTCCATTGTAATCAATATGCTCACCGATCAGATTGATCCGACCAGGGGCCGAGAACACGAATGGTTCCTTATGAAAATAATCTATAAAATGCCTGTGAATAGATGTTTGTTTCGCCATACTCCGCTACACAGACTTTTTCCAACTTAAAACCAATCCACCCATCACGAGTAGGACCATCAGCCACGAACTGGCAAGAGTAATTTTATTACCGATCACATATGGAGCCGGCTTAAAACGAAACGTGATGGTGTGATCACCGGCCGGCAATTCCAACGCCCGCAACACATAGTTAGCCCGCAGGATGTTGGCTTCCGTGCCATCAATAAATGCTTTCCATCCCTTGGGGTAATAAATTTCAGAAAATACAGCTAGTGATTTTACGCTGGAGGTTGATTGGTATTCAATCTGGTTGGGTTGAAACGAAGTCAAACGAATAGTTGCCAGGCTGTCATAGCCAAAATCACCCATCTTCTCTGTTGAACGATTGATCACAGCGGTCGTCCGGGTATCTATTTCAGTCACCTTTTTTAACTCTTCATTAGCCGAAGTCACTGGAATAACCGTTCGCACAAACCAGGCTGTACCGTTGGCCGAAGGGTTTAAGATAACGTTGGCGGCTTCATCTCCGAATTTGATGTATTTTACGTTCAACATGTTCAGCACACCCAAGGAGGAAAAATTCTGCCGGCCTTGCTGAAGCCCATCGATTAATTGATTGGTTTGAGGCGTTATGGCTGAATCATACAACTCCTGATAACGTTTCAGCTTAGCTCCGTGATAACCACCAATGGAGCGATGAAAGTTGGAGGTGGTCGCCTCCGCCATCGCTCCGTTCAAATTATACACGCGATAATTTTCCGGATCGCGAAGAATCAACTGATCGGCAGCCGAGGCTTCAAATCGGGATTCCCGTTTACGTTGGTAGTTGGCTTCACTCAAAAACCGTTTATCTACCCACACCAAATCGATCACCATCAATACCCCCAGTACCACCGGTAAGATGTACGGTTGAATAAATTTGCGCACCGATAAAAATAAAACTCCCCCAGTCAGCAGCATGATCCATAGGGCCCGCCAAACGTCTGCCTGAAACAAGGCTGCGCGATCTTTCGCCAAAGCCGAACGAAACCATGCCGGTAACTGCCCCTCAAAGCTTCGCAAATAGTTTCCGGGACCGATCATCCATAAAATCAGACAGAAACCGATGGTTCCCGCAAAAACATAGATGAATTTTCGTTGTACCTCTTTGTTCCACTCCGAAGACAACAACCGTTCAAGCCCCAGCCAGCCCAACAGCGGCATGGCGAACAAGGCCATGATCATAGAAAAAGTGACCGAGCGAAATTTATTATAGCCTGGCAGATAATCAAACATAAAGGAATTGAACCAATCCAGGGTACTGCCCCAACTCAAGAGGATGGCCAAGACTGTGAAGAAACTTAGCCAGATGGTATACTTCCGTTCGGCAAATGCAATTCCTACCACAAATAAAAAGAAGACCACCACCCCCGCGTAATATGCCGCTCCTGTATCACCCCAGTAATGACTGGCGTAACGCGCCAACTGATTGGCCATTTCATTGTTCCCCGAGTTCACCAGCGCCTGATAGGTGTTACTCTGCTGGTCTTCTACAAATGACTTTGCCGGTGAACCCCCATATACGTTGGGAATAATCAATGCTAATGGTTCGGCTATTCCATTGCTATACTGAAAAGCATACTCTTTACTAAGTCCACTGGATACAGCTGCCTGAGAAGAGGCAGTAAGCTCAGAAGGACCCCGTATCGAAAATTTAGTATACTCCGTAATGGCCCAGAATTGACCAAAAAAAGTTCCCACTGCTATCAGTGCCGATGGAATCAGCACCCCCAGGGAGAAACCCCATTCTTTCAATTTTTTGTTCTGGAGAGCAAGAATCAATTGCATGAGGCCATAGCCTAACACTAACAAAAGCAGATAATAGGTAATCTGTAAATGATTTTCGCGTAAATGAAGTGAGAGTGCCAAAGCAGTAACCGAAGCTCCTAACCATCTCTTTTCTGAAAATGCCAGGTGAATACCCGCCATCACCAGCGGCATCAGAGCTACCGCTCCGATCCGCGCATTGTGCCCGGCCGCTAACCCAATGATCATGTAGGTGGATAGCCCAAAAGATAGCGCACCCACCAGGGACAGATAAGGCCGAACCCGGAAAGACAACAACAAAATGTAGTATCCCAAAAACGCCAGAAAGATGTTGTTGACCGGGCTGGGAAGAAACAGCGTCAGGACTTTTTTGACCCACACCACGGGGCCATCACTCCATTGTAAGCTCACCAGGTAGCCCGGCATTCCGGAAAACATGTCGGCCCAGAGCCCTTCCTGCCCGGTAGCAATCCTGAAGTCCCGGAGCGATTTACTGCCGCCTAAAAACTGGGTGATGTCATCCTGAAGTAAAATCTTGTTTTGAAAAAAGATGGGACTAAAGAAAAAAATAGTGATAACAAAAAAGACCATGACCGCCAGCATGTGGGGCCACACATCTCTACCAAATTGAATTTTATTCATGCAAGAGAAAAATACCATGCAAAATAGCAAACACTTGCCGCTTTGCCTAGGACATAGTTGCAGTCCTTGTGCCACTTGCCTTAGACAGGCGGAATTAGATTTTTAAAATGCTACACTCAAAACCTAAATGAATTGGATTCTTGGAGGGAACATCCGTATGAACAGAATTCATATAAAATCTAATCTGCGGTTCCATGTAGATCCCGAACCGATTTAACTTATATAGAAAGCCCATTCCTGTTTTTACACTAAATAGATAAGTATTATATCTATTTTCCCTTACTTCCAACAATTTAGAGTTTGTTCTATGATCGGAATCAAATTGAAAAGAGTTAACAAATCCTACGATGGAAACAACGTCAAAGGCTTTGTTCTTGTTTAGCTTGTAGTTAATCTCGATGGGTACATCAATGTATCTATTTATATGATCAACCTTTACTTCACTCCCTCCATTTATCAATGGATCATTCGGATCAAGAGGAACGAAGTAGTTTAAATCAGTTACTTCTTGAAAATTCTTTGAGGAGTAATTTACTTTTGTTTTAAGTGAAATCTTAGCATTTAGATTGTACTGAACAACGAGACCAGAGCTAAAATTAGTTTTCCCCTTATAATCTGTCGGACCGATATTCGTGATCCTACCATATGAATTGTAGTCTATCGATGTATTGAGTCCAAAGTAAAAAGTTTGTGCCTGTATTTCTTTTGGGGTAACGATTGTTTGAACAAAAACTAAAAAAAATATCCGGTAATTTTTAAAGGGAATATTCCTAACCGCTTTTATTTGGATCATAACACTCATCGTTTAATCAGTAATTAGCTAAACTTTCGTATTGGGATTCTGTTCTGATGGTTTCGCGCAAACCAAAGATAGCACCTGTCTTCAGAGCTACAAACGAATAAAACATCGAAGTCCTCTAAAGTGAAGATTCCTTAAACGACAAAAATCACAAATTCGTAATTACCTAAATATCCGGACACGGAATCATCAATTTGTCCTTGGGTGGTTTGCGCGGATTGCGGGTGCTCCAGGAATACACCAGGCTAAACTCATGAGCCCCTCCGCTGCCAGCGCCCAGCCGCGAAATGGTATAGTCATAACTATACCCGATGTTGAGCACATCTTTCTTTCCTTTTTTGGTAAAGCCCACCAGCAACACCAACGATTCATTGTTATTAATTCCGTTGACTTTCTTGAAAGGAACACCTCTGTACCACGTGCCAATCACGATGGGTTCAAAAGTGAAATACAATCCCAAATCCAACTGATCAAATTCTCCCTGATGACGATACTGGAAAGCCGGGGCTACGCTGCGCTCCTGCTCTTTGGTATAAAACCCCTGCCCCATCTCCCCGGGACGGAAGAAAAACTTAAACCCGGCATGAGCAGACAACTTCATAGGCAACTGACTCTTCTCGCCAATGAGCGATTGATTGGGTTGGGTCAGATGATGAGCCACAAATCCTAACCAGGCGCGGTTGCTGTACAGCAATCCTCCGGCTGAGATATCGCCAAAAAATTTTGACTGTCCGGTATTCAGGCCTTCGGCCGATGCCGGGTTGATCACTTCCCCGGTGTTTGGATCAAACTGATCGCCAAAAGTCAACTTATCAAAATTGATGGACCGGTTGTAAATGGCCGCCTGAAACCCGGGACGAAACGATAATCCGGGGGTGATGCGCAGATCATATGAATATTGAGCGGCCAAACTGATTGACTGAAGTCCCAGAATTCCTTCACGGTCGCGTACCAGCAACACACCTACCCCGCTGTTTTTGTCTTCGATGTAGGTATCCCAAAAGGCAGAAATGGTATTAAAGTTCGCATCAATAGATGGCCATTGATTCCGGTAGTTAATCCCAAACCGGGTTTGGCCGGTAGAGCCGGCAAAGGCAGGATTGAGATATAAAGGTGCAGCATAAAACTGCGAGAACTGCGGATCCTGCGCCCACACCACCACTGGCATAACTGCCATCCAACCCAGAAAAATTATTCTATATATACGCATTTACCTATCGCTCCTGTTAGCAAATTAACGGGATAATTTGGTGTAATAAAAATGACTCCGCTGATGACCTTATATCTGTTACCCGACACTCTAACGTTTTTTTCGGGCAAAATGTATACTTTAGTGGGTCTTGGGCGTTTTAAATTTTGAATAATAGGTTGCCGTAGCTAAGTTGTCGTGGTATGGATATGAAAATACAGTTGTGGGTAAGATGTTTGTTGGGTGGGATGGTGTGTCTGCTGCTCAGTCAGGAGACTCTGGCACAAACCCTTGCACAGCATAACTGGTATTTTGGAAATTCAACGCAAGGCATACGCTTTGATCGTGGCAATAATACTCCGGTAATCGTAAACAATCAGGCGCTACCCTTTGGCACCGGTGGATCGGCCACTGCTACCGATATTACCAATGCCAATGTTTTGTTTTACTCGGATGGAAATGTTGTTTATGACGCTTGTCATCTGCCTATGCCCGGTACGGCTGGCATTGGTGGACTGGCTACGGCCAATCAACCCGTGGCGATTACCCCCGTACCTGGTCAGCCGAACCGCTATTTTCTTTTCACCAATTCAGCCAACTTCTCTACCGGAGGAACGATCCGAAGGTTGGTTATTAACATGAATGCCCCTGGGAATTCTATATTTCCTGCTCCTGCCTCCGGAGAAGGAGACGGTTCCGTGGGGAACGTGGCAGGATTGATCAATAATCGCAGCGAAGGAATGATCACCGTTCCACATGCCAATGGAACTGACTTTTGGTTGATCACGCATCAAAATAATACCGGAACTTTCACGGCCACTCTAGTTAACGCTGCTGCCTATACATCGGGCATTTTCAGTACTACCTTCACCACCAATTTTGCCTCACTTCCACCTACTTCAGTCGCGCATATGGCCTATCATGCGGCCAGTGGAAAAATTGCGGTAGCCCCACAAGATACTAATACCGATGCCATCATTCTGAATTTTGATGATGCCACCGGAGCGTTTACGTTTGATCAAACCATCATCAACTCGGGAGTAGCCACCATCGGCAATCAAGCCATTTATGATGTGGAATGGAGTCGCAACGGACGGTTTGTTTATTTATCACGTCATGGCGATGCCACCAATCCGGCCAACGTTTTTCAATACGACACACAAAATCCGACTGTCACACTGGCTCCGTTGCTCACCCCTGCACCTTTTCGCAGTTATGGATTGCAATTGGCACCAGACAGCGCCATTTACCATTTGTATCAGGCTACTACCGGTGGCCCTTTTTTAATGGGTCGTTTCACAGAAACCGACACCATTGCCAGCGAAGTCATTTACGAACCTCTGCCTCTGGGTAATACCAACTTTAACGGAAGACAATTCCCTTCTTTTCTTCCGCAAAGCAATCCAACACTAACCGTTTCCTTTACCAGCCTGGGAACCTGTCAGAATTCACCTACCAGTTTTTATCCAACAGTGATCCCGGCTGCAGACAGTCTTCAGTGGAATTTTGGTGACGGACAAACTTCCGGTAGTTGGAGTCCGATCTATACCTATCAAAGTGCCTCCACGTTTAATGTGTCCCTGACCGCTTTCTTTCAAGGACAACCCACCTCTGTAAGTCAACCAGTAACCATCAATCCTTTTCAACTACAGCTGCAGTTGGTGCAAGACACCACGGCATGTCGGTCAGAGTTTCCTCCACCTCGAGGCTCCTCGAGCCCGGTTCAGTTTACTGTGCCTCTGGAAATCACTGGAGGAAGCGCAACATCCATTGATTGGTCCAATGGTGATACCGGGCTGAATCTAACACCTGATTCCGCTGGCTACTACTTTGTCGTGGTAACCGATGCGAGTGGTTGCAGTGGATATGCGGGTGTGAATGTGAGAGAATATGGGCTACAAGATCAACGATTTAATATCTGGTACTTTGGTGATCGGGCAGGGATTGATTTTAATGTGCAACCACCCGTGGCCATACCGGCAGGTACCCGCACCATGAACGCACCGGAAGGAGTTTCCATTGTCTGCGACCGAAATGGCGATGTGATCTTTTATACCGATGGCGATCGGGTATATGATGAAGATGATACCGAAATAGATAGTGGTATCGGGGGTGATCCTACCTCCACGCAAAGCGCGCTGATCGTGCCGGTACCGGATGATGAAACCTTATATTACATTTTTACCACACAGGCCATTAGCGGCACTTCGCAATACAGGTTAAGTTACTCCCTGTTTGATCTCAAACTCAATAGCGGCAAAGGAGATATCGTTCAGAAAAATGTTACGCTTTTCACCCGAAGCACGGAGCGCATCACGGCTAATGATCGGTGGTTAATCGCGCATGAATACGGTAATAATGTTTTTCGCTCTTATCCGATCACCGCTCAGGGAATTGGCGATCCGGTCTTTACCTCCATTGGTGCTGAACATTCATTCAAATCTGTTTTTAATGGCGAAGGATACATGAAACTGGGACCTCGCAATAACTTAGCAGTAGCCCTCGCTACTCCGGGTACCTCCAACCGAATTGAACTTTTTAATTTAGTGGATTCCACCGGACGCATAACCAATCTTCGTCCCATCAATCTCAACCAACCGACTGGTCAAGTATATGGGATTGAGTTTTCCACCGGGGGAAGTAAGCTATATGCCACCATCAAGGGGCCACCTTCCGAAGTGGTCGAATATTTTTTGGACTCGTTGGATCGTCCTTTTTTCAGAAACCGCACCCCCAGTACGTCTGAACTTGGGGCTATTCAGCGAGGTCCGGATGGACAGATTTATTTTGCTATCAATGGTAGCGGTTTGTTAGGCACTATTGCACCCAACGAAGATACCACAGCGATTTCGGTTGTAAATTTTACAGGATTTAGTTTGGCCAGTGCAACTCAAAGCAGATTAGGTTTGCCAAACTTTATTCAGAATACGGGCAATGCCTTTGGCGGTCCATCATTAAGTTTTGCCGATGGTTGTTTAGGGACACCGACCCAATTTGATGTAGTGCCAACCGACCCGATAGATACCTGGGATTTGTTTTTTGGCGATGGGGCTTCCGTAAAAGACAGTACGCGAGCGTTTCATACCTACGCCACAGCTGCTACTTTTTCTGTTTCCCTGATCATGACCAACCGATGTGGTCTGGATACTACTCTGACCCGACCGATTACTATTTTTAATCCACCACCACCACCCAGCCTTCCGGGTGCAATCGCTTTGTGTACCGGAAACGTATTGTTGGATGCAAACATTCCAAATACAAGCGACTTAACTCACCTGTGGACAACCCTTGCAACTACCCGAACGATTTCTGTTGCCGAACAAGGCACCTATGGTGTGACTAATACAGACACAAATACCGGTTGTACTTCGACTGCCCAGGTCATCGTTGCTGATAATCGACCGCAAGTAGAGTTGGGAGCAAATGAAACATTTTGTCAAAATCAATCAGTTTCTGCTCTTCCTTCAAATTTTCCGGGTTTGGATGTTGAGTGGAGAATTACTGATCCGACTAATACCACTACCACTTTTCCAAACTATACCAGCCCAACATTTCCGGTCGATACGAGCACTCCCGGTAATTTTATTTATAGCTTGACCGTCACTAATAATGCTGACCCACTCAACCCATGCACCAATACAGACAGTAAAACCTATACATTCAACGTCTCTCCCAACTTTGTACTAAGTGCTGTTAATCCAACAGGATGTGGGCTGTCCAACGGATCGGTAACGTTGCAAATCAACGCAACCACACCCGCCTCTGGTCCTTTTTCATATTTGCTGACAGGACCATCTGGTTTTTCGCAATCGGAATTGGATCGTAATCCTCCTTATCCATTCATACGTACATTTACTGGCAGACCTGCAGGCACATATTCAGCCGTGGTCACCAATCAGATTTCCAATTGCACAATTTCGCAATCTGTTGGATTGAGTGATGCCCCTTTTACGGCAACCGCTGTCTCCCAAGCACCTAACTGCGAACCTGTAGTCGTGCGGGTAACGACCGTGGGAGGTACACCCAACTATACCTACCGATTTACAAACAACAGCACGGGTACAGTAACAGGTCCCTTTGCCGGAAGTCCTGCTATTTTTAATTCTCCAGGATTACCGGCAGGCGTGTACACCATTGAAGTTAGAGATAATACCAATTGTATCTTTACGCTTCAACATACAGTAGCTCCAAATGCCCCCGTTGCATTAACGCTGACGTCCAATTTGTGTACTGTTCCAAACCCGACATTGACAGCCTCGGCTGTTGGTGCTTCGTTTGTATGGATCGGACCCGGGATTGTTGGCGCTTCCAATATTCCCACCATTCAAATCAATCAATCGGGCGTCTACCAGGTCACCGCCACGGCTGCCGGGCAATGTCCCAATACACAAAGTATCACCATCACCCTTCCACCGGTGATTACACCGGATTTTGTGAAAACTGATCCCTGTGCAGATAATGTTATTCTGACGGCCACACCAATCGGAAATTTTACATATCGCTGGTTGAAAGACGGTGCCTCCACCGCTTTTATCGGAAGGCAAATCTCCCTGGGTGTTGCCGATGCCGGTCGTTATCAGGTAGTGGTTCGAAATACTCAAACCGGTTGTGAAACAACGCAAAATCCAGGTGAACTTGTCCCTATTGTGGGAACCATCAACGCCAGTCTCACAGCTGAGCAGGCCTGTAACGATGATCAACCCTTTACACTCACCGCCACGTCTAATGCCACGGGTGCCACCTTCAGCTGGTTTTTAGATAACAACCCAATCAACGGGGCTACTACAGCATCCATTGATCAAACCAGCGAAGGATTGTACAGGGTAGATGTTACCCGCGCCACCTGTACCGCTTCCGCAGAAATCCGGGTATTAAAAGCACCTGTACCCGTTGGCTCCCTGTTGGATCGGGTAGTGATTTGCAACGATCCGGATAACCGAGACCCGGAAACGGCTACGGTAGAACTTGACCCGGGGGCTTCCGATAGCCGAAGTACGTTTGTGGCCTACAACTGGTTCAAGAATCAGGTTTCCGCTGGAAGTGTGGCACGTGTGTTTACCGCTGATAGCGAAGGCCTTTATGAAGTGGATATCACCAACAACTTTAATTGTGTGTCGCGCGACCAAACAGAAGTACTCAACGACTGTGTTCCAAAAATTACAGCACCAAATGCTTTCCGGCCTACCAGCAAAGTAGCGGATAACGTTGCCTTCCGTGTGTACTCCTTATTCATTACAGACGAATTTCAGATTCTGATTTACAACCGGTGGGGAGAATTAGTCTTTGAATCAAAAGACCGTGACTTCCGATGGAACGGAACTTACAACAACACCGGTGCTGCCTTGCCGGGAGGAACGTATGCTTACATTGTTAAATATGTGAGCCGTTTCCGTCCGGAAAAAGGCATTCAGGAACAGCGGGGCGGTGTGGTGCTGTTGCGATAGTGGGACCTGGGGGATTCGAACCCTCGACCCCTACCCTGTCAAGGTAGTGCTCTAAACCAGCTGAGCTAAGGCCCCGATAATAAAGCAACAAATATATTTACCTTTTAGCAAGGAACACAGATCCGGCCCATATTTTGATAAATTGATCCTTGCCGTTTCTCCAACCAAAAAACTTCGTGATTCCCTGTCCGGCCTCTGGTCTACCTTAGCCAGAAGCATCCGATATACCTAATTTAACCTGCCAAACACCGGCTATCTGATACACCCGCTCTTCAATTCACTCAGGTTTTCTCCGCTAAAATTTTCATCAAGGGTAGCGTTAAACAGAACAAGCCATCGTTCAAAATGTATGGCCTTGAAATGTAAGCATGTGTTTGTCAAACGGAGAGTCCTGATAGGCTTTTTCACTCAGCACCATGGAACACCAGAAATCATACATGACAGGAAGATGCTTTTGCCAATCCACGTGCTGAAATATCGGTGCCAGCAGTTCATCGTGGCGAACCTTTTCATAAAAAAGATTAACCATCTGTTCTATGGAGTTTCGTTCGTTTAAAAAGGTTGTCATAGCTCTTTGGTGATTATAAATATGTTTTCAGGTTCGCAGCCGAGCACTTCATGATCTGTCTGGACTGGTATTTGAAAGAAATCTCCGGCACATAACCGTGTTTCTGTTTCATGCGTCCGGAATAAGATTGCGCCTCTTATAACAATTAATGATGCGGTTTGTGCGGTTCGATGGGTGGGAAACAGTTGCATGTTCTCCAACCCAATAACCATTTGTGACAAACGTAACGTTTTTTGAAGTAATAGAACTGCCGGAGTCCGATTGTTTAAAAGCAAGGATTGGTAGACATTCATTTTATAAATAGTTAAATCGAAAGCTCAAGCCTGTGATAAGTAAACTAAGGGCTAATAGGGTAGTTAGTATTACATGAAATGTCAATGAGGGGAGATTGGTGTGAGTTATACCTGGAAGGACTTTGACACGGGCATGAATCGCCACAAGCAGAGTCATCAAAAGCAGTCCTATCTTAGTCCAAAGGAAATAATGATGCGGTGTATCCAAACTCCACCACTCGCTCAGCGGAACATACAATATAGCCATCCAGATGCCGGTAATTACCTGAACCATTAGAGCTGAAATTCCAATACATTCATATCTCTTTTCAAAAACCAAAATGACAGAAATATCCTGCTGTTTCCAAGCCACTGGTAAAAAACCAATAGCCAGTATTAAATGTCCGCCCAACCAAATAGTGGCTCCCAGTACATGCAACAAAACCAGCCATTTGATCATAGTTATAAGTCTTTGTTTTGAAAAATCCGAACGGCTAAACCGATTGGCAGGAGCGCCCAAAGCAAAAGAATAAACATGGAAAATATCCATCCGGCATATCCACCAAAGAATTGTTGATAGAATGCTCCGGTATAACCCATCAGCGCAGAAATATCCATTTGCAAAAGCAAAAGAATTCTACCCAAATCAATAGGATTTAAAGCAATCAGAGCTAGGGTAATTTTTTCCAGTGGGTAATCATTAAACGTATAGACGATCCACAACAAGATTCCATCATAGATCAACGAAAAATAAAACCAAAAAAGTAATGCCACACCTATGGCGTGAGCCTTATCACGTGTAATCACCGAAGATAAAAATGCCAACGAAACAAAGACCAGAGTTAGAAGTATCCCTACCAAAATCAACGTAAATCCAACAGAACCTAAACCAAATGCTACCAGCGGTAGTCCTACCCCGATCAAAAACGCCAGAACAAGGGAAAATGCTACAGCAAAATATTGTCCTAAAAAAATACTTCTGCGATGGATGGGTTGCGCCAACATCAACTCCATAAACTCATATGAGTTGAAATAATGAATGGTTGTAAAAACAACACTTACCAACGGAATAACCATCAAAACGACATTCAAAAGACTCAAAACCACCTTGCTTTTCTTTTTCAAGCACCCATTATTATTCTGGACGAACCTACCGCGGGATTGGATCCTGTATCGGCCGAACTCTTCAGAGATAAGATCGTAGAATATGTATTTCATCATCCGAGTCATAGATCAAGGGTTACCAGGCTTAACCTGTTGGTACTGACGTAACATAGCTGAAACCGCCTTACCCAGACGATTTTCACCCGTTTCTTGTTTAAGATGATCCACCTCATTTTTATAATGAACGCGACCCTCCCATAAATAAATCAAATCAGTCGCGAGTTCATCCAGGTCACTAAGCACATGCGAAGTAATAAGAATCAACTTTCCCTTTCCTATTTCCTTTACGATCTTATCTCTGAAGAGTTCGGCCGATACAGGATCCAATCCCGCGGTAGGTTCGTCCAGAATAATAATGGGTGCTTGAAAAAGAAAAGCAAGGGCGGCACTAACCTTCTGACGTGTACCCCCCGATAGTGTACGCATGGGTTTGTCTTTAATTTTAACAAGCTCAAATAAATCAATCAACTCTTCATCCGTTTCTGAGACTTCGTTCCGAATGTTCTTCATCATGTCGAATAACTGACCAATTGTTAAAGTATCGGGGTATCTGCCCATCTGGGGCATATAGCCGATCTGTGTGCGATACTGCCAGGTATTTACTATGTTTTTGTGGTTAATCTCAATCGTACCCGTAGAAGGGTGGATCATTCCTAATACGCACTTGATCAGGGTTGTCTTACCAGAACCATTGGGTCCGATCAAGGCATAACACCTACCGGCTTTCAACTCCAGTTGAACATCTCTGAGAACCTTCAGTCGACCAAAATTTTTACAAACGTGTTGAATCGAAAGCATACGGGGTCATGGCCGGCTGAGGGTCCTTTAAATTTTCAGGTGTAATGGCCGGGATGGCTCGCTCGGCCCGGTCTAATAAAAAAACAAAAAAACTTCGCCATAACAACACGGCAGCCGGCATCCGTTCCACCAGCGTACCATAAAGACTCACTGGATGGTAGGGTACATCACCTACCTGATCATGATTCATATCATAGCCATCATATCGATCCCAATAATTTCCTTGAAGCCTATTGAGTACCAGACTTCCGTTGGTCACTACATCAAATGTGTTTTGTTGAAAATTGTTGCTACTCAAGTCATTCTCATCACAACTGGCTTGCAAACGAATGGCATATCCATTGGATTCAAATTGATTTCGGTTAATCTTATTCCGACTACTTCCTTCCATGTAAATTCCGACCGTGTTTTGTGTAAATTCATTATTGGAAATTTCACTGTCTCTGATATCCTTTAACAGCAATCCATAGGCCGATGATCCCCAGTTGTGTTTAAAGTGATTTCCTATCATCTTTACTTCTTTAGTGTACATGACTGCTACTCCGGCTCCATTATTGAAAAAAACATTATTACGATACTCATCGTTATGAGAAAACATGAAATGAAGGCCATATCGCATGTTCTCTTCGCTGTGATTGTTGGTGATTAGTGAGTACGTTACAAATTCAAAGTATATACCGTCCCGATGACCCTTAATAACATTGTTGTCAACAGTGATGTGCGCACACTTCCATAGGTGAATACCGTTACCTATTTGATGATCTGCCTCTGCATTTGCCTGAAGGTCATTTTTCGTAATATGAATGTTGGTGCTATTGGACAGATAAACCCCAAAAAAGCAATTCAAAAAACGATTGTTTTCAATCCGCAGGCCAGAGGAGTCGAGTATCTTGACTGCCGCCAAATCATTTATACTGGCAACTCCGGTATGTTGGAACGTGAGGTTTCGAATCAATCCCGCCTGGGCATGTATGGTCAATATTTCATATTTATCCTCCCCATCCAGAATTGCTCCGGGTTCTCCAATGATAAATAAAGCTTTTTCAATAATCAGGTTACCTTCTTTATACAAGCCTTTATGAACATAAATAGTGTCAAACGCATGAGCCGATTGAATCGCTTCCCGGATGGTAACTATAGCTTGATCTACACCTACATGAACAACTCGCGCACTTCCGGACACACCGACAAGGATAAACAACATGAGAAGGGCTAAACGGAAGTGCCCGATCATTGGTATGCAATTAAAAGTTCTTGCCAGGTCAGGAGTTCTGCATGCCATTCGCCTTTGAACTTGAGCATAGCAGCTTCGTCTGAAAAAGCCGCAATTTCACTGGCCATGGGCGTGCGAATGATGTCTGATTTCAAATAAAACGCTGATGCTGCATCAATCAAAGTGCCCGGTCGATTAAAATCAGTAACTAATTTGAATTCAAAATCAGCCGAATCTATTGACCCGGAATGGTAATATCGAACAAGACAGTTTACATCATCAAACTTAAAAACTTTCCCTTTGGTAGATACCAATTCTCCTCCAAACCGTTGATCCACAATTTTCATTTTACAAAAATGACATGCATCCTTCCCATACTGAATAGGCTCGCGTTTGGGGGTGCATGAAATCAGTACCAGCAACCACGAGGAAAGAGCAAGATATCTCATGATTTTCGTTTGAGTTCGAAGATCAAGACACCCATGATGGCTAAGCCAATAATCATGAAAATCCACCCGCCAATATCCGGGCCGGAAAAGGCTGTAAAGTTGAGTAGTTGTTTGGTACCGATTAGTGGTGGCTGATAAGTCATCCCCGGAATATTGATGGCTGCAGTAGGATCCAGGTTGTGTCCGTAGTCATAGCCCCAAAGGTAAAAATCAACTAAAGCGGCTATAGCCGCACTGATAATTAATGCCGCAAATCCTATCAAAAGAAAACGCTTTCCAGCGAGAGCAGTTATAAGGCCATATCCGATCATTCCTGCTAGTATATAGATCATATAACCAAACTCCGGAAACATACTGACTTCAATATGTTTCATGCCGATGTAGTGATTCAGTGCGCTGATGATTTTGACATCACCCGTCAGCGTATTAATCCATATTTTCATTTCCAGCCCTTCCGGATATTGAGGTGCCCACATAAGGATTTGCCATAGCGGTACAAAATAAGCAGTGATCATACTCAGGGCTGATAATCCTACGAGAAGGCGCGAATAGGTTGTTATACTCTTCATGCTTGCTTGAGGTAAGTATACCCCGGCCATGAGGCCGGGGTTCCAATCGGTAGGTAAACCATGAAAACTATTGCCCCGCTCCTACGGCCGGGTCTTCTATTTTACCGGTTGAAAATTTTAATGGCACTTTGCTTCCGGCTGGTGATACCCGGATATATCCCTGCATTTCCTGATGTAAGGCCGAACAAAAATCTGTACAGTAAAATGGAAATACACCGGTACTCAAAGGTTTCCATTTCAACGTTTGAGTCTCACCGGGCATGATGAGTATCTCTGCATTGTTGGCTCCTTTGACGGCAAAACCATGCGGTACATCCCAGTCTTGTTCCAAATTGGTTACATGGAAGTATACATCATCATCCAATCGAATTCCTTCAATATTGTCAGGAGTCAAATGCGAACGTATGGCGGTCATGTAAATATGTACCTGATTGCCATTTCGTTCCACTTTTGCCTTACTTTCTCCTTTCGCTACATACGGGTGATTGTTTTCTTCCAATTTGTAGATTTTGGTGGAATTGGGCATGATGAGTTCGGCTGGAATGGCTTCTGCGTAATGGGGCTCACCGGTAGTTGGGAAGTCTAGAATGAGCTGCATTTTATCGCCACTGATGTCATAAATCTGAGCTGATTGTGTGAGTTCAGGGCCGGTCGGAAGGTAGCGATCTTTGGTAATTTTATTATATGCGATCACGTATTTACCATGAGGTTTTTTAGTAGGGCCGCCTGGGACACAAAGGTGGCCAATGCTATAATAGGTAGGCACCCGATCCAATACTTCCAATGTCTTGACATTCCATTTCACAATCTCTGAAGAAACAAAAAAGGAAGTGTACGCATTTCCATTGGCATCAAACTCTGTATGCAAAGGACCCAGACCCGGTTTCTTTACTTCACCGTGTAAAGCCGATTCATATTTGATCACGGGGATGCCAGCATAGTCACCTTCAAAATCCTTATTAGAGATGGCTTGTTGAATTTTAGTAAAGGAAAAGACGGGTATTAACGCAGCTAGTTTTCCACTCCCCACTATATATTCACCTGTAGGATCTGTATCACAACCATGTGGTGACTTTGGGCAAGGAATAAAATAGATAATGTCTTTTAACTCCATCGGATCAAGTTGCAACACATCTTCTAACATGGTCGAACTTGCCATGTGTGTACTTTCGTCCAGTTTATTGTGAGCGTACTTTGCTTTCGTTCGTTTTCCTTTTCCCGCGGCTATGTACTCCTCAGCTTTTTTCCAGTTTACCGCCATGATAAAGTCTTTGTCTTTTTGCGAAGCATTTACTTCCAGAAGGGTATAGGCTTGCTCAGTATTATAACATGAAAAAAAGAACCAGCCATGGGAGGGACCTTTGCCAGCCCGGGCTAAGTCAAAACTGACTCCCGGAGTCACTAATTGAAAAGAGAGCTTCATTTCTCCATCATCACCCACTTTGATAAAACTGACCGTTCCTTTAAAATTTTCTTTGAAAGTATGAATGGGAACATCTGTTTTATCTCCGATCGGCACAGAAAACCGGGTGCTGGCCACTACGTATTCGGTGTTTTCTGTTATAAAGGGTGATGAGTGATTACCTCCACTATTGGGCAACTCTAATATTTCCACCGTTTTAAAAGTCTTCATATCAACCCGTGCTACACGAGGGGTATTATTGGCATTTCCAAATGCCCAACGACCATCATGCTCACCGTTGGTAGTGGATAGAGCAATGTGATGCAAATCATCCCAAGGAACAAATCCATGCGAAGTATTTAGCATCGGCTTACTTTCTTCGCTATATCCCCATCCATTTTCCGGGAATACAGAAAACACAGGAATGATTCTGAATAAACGACCGGACGGTAATCCATACACCGACATCTGTCCATTAAAACCTCCGGATACGATATTGTAAAATTGATCATATTGACCCGGGGGGACATAGGCTTTGATAGCAGCATCTCCGCCCGTAACGGAAACCGGTGCTTGCGGTTTGCACATTTGTAGTACCGTGAGAACTACCACCAAGGCTACTACCCATAGAGAACGATATGCTATTTTCATATAAAACGACTTTTAGTTGAGAGAATTCTGATTTATTTTTCCGGAGGAAGAAGGACGGTATCAATGATGTAAACAATTCCATTCGATCCGCGGCTAGATCCGGAAACCCTAGACCCATTGACGGCAATCTTTCCATCTTTTTTGGTTAGTATCACATCATGTAAACTAACCTGATTCAACTTCATACCATCTTGAATCATTTCCTCGGTAAGTACACCTACATAAACATGGTACTCAAGAATCGTCCGTAGCTGATCCTGGTTCTCAGGCTTCAATAATGTTTCCAATGTACCGGCTGGTAATTTTTCAAAGGCTGCATTGGTAGGCGCAAATACGGTAAAAGGGCCTGCGTTTGACAGAACATCCACGTAACTGGCTGCTTTAAGTGCGGCCACCAGGGTACTATGATCTGGCGAGCTGGTAGCAATCTTGACAATATCCGGCTGTGAATCATCGTCTTTGACATTTGATTGACCTCCGTCCAAAGGCATAGCAGTGTCAACTGAAGTTTCTGCTTTTTGTTGGCTGCAGGAAACAATTAATAGTGACGTAAGATATATAATTGAAATCTTCATAACCTGGATTTTATAGTCAGTTTACTTTTCACCGTCATTCATTCGCATATATTCAAGAATATCCCGAGCATCCCCCACAGAGACATTCTGGTTAGGCATTCGCATCAGACATAATTCCAAAAGCTTCTGAGCTTCCGGGTCTTGTTCTAGCATGACATCCACATTTGTAATCATGTTCATAATCCACTCGGGCTTTCTCTTTTGAGTAATACCTTTCCATCCGGGGCCTACGACACGTTGGTCGTCCAGCCGATGACATGCCTGGCATTTCATTTCATAGATGGCGACTCCGCGGCCTACCCGATCTTGTTCGAGTGGAGTTTTGAGAGTGACACTTTTTATAGCGCCAATACCTTTGGTAGGATCGGAGAAAGCAGAAACGGGATTTTTTGTTTCATCCGTGGGTGTACCGTAATCCTCTACTGACTTTGGTTTTTCAGGAGCACATGCGAAGATCACCAAAATCAAAAGCAGAATTGAATATATTTTTCTCATAGGGTTGAAGGCAATCAGGGGTTTGAAGATTTCCCGATTACCCCCCAAATATGAGCGGCAAAAACGAAGAAAGGGTATGATTCAAATCATAAGAAAAGGCTGATTAATATCAGCAAAATCAATGCAATACAATCTTATGATCCACCAGAAATAGCTCCTGCTTGCGTTCCAGTTTTCGGATGGAACGAATAACTGTTTCCACGCGCAGGCCCGTCATGTCAGCCAATTGTTGCCGGGTAAGGGGTACATGAAAAGATAGGTTAGGATTAGAAGATTGTTCTCTCAAATGTTTGATAAGTCTGAGTAACCTATCCTCTGGTGTTCGAAAAGTAATATCCGTTAAGATTCCGTTTTTGTATTTAAGACGCTGGCATAATATCTGATCCAGTTTCAGATGTATATCAAAGTTTTCTCGTAACAACTCCAGAAATTCGGATTTAGGAATTCGGGTAATACTACCGTCTGATAAGGCGTAGGCAGAGGCCGGGTATGGGAAGTTACAGAGCAGAGGCGGTTCGCCAAACGACTGACCAGATTGAAAAATTCCCTGAATAAACTCCCGGCCTTGTTGACTTAGTGAGACCATTTTGACCAGACCTTCCTCCACTTGAAAAAAATTAAAGGCCGTTTCTCCTTCTCTAAAAATCGCCTCTCCTCTCTTTACTGAAAGCGAGTGACCATTGTATTTCTTCCAAAGAAACTTGGGAATAAAACTCATTTCTTTTTCTTATCCTCAAACAACATCCGGACAGACGGGCCGTAGGTATCGTCAAACTGACCTGTGCGCATCCCCCATACAAAAGCGATCAAAAAACCAATGGCGATGGTCAGGGAAATAGAGATAAGTAAAATGATAATCAGCATACTGTTATGTAGATAATGAACGTCCAACCCACCGAACAGCTAATGAAGAAAAACCAACCACACTCACACTGCTGATTGGCATCAATATGGCCGCCACCAAAGGTGTCAAATGGCCGCTGACAGCAAAAGAGAGCGCTATGAAATTATAAAAAAACGAAATGCCAAAAGCGATCTTTAGAATAACGGTTGCCTTTTTGCCTAGACTTAAAAACCGATCCAGATTACCCAACACACTTCCTTTGATAATGCCATCACATGCCGGGGTAAATACTCCTGTGTCATCACTCACAGCAATACCCACATCGCTTTGTTTCAAGGCACCGCTGTCATTTAAACCATCCCCAACCATCAGCACCCGGTGATTGTCTCCTTGCAACTTCTCGACATATGATAGTTTATCGTGCGGAGATTGATCAAAAAACAAAGGCACCTTTCCAAACAATTCTTTCATCTTGGTTTGATCCAATGAATGATCACCTGAGAGCAAGGCTTTGACGATATTCCCCAACCGATGGATCAAGTTTTTCATATCAGGACGAATGGCCGTTTCAATTTTAAAATATCCACGAACCTCTCCTCCGATAGAAACAAACACCTGAGAAGATGCATCCTTCTGAAAGCCGGTAAATCCTACCCAGGAAGCACTACCAAGTTTGATTTCTATTCGATCAATTTTTCCAGCAAGGCCCTGACCTGGGTACTCACAAAAATCCTGAATGGTCACATTTGATTTCTTTTGAATAGAATCCGCCACGAGGCGGCTTAAGGGATGGGTAGATCCACTGGCCAGGAGTTGTATCCACGCAAGTTCATGAGGATCTATAACTCCCATAAATTTCACCGTGTGCGCGCCTTGAGTCAAGGTGCCCGTTTTATCAAACACTACAGCGTCAATCGTGGCCAGACGCTCTACTACATCTGCATTCTTCAAGTAAAATCCATGCAGCCCAAATAAACGAAGCATACTACCATACGTAAACGGAGCCGCCAAAGCCAGGGCGCACGGGCAGGCCACCATGAGCACTGAAGTAATGACTAACCACACCTGCGTGGAGTCATACACATACCAATACACCGCAGTAACAACCGCCAGCGCTAACACAAACCAGGTAAATCGTTGGGCCGCCCGATCGATGATTTTCCGGTATTTGCTTTCAGCAGGCTTTTGGAAAGTGGCGTGGTTCCACAAACTGGTCAGATAACTCTGCTCGGTTTTTTTAGAAATCGTCAATTCCACTGCTTGTCCTAACAAGCGTCCACCGGCAAAAATATCATTGCCCTTTCCTACCGTGACTGGCCGGGCTTCGCCTGTAACAAAGCTATAATCAATGATGGCCTCTTCGCTTAAGAGAATACCATCCGCAGGAATAATTTCAGAATGACGGATTCGGATCCGATCTCCCCTAACGAGCTCATATACCACCACCGGATACCAGCCTTGGTTTGTCCAACGCTGAACAGCCAACGGGAAGTATGACTTATAATCGCGGTCAAAAGCCAATCTCTCGTACGTCTTACTCTGAAACCATCGTCCAATCAGTAAGAAAAAGACCAATCCGGTGAGCGAATCCATATATCCCGCTCCGGTATGGGTGACAATGTCATAACCACTCCGCAAAAAAAGGGCAGCCAAACCTACCGCAATGGGCACATCTATATTAATTTGACGTTGTTGAAAACTTAACCAGGCATTGATAAAAAAATCACGGCCACTATAAACAACTACCGGTATGGCCAGCAAGAGATTCAGATAGGAAAACCAATGTTGTAATTGAATATCTGCACCATCCAATCCCAGGTACTCCGGGAAACTCAGCAGCATAATATTTCCAAAGGCAAACCCGGCTACTGCCAACTTAATGATTAAGGAACGATTGGACTCGGGCGCTTTAGCAATGGAGGAATCCAGTTGTATTTGTGGCGGGTATCCTAACTGGGCTAACAAACGGGCTACTGCCGCCAGCGATAGTTTGTCAGACAAAAAGTCGATGGTCACTTGTTTTCTTCCAAAGACGACATTCGATTTTACGATAGCCGCATTCACGGCAGAAAGATTCTCCAGTAACCAGATGCAGGACACACAATGAATAGCGGGTATCCGGAACGTAACTCTTGTAAACGTATCCGATTGAAAACTTACCAATGATTTTTTGACTTCAGGAAGATCCAGGTAATTATATGCATCTTCCTCCACCGCTCTTGCTTGTGGAGATCCGGGATTTTTTTCAAAATCATAGTATTCGCAGAGGTTGTGGGAGGCCAGAATATCGTACACCGTCTGGCATCCAAAACAACAGAATACTTTTCCGTCTTTTTGAAAACGTTCCTCTTCACAGGGCTGACCGCAATGAAAACATTGGGTAACTATTTCCTGAACATGATCAATGGATTTCATACAGCGTAGTAAACCGATAGATTTTCTCTGACGATCTGACCAAAGTATTCGCGTGACTGAAGATACTGAGAAGCCTGCTTGCCCATGATGATCAAAGGCTGGCTGACATCCCGTGTTTGTGTCTTCAGAGCCATCGGTAAATCCTCCGGATGAATCGGAAGCACACCAATATCGGAGAATGACTGACGGATATGGTTCATAAAATACTTTTCCATGGTTATGGATTGCTCATCTTCAGAAATAACTTTTAAGACCGTCACTGGCCGATGGCGGGCACCTTCCCCAAAAAAATGTAAAAATGACTTCAGGGCACCCAGCACGCTGGACGATGCATCGAACACCAGAATGATATGCGCATATGTGAATGGAATTCGGGAAGAGAAAAGTACGGGACACGTAATGGACGCAAAAAAAGAAGCAGGCAATTCATAGGGTGTCTGAGGCCATAGTAAAAAAAGTAAATCGGCTACCTGGGTTTGCATGGCCAGATCAATCCTGCCATCTACCGAGGGAAGAAACATAAAATCTACTTTGTGGCCGATGGCTTCACGTTCCCATGATTTTTTGAATTCTTGCTGATAAAAAAGATTTTTCAGCGAGAAGCCAGAGTCTTCTGTTTGAATATCGTTCAAAAAGAAAGCTGCTACCCGCTTGGGATGATTCTCATCCAACGAATGAAGATAATCCTCCAAATGTTGGGGATGCACACCCTGTTGTAACGGTATCAGGATAGTCTGCGCCAAAGATCAGGACATTTTAAAGGTCCAGATCGGACATTCCAGATGATTAACAATATCTTCTGCTATGCTTCCGGTCACCAAATGATTTAGACCTCTTCGCCCATGCGTACCGATGGCAACCATATCAGCCCCGATGGATTGAGCAAATCCCCGAATCCCGTCCTCTTCCGATAAATCGTTATAGATGTTGATCGTGTAATCCTTTAGCAACAGGCGCTTGGCCAGGGCTGTCAATTGAGGACGGGATACACTGTCGCGAACAAAAACTCCGGGCGTATTTACAAATAACAAATGAAGTTTTGCCTGGAAGAAGTATTGAAGTGCCTTTACCTTTTGAAAAAGGTTTTCATCATCCTGAAAAGGTGTGACTGGAAAAACAATATCCTTGACTGCACCGCGCACACTTTTTTTGACACTGATCACCGGAATGGATGATGTCCGAACAATTTTCTCAGCATTGGAACCGATCACCATCTCTTTCATGCCGCTGGCTCCGTGAGTACCCATCACAATTAAATCCGCTTTGATTTCCTCCGCCACTTCCCGGATGGTGGAGGATGTAGCGCCATAGCTTACCTGATAATTCATTTTAATCTCTGAACCCCACTTTTCTTTCATTTTTTGAAAGTTCTTGTCTGCCTTTTCCCGGGCTTCCCTTAGAAAAGCCTCTTCAAATGAAAGTACAGGCATTAAAACAGTGTCGTGCATCACGGGTATCTCAACCACATTCAAGAGCGTCACCTGACCTTTGCTTTGGCTGGCAATCTGCGCAGCAAATTTGAAAGCCTGTATGGCCGGGTCAGAAAAATCACAAGGAACAAGGATGCGTTTCATGGCTTTTGTTTTTTGTTTAGTCAAAAGTAGAAATAACACAGTCATTGACTAATGATGGTCATCACGGTAAAAGATGACTTTTGTCAGGAAATGAATTAAATTAACCAAACCCTAACTATCTGTTTTTTAGGCTTTTAACCTAAGATCAGGTTTTGCGTTTGAAGTTGGATCGGGTCACATTACTCAGATGATATGAAAACGTATGCTTCAAAAATCGGACGCGAGTTTTTAATTCCAATTGCAATTATACTAGGCTCACTCTTGTTGGCGATGGCCGCAAGTCAGCAATGGCTCGGCCTAGGAATTATTTTGGCCACCAGCGTTTTCGTGGGTCACCTGTTGTTCACCACCCGATATGAAATAAAGGGGGATATGCTTAAGATCAAGAGTGGTTGGATCTATCGATTGTCCTTACCCATTACTGATATCATCAGTATCAAAACTACGCGTAATTTTATCAGTTCTCCTGCTGCCTCCATGGATCGGATTGAAATCAGATACAATGCATACGATAGCGTGATCGTGTCGCCCAGAGAAAAAGAGTCTTTTATTAGAGAATTAACCCGGATCAAACCGGATATTGAAGTGAAACTGTAAGATCGGTAAACCGTGATCTTAATCAAGCGACAATTAAGTCTGCTTGCTTGGCCAGTTTTTTAGGATCCATCACCCGTATTTTTTTTCCTTCAAAGGAAATAAGTCCGTCTGATTTAAACTCCGAAAGCAATCGGATCACGGTTTCAGTGGCTGTTCCGACAATGCTTGCCAGATCTTCACGCGAAAGTGCCAGATCAATCAATTCACTGGTTTCACCTTCCATGCCATAGCTTTCTTTCAGCATAAGTAAATTAGCCGCCAGTCGTTCACGTACGGACTTATGTGCCAACTCCGCCATTCGCTCTTCCATAATGCCCATTTCATGACAAACAGCTTTCACTACCCGCTTCATAAAAGCAGGATTTTTACTTAACACTTCAAAAAAATTCTCTTTGGGTATAAAGCAGATTTTAGCGTCTTCCAGCACGGTGGCGGATGCTCCATAAAATTCTTCGCTCAACAATGCCCGGTAACCCAGAAAATCGCCTGGCTTGGCCATGTAAATGATGTATTCTTTGCCTTGAATGTTATTCTTATGAACTTTAACCGTGCCCCCATTCATGCAATACAAACCGGTGGGGCGTGTCCCTTCATAAAAGATGGTTTGTCCTTTTTTATATTGAATACAAGTCTTGTGACTATTAATGCGATTTAGATCATCATAATCCAGTCCCAGAAAGAGAGAATCTTTCAAATGTTCGCATAAGGAGCAGGCAATGGAAAATTCTGGTTTAGCCACAATTAAATAAGAGTAAGTTCAAAAGTACCATATCTGCCTCAATGCAACAAAATAAGCTATCCGAAAGTCGAGGCCAAATTTCTTCACGAATTAGCTACATCCCCATCATCACAAAAGCGCCCCAAAAGTAGGGTTCTGGGTATTTGGTCATCAATTGCAGTTGGGCTTGCTTAAATGCCTGTGATTTATTCCCCGTTTTGGCCCACTGGGTGTAAAAGCTTGTCATCAATTGCTGGGTGGCGGCATCGTCTACTTTCCATAAACTCATCACCAAAGCGTTGGCTCCTGCAACAAGAAAAGCCCGTTGTAAACCATAGACGCCTTCACCAGCCCGCACATCTCCTAGCCCGGTTTCGCAGGCGCTAAGCACAATTAACTCGGTTCCTTCCAGGCTCAAATTCATGGCTTCGTAGGCTGTGAGTATGCCATTGTCGTTACTCTGAAGATCCGGTGCCTGTTGTTGCGTGGGCGATGGCATACCTGCCAAAAGAAGTCCGGAACGCAACAGAGGGTTGTCTCTGGCGTTATCAGCATCTATCCCCAGGGCATCACCACCTTTCAAATCAGCATCAGCCAGAAAATATCCATGGGTGGCAATGTGCATCAGCGTGGGTGCTTTCTGAGATTTTATCTTTGCTTCACTGGCTTCTTTTTGTGTTTGTTGAGATGTCTGATAACCTGAAGTCTTCAAAATTTTATTGATCTGATCTATTTCCACTTTTGTGCCTGGCAATGCTACTGCATTACCTCCGTAGTCTGGAAATCCGAGCAAAAAAGCATCCTTTTTGGTACGGATTGGTTTACGTGTTTTGATGGCCATCAGATCTTTTGAGTTACCAATAACCACTACATTGTATTTTTTGATCACATAGTCGCCCCCCTTCTGCCGGCTTGAGGGTATTTACATTTAATTGGTTGTACACCCCATCAGGAGATAAATAGAGGGTCTTCTTGCCGGATACCAATGGATCAATTTTGCTCCAGTATTGCTCATAAGAGGTTTCATCATCCAGCCGTTGAAGGATCATATTCTTGTACAACTTGGCATAGTATGAATCCATCTTTTTACCACTCTCCATGACGATGAGCTGAGGTGTAGGTTTTTCTTTGGTTAATACAAGTGCTATGTAGCGTGCGTCATCCGTAAAATCCTCATCAAATTGCCGGACACGAATGACTTCAATCAAAGCTTCCGTTGGCTGAAGCTGAGCCTGAACCTTTTGATAGGTGATCTCCTCTGTTGAATAGCCTTGTGTAAAGTCTGTGGAACGTGAGGAAAGCGATCGCTCCATATCATTGGATTGTTTTTCCAACTCGGTGAGATCAATCTTTTGTTGGCTCAGTTCTTCACGGCTCAAAGCATAATAGCGCGCCAGAGTCTCTTTTTGGCTAATCCATGAAAGATAATCAGCAATCAATTTTTTATCGCCACTGGCCAGAATGGCCTTCTTTATTTTATTAGTCGAATTAAGCAGAAGAGCTTTGGTGGCTATCTGATAATTATACACATCCTCTAAAACAGCGGTATTGGTGGCGCTTGCTTCGATAGCGTAGTTATAAAAGCGCTGAAAACGGGGTTGTAATACATCCCAATATTTTGTCTTTTCCGCCTCACTCATGGGTGGAAAGTAGTTATGAATAAAGTTCAATGACTTTTGCATCGCTTCTTTTAACAAAGGATAAGCTTTCGGCAGATCTCCCATTTTCCAATACAGGATACCCAGATTTTCCAGCGACTTAACATAGTCCGGATGATTTTCGCTTAAGGTGCGTTGTCGGATACCCAAAGCCTTTGTCAACGCTCCTTCGGCTTTCCCATAGTCTTTTTTAACCCGGTAAAAAGTCCCCAGGTCATTCTGAACCTTGGCATAGGGAGGACTCTCTTCGGTAAATTTGCTTTTATAAATCTTTTCTGACTTCTTTAAAAGGGCTTCTACCAGGTCATACTTACCCATCTGCATGTATAATGTCGAAAGCTGATTACACAAGATCGCATATTCATTGTTGGAAGCTTGTCCGCGGTTCTCAAATGTCTTCTTCAATCCGAGAAAAAAAGATTCGGCTTTTGGGTAATCCCCTTTGAGTTGATACAATAGTGCCAAATTGCTTTGAAATCTGCGGGCATCAAATGATTTCTTTCCTTCCAGAAATTTTTTAGGAGCATTCTCAACGATGGAAATGGCTTTTTGAAGTAGCGTGATTGCTTCATCGTAGCGTCCAATAGCCTGATAAAGCATCGCTTTATTGTTGACAACAATCGCATATTGCATCGACTTATCTCCAAAGGCAGCTACCACAGATTTTTCCGCTTCTGTAAACAAGGCTTCGGCTTCATTATACTTACCCACCAATTGATCTAATTTGGCGCGGCTATTCAGATTAGCCGCATATCCGGGACTTTCCTTTCCAAGATTCAGTTCACTTGTTTCAAGCGAATAGTTGATATAGTCTTCCGCCATCATGGTATTGCCTTGGATCAGGTAAACCAGCCCCAGATTGGAGGTACACCGCAGGTAATTGATATCCCCGGTTAGTCCGTTGGTTTCCATAAAAAGTTTCGTCTCCAGAAAAGAAGATTCGGCTAACCGATGCTTTCTCCATTGATAAAACCCTATTCCTATTTCCAAAGATTCCCGTGCCTTTTCAGCCAACGTTTTGTCTGTCTCCTGCCGGAACGAATACAGCCCTCTTGACCACCCCTCACCCTTTTGTTCCACATCAAAAAAACCTGAACTTTCATTGACTGACATCGCAAACTGGAAATCAATCGAATCGTTGGCTGCTTTCTTTTTAGCGCCCTCATCACCCAGCGCTTTGCTAAGCCAGTCCTGGCCTTGCACTAAAAAGGAGGATAAAACCAAGTTACCTATCAACAGAAATCTCATAGATTTTATAAATTCATTTTTAACTCATGGTTAACCGTGCTAAGTTAGTCTGGTAGAATCCTAAATACAACTACAAAAAAGGGGATTTATCCCAGAGAAATAACAGTTCGTCTGCCGTTCAAATAGTATCTTGCACCCGTGAGACTTTATCGTAATCTAACCGAAGCCGTAGTCGATGCCCTTCATCAAATTTTTGTAGATCAGAAATATGCCGATAAGGTCATTGAAAAAATCTTAAAACAAAACCCCAAATGGGGCGCCCGTGACAGGCGCTTTATTGCCGAAACTACCTATGATATTGTCCGCTGGTATCGGCTTTTCAAATTTGCTGTCAAAACAGAAGATGATAATTTCTGGAAGTTGATCGGTGCCTGGTGTCTGTGGCAAAAAGAAACTCCTCCGGCCTGGGAAGAATTTTACGGATTGGGAGCACGCCAGTTTGAAGCAGCCCTCGCACAGGCTGAAACATCCATCGCTTTGCGCGAGTCAATTCCAGACTGGCTGCATGAATTAGGACTGACCGAATTGAGGGATGCATGGGAAAAAGAAATCCATGCGCTAAACGAAGCGGCTTCGGTAGTGCTACGTGTAAACACATTAAAAATTACACGGAAAGACCTGCAGCGTCATCTCCTTCAGGAAGAGTCTATTGAAACAGTGGCTCCGAACGAATTTGCAGATGCTCTTTTGTTGGAGCAGCGACAAAATATTTTCACCCGACAGGCTTTTAAAGATGGATGGTTTGAAGTTCAGGACGCAGGCTCGCAGGCTATTGCACCATATTTAAAAGTTGAACCTGGTATGCGTGTCATCGATGCGTGTGCCGGTGCTGGTGGGAAAACGTTGCACTTATCGGCCTTAATGGAAAACCGGGGGCGCATCATCGCCTTGGATACGGAAGGCTGGAAACTGGAAGAGTTGAAAAAGCGCGCCCGGAGAGCTGGTGCCACAAATATTGAAACGCGTGTGATTGAATCTTCCAAAACCATTAAACGATTAGCCAATACAGCAGATCGACTCTTACTGGATGTGCCATGTTCAGGCCTGGGTATTTTAAAACGAAATCCGGATGCTAAATGGAAGCTATCTTTAGACTTTATTAAAAAAGTACAGGAGAGCCAACAACAGATCTTAAGTAGCTACAGTGTCATGCTGAAACCCGGAGGCAAACTTGTGTATGCCACTTGCAGTATTCTACCATCTGAAAACGAAAACCAGGTGGATCGGTTTCTGGAAGAAAAAAAAGGAGCTTTTGAACGATTAGAGCAAAGATCTATTTTACCAAGCCAGGGCTTTGATGGGTTCTTTATGGCTTTACTGGAAAAAAAATAATTGATTATCCTACAATAGACGTTTCAATATCTACATGAAAAAAATTCTTTTGAAGCTATACCTGGTTTGGGTTTTTCTGGTGTTTACTGTTTTTATGCTGCTCTTTCTTCCAGGCATTCTGATCCCCGGATTGTTTGGGCCTCGTGCGGTGGCGGTCACTTATTTTTTTATGAAAGCCTGGTCATGGGTTTTTAGTAAGCTTACCTTTATTCGTTACCGAACTTTTGGGCGTGAAAAGATACAGTCAGGAGTTTCCTACATCTATGCCAGTAATCACACCTCTTTTCTTGATCTTCCCGGCATTGCCATGACTATTCGCGGACAATTCAGACCACTAGCTAAAAAGGAGCTCTTAAAACTTCCGGTGTTTGGCTGGATCACACGAGTCACCTGTGTGGTGGTGGACCGAAGCAGTCCCCAGAGCCGGAAACGTAGTATCGACCAATTGATCAAAATACTCAAGCTGGGCATTTCCATCTTGATTTTTCCGGAAGGTACCCAGAATAAATCCGGTGAACCGCTTCAACCTTTTCATGATGGCGCTTTCCGAATTGCCATTGAAACACAACAACCGATTTTACCTATGGTTGTTTTAAACGCAGGAAAACTAATGCCACCAAAAAGATTATTTCTTCAACCCGGCTTAATAAGAATATATGTGGGAGAACCCATTCCTACCGCTGGCATGACGGTTAATGAGGTTCCTGAACTGAAAGAGAAAATCAGATTACTAATGTTAAAAATTTTGGAAGATCATGGAAGATAATAAATCCATACAATCATTTTTCTTTACATCACAACTTATCCATGGAAGTATGGTCGCTGCCGTTGGGCTGGTGAGCGGTGTGATTTATACATGGATTGATCCACAACGCATGGATCAGGATGCTTCGTTCGGGTGGCGATACATCGTTCTGGGTGTTATGGTAGGTAGCGCTGGGTTAGGGTTTTTTCTGTTCCGATCCACACTCCGCTCATTGAATCGTCTGTCTGATCTTCAAAAAAAGATGCAAAAATATCAACAAGCTATTTTAATCAGAAGTGCCTTGTTTGAAGTTTCGGGGTTCGTGAGTGCTGCGGCTGCTCTCTTAACGAACGATGTCAGTTTTTTACTTTTTTCCTTAGTGGCGTTGGTTTTACTCCTGCTCTATCGCCCCTCCCGAATCTCTTTTCTGAATGAAGCTGAAGTAAGTACAAAAGAACTCGAAATGATAAAAAATACGAGCCGGAAACCATGAAGGATATCCTGCTGATATGTATCGGGGGAGGATTGGGAAGTGGTCTCCGCTTTATCATAAGTAGATGGCTTCAGTCTTGGAGTACCCTGTTTCCATGGGGCACTCTTACCGTTAATATTCTCGCTTGCCTGATACTAGGGATCATCGTAGGCTTGATTGATCATCGTCAGGCTCTTTCGCCAGCGGGTCGTTTATTTTGGATGGCCGGTTTCTGCGGAGGATTCAGTACGTTTAGTACCTTTAGTCAGGAGGCATTTAGTCTTTTTCAAATGGGTGAACTATTTTACGCTTCTCTGTATATCATTGCCAGCATGACTTTTTGCCTGGTTACCTTGGCCATGGGATGGTATTTTGGTCAGCAAATATAAAAGAGCAAGGGTCCCCACCCTCGCTCTTTAGCTAAACAACAATTAAACTAAAAAAATCTTACTAATCTGCACCATCGTTTAGGGCAAAGGCAATAGTGTAAGTGGCTAAACGCTTCCCATGCGCCAAGCCCTGCTCACAATCCACCCGATAATGAATGCCGCCAAACAATCGGGAAAGCGATGCCTCTGAAGCCTGGTCCTCAAAAAAAGAAGTAGCTTGTGGAAACAGATAGGATAAAACATCTGAAGCCGCTCCGGAAAAGGTGGAATGACCGGAAGTATACGATGGAAAATTGGGAACTCCTGTCAATGTCTTAATAGACGGATCTAATTGTGACGGTCGGGGATTGAAATAATAATACTTGGTTTCCCAACATCCAACGCCAGCATTATGCAAGGCCATGTTCAATAATGCAAAAGCACGGGCCGCGCGTACTTCACTCATGTTGGCTTCCGCAACATACTCGGCAGCAATGTCATTCCAGTGCCCAGGTGGAGTATAAGTGCCTACACCATCAGCCCACTTATGTACGATAGCCATCTGCTCACGTGTGGTATGAGCGACAAATGATTTGACTTCAGCCAGCTCATTGATTATTTCCTGAGAGGAGGTGGATGATGGTGGTTGAGGCCGTTCTGCTTGTAACTGATCAGGTGTAATCATCCATGCCGTCACTTTTCCAAAGTTGGGCAGCATGGGTGGTCGAGCAGGCTCCTCAAGACTTAGCCATGGTTTTTGATTGGTCTTGTAAAAATCTCCATATCCTACACTGTCTTGCAATTCCTTCCAAAGAGTTGGAGTTCCTATGGCAGCTCCCATGCCATCTGTACGAAAGCGACCTCGCGTAACAAGATTCAAGGTAAGTGTAGTGGTGGAAGTGCCCGCTGAGCCCGGAATAACAAACGTACCCGTACTATTGGCTGTTATTATTGTTGCAACTGCTTTACCTAACGCCAGGCCTGCTGAAACATCGCTGTAGGAAGCTTTGCCAGACCAAATAGCAGCATTACGTTGTTCGGCAGCTAGCAACGTAATTTCTTCTATAGCAGCCGGAAATAATACTTTCAGCATTTCGGCAGTAACTCCCGAAATAACTGCATCTTCGGATGGATACGCGGGTAAATCAGAGATCGGCACAAGTGCTTTTATTTCATTATCGACAGTGTAAGGAGACGGGCGGTTAAAAGAAAACTTATTTAACCACGCAGCTTTCAATGCTTCATACTGAGCTACTGAAACATAGCTGTAGGCACGTGCGGAGTATGGAGGATTGGCGAATGGAAACTTCGGGTTGGCAAACGGATTTTCAGCATCAGGTGTTGGATAGGTGCCGTCTGGGTTTGGAGTTGGAGGCAAATTATATTTTGCCACCAAACCTCTCATGAGTTGATTCCAACGCAAAACACCACCAACGCTCCAGTAGGCAATGGCTTTCCGTTGGTGATCGGTTAACCGGGTTTGTGTTTCCTTGATGGCCGCCAACTCTGCCTGGTAGGAGACAGAGTTAATAGCAGCCGGAGGGGGTAAAGTTACCTGGTTGGGACTGGTCATCAGAATCATTCGCCAGGTTCCGGCATCCGCATCTGTAGATGAAGGACGCAACACACGCAGTTCCTCCATTCCTTCAATCTCCTTATCACAACTGATGGATATGCTCAACAAGTAGCCAAGGGAAATAAAAAAGTATAATCTTGATTTCATAGGCTGGTTATATTTATTCTGATTTTGCTTCCTTTGATCTAAAGTGAAGCGTGTATAAAAATCCTCCCAACAAGCTGGTCGATTGCCCCACATTCCGGCCAGCTATCGTTTGATTTATCATGGCGCGTACGGCCAGATTCTTATGAAAAGGCAGATAGTACATCATCATTGCCCCTACTTTAGAAAAATTCATTCGGTTAGACACAAATGGCATATCTTGTCTGCGGATATCACCACCGCCTAATACGTTCTGTTGTTGATACAATAGCTCTATCTGAAGGCCGCTGCGGAGAAAACCGAGATTGACATTGTAGTCAACAACATTGGGCATTTGTACTTCATTGGTAAAATAAATGTGTCCGGCCGTGTAATACGAGGGGCGATCAATGCTGACATTACTTCGCCAGGTGTATCCGCCAGAGACATTGCCATAAAATCCATTTTCCAAAGTATAGTTAGCAGTCAAACGCCCTCCTACATTAGTTGAGGCCAATCCAATAGAAAGGGGCAAGAAGTCTGGCGTATAATTACTAAGAGGAGTAGATGCCATTCCGACAATAAACCCCCTGATTGTTCCTCTCCCCAAGGGAGCAGAAACTGTCTGATACTTCACCCCCAACGTCAGGTCTTGCAAGCCATCCATGCCTAGCATAGTGCCCTGGCTTGCATCGGTTTTAACGTAAGGTAACATGGCGATAATGTTGAACTTGTTGCTGATGCCGAAATTTCCTACCCAGGTAATCATTTGGGTGGTTACCGATCCGATATTCCCGTTATCGCGTTTCAAAGAACCTTCCCAATAGTTTGTCCATCGGTCATGGCTATAGATCACACCGGTACAAAAGTCATTTTTGGGCATCATAAGCCCGTCAGATAAAGTTTGCGCTGTAACAAGGGTAGATCCTACCATTGCTACTAGCAAGATAATTTTACTCATAAGATTTTTTAACTAAACAGTGAATGATGGGCTCCGATCTAAAACGAGCCCGTTATATGACCTTGCCACTCAGTAAGAGAACAGGGCCTTGCCAAAAGGAAATTGTTAAAATCGAGGGGGAGGAGTAGCTACGCGCTCGAGCAACTCAAGCAAGACCTGGGCGGATTCACTTACATAAACGAGTTGTAAAGACCAGCCTGTCATAGGTTGAGAGGAGAAATTCTCCAGGGTGATATATTCTTTTAAAAATGAAAAATTAAAAATCGATTTTGATTGTTTTTGTACATCACTTCGTTGATCCGTGAAGGATTTCACGTAATCGGTAAGCGCCATCTCCAGCTCGGCACTTTTCTCATCTTTTATGCAAACAATGTATAGTGTATCGCGAGCATACTTTTGCTCAACGATGTGATAGATTTTTCCTTCATAAGCGAACTCGCCATCCACCCGCATAAATTCCGTCTGGTCCGGAGCATAGGGCAGTGAAATAGGCACCTCAAAAACCAGTTCCCTACTGCGATTACGCTCCTCATTATCTAACTGTTTGCTCAAGGAAACTTTTGTCTGATATCGAAGTAGCACCAATACAGCCAAATATCCTGTTGAATTTAAAAGGATTACGAAGATTAGAAAGAAGGTAACAGTGCGTTTCATGAATGTTGAGCAGCATAGTTACTAAAGACATTTCAAATTTCAAAATGGCACATGTACCACTTTCTTGGTCTCAAAAAATGGTTCCTCAAAATAAGTTGGTAAATCAAATAGCCGGTAGGGTCGTTTCAATTCACCCAATTCCTCTTCAAGATCACCACCTTTCAGATATAGAATTCCATTATCTAATGAATGAACAGATTCTTCTTTTACCCGATTGATAACCCATTGATAAAACTCTTTCATACGGGTAACCGCGCGACTAATCACAAAGTCATACTTCCCGCGAACTTGTTCAGCCCGTATTTGCTCGCTCTTGATATTTTTTAACTCCAACGCGTTTGTTACTTCTCTTACTACTGTAATTTTCTTTCCAATAGAATCAATGAGATGAAATTGGGTTTCCGGGAATAGAACCGCCAAAGGAATCCCTGGAAATCCACCACCTGTTCCAACATCCAGAATGGAGGCACCCGGTTGAAAACTGAGCGCCTTGGCAATCCCCAGCGAATGCAAGATGTGGTTGATGTATATATTGTCAATATCCTTACGGGAAACAACGTTGATTTTTTCATTCCATTCAACATATACTTCACCCATCTTGTCAAACTGACTTTTTTGATGATCTGTTAATGAAAAATATTTGGAGATAATGGAAGAGGGAGCCATGCAAAAGAAGAAACCTAAATGTGTTCTTTTTTATTCTTGATCAGGTCATACATTAATTCTCGTGCCCGATGCAATTGTGCTTTGACAGTACCCAAAGGAGCCTCCAATTCCTGCGCTATTTCCTCATAAGAAAGTTCATGAAAATACCGAAGTCTTACCAGTTTCTGATATTTTCCTGGAAGCATATTGACAAACACCTGTATTAATTCCTCTTTCTGGGCACGAATAGTTTCTTCCTGAGGATCAAGGTTCATGTCCTCTACATCCAAAGAAACCGATTGCCCATCATCATCCGTGTATGTATTTTCAATACTTAGAGTATTAAGCTTTTTCTTTCGGATAAAATCGATGGTGTTATTGGTAGCTATCCTGAAAAGCCAGGTACTGAACGTGAAGTCTTTTTTAAACCGATGCAAACTGCGAAAAGCCTTGGCAAATGATTCAATGGTCAGATCTTCAGCATCGTCTACATTTCGAACCATTCGGAGAATCATATGATAAACTGGTCGCTTGTACCTCTGAAGAAGTTTGGCATAGGATTTATCATCACCACCCACAGCCATGTCGATCAGTTTGAAATCCTCTATCGCCTTACTCGAAAATCTACCTTCTTCTAGTTCTTCCATCGTACTTTTTTAGCCGTTAAAGCCCGCAGTCCTGTGACAAGATAGTAAAAGACATAAATAAAATCTAACAGAGGTATTTTCCACAATTCTGCAATTTCGCCAGTTCGTTTTCTCAGCTCGTAAAATGTCCAATTCATAAGTGTCCAGCGAAAGAAGAGAAGGATTAGTCCCCAAAGCCAATAGTCGGTGAAGAGAGAATAGAAACCTAAGAGTAGCCCAAGAATACCCGATAAGGCAAAAACACCAATATTCACTTGATCAACAACGCGGTAAAACTTACCAACTGATAAATGTCTTGTTTTCTGAGTTAAATAACTACTCCATGAACTCTTGGGGATGGAGTAGACTGATGCGTCAGAATGCAAAGCTGTGCCCACCTGAACATAACCTCCGTGCTGATTCACAAAAAGGTCATCGTCTCCGCCAATGACCTCCAGATAGTTATTGAATCCTTTAGTGTCTAAGAAGAGATTTTTTCGATAAGCAAGATTCCTGCCAATACCCATATAGGGTCTTCCCAAATGAGCAAATCCAAACATTTGAATCGCTGTCAATTGTGTTTCAAATCTGATAAAGGAATTTAAGATTCCCTTGCTTCGAATATAGGGTGAATAACCAAGAACGATTTGATTGGACTGAGTCATCTGCCTGGCCATTTGACTGATCCAGTTTTCATGAGGTTCACAATCTGCATCTGTTAACAGGATCCATTCATACTTCGCGGCCTTGATACCTAAAGTAATAGCAAATTTCTTACCATGAATGTGGTCTGGTTTGGTGACCACACGAACCATCTTGAGGTTGGAATGTTGCTTGGTAAGATCTAACAACAAATCATAGGTGCCGTCATTACTTCTGTCTTCAACGATGATTATTTCGTAGGCAGAGTAATTCTGCCTGAGTAATTTCGGGATTAATTGACGTAAGTTTTTCTCTTCGTCATGAGCGCAGACAACCACGGATATTGCCGGCTGAAGCAACTCCCCACCTGTTTTGCTTTCTCTTTTACTGGATATTCCTAAGAGTAATAATATCCAGTAAAGTATATTCAGTATTAAAAAAAATAAAATTAGGATAGGAACGAACATGAGTAATTATAGATCAAAGATAAGTCTAAGCAGGGGATCAATTGTCTACTACTTATGATTCTGTTTTTAAAAGAGGTGCCTTTACTAAGACATCAGCATCCCCCTGAATACAAAAACCCCCGATACTTTGTGGTATGGGGGTTTAATTATA